>NZ_JALPRG010000001.1:0-820417 GCF_030464945.1 Paraburkholderia sp. CHISQ3
AGAAACCACGAGATGACGGTGCCGAACTGTCGTCCGCCGAGCCCCCATTCGTGCAGTTGCGTCAGGTCGCCCCGTTTCCAGCGCGCGGCGAAGAAGCCGACCACGGTGACCAGCAGGAAGAACGCGATGAAAACGCTCATCGCCACCGGATTGACAGGATTCAGATCGCTCATTTGATCCTCCGGTAGACGACGTAGATCAGGAGCGACGTCAACGGCACCCAGAGGAACTGATACCAGTAGAAGAACGGAAAGCCCGCAAATGAAGGACGCGCGTCGTTATAGAACGGCAGCCACAGCAGCGCGATGTACGGCACGAGCAAGATGAGCCATAGCCATGAACGGCCAGACTGATCGGTAGACTCCATGATTGTCTCCTCTGGTTTATTGAATCGGGGTACCTGGGCCGTACACTGCGGCGTCCGCCAGGCCGTGCGATGATTTGCGCGGATCGTCGAGCCGTTTCTCTGCGACGACACGCAAGCCGGGACACACAGTGGGAAGCATGCCGTGCCCGGCGGCGTAGTATTCGCTGTTGCCGCCGTCGCGACAAGCGCACGAATACGTAACCCGACTACGTAGTACTACGCAGACAATCTGTTACCCCTTTTCAGCGATGAACCTCAAAGCGAAGATGTTTCTGCTCGCCATCGTGCCGTTCCTGGCGGCAATCGCCGGTATCGAATTCGGCGTGCGCGAGCAGGCGCGGGTGCTTGCCGACACACAGCACGCAACGACGCAGGCTGCGTACCTGTCGAGCAAGCAGATCGAACTGAAGCACTACGTCGAGCTCGCAACCAGCGCGATCGCCCCGCTCTACGACACCGATCACAACAATGCGCGCGACGACGCGATGCTGCGCCTGCGGGCGCTCGACGTGCTGAAAAAGATGGACTTCGGCCCGGACGGCTATTTCTTCGTCTACGACATGCATGGGCGATCGCTGATGCATCCACGTCAATCGGACCTGGTAGGTCGGGACCTGTGGACCATGCGCGATCCGCAAGGCGCGCTGCCGATCCAGCAGCTAGTTGCAGCGGCAGCGCGCGGCGGCGGCTATGTGCGTTACGTGTGGAATCGTCCGTCGACGGGCCGGCTCGAGCCGAAGCTCGGCTATGTCGTGCCGCTCGAGCGCTGGGGATGGATGATCGGCACCGGCATCTATCTGGACGACGTCAACACGACACTCGCGCAGATCGATCAGCGCGCCTCGGCGAACATCGATCACACGATGATGTGGATCGGTGCGATTGCACTTGCGGGCCTCGGCGTGATCGCAGCCTGCGCTCTGGTGCTGAACGTCAGCGAATACCGTAGCGCCGACGCGAAACTGAAACGCCTTGCGCAGCAGGTGGTCGAGTCGCAGGAGACCGAACGCGCGCGGCTCTCGCGTGAGCTGCACGATGGCATCAGCCAGATGATGGTGTCCGTCAAATTGCTGCTCGAATCGGCGATGGCGCATCTCGAACGCAGCGACGTCCGCATACCGGCGGCGCAAGCGGCACTCTCGACGAGTCTCACGCGGCTCGGCGACACGCTGCGCGAAGTGCGCCGCATCTCGCACGCACTGCGGCCCGCGATGCTCGACGATCTCGGCCTCGCTGCCGCGCTCGAACAACTGACGCGCGAACTCAGCGACGAAGCCGGCATGGGTATCGGTTTTTCGCAGACTGGCCAGACGAGCGCAACGCCGCTGCCGGATGCGATCAACATCGTGCTGTTCCGCATCGCGCAGGAAGCGCTGACCAACGTCGTGCGTCACTCGCGGGCCACGCGTGCAACACTCTCGCTCGACATCTCGGCCGATGCAGTCACGCTGTCGATGTTCGACAACGGTTGCGGCTTCGACGTCGCCTATGCATTTGCCGGTTCGCGTGGCGGCGTGGGGCTGCGCAACATGCGCGAGCGGCTCGAGCGGCTCGCCGGCACCTTGTCGCTGGCGTCGCAGGCGGGCCATACGATCCTCACCGCGCGCGTGCCGCTCGCAAACAACGCGCAGCGTCTACCGGTCTGAAGGACATTCAACATGAACGACATTTCGTCCTCCCCTGCGCGTCTGATGCTGGTCGACGATCATCCGCTCGTGCGCGATGGTTTGCGTGCGCGGCTCGATGCTGTGCCGACTTTCACAGTTGTCGGCGAAGCGGGCAATGCCGACGAGGCGCTCGCGCTCGCCGCGCAACATGAACCCGATCTCGTCTTGATGGACGTCGGCATGAAGGGAATGAACGGTATCGAACTGGCAGCCGTCTTTCACGAGCGCTTCCCTGCGATCCGCGTGCTGATGCTCTCGATGCACGACAACGTTCAGTACGTGACGCAGGCAGTGCGCGCCGGTGCGAGCGGGTACGTGCTGAAGGACTCGCCGGCGACGGAGATCATCCACGCGATCGATGCGGTGCTGCGCGGCGAGCGGTTCTTCAGCACGGAACTCGGCGCGCGCATGATCCAGGCGTCCGCGATGCAGATGCCGGTCGAACAGCTGACGCCGCGTGAGCGCGAGATTCTCGACGCTCTCGCCGACGGCCTGTCGAGCAAGCAGATCGCGCAGCGCAATGGGCTATCGGTACGCACGGTGGAGACGCACCGGCTCAACCTCAAACGTAAGCTCGATATCGAAGGACAGGCGGAGCTGATCAAGTTCGCGGTCGAGTACCGGCGCAAGAACTGACCCTGCGCGGCGAGTGGATCGCCGCACCGCTATCCCACCTCATATGTACACGGAATGAATCGGCGCCCGCGCATTCGCGTGACGCGACGTCATTTCGTGTTGTCCCGCCAGGCGCCGCGCTGCACTGCTCTAATGGGCACCCATAGATAGACGGATGCCATGGTTCGGCGGCACGGTGTTTCGAACGCACACACATGCGTCGAAGCATTTGCGAAAGGTTCGAGCGTTCGTAGCACGAGCAGCACGCACTCCCCGAATGACATGCGAAGGTCCGGTTTTTTTCGCCATTCATATCAGGAGGAGCACCATGGCCCACGGCAACGGAATCGGCTCGACGCCGTCCAGCCCTTCGTCCACTCATTTTCCGGCAACGGTCGATACAACGGCCGCAGCGTCGACGAGCCGCCCTGGCACGCCGTCACAGAGCCGGCTTTCGAAGGAGCACCTACCGCTGGCGGGTGCTCCACCGCGAAGTGGCCCCGAAGGCGATCCGTCGCTGTCGCGCGTCTCGACCGGAACGCGACGACGTGCCTCGCTGGAGTCTCTTCACTCCCCCGCGTTGCGCGGGAGTGAAGAGGCACCGGGCGCGCAGTCGGGTGACGTTGTGGAGATGCAGCCCGTTTCGCGGCAACTGAGCGTGCGCTCGCTCCAGCCGGTGCAGCAGCAGTCGTCCGGTGCCTTGTCGAGCAATCGGGAGCGGGGCGATATCGAGAGCGCGATGGACCACCTCTCCAACCAGGCGCTACCACAGAACGTGGATTCACCCGCGCGTCTCTGGGACTATGTTAAAGCGGCACTGCCGGTGGCGGCCGGTGGCGGCGTCGGTGCAGCGATCACATTCGGTGCATTCCGAGGCGTCGGATCGACTATCGAGCACACGGTGAATCCGGAGTTCGGCCAGCAGGTGCTCAAACAAATGGAGGCCGTCTTGATCGGTGCCGGGTTGGGGGGCGTCGGCAATACGGTGGCGGCTGCAGCAGCGGCGCCCGCTGCAATCGCACTAATGTCGAAGACCCTGGGCACCGGCACGAAGTTGGCACCGGCAGACGCTGAGCTAATGGTGCCGCATGACGCCCCAAACCGTTCCGCGCAAATCGAGGCGATCCGCACGGCGCAGGACGCGGCGAAGTCGCAATATGCTGTCGACTCCTGGAGAAACATCGCGGCTGGCATCCTGTCCTTCGGCGGCCTCAATGCGGTACGCGGCGCGGTAACGGCGAACGCGGGGCTGTCAGCGGGCGCCGGCTATGCCGTAGCCATATTGACATCGCTTCTAGCCGGTGCCCTCACTCCGATTCTGATGCAGGCCCTCCAGGCCAATAGCCGGATCGAGATTGAGGGGCCTGACGGCAAGTCGCAGTCGAAGCTGCTCTTCAAGCCGGGAGCGAATCCCACGCCGGACATTGGCGCCGCAGTCGAAGCGGCGATGGGAACCTTTAATGATGGTCGTGAGGGCCTACAGCAGGTCGCGCATGTGATCTCGCAGGTCACGCAACGAATGGGGATCGTCGGGGCTTCGACGGTTGGGTATGGCTTGATACAGTCCGCGATTCCCGCCGTTCGCGAAGAACTCATGAAGCGCGGTCAATCACGCGAAATGGCCAACATGAACGCCAATGCGATGATGGACGGACTCAGCTTCATCCCCGTCGTGATCTGCTACTTCACCTTGCTCGGCAAACTCGCCGGAACGCTACCGCAGCGAAACCGTGCACCCGCTACAGATGAACCCGCGGAGCCCGCTTCCGCGCCTCGCTAGCCCATACCGCGATGCACGGCCGCGCCGCCTGGCGCGGCCGGCTCCGGGTTCTTTTCATCTGCTGTCGTTTCCGGGCGCGCGATTCGTTTCGTATTGCGCGACACGAGCCGAGCCTTCGGCTGACACTTGCTTCTTTGGAGAAACATCATGCGTTCCAATTCGGTCCGCCAGCTCGCCGGTCGCCTCGCAACCGGTTTCGCCGAATCGACCACCAACGCGGCGAAGAACACAGGAACGCGTGGGCCGACGAGCCCTACGAGTCCGACCAGCCCAACGAGCCCGCTGCCGCCGCAGCTTGCCGGGATCTCCGGCACGGGCGCAGGCTTGCGCCGGATGTCGTCAAGCGCCCCACGTCCGATGTCCTCACTGCCGGGGTCGCCGAGGCAACCGTACGCGGCAATGGCGAACCGCTACGGCAAACTCGGACGTCTCAACGCCATGCCGGATCGCCCGGCACAGCCGACGTCCGAAAACGTGAAATGGGCCGCATCCAGCGAAACGCAGAAATCGGCTGAGGCGGTCCGCAATGTGGTGGTAATCGGTTACGCGGAGGGCAACGAATTGCTGGCCGCGAAGACACACTATCCGAACGCCGCGGTCAAGGGTATCGAAACGGATTCGGAAGCGGTAACCCACGCGAAGAGCGAGAAAAGCGGACTTGGCAACAACAAGGACATCGAGGTCACAGCGGCGATGGACTTCTCGAGTGCCGTCCAGAATGGGCACGTGAAACCCGGCGAAGCCGATCGCATCGTGATGGCCTACGTGGCGCCCTACATGAACGACAATGAACTCGCGAACACCTTCGCCCATGCTGCTCACGTGCAGAAGGACGGCGACAGATTTTCTCTGTCGACGTACGGCTCGCAGCACGCGTACACCGAATCAAAAAACCTGAACATCCGGTCGGCGAGCGATCTGCTCGATATGGCGAAGGAAAACGGCTATGTGCTGGATCGGGCACAGGTACGTGTCGCGAGAGAAAATCCACCGGAGAACGATGCGCAAATCGTCACATCGCGGGAGAGTCTGATCGACCTCGACAAAACGATGGGCAAGCCCGGTCAGGCCGACGCGTGGCACACGATGGAATTGACCTTCAAGAAGGACGATAGCGTGCGGGACGAGTAATCTGCACCACGCTGCGCGAGCGATGCTCGCGCAGCAAACCGCTTGCGCTCACGCGCAATGCTTTAGCGCAACGCGTCAGCCCAGCGCCACGCGCGCCGCCTTCACCGCCGCCAGCACCTGTTCCGGCGCCGTACCGCCCGGATGATTGCGGCTCGCCACCGACCCTTCCAGCGTCAGATACTCGAACACATCGTCGCCGAGCAGATGCGCGACGTTCGGTAGTTCGCTGCGCATTTCGTCGAGCGTCAGATCGGCGAGATCGCAACCGCGATCCACACAGATCCGCACCGCGTGCGCAACCGCTTCGTGCGCATCGCGGAACGCAAGACCGCGCTTGACCAGATAATCGGCGAGATCGGTCGCCGTCGAGAAGCCCTGCAACGCGGCCGCGCGCATGGCCTGCGGCTTCACCGTGATACCCGCAGCCATCTCGGCAAAGATACGCAGCGTGTCGGCGACTGTATCGACGGTGTCGAACAGCGGTTCCTTGTCTTCCTGATTGTCCTTGTTGTACGCGAGCGGCTGGCCCTTCATCAGCGTCAACAGGCCGATGAGGTGACCGTTCACGCGCCCCGTCTTGCCGCGCGCGAGTTCGGGCACGTCCGGGTTCTTTTTCTGCGGCATGATCGACGAGCCGGTGCAGAAGCGGTCCGCGAGATCGATGAAGCCGACGCGCGGGCTCATCCACAGCACGAGTTCTTCCGAGAAACGCGACACGTGCGTCATCACGAGCGCAGCGGCAGCGGTGAATTCGATGGCAAAGTCGCGGTCGGAAACCGCATCGAGCGAGTTGGTGCAAATGCCGTCGAAGCCAAGCGTCTTCGCGACCGCGTGACGATCGATCGGATAGCTGGTGCCCGCGAGCGCAGCCGCACCGAGCGGCAGACGGTTCAGGCGCGCACGGCAGTCGCGCATGCGACCGGTGTCGCGCGTAAACATCTCGACGTACGCGAGCAGATGGTGGCCGAACGTGACCGGCTGCGCGACCTGCAAATGCGTGAAGCCCGGCATGATCGTGCCGGCATGCTGTTCCGCGAGATCGATCAGCGCACGACGCAGTTCGCCGAGCAGACCGACGATCCGGTCGATCTCGCCGCGCAACCACAAGCGGATGTCGGTCGCGACCTGGTCGTTGCGCGAGCGGCCGGTATGCAGGCGCTTGCCCGCATCGCCGATCAATGCGGTGAGGCGCGCTTCGATGTTCAGGTGCACGTCTTCGAGATCGAGTTGCCACTCGAACTCGCCCCGCTCGATTTCACCCTTGATCTGCGTCAGGCCGCGCTCGATCGCGGCGAGGTCGGCGGCGGCGATGATCTTCTGCGCGGCCAGCATCGAAGCATGCGCCAGCGATCCTTCGATATCGACGAGTGCGAGACGCTTGTCGAAGAAAACCGACGACGTATAGCGTTTGACGAGCTCCGACATCGGCTCCGAGAAGCGAGCCGACCAGGCTTCGCCTTTTTTGTGCAGTTGGGACGTCATGGTGATGAGCAGTGAGCGTGCGGTGAAGCGGTTCGCGCGGACGTTAGCCCGCGATAAACCGGGGAAGTCGAGGATTTTAACACCCGGGGCCGTTGCCGCAGCCGCTGCGGCACTTCAGCCGGGCGTCACACCTCGCGCACCAGCACGACGAGCTTGAGGTCTTCGCGATGCGCGGGTTTGAACGTGATCTGATCATAGACGACGCGACCGTCGCGCGGATGATTGAATTCGCGCCGTCCGCCCTCGCGCTCGCCGACGTCCTGCGACGCCCAGAAACGCGCGAACGCATCGCTGGCGGCGCTCAACGCGTCGATCAGGCCGCGCGTCGGCGCGTCGTTCAGATGGCGAATCGAATCGGCACGAAACTCGGCGGCGAGCCGTCGCGCGCGTGTCTCCCAGTCGACGATCAGGTCGCGCGCGCCCGGCTCGGTGAACGTGAAGCGTAGAAGGTTGCGATCGTGCGTACCGTCGAGCCAGCCGACGAACAGGTCCGCCGCGCGCGCATTCCACGCCAGCGCATTCCACTGACGATCGAGCACATAGGCCGGTGTGTCGACGAGCTGGACGGTTTGCAGCAACGTGTCGGGAGCGTCGGCGGTGCTCGGGTCCGGCTCGGCCGGATCGCGCTGCGCCGCGAGTTCGAACAGATATGCACGCTCCGCACGCGAAAGCTGCAACGCCACCGCGATCCGCGCGAGCGCATCCGCCGAAGCCGACACCGGCCGGCCCTGCTCGATCCAGGTGTACCAGGTCGGGCTCACGCCGCACAGCTGCGCGACTTCCTCTCGCCGCAGACCCGGCGTGCGGCGGCGCGGCCCCGGCGGCAAACCGACCGACTGCGGCGACAGGCGCTCGCGATGCGCGCGGATGAAATCGCCGAGCGCGCGAGCAGGCGTCGCGTCGAGTGGGGGCGGTGGATCGGCGGAAGACGGTGTGTGGATCATCGGTCAGGCGCGCCGGCGGGGTGCGCGTGGGCATCGTGAGTGAGTGGGGTAGCGGGTGCACCAGTACCGGGATAACTGTATAGCTAGTACCAGTACTGATCTGGACTCCATTGTAGCCGCTGCCGTGCAATCCACTTCGCCCTCCCCCGCAACCAAGCCTGCCGTGGGCCGAAGCGCAGGCCGCACCGCGCCCAAACGACGCACCGCCAGCCGGTCATCGGCCGCTAACGCATCGGCGATAATGACCCCATCGTCTCTCACCGTTCGCTCTGCTCCCCCGCCCATGATCGTCCGCCCGAATCTGCACTGGTTCCGCATGCTGCTCGCGTGGCGCGGCTCCGTTCTGCCGGAACTGCTGCCACGTCTCTTTCTGATTTTCTGCATCTCGGTGCTTGCTGTGGTCGCGCATACGCATCGGCTCGCGGTCGGACTCGAGCTGAGCCCCACGCCGTTCTCGCTGATCGGCATCGCACTCGCGGTGTTTCTCGGGTTTCGCAACAACACGAGCTACGACCGCTATTGGGAAGCCCGCAAACTGTGGGGACAGTTGCAGATCGACACGCGCTCGCTGACGCGTGAGGCGCTCACGCTGACGCGTAGCAATGCCAGCGCAGACGCTAACGCAGCCGAGGTACGCGAATTCATCGCCGTGCTGGGCGCACTACCGCATGCATTGCGGCACCAGTTGCGCAAGACCGACCCACGCAACGATCTCGCAGCCCGGCTGCCCGCAGCGCTCGTCGAACGCGTCATGGCTTCGCGTTACCGTCCCGCGACGTTGATGCTCTGGCTCGGAGAATGGGTACAGCGTCGCGCGCGCGAAGGCACGCTCGACCCGTGGGCCGTGCTGGCGTTCGATCGCAATCTGCATGGTGTGTCGGAGGTGATCGGCGGATGCGAGCGCATTGCCTCGACGCCGCTGCCGTTCGCGTACTCGGTGATGATCCACCGCACCGTCTATTTTTTCTGCGCGGCGCTACCGTTCGGCCTTGTCGACAGCATCGGCCTGTTCACGCCGGTGTTCAGCGTGTTCGTCGCGTATACGTTCATGGCGCACGAAGCGATTGCCTCGCAGATCGAAGATCCGTTCGGTACCGAAGACAACGATCTCGCGCTGAACATGCTGTCCGCATCGATCGAGGACGCGGCGCGCGATCTGCTTGGTGAACCGTCGCTCGAAGCTCACCCGTCGGGGAAACCGGCCTTCGTGCTCGACTGACAACGGCATCGCACCGCTGCGTACACCGCGTACGCAGCTCAGTCGTTGCCGACCGTTTCCGACAGCCGCTTGAGCGTTGCAATCCGCGCACCGATGATGTCGATCCGGCTATGCGCATCGATCACCGGTGTAGTCCCATCGCGGAACGCAACCCACGCGCGCTGCGCCTGCACGAGCGTCGCACGCGCGCCCGGCGGCATCCGCGCGTTGAGCCTTCGGTAGTAGCGGTTCAGGTCGAACATCGCGTGTTCGCATTGCGCATCGGCCGAACAGGCGCGCAGACGCGGCAGCGGATCGCCGCTGCCTTCACGCAGCGCCGCACGCCGCAACGCGAGCGCGCGGTCGCGCACCGGTTGCAGTTGCATGTCGGCTTCGAACAGCACATACATCGTGCCGTGCGTCGTTTCGAAAACCGCGCGCTGCATCTTCGCTTCGGCATCGCGCCACTGCGTCCAGCGCTTCTGGCTGGTTTCCCAGCGCCTGTGCTGCGCGCCCGACGACTTCGCGAGCACCTGCTGATACGCCATATCGAGCGCAGCCTGCCACGCGGTGCGCGCCGTGTTCATGCACTGCACCTGCCCCGCCGTCGACGACATATCGCTGCGCGCAAGACACGTACGCATCGTGGCATCGATCGGATCGGCGGCGGCAACCTCTGCGTGTGCAACACGCGCGACCTGTGGCACGACGAACGCGGCTAGCGCGAGCGCAGCCGCTCCCACGATCGACGCAAACTTCCGGCTCACCATTGTCAGCCGCGCACGCAATCGACGAAGTATTCGACGCGCCCGTTGATCGTCTCGCCGACGAGCCCGTGAATGTCCGTATGGAAACCCGGGAAGCGTTCGTTGAACTCGCGCGCAAAGCGCAGATAGTTGACGATCGTGCGGTTAAAGCGCTCTCCAGGAATCAGCAACGGAATACCCGGCGGATACGGCGTGAGCAGGATCGACGTTACGCGACCTTCGAGTTCGTCGATAGGCACGCGATCGACCTCGCGGTGCGCGAGCTTCGCGAACGCTTCGGACGGTTTCATCGCGGGTTCCATACTCGACAGGTACATCTCGGTGGTCAGACGCGCGATGTCGTTTGCACGGTAAACGCTGTGAATCTGCTCGCACAGATCGCGCAGGCCCATGCGCTCGTACGCGGGATTGTGCGCGACAAATTCGGGCAGCACGCGCCACAGCGGCTGGTTGTTATCGTAATCGTCCTTGAACTGCTGCAGCTCGGTAACCATCGAGTTCCAGCGACCCTTCGTGATGCCGATCGTGAACATGATGAAGAACGAATACAACCCGGTCTTCTCGACGATGATGCCGTGCTCGGCCAGATACTTCGTGACGATCGCGGCCGGAATGCCGGTCGCGCCGAATTCGCCGTCCACGTTCAGGCCCGGCGTGATGATCGTCGCCTTGATCGGGTCGAGCATGTTGAAGCCTTCGGCGAGCGGACCGAAGCCGTGCCAGCGCTCGTTCGGCCGCAATATCCAGTCTTCGCGCGAGCCGATGCCTTCGTCAGCGAGTTCTTCCGGGCCCCACACTTCGAAGAACCAGTCGTCGCCGTACTCCTTGTCGACCTTGCGCATCGCGCGGCGAAAATCGAGCGCCTCGGCAATCGATTCCTCAACCAGCGCCGTACCGCCCGGCGGCTCCATCATCGCCGCGGCAACGTCGCACGACGCGATGATCGCGTACTGCGGGCTCGTCGACGTGTGCATCAGATACGCCTCGTTGAAACGATGGCGGTCGAACGTGCTGTTCTCCGAGTCCTGCACGACGATCTGCGAAGCCTGCGAGATACCGGCGAGCAGCTTGTGCGTGGAGTGCGTCGCGAACACCAGCGCGCCGGTGCGCGGACGCCCCGCGCCGATGGCGTGCATGTCCTGATAGAACTCGTGGAATTCCGCGTGCGGCAGCCACGCTTCGTCGAAGTGCAGCGTGTCGAGCAGATCGCCGAGCAGGTCCTTGATCATCTCGACGTTGTAGATCACGCCGTCGTAGGTGCTTTGGGTGATCGTCAGGATGCGCGGCTTCGCGTTCGGGTTCTTCTCGAGCGCCTCGCGCGCGAACGGATTGGCCTCGATCTTCTTGCGAATGTTCTCCGGCTTGAATTCGTCGCGCGGAATCGGGCCGATGATGCCGAAGTGGTTGCGCGTCGGCGTGAGGAACACGGGGATGGCGCCCGTCATCGTGATCGCGTGCAGGATCGACTTGTGGCAGTTGCGGTCCACCAGCACGATGTCGCCCGGCGCGACCGTCGCGTGCCAGACGATCTTGTTCGACGTCGACGTGCCGTTGGTGACGAAGAACAGATGATCCGCGCTGAAGATGCGCGCCGCGTTGCGCTCGGACGCCGCGACCGGGCCCGTGTGATCGAGCAGCTGGCCGAGTTCGTCGACGGCATTGCAGACGTCCGCGCGCAGCATGTTCTCGCCGAAGAACTGGTGGAACATCTGGCCGAGCGGATTCTTCAGGAACGCGACGCCACCCGAGTGGCCCGGGCAGTGCCACGAATACGAACCTTCGTCCGCGTACTTGACGAGTTCCTTGAAGAACGGCGGCGCGAGCGCATCGAGATACACCTTGGTCTCGCGGATGATATGGCGCGCGACGAACTCCGGCGTGTCCTCGAACATGTGGATGAAGCCGTGCAGCTCGCGCAGGATGTCGTTCGGAATGTGCCGCGACGTGCGCGTTTCGCCGTACAGGAAGATCGGGATATCCGAGTTGCGGCGGCGCACTTCGGTCACGAACGCGCGCAGGTCGATGATCGCCGACGCGAGTTCGGGCGTGTCGTCTTCGTTGCCGGGGTTTTCGATGAACGGCAGCAGTTCGTCGTCGTCGATGGAGAGAATGAAGCACGACGCGCGGCTCGATTGCTGGGCAAACGACGTCAGATCGCCGTAGCTCGTCAGCCCGAGCACTTCGACGCCTTCCTTCTCGATCGCTTCCGCGAGCGCCCGGATGCCGGAACCCGAGATGTTCTCGGAACGGAAATCTTCGTCGATGATGACGACGGGAAAACGAAACTTCATGGGCGATTCTCCAAAAAGAACGACCGCTGCTTGTGTTGCGCAGCGGTCACCCGGCAATCCGGTGAGTCAATGCGCTCGCGCGTCACGTTTTAGGCAACGTCACGCCACGTTGACCTTGATATTTGCCGCCGCGGTCCGCGTACGACACCTCACAAATTTCGTCGCTTTCAAAGAACAGCACCTGCGCGACGCCTTCGTTCGCGTAGATTTTGGCAGGCAAAGGTGTCGTATTCGAGAATTCGAGCGTGACATAGCCTTCCCACTCGGGTTCGAACGGCGTCACGTTGACGATGATGCCGCAACGCGCATAGGTCGATTTGCCGAGGCAGACCGTCAGCACGCTGCGCGGGATACGGAAATATTCGACCGTGCGGGCGAGCGCGAACGAGTTCGGCGGGATGATGCAGACATCGCCCTTGAAGTCGACAAACGACTTCTCGTCAAAGTTCTTCGGATCGACGATCGTGGAATTGATGTTCGTGAAGATCTTGAATTCGTCCGCGCAGCGGATGTCGTAGCCGTAGCTCGAGGTGCCGTAGCTAACGATCTTGCGGCCATCCTCGGACACCCGCACCTGATCGCGAACAAACGGCTCGATCATCTTGTGCTCTTCGGCCATGCGCCGGATCCACTTGTCGGATTTGATTGCCATAGAGTCGAGTTGAACGCTGGTTGGTCGCTACCGGCGGGTTGTGCCGGGTCGCTACGGTGACGTGGGGACCGGCTGACGCGCCCGTGGGGCGCGGGTTGCCGGACGAAAGGCGGTTATTTTACGCGATCGGGAGAAAGCTGCTGCTCATCGGACCGGCGCACCGGCTGGGCGCGCTACACGGACCACGCGGCACATTCGGCACATCGATCGCGCTCACTGGCGGATGGCACCGCACGCAAGCGCAGGACCCGCGCTGTGCTGCGGGTACGCGTAAGGATCGCCCGCATCGCGATGGACCAGTACCGAACGCTGCAGCACCGAGCGGATGCCGTCGAGCGACACATCCGGCGCGACGATGAAGCCGGCCGCGACGCCGTTCGCATCCGCGTGAATGTTGCCGAGATCGCCCTCGACCCGGGCGCCCGCCTTCAGGCGCTCGGCCGCGGGCGAAAACACCGGGCCGGCCGCCGAGCCATCGACGGAGTTGCAGTCGCCGCGCTCATGTACCTGCAGCGCGTGGTCGGAGTTCGCCGGCAGACCGGAAAGATTGTAGGTGACCTGCACGCCGTCCGAACGCTCGATAAAGGTCACCGTGCCGCGCGCCGTGCTTCCCACGGTCGGCAGCAACTGGGCATCCGCGCGCTTTTCCTGCGGCCGCAGGAAAGTCGAGCAACCGCACAGTAGCAACCCGCTCGCGGCCATCACGATGAACGTATGTGTCGTGCGCCCGTCGATTCGTTTTCTCATGCAATCCTCTTGTCGGCCGCCGGCCGCCCCTGCGGCCAGTCTGCCGGACCTGACGAAGCTCACATGATACCGCGAGCGACGGCCCGGATTGACGCCTTCGACGACCGTGCCGAAGGCGCGCTCAGGTGTTCTGGATCACGATGTTCGGAAACTTCGAGGTCATGTCGCGCGCGCGCTCGGCAATGTGGATCGCGACCTTGCGCGCGATCGCCCCATAAACCCCGGCGATGCGGCCGTCCGGGTCGGCTGCGACGGTGGGCCGGCCCGAGTCGGTCTGCTCGCGGATCGCGATATCGAGCGGCAGGCTGCCGAGCAGCTCCACGCCGTATTCGCGCGCCATCCGGTCGCCGCCGCCGGCGCCAAAGACGTGCTCTTCATGACCGCAGTTCGAGCAGATATGCGTGCTCATGTTCTCGACGATGCCGAGAATCGGAATCCCGACCTTCTCGAACATCTTCAGACCTTTCTTCGCGTCGAGCAGCG
Organism: Paraburkholderia sp. CHISQ3; assembly: GCF_030464945.1. Classification (NCBI taxonomy): domain Bacteria; kingdom Pseudomonadati; phylum Pseudomonadota; class Betaproteobacteria; order Burkholderiales; family Burkholderiaceae; genus Paraburkholderia; species Paraburkholderia sp. CHISQ3. Next base: position 14,125 of record NZ_JALPRG010000001.1, read on the forward strand.
CGATGTCCTGCGGCGTCGTCACAATCACCGCGCCGGTGACGGGCACGCGCTGCGACAGCGTGAGCTGGATATCGCCGGTGCCGGGCGGCATGTCGACGATCAGGTAGTCGAGATCCTGCCAGTTCGTCTGCCGCAGCAGTTGTTCGAGCGCGGAAGTCGCCATCGGACCGCGCCAGACCATCGGATTGTCCTGCTCGATCAGAAAGCCGATCGAATTGGCCTGCATACCGTGGCCAACGAGCGGAATCATCGATTTGCCGTCGGGCGATTCGGGGCGACCTTCTATGCCGAGCATCATCGGTAACGACGGACCGTAGATGTCTGCATCGAGTATGCCGACCGACGCGCCCTCACTCGCCAGCGCAAGCGCCAGGTTCACGGCGGTCGTGCTCTTGCCGACGCCGCCCTTGCCCGACGCAACCGCTACGATGTTTTTCACGTTCGGCAGCAGTTTCACGCCGCGCTGCACGGTATGCGCCGCGATTTGCTGCGACACCGTCACACGGGCTTCAGCGACACCCGGCACGGCACGCAGTGCCCCGGTGACGAGCGCATTCAGCGCTTCAAACTGGCGTTTGGCCGGATAGCCCAGCACGAGGTCGACGCTGACCGTCGCACCATCGATTGCCACATTGCGGAAATTTTTTGCCGCTGCAAACGGACGGCCAGTGTTGGGGTCGGCGACGGCCGCGAGGGCGGCGTCGACCAATGCCCGATCGATACTCATTGAAACTCCGTGGGAACGCTTGCGGCGCGGGGGAATCGAAGCTTCCGCCAGCCGCCGGAAATTGAAAGAAATTGTTAGTCGCCATTGCGCAAAACAGGCTTGCCAGGCACCCTTCGCCAGCAGCAAGCTATAGGGCCCTGCCCGGGTGCCTCGAGGCTTTGCCGCTGCAGGCTCAAGCCGTCATTGTAGTGGCTGCCGCGTGCTGCTGCCGGAAGACCCTGTTGCGTGGTGTGTCGACGGTCCGGCTTCTGTCGTCGTCGAGCCGTCTTACTCAAGAGAGGAATCAAAAATGAATGCAAAAATCATGACTCGCATGTCGGTACTCACCCTCGTCGGCGCGCTGCTTGCCGGCTGTGCCACTCCGCAGGGCACCAACACCGCGGTCGGTACCGGTGTGGGCGCCGGTCTCGGCGCCGGTATCGGTGCGCTGATTGGCGGCGGCAAGGGCGCGGCGATCGGCGCAGGCGTAGGCGCGGCGGCCGGCGGTATCACCGGCTACAACTGGCAGGCCATCCACAACAAGCTGACCGGCGCCACCGCCGGTACCGGCACGCAGATCACCGAGCAGCCGGACGGCTCGCTCAAGCTGAACATCCCGAGTTCGGTCACGTTCGACACCAACCAGTACACGATCAAGCCGAGCTTCGCGCCGGTGCTCGATCAGGTCGCACAGACGCTCAACCAGAATCCTGAAGTGATCGCCCAGGTGATCGGCTATACGGACAGCACGGGTCAGGCGGCCTATAACCAGACACTGTCGGTGAATCGTGCGACAAGCGTCACGACCTACCTCGTGCAGCGCGGCGTCGCGGGGGGTCGTCTGTCGGCAGATGGCCGCGGTGCGTCCAATCCGATTGCCGATAACAACACGGAAGCGGGTCGCGCACAAAATCGTCGCGTCGAAGTCTATCTGCGCGCCACGGCACAGCACGCGCAGTAACGCGCGCCAGCAACTGGTCGAAAGAGGGGAATGATGGTTGTGGGCCCGGCTGATCGGGCCCGTAACGAGTGCAGAAACGAGCGCAGAAAAATCGCCGCGGACGAAACGAAAAATTTTTCGAACTCTTGCGATTTAGCCGTGTCTGTATTTACGGTACGTGGCTGGCGATGCCGCCGCGTCACCATTCTCCTCTTGTCGTTGTTGCTCCGGGGCCGAATCGCCCCGGTTTTTTTTGCCTGTCGCTTTTGCTGGTCCCCGGTCTTTCCGGTCGCTTCTCCCGCTGCGCTTCCCCGCCGATGTTTCCTGATTCCTAGCGCTAAGTCGCCGTTTTGTCACATCGCGCATACCGTGCGTAGTGGCTACCGCGTGCTTTCCACCCACGGTGTCGTCGTAATCTCCACCGACCATGACGCGCACCAGGACCCGGCGAGCCCCACCCGCGTTGTGCGGCCGCCCTGCTAGAATCGCTGTTTCGTCCCCCGCCAAGCCCCCGGAATATCCATGTCAGCCCCCGCCACCGGCCCCAGCGCCGTCGACGCGCCGTCGAAGCCCCGCCAGATCCTTGTCACCTCCGCGTTGCCGTATGCGAACGGGCAGATTCACATCGGCCATATGGTCGAGCATATCCAGACGGATATCTGGGTCCGGACGTTGCGCATGCATGGACACGAGGTCTACTACGTCGGCGCCGACGATACGCACGGCACGCCGATCATGCTGAGCGCAGAGTGGGAAGGCATCACGCCGGAGCAGCTGATCGACCGCGTGTGGCAGGAACACACGCGCGATTTCGCCAGCTTCGGCGTGCAATACGACAATTACTACACGACGCATTCGGAAGAAAACCGTGTGCTGTCGGAGTCGATCTACACCTCGTTGCAGGCCGCCGGCCTGATCGAGGCGCGCGACATCGAACAGGCGTATGACCCGGTCAAGGAAATGTTCCTGCCGGATCGCTTCATCAAGGGCGAGTGCCCGAAGTGCGGCGCGAAGGATCAGTACGGCGATAGCTGCGAGGTCTGCGGTTCGACCTATCAACCGACCGACCTGATCAATCCGTATTCGGTCGTCTCGGGCGCGACGCCGATCCGCAAGGTCTCGACGCACTACTTCTTCCGCCTGTCCGATCCGCGCTGCGAGAATTTCCTGCGCAGCTGGGTCGGCGGTCTGGCGCAACAGGAAGCCACCAACAAGATGCGCGAATGGCTCGGCGATGCGGGCGACGCAAAACTCGCCGACTGGGACATCTCGCGCGATGCGCCGTACTTCGGCTTCGAGATTCCCGGCGCGCCCGGCAAATACTTCTACGTGTGGCTCGACGCGCCGGTCGGCTACTACGCGAGCTTCAAGAACCTGTGCGAGCAGCGCGGCATCGATTTCGACGCATGGGTGCGCAAGGACTCGACCACCGAGCAGTATCACTTCATCGGCAAGGACATCCTGTACTTCCACACGCTGTTCTGGCCGGCCATGCTCGAGTTCTCGGGCCATCGCACGCCGACCAACGTGTTCGCGCACGGCTTCCTGACGGTGGACGGCACGAAAATGTCGAAGTCGCGCGGCACGTTCATCACCGCGAAGAGCTATATCGACACGGGCCTGAATCCGGAGTGGCTGCGCTACTACTACGCCGCGAAGCTGAACAGCACGATGGAAGACATCGATCTGAACCTCGGCGACTTCCAGGCGCGCGTGAACAGCGATCTCGTCGGCAAGTACGTGAACATCGCGAGCCGTGCGGCGGGCTTCCTGATCAAGCGTTTCGACGGTCGCATTCAGGACAGCGCGATGCGCCATCCGCTGCTCGATACGCTGCGCGCAGCGATTCCGCAGATCGCCGCGCATTACGAAGCGCGCGACTACGGCCGCGCGCTGCGCACGACGATGGAACTCGCCGACAGCGTCAATGGATACGTGGATACCGCCAAGCCGTGGGATCAGGCGAAGGACCCGGCAAACGCGGTCGCGCTGCATGAAACCTGCAGCGTCAGCATCGAGGCGTTCCGTCTGCTGTCGCTCGCGCTGAAGCCGGTGCTGCCGAAGCTCGCGCAATCGGTTGAAGCGTTTCTCGGCATCGAGCCGCAGGTGTGGGCCGACGCGAACGTGCCGCTCACGTCGCAGCGTCCGATCAACGCGTATCAGCATCTGATGACGCGCGTCGATCCGAAGCAGATCGATGCGCTGCTTGCTGCGAACCGCGAATCGCTGCAAGCGACGGGTACGACTACCGCTGCGGAACCTGCTGCTGCGTCCGGCGCGAAAGCGTCGGCAAAAGCCGCTGCGTCTGCCAAGACCGCCGCTCAGGCCGCAACGGACACGCCCGACGTCATCTCGATCGATGACTTCGCGAAGATCGATCTGCGCATTGCGAAGATCGTCGATTGCCGCGCGGTTGAAGGATCGGACAAGTTGCTGCAACTGACGCTCGACGTCGGCGAAGAAAAGACGCGCAACGTGTTTTCGGGCATCAAGTCTGCGTATCAGCCGGAGCAACTGATCGGCAAGCTGACCGTGATGGTCGCGAACCTCGCGCCGCGAAAGATGAAATTCGGTCTGTCGGAAGGCATGGTGCTCGCGGCTTCCGCGACCGATGAAAAGGCCGAACCGGGTCTTTACCTGCTCGAACCCAACAGCGGTGCGAAGCCGGGCATGCGCGTGAAGTAAGTCGCGTAGATCAAAGCGGTAAAAAAGCGGCGGGCTCTAAAAAGCCCACCGCTTTTTTTCATGGCTGCAACGGCACTACCAGTGAAATCGATCGAAGCGCCGCGTGTACAGTAGGTCGATACCCTGGAACGTCCCGCCATACGCGGCGATCGACCAGAAGCGCGTCAGGTTGACAGTTGCCTTGATCGCGTTCGCCGCCGACTGCAATCCCTGTTCGTAGCCGAGCACGAGCCATTCGCTGATCGCCTTCGACACCATCACGACCTGCGGGTCCGTCAATCCGACTTCGCTGCGCCCCACCGTCACCTCGTCGAGCCCGAACGTCTGCGCGATCCGCTTGCCGCTCACACTGCCGAGCAGCGCCAGCGCAGTCGTCATCGTGCTCTGCTGGCCGAGGTTGTTGCCCTGGTCGGTGCCGTGACCGAACAGCAGCCATGAGAGCTTTTCGTTGTCGGGCACGTTCGGCTCCGACACGAGCTTCGCGTTCGGCGCCTGGACCGTGCCGGTTACTTGCACGCCGGCTTCGACCTGCTGGTTGCGGCGCATCGCGAGAATGTTGATGCCGGGATTCGACACCGGTCCGTTGAACGTGAAGAAGCCGTTTTCGATCGCCAGCTTGCGACCGAACGCCGTGTAGGTCGAACCTTCCGTCACACGCACATTGCCGACCGCGCGCAGCGGCTGGTTCGGCGCGCTCATCGCGGTGATCGTGCCGCGCAGGCCGAGATCCGCGCCCTGCCCGCGGAAGCGGAAGTTGTTGCCGAGATCGAGGTCGATGTTCGCGCGCGGCGCAAAACGGCCGACGGGCTTGTCGGTGGCGGCCACCGCATCGGGTTTCTTCTCGCCACGCACGGTGCCGTCCGCACGCACGATCACGACATCGTCGCCGAGACTCGGCGAGGCTTCTTCGGGCAGATCGAAGAGCGCGTGGTCGACGTTAAATTTGCCGTTGATCGCCATGCCGCCCTGCGGCCCCGCATTCGCGACGCTCGCGCTGCCCGACAGCGACAACTCGCGGTCCGGCGCCGCGAACAGTTCGAGCTTGTCGGCAACGATGCTCGCCGTGAGATCGGGTTCCGCGCCGTCGAGCCGCACGCGACCGGTCGCGCGCAGCGTACCGCTCGCGCCATGGAATTCGACCTGCTGGAAATCAACGAGATTTTCTGACAGCGCGATGCGGACCACGCCACCCTTCAGTTGTACGCCCTGGTCGACGAGTGTTGCCGACAGACCGTCGCCGGTCAGCGAGCCCGACAGGTTCGGTTTCGCCACCGTCCCGCCGAGCGCGAGCTTCAACGCAAGGTGGCCATCGAGCAGATAGCTGGGCCCGAACAGTCCGCCCGTCGTCTTCAGCGACGGCAAGTCTGCGTCGACCTTGCCGGTGAGCGGCGCGTCGTCATCGACGGTCAGTGCGCCATCGCGTAGCGCCAGCGCCGTGTGCGCGTCGGCATCGATGACGCCGAGCCGGCTCGCCTGCGCATGCACCGTTGCATTGACGCGATTGCCGCCGCTGAAATCGGCACGCGCGGCGATATCGGTAATGCCGAGCGATGCGATGCCGCGCCCCACTTCGACCGTTACGTCGCCACCGCGGCGCTTCAACTGGACGTGGCCGCTCGCCGTGTCGCCAAGCGCAAAGTCCCAGTCGCCGTCGAATACGAGGTCGGTCTTCACCGGCGACGCATCGCCAGTGATCTCTTCGCGCAGCGCCAGCAAGCGCGCGAGCGACACGTCTGTCAACGTGCCCGCCGAGCGGATGCGTCCGTGATCGAGTGCGAACGATTTCAGATCGAGCACCGCACCTTCGAGCGTGAGCCGCGTCGCACCCAACGTCACCCGTCCGGCACCGGCACTCACCGTGAGCGGCGTTTCGAGATTCACCGCCGGCGTGCCGCGATTCTGCAGGCGCGTGACCGTGCCGTCCCAGCGCGTGCCGTCGCGTGCTTCGGTCAGGTGGCCGTTCGCGCCAAGTGTCAGTTCGACGGTGCGGCCTTCCACCTTGCCGGACGCGGCGGCTTCGAGCGTGTGATTCGCGCGAGTGCCGCCGAGGCGTGCGGTCAGCGTCGCGAGATCGACACCGGCCGCGCTGAGATTGCGCGCGTCGGTGGTGAAGACGAGCGCGCCGTTTGCGCCATCGCGCAGTTCCGCATGGCCCTGCGCATGACCGAGCCGGGTCGTGCCGAACGCGACACTGTCCGCGTTGTAGTCGAGCACGACGTTCGGATGCGCAAATGAACCGGTCAGATCGCCGTTCGCGGCCACGACACCCGCGAGGCCGAAGCCGAGCCGCTCGAGTTGCGGTGCGTCGATGCGAAAGCGCAGCCGGTCGCCGGGCGCGCCGAAGCTGCCCTGCAGATCCACCTGGTTGCCCGCCACCGACAGGTTCGCGCGGCTCGGCAACAGTCGCGTGCCGGCGAGTTGGAGCGTGCCACCGCCGGTCAGCGGCAGGCCGTCGTAGACGCTGTCGCCGAGCTTGAAATCGGCCTTCGTCGTGAAGCCCGGTGCGAGTACGCCCGCTGCGTTTAGCGTGCCGGTGACGCGTGCTTCGATCTTGCCCGTCTGTGCTGGGGTTGCGCTGCGTTTTGCGGAGTTGGTGGCGGTCTTCGTCGCGGGTTTCGCGGTGGATTCCGCGTCGGGTTTCGTGCCCGATTTCGCGCCTGATCGCGCAACGGCCGGTGCCGCACGCGCCGGTGTCTGCAAAGTCAGTGCGAACGGATCGAAATCGGTCAGCGCAGCCTTCAGGTTGTAGGTCGAATTCGCGTCGTGCTTGATCGCGCCGGACAGATCGATACGGCCCTTGCCGGCGCTGACCTTCACGTCGTTGAAGCTCATCCGCGCGGGGTCGAACGTTATCTTGCCTTGCGCGCGAAGTGCGGCCTTCGGGTCGGCGAGATCGAGCGTGATGCTCTGCACGTCGTCGTTCAGGCGGATGCCGATCGGGCCGCTCAGCTGCGTCGGGCGCACGGTCGCTTCGAGCGCGTTCAGATCGAGGTTGGCCACCTTCAGATCGAACTGGCCGTACTTGCCCTTCAGCGCACCGCCACCGGTGATGGTCGCGTTCTTCACGAGCCGTACGTTCAGGTTCGACAGGCGCTGGCTTGCAGCGTCGAGGCGGATGTCGGCATGCGCATCGATGAGCGGCAGCAGATGCTGGTCGATCGCGCCGGGCTTCGCGTTGACGATCGAGACGGTGCCGGCTACGGCGAAAGCGGGGGCGGCGTTGTTTGCCGCCGCAGCGGTCGGTGCTTTCTGGGCGACAGCCGGGCCGCTTGCCGTGCTTGCCGTGCTTGCCGTGCTTGCCGTGCTTGCCGTGCTTGCCGTGCTTGCTGCGCTGGCGGCCGCCGCCGGAGCAACAACCGCTTCCCCATCCGCCGGCTGCAACTCCGCCCGCACCGCGAGATCCGCCTGCGGCGCCCCCGGCGCAAACGCCTGCGGATTCACATGATCGAAAGTCAGCGTCGCGCGTTGCAACGGCACTGCGGCGAACGGCGTCGCCTCCACATGCGCGTGCCCCGTGAGCTTCATCCCGCTCGCATCGAGTTCAGCGACGAGCGTTTCCAGCGATCCAGTCAGGTTGCCGCGCACCTCGACCGCTTCCTCGTTAACCTTGCCCGCATAACCGATCTCACCGGTTAGCGGGAACGGCCGCACACCGTCGAGCTTCGCATGCGCCGTCACCGCGCCGAACGGCGTGTCGAGCCGCTCCACCGCTGCCTCGTGATGCCGGCCGTCGCTACGCCCATGAAACAGCAGCCGTGAGAACTCGGTCGTCGATGTGCCTTCGTGCAGCAACAAGCGCTCGACGCGCAGGTCGCGCACCTCGAGCTGCATCGGCAGTTGCAGATCCTGCGGCAACTTCGTCGGCTCCGAAGAAGACGATGCCGACGGCACGAGTCGCGCGTCGATGGTGCCGATGTGCAGGTAGTCGATCGAGTAACGCCACGGCGCTCGCGTGAGCGCCCACTTGCCCGCCACACTGTCGACCTTGATGTCGGTGCCATCGGCGCCACGCCATTCGACATGGCGCAAGCGCACACCGGTGGCGATCGCGCCGCCGTCGAGCGTGCCGGACAACTGGCCGCCCAGCAGTTTCACCGCCGCGCGCCAGACGTAGCCAGTACCACGTTCGGTCGCAAGCGCGCCGTACACCAGACCGGCCGCGAGTGCGGCGAGCAACACCAGCACACCAACCGCCCACGCCAGCACCTTCCACAGACGCCGGCCGCGCGGACGCCCGGACGGCGGCGGCGCGCCGGCTCCGTCGGGCGAGGCGTCGTCCGGTGCGGGCTGTGGCGGGAGTGCGGAGGAATCCGTGGTCATGCTCGGTACAGGCGAATGGGCGATGCAGTGGAGGAAGTCATCAGAAGGCAATCCCGAGCGTCAGGTAAGGCCGCACGCTGCGGTTACGAATGCCGTAGGCGACGTCGATGTTCACCGGGCCGACCGGGCTGCGCCAGCGCGCGCCCACACCAACACCGGAAAAGAAGACCTTTTCGGCCCATGTATCGGTGGCGGTGCCGATATCGAAGAACGTCGCGGCGCCCCAGTCGTGGCTGAACCAGTGCTGGTATTCGACGCTGCCCGTCATCAGATATTTGGTCGGCAGCGTCGAGCCGTCGACCTCGTCACCGATGCTCTGGAAGCTGTACCCACGCACCGAGTTCGAACCGCCCGCGCGAAACAGCAGCGACGCCGGCACGCCCGACGAACTGCCGCCCGTGAACACGCCGCCGAGTTCCGCGCGCAGCACCACGAGGTCGGTCTTGCCGATCGGCAGGTATTGCTGGCCACGCGCATAGCCGCGGACGAAGCTCTGTTCGGTTGCCGCACCCTTCACCGCAAACCCCGCTTCCGCGTGAATCAGGTTGCCGGAGCGCGGGAACAGCGGGTCGTCGGTATTGCGGCGCGTCCACGACCATGACGGTACGAGCGCGTGGCTCGTGGTCGGGTTACCGTTGTTCTGCTCGAGCCGGTCCTGGTAGTAGAGGATCGAGTAGGAATAGTCGATGTTCTGCGACGTGCGGGTTCGCTGCACACCGACACGCGCGCTATAGATCGTCGTGTCCGACACGTCGGTGCTCGTGTACGACGCGAGCACGCTGTTGGTCCACGCGCGCTCGCCGGGTGGCATCGACAGCTGGATCTGGCCGTAGCGCTGGATGCGGTCGACGCGCCCCTGGATCGAGAACGGATACGCATGGCCGAACGTGTCGAGGTACGAATAGGAACCCTGCACATGCGGACCGGTATCGGTCGAATAACCGACGCCGCCGCGCACGCTGTTGTACGGATACTCGCTGACCTTCACGTGGATCGGCGTATCGGCGGGTTTCGTGGGGTCGTTGTCGACGTCGATGGCGACGCTCGCGTAGTACGGCGTGCCCTGCAACTGGCGCTGCAGTTCGTTGATGCGCTGCACATCGTAGATCTCGCCGACCGACACCGGATTCACGTTATCGACGATCTTCTCGGGGTAGCGCCGTGTGCCCGATACGTCGAGCTTGCCCATCGTGAACGTCGGGCCGCTGTCGTACAGGACGCTGAGCGTTGCGCGGTGCGTGCGCGGATCGATACGTGCCTCCGACTGCGCAATTTTCGCCCCCAGGTAGCGGCGTGCCTGCAGCGCCCTCAGCGACGCGCTCTTCGCATCGTCCCAGCCGGACTGCGAGAACGGGTCGCCTTCGCGCAGCGAAAAGGCGAAACGGGTGGCGTTTTCCTGACTCGGGTCTTCGGTCAGCACGGCGCCGCGAAACGTCAGTGTGATCGCCGAGACCGTCGTGCGCGGGCCGGGATCGACGCTGATCTTCACGCTTTTCTTGCCGTCGACGGTGCGTACGTCCGTCCGTACTACCGGCGAGAAATAGCCCTGCGTCGCGGTGAGATCGCGCACCTGCTGCGGTGTCGCGGTGACGAGAAACTGGAACTGGTCGTCGCTGATGTCATCGCGCTTCGCAAACCGTGCGATGTCCAGATGCGCTTCGAGCAGCTTGCGCAGCGAGCGCGGCGAGGTCTCGATGTCGACCTTGTAGGCGGCGCGCGCCGCGTGTGCGTCGCTGGCGGCAAACATGAATGCGAGGACCAGCAGGCATCCCGCCAACCACGCGCGCAACGGCCACGGCGCATGGCACGCCGCTCCGCGCTGCCGCGGGCTGCCGTGACCGGGCCCCCAGCCAGGGCGGTGCACGTACGACGGTTCGATCGGACACCCCGCCAAACAGGACCTCCCAGGCCGTGGTTGATATGAATGGTTAATTCGGCGCTGCGAGCGTGGCCGAAGCTCGCTATTTGACCACATCGGCAGGGCCTGGCCTCCGCTGACCTGCGTGCGCTGCTCGCCTTGGACGCGCGCCCCCGGCCGATGTTCCGCAAATTCGACCGCGCGCTTTCGCATGCTGTAAAATTCCGCCACACCGCGCGAAAAGCCGCCGGGCAGACCTCCCGCCCCGCTGCCGCCCCCCTCTTTCACGGACGTCGAGCCATGTATCAATCGGACATCACCCAGTTTCTGAACCAGCTCAAAGAACAAAAGCCCGCACTCGAAGCGGAACAGCGCCGTGGCCGTTCGCTGCTGTGGGACAAACAGCCGGTCGATCTCGACGAACGCGCGCACCAGCAAGCCTCGCGCGTAGAACAAACGCCTTACGTCTACTACCAGAACTTCTGAGCGTGACGACCGCCGACGAGGCCCGCCCGGCGCAGGATCAGTCCGACGCCGCGCTCGCTGCGCCCGTAACCGATACGACACCCGATACCGTCGACGGTATCGCGTTCGCGCGCCTGTACGGCGAACCGCTCTTCAAGCTCCCGCAAGACCTGTATATCCCGCCGGATGCGCTCGAGGTCTTTCTCGAAACGTTCGAAGGCCCGCTCGATCTGCTGCTGTACCTGATCCGCAAGCAGAACTTCAACGTGCTCGACATCCCGATGGCCGACGTCACCGTGCAGTACCTCGGTTACGTCGAACAGCTGCGCGAGTCGAACCTCGAACTGGCATCCGAATACCTGCTGATGGCCGCGATGCTGATCGAGATCAAGTCGCGCATGCTGCTGCCGGTCAGAAAGGCCGATAGCGGCGAGGAAGCGGAAGATCCGCGCGCCGAACTCGTGCGCCGTCTGCTCGAGTACGAGCAGATGAAGCTCGCGGCGCAGCGTCTCGACCAGTTGCCGCAGCTCGGCCGCGACTTCCTGCGCGCCGAGGTGTACATCGAGCAGAGCATGACGCCGCGCTTTCCGGACGTGAACAGCGACGATCTGCGCATGGCATGGGCGGATGTGATCAAGCGGGCGAAGCTCGTCCAGCATCACCGCATCTCGCGCGAGGAACTGTCGGTGCGCGAGCACATGAGCACGATCCTGCGCCGGCTGCAGAATGCGCGCTTCATGGAATTCTCGGATCTGTTCGACACATCGCGCGGTGTGCCGGTGGTCGTGGTGAACTTCATCGCGATGCTGGAGCTGTCGCGCGAATCGCTGATCGAGATCACCCAGGCCGAACCGTTTGCGCCGATCTACGTGCGCCTCGCGTATCTGCCGGCATAACTACGGAGACCCGCCACCCCGCCCCGTGCGAGGAGTGCACCGCCGATCATGAAAATCATCAGCTCGATCCACGAATTGCGCGACCAGTTGCGCGGCCAGAACCGCACTGCGTTCGTCCCGACGATGGGTAACCTGCACGAAGGCCATCTTTCGCTGATGCGTCTTGCGCGCCAGCACGGCGACCCGGTTGTCGCGAGCATCTTCGTCAACCGGCTGCAATTCGGCCCGAACGAGGACTTCGACAAATACCCGCGCACGTTCGAAGAGGACGTCGAGAAGCTGCAGAAGGAAAACGTCTACGTGCTGTTCGCGCCGACCGAGCGCGATCTGTATCCGGAGCCGCAGCAATATCGCGTGCATCCGCCGCAGGATCTTGGCGATATTCTCGAAGGCGAATTCCGGCCCGGCTTCTTCCAGGGTGTGTGCACGGTGGTGATGAAGCTGATGTCGTGCGTGCAGCCGCGCGTCGCGGTGTTCGGCAAGAAGGATTACCAGCAGTTGATGATCGTGCGACAGATGTGCCACCAGTTTGCGCTCCCAACCGACATCATTGCCGCGGAAACCGTGCGCGACGCCGACGGACTCGCGCTCAGTTCGCGCAACCGCTATCTGCAGCCCACCGAGCGCGCCGAAGCGCCGCAACTGGCCATCGCGCTGAACGGTGTGCGCACCGCGGTGCTGGCCGGCGAGCGCGACTTCGCGAAGATCGAGCAGCAGGCGATGGCCACGCTCGCCGCGCGCGGCTGGCAGCCCGATTACATCGCCGTGCGCAAACGCGTGAACCTGCAGGCACCTGCCGCGCATGAAACCGATGCGCCGCTCGTCGTACTCGCCGCCGCGAAGCTCGGTGCGACGCGCCTGATCGACAACCTCGAAATCTAAAACCCGCCTGAACCTCCCGCCGGCCCGGCGCGCCGCATGCACCCCATGCGCCCGGGCCGCGACTACTTGCTTACGGAACGCCAGTCCATGCAACGCCACATGCTGAAGTCGAAGATCCATCGCGCCGTCGTCACGCACTGCGAACTGCACTACGAAGGCTCGTGCGCGATCGACGAGAACCTGCTCGAAGCCGCGAACATCGTCGAAAACGAACGCATCGACATCTGGAACATCAATAACGGCGAGCGTTTTTCGACCTACGCGATCAAGGGCGAGCGCGGCAGCGGCATGATTTCGCTGAATGGGTCGGCGGCGCGCCGGGCGCAACTCGGCGACCTCGTCATCATCGCGGCATTTGCCACGGTCGACGAGGCCGAGCTGAAGGCGGGATGGAAACCGGACCTGGTATTCGTCGATGGCGACAACCGGATCAAGGGCAGTCGCGACCACGTGCCGACGCAAACCTGGACCTGATGACCTTGCGCGTCGGGCCGATCGTGGCCCGAACGCTTCACCGTGCCGCGCGTGGCAGCGTCAGGTTTTCTTGCTGGCCCAATCGATGATCGATTGCCACTGCTCCAGGTCCTTCTCGACCCGGCTCTTCGCCACGTCCCACAGCGTGAGGCCGTGCGCCGCCAGCTGTACATAGTTCTGCGTATCGCGCACAAAGCCGAGCACCGGCAGCTTCAGTCCCTCGACAAAACGATGCAACTGATCCGCCGAGCGCGTGCGCGCATCGACGCGCATCCCGACCACACCGACCTCGATGCGGCCCTTCCGGATGGCTTTTTCTTTCGCGAGGTGTTCGAGAAATTCCTGGGTGGCGAGAATATCGAACAACGACGGCTGCAGCGGCACGATGACCTTGTCGGCCAGATCGAGCGCAACGCCGAGCCGGTTGCCGTGCAAGCCGGCAGGCGTATCGATGATCGCGTGCTCGAGGCCCTTGGGCGGTTTGGCCGGCGCCTCGGGGTCGACCTCCCAGATTTCGATCGGCGGGAGCGTGGCGGGCCGCAGCTCGAGCCACGCATGCGCTGAATGCTGTTTGTCCAGATCCGCGAGCGCAACCCACTCGCCCGCGGCGGCGAAATAGCCTGCCAGATTGGTCGACAGCGTGCTCTTGCCCACGCCGCCCTTCGGATTCGCCACCACGATTACCGTCATGAATGCCCCCGGAAGATGGCTGGCGCAGCCAGCCGGTTTGCCGTTTCTTGCCGTCAAAAGTCGATCCAGCCGTTGATAATATCGGCAAAACCCGCCGCACCGAAACAAGAACGACCATTCGGTGTGCATTTCTTTCTACGAGGACACCAGACCATGACGAAGCTTCGCCCCGAATACACCCTCGAGCGCATGCAGGAACGCCAGCGCGGCACGCTCCCCGAGCTGATCGGTTTTCGGGCTATTTCGCTTGAAGAAGGTTCATTGAGCGCCGAACTGACGGTACGCCCCGACCTGCTGGCGCCGAACGGCTTCCTGCACGCGGCGACCGTGGTCGCCCTCGCCGATACCGCCTGCGGCTATGCGTGCCTCGCGCACCTGCCGGAGAAAGCTCAGAGTTTCACGACCATCGAACTGAAGAGCAATTTCCTCGGCACCGCGCGGGAAGGCACGATCCGGGCGGTGGCCAAGGGAGTCCATATTGGGCGCACCACGCAGGTCTGGGATGCGACGGTGTTGGACCCGAACGGCAAGACCATTGCGCTGTTTCGCTGCACGCAGATGGTGTTGTATTGAAGAGGGAGTGGCGAGGCGCCTTGCGAAGTACCCGTAGCGCCGCATCCAGGAAGCGAACCTGGAAAGCGGATTCGGGGCGGGCAGCCTTGGCCACCCGCCCCTTCAGCACGCTGACCCAGCAACTTCAGGCGACGGCGGGACGCGTCGCCTTCACCGCGCCGACGGCCCCAAGACCGTTGCCCAGCAACGACTGCACCACCAGCGTCACCGCCCAGAACGCCGGATATTCCCAGCCGCCGTTCGGCGATGCGAAGCCCCAGCCGTTGTGCAGGTGGGCGGACATCGCGCCCAGCATGAACGGCAGCAGCACCAGCGCGACCCAGCGCACCTGAACACCAAGCAACAAGGCGATGCCGCCGAACAACTCGACGAACGCCGTCACGTAGCCCAGCCAGCCCGGCAGGCCCAGAGAGACGAAAAACTGCGCGGTGCCCGGCAGCGTGAACACAAAGATCTTTTGCAGGCTGTGGGCGAGATACAGCACGCCTAGCGCCACGCGCAGCAGCAGCGCGGCCGCATCAGCGGAACGGTTCGAATGCATGGCGACTCCTTGATGGGTTGAACGGACGGCAAGCAGTGCCGTCGTTGGGTCGCACTATATTCGAGCCTGTGAGGTGGAAAAACCGGCTCTGGAGCTTAGATTATTTCCTGACAGGATTTAATCGATTCACCGATTCGTCGGCTCACGCATCGCCGCGAATAACCTGGGCAGGTCCAGATGCTCGTCCAGCGTGTCGGCGAGCCGGTCCAGCGAAGCTTCCCGCAGCGCCGGGTAGTCGATTTCCTCGGCGGCGCCGAGACCCGCCCACGCGAGCAACGCCGCGCAGGCGGCCGGCGTGTCGAACAGGCCGTGGACATAGGTGGCGAGAATCTGGTCGTCGGCAGAACGCGCGCCGTCGGGACGCGGCCCGGCAACGCTCGCGAGGTGCAATGCCGGCGTGGCGAGCGCCGGCCCCTGCGTCTCGCCCATGTGGATCTCGTAGCCGGCCGCAGCCGGCGCGCCCGGCAGCGCGAGCGTGCCGGTTACGTTGGCGAGCGTTTTCTCGCGTGTCAGCGTCGTCGAAAAATCGAGCCAGCCGAGCCCGGCCACCGTACCCGGCGCCCCCTCGACACCATGCGGATCGGCCACTTCGCGCCCCAGCATCTGCATGCCACCGCAGATACCGATCACCTTGCCGCCATAGCGCAGATGCCGTTGCAACACCGCGTCCCACCCCTGCGCGCGCAGGAACGCGAGATCGCCCTGCACGTTCTTCGAGCCGGGCAGCACGATCAGATCGGCGGGCGGCGGCGGGCTGCCGCTGCGTACATAGTGGAAATCGACCTGCGGATGCGCGCGCAACGCGTCGAAATCGGTGTGATTGCTGATGTGCGGCAACACCGGTACGACAACGCGCAGCACGCCGTTTGCCGTGCCCATGCCCGCGCCCGCGTGCGCGGCCCGCAATTCGCGCGGCAGCATGTCCTCGGCATCGAGTGTCAGGCCATGCAGATACGGCAGCACGCCGAACACCGGCTTGCCGGTCTGCGCTTCGAGCCAGTCGAGCCCCGGTTGCAGCAGCCCGATATCGCCGCGAAAACGATTGATCACGAAGCCCTGCACTCTTGCCCGTTCGCTGGCCGACAGGCAGGCAAGCGTTCCCGTCAGATGCGCGAACACCCCGCCGCGGTCGATATCAGCCACCAGTACCACCGGACAATCGACCGCTTCCGCAAAACCCATGTTCGCGATATCGCGATCACGCAGATTGATCTCGGCGGGACTGCCCGCGCCTTCGACGAAAATCGTTTCGAAGCGCGCCTGCAGACGCCGATACGACGCGAGCACCGCATCGAACGCGACCGGCTTGTAGTCGTGATACGCGCGCGCATCGAGATTCATGCGCGCCTTACCGTGGATGATCACCTGCGCGCCGCGGTCGCTGGTCGGCTTGAGCAGCACCGGGTTCAGATCGGTGTGCGCGTCGATGCCCGCGGCGACTGCCTGCAATGCCTGCGCA
Source organism: Paraburkholderia sp. CHISQ3 (assembly GCF_030464945.1). NCBI lineage: Bacteria > Pseudomonadati > Pseudomonadota > Betaproteobacteria > Burkholderiales > Burkholderiaceae > Paraburkholderia > Paraburkholderia sp. CHISQ3. The sequence goes on from NZ_JALPRG010000001.1 coordinate 30,614, forward strand.
CGACCGATCTCGCCGCCGTCCACCGTCACCGCGCTGTTCAGTGCCATGTTCTGCGGCTTGAACGGCGCGACCTTCGCACCCGCGCGACGGGCGAGCCGGCACAGACCCGCGACGAGCGTGCTCTTGCCGGCATCGGAGGTCGTGCCCTGGATCATCAGCGTGCCACTTGGCACGGTTGGCACGGTCAAACCGGCGGGCGGAAGGGAGTCGGATAGCGCAGTCACGGGGTGGACCAGGTGGTAATGAGGCGGACAGGAAAGACCGCGCATTATCCCATCGCACGAGCCCACGACGAGGCTGAACGCGAACCCAAGCCGGTACAATCACGCGATGATTTCCCCCGACCTTACCTTCGTGCTCGGCGGCGCCCGCTCGGGCAAGAGCGCGCACGCCGAACAACTCGCGAGCGACAGCGCCCGTCCGGTTACCTACATCGCCACCGCACGCATCGCCGATGCCGAATTCGCCGAGCGGGTCGCGCATCATCGCGAGCGCCGTCCTGCGCACTGGCGTCTGCTCGAAGCGCCACTCGATCTGGCCGGCGCCGTCGCCGCCACCGATGCGCCCGGGCAATGCATCCTGATCGATTGCCTGACGCTGTGGCTCGCCAACCTGCTGTGTCCACCCGACGGTACGCCCGCCCCCGACGACAGCGCGCAACGTTTCATCGCCTTCGAACACGCGCTCGCCCACGCGGCAGGCAAGATCATCATCGTGAGCAACGAGATCGGCCTTGGCGTCGTGCCGCTCGGCGCGGCGACGCGTCTCTATGTGGACGAACTCGGCCGGCTCAATCAACGGATCGCTGCGCTGAGTAGCGAAGTCACGATGATGGTCGCGGGCCTGCCGCTCGTATTGAAGACCGCGCGCCCATGATCATGCTGTCCCTCCCGCTGACCGCCGCGCTCGCGACGCTTGCCGTCGCCATCGACCGCTGGACCGGCGAGCCGCGCACCGCTCATCCGCTGGTCGGTTTCGGCAAGCTCGCTGGCGCGCTCGAAGCGCGTCTGAACACCGGCCGGCGCGGCCGGCTCGCGGGGCTGCTCGGCTGGCTGCTCGCAGTCGCGCCGCCGGTGGCTATCGCCGCGTGGCTCGTCGCGGTGTTGCCGTTGCCGCTCGCGTGTACGGTCCATGTCGCGCTGCTGTGGTTCGCGCTCGGCGCGCGCAGCCTGCACGACCACATCGCGCCGATTGCCGCCGCGCTTGCGCGGCGCGATCTGGCGCAGGCGCGCGTGCTGACCTCGCGCATCGTGTCGCGCGAAACCGCAACCGCCGACGAAGCCGCGCTCGCGCGCGCCGCTGTCGAATCGGCGCTCGAAAACGGCAACGATGCGATCTTCGGCGCGTTGTTCTGGTTCGCGATTGCGGGCGGCCCCGGTGCGCTCGCGTTCCGTCTCGCCAATACGCTCGATGCGATGTGGGGCTACCGCACGCCGCGCTATCTGCGCTACGGCTGGGCCGCGGCGCGCATCGACGATGTGCTCAACTGGATTCCCGCGCGCCTGACGGCCACGAGCTATGCGCTGCTCGGCGACACGCGCACCGCGTGGCGCTGCTGGCGCGATCAGGCGCGGCGCTGGGACAGCCCGAACGCGGGGCCTGTGATGGCGGCGGGCGCGGGGAGCCTGAATGTGCGGATCGGTGGGGCGGCTGTGTATCACGGCGCGCTCGAGCAACGTCCGACGCTCGGCGCCGGCGAGCCAGCCGCGGCCAGGCATGTTCCGGCCGCGCTGCAACTGGTTGAGCGCACGGTCACGCTTTGGCTGGCTGTGTTGATCGTGCTGGCGCTACTGAGTGTGCCGTTTCATGCATAGCGAGATCAGCGTTGCTACTTCGAGCCCAGCTACCGTGCCGGGCGCGGTGATACACGGCGGCAATCTGCACGAGGCTGCGCGCCTGTACGGCATTCCGTACGCGTCATGGCTCGATCTGTCGACGGGTATCAATCCGCACGGCTATCCCGTACCGCCCGTGCCGCCCGATACATGGCGACGTCTGCCCGACGAAGGTGACGATTTCGCCGAATGCGCCGCGCGCTATTACGGCGCACCGGATGCGGAGCATGTGTTGCCGGTGGCCGGCAGCCAGGCGGCGATCCGCGCGTTGCCTGCGTTGTTGTCTGCGTTGCCTGCGCTACCTGCTTCATCGCCCGCATCGCGACCCGAGTCGTCGACGCGCGCAACCGTCGGTATCGCGCCGCTCACGTATAGCGAATACGCGCCGGCGTTCGCACGCGCAGGCTACGCCGTGAGCGCACTCGACGTAGCGTGCGAGAACCTGCCCGATGTGCTCACCCACGCGGTCGTCGTCAATCCGAACAACCCGACCGCCGCGTATCTCGATGCGAAAAAACTTCTGCGCTGGCACGCGCAGTTGTCGGCACGCGGCGGCACGCTGATCGTCGACGAAGCGTTCGCCGATGCGATGCCGGATATCGCGCCGCGCGCATCGCTGGCCGATCGCGTCGCGCTGCCCGGTCTCGTCGTGCTGCGTTCCCCCGGCAAGTTCTTCGGCCTCGCGGGCGTACGCGCGGGCTTCGTGCTGGCTGTGCCGGCGCAGCTTCGCGCATTGCGCGACGTGCTCGGCGCATGGACGGTCAGCGGTCCCGCTCGTCACGCCGTAAGCGCAGCGTTCGCCGATCGCGCATGGCAACAGCAGATGCGCAACCGCCTCGCCGCGGACAGCACACGGCTCGTCGATCTACTGCATGCGCATCGTCTGGTATCGCAAGCCACTCCGCTCTTCGCATGGACCGACGACGTGCGTGCCGCTGCGTTGCATCGTGCGCTCGCCGAGCGTGGTATCTGGACACGCTTGTTCACGCAACCGGCCAGCCTGCGCTTCGGCCTGCCGGCCACACCCGCGGACTGGCAGCGTTTCGAGCAAGCATTGCAGGAGAGCATCGAAGCAATCGATGCGCTGCACAACCGTTGAATCACGCGCCGCCCGCGACACAGTTGAGCGCACCGCAACCACCCTGCTCCCTACATTCATCGCAATGATCCGCTCCGTTCGCCTCGCCGCCGTATTCACTCTTGCCTGCGCGACCTTGCTGCCATTCAGCCGCGCTGCGCACGCAGCCATCGCCGTTACCGACGACAGCGGCGCAACCGTCACGCTCGCAGCGCCCGCACAACGCGTGATCAGTCTCGCGCCGCACGTCACCGAGCTGCTCTATGCCGCGGGCGGCGGCGCGAAGCTCGTTGGTGCGGTCACCTACAGCGACTACCCGCCCGAAGCGAAGCAACTGCCACGCGTCGGCGACAACAAGGCGCTCGACCTCGAACGCATCGTCGCGCTGAAGCCGGACCTGATCGTCGTATGGCGGCACGGTAATGCACAAGCTCAACTCGAGCGGCTGCGCGAGCTGCACATCCCGCTCTTTTTCAGCGAGCCCAAACATCTCGACGACATCGCGAGCACGTTGACAAAACTCGGCGTGCTGCTCGACACACAGCAAACCGCCGATGCAGCCGCAACTGCATTCCGCCAGCGCATTGCGCAGTTACGCACGCGTTACGCAACGCGGCCGCCGGTGAGTGTGTTCTACCAGGTGTGGGACAAACCGCTGATGACGCTCAACGGTACGCACATGATCAGCGACGTGATCGCGCTGTGCGGCGGGCGCAATGTATTCGCGCAGCTCGAACCGCTGGTGCCGACCGTATCGACGGAAGCGGTGCTCGCGGCGAATCCTGAGGCAATCGTCACGGCGTCGCAAGGGGCGACTGCTCCGGACCATCCGTTGTCGCAACTCGACACATGGCGCGCGTGGCCGGCGCTGACAGCGGTTGCGCGCAACAACCTGTTTGCGATCGACGGCGATCTGATCAACCGGCCCGCACCGCGTATCGCGCAGGGTGCTGCGCAGCTGTGCGAGGATCTCGACACGGCGCGCTCGCGTCGACCGGCTGGAGCGGCCGGCAGCGTGCAATAACAACGTCTGAGCAACGCCGATACCTACCGCAAGCGCTGAACGCTTACGCGTTCCAGCGCACTAGCGTCCAGCGCCCGTTCGCTTCGTCGCGCCGCAGCCAGACGACGGCGGCCATCTCAAGCGCCCACTGCACGCAGCGCTCGACCGGCAGTTCCAGCGCAAGCGCCGTAGCGACACGCATGACGCCGGCGTGCGTCACGACATAGGCAACCGACGACGCTTCGCACGCAGCTACCGCGTCATCGAGCCACGCTCCGACGCGCGCCGCGAACTGCGCGACGCTCTCGCCACCGTGCGGCCGCGCATGATCGAAATCGGCGGCCCATGCATCGAGTTGCGCGCGTTCGATCGCATCCCAGCGCTGCATTTCCCACGCGCCGAAGTTCATCTCTTCGAGACGCGTATCGATACGGCAGGCGCAGTCGAAATGCCCGGCAAGCGAAGTCGCGATGCTCGCGCAACGCGTCAGCGGACTCGTGAATAGTGCGCGAGGATGCGGCGCGCGCAGCGCAGCCAGACGCGCGACAGCGGCTGCCGATGCAATTGCCGGCTCATGCGCGAGCGGCACGTCGGTGCGGCCGTAGCACACGCCCGCAGCAACGGAAACGGCCGCATGACGGATCAGGACGAGATCCATGCGAGCCCCGTCAGATAGATTGCCAGTTCGAAGATCTGCTGCGCGAAGCCGAGGCAGTCGCCGGTATAACCGCCGATGCGCCGTACCCAGTAGCGACCGATTAAAACGCGCAGCACGACGAGCACCGCGAGCATCGCAAGGCCGCAGCGCCAGTCCGGCCATAACAGCCATGGCAAACCGAACACGGCAGCCACGCCGAAAGCCGCCACGCCCATGCGCTGCGCCACCGGTTTTGCCTTGCCTTCTGCGCGTACGTAATCGAGCGTCGTCAGATAGCTGATCGCACCGGCGCGGCTCGCCGCGTGCGCGGCGATCATCAGCCACGCGGCGCGTGCCGGCGGCAACGCCGCGAGCGTCTGCCATTTCAGCGCGAGCGCAAGCACGAGACCGATCGCACCGAATGCGCCGATACGCGAGTCCTGCATGATGCGCAACACATCGTCGCGGGTATAGCCGCCGCCGAACCCATCGCAGCAGTCCGCCAGCCCGTCCTCATGAAACGCACCGGTGACGACGAGCGTCGCGACCATCGACAGCAGCACCGCCACGCCTACGGGAAACAGATGCAGTGCCGCCAGATACACGAGCGCGCCAAGCGCCCCCACCATCGCACCAACAAGCGGAAAATAGCGCGCCGCCGCATTCAGATAATGCGGCTCGTAGCCGACCCAACGCGGCACCGGCACGCGCGTGAAGTAGCCGAGTGCGGTGAAGAAGTAACGCAGTTCGGTCAACGGATGCATCGACGCCTGCCTCGGATAAGCGCTGCGTTCAGGGCCGGCGGGTGGCAACACCGGCCGACTCGAAGCTCGCCATCTCGTTGACGATCGCGACAGCTGCACGCAGCAGCGGCACCGCGACCGCGGCGCCCGTGCCCTCGCCGAGCCGCATATCGAGCGCGAGCAGCGGCATCGCGCCGAAGTGATCGAGCATGCGCCGGTGCCCCGCTTCGTTCGACGCATGCGCGAACACGCAATACTCGCGCACGCCCGGCACCAGCGCATCGGCTACCAGCAGCGCGGCCGTCGCGATGAAGCCGTCGACGAGCGTCACCATGCGCGCTTCCGCCGCGGCCATGTATGCGCCCGCCATCATCGCGATCTCGAAACCGCCGAACGTGGCGAGCACATCGAGTGGATGGATCGACGCCGGATAAAGCGCAAGCGCCGATGCGAGCACGTTGCGCTTTTTCGCGAGTCCGGCGTTATCGAGCCCGGTTCCGCGACCGACACACTCGTCGATCGATACGCCGCACAGCCGGCTCATCAGACACGCAGCCGACGACGTATTCGCAATCCCCATCTCGCCGAAGCCGATCACGTTGGTGCCGAGCGCCGCGTGGTGCCGCACGCGCTCGATGCCGGCCTGCACTGCCGCGATGACCTGGTCGCGCGTCATCGCGGGTTCGTGCATGAAGTTGCGCGTGCCGTATGCGACTGGAATATTGACGAGCCCTTCGCTGTCGGGCAACGGTGTTGCGATACCGGCGTTGACGATCTCGAGCGTCAGGTCGGCAACGCGGCTCAGCGCATTGATCGCGGCGCCGCCCGCGAGGAAGTTCGCGACCATCTGTGCGGTCACCTCCTGCGGATAGGGGCTCACGCCCTCGGCAGCAATGCCGTGGTCGCCCGCGAAGACGATCATGGTCGCGCGGGTCACGCTCGGCTGCGTGGTCTGCTGGATCAGCCCGATCTGCCGCGCGAGCGTCTCCAGGCGGCCCAGACTGCCGGGCGGCTTGGTCTTGGCATCGATGATCCGTTGAAGATCGTCGCGCAAAGAGGAATCGAGCGGCTCGACGACGGGCAAGACAAGAGGTGAAAAGATCATGTTGTCCGGTTGAAAGAAAAACCGTCTGCGCCGATCACCGCGATGAGGGCCGGGCGTTGTCGGACGAATAACGGGACTGTACCGCGGGGATCAGCGCTTCGTGCTCCCCTTCGCGAATCAATATCAGCGGGTAGCCGAACGCGCGGCTCGCCAGTTCGGGCGTCAGCACATCGCGCGCCGCACCGGCCTGCGCATGGCCATTGCCGTCGAGCAGCAACGCATGCGTCGCATAACGGCGCGCGAGGTTCAGGTCGTGGCACGAGAACACGACCGTGCGCCCGGCCGCGCGCGCCCACGCTGTCAGCACATCGAGACACTCGATCTGATGATGCAGGTCGAGATGCGCAAGCGGCTCGTCGAGCAGCAGCAGGGGCGCATTCTGGCACAGCACGGCGGCAAGCGACACCCGTTGCCGTTCACCGCCCGACAAAGACAGCACGTCGCGTGACGCGAGTGCGGTGAGGCCGAGCATCGCGAGTGCCGAGTGTGCGGCGGCAAGATCGTCCGAGCGTTCCCAGCCCCAGCCGGCCAGGTGCGGAAAGCGATTCAGCATCACGATATCGAGCACGCTCGCGCTGAACGCGTCGTGCAGGCTCTGCGGCATCAGCGCGCGTCGCTGCGCGAGCGGTACGGCGGCCCAGCGATCGAGCGAAACGCCATCGATCTCGACGTGCCCGGCAGCGGGCGGCAGTAAACCGGCCAGCACCGACAGCAACGTCGTCTTGCCTGCACCGTTCGGCCCGGCGATGCACCACAGCTCGCCGGGGCCGAAGGTCTGCGTGACGTCGTCGAGTAGCACGCGCTCGCCGGCGCGCAGCGTCACGTGTTGCATCGCAAGCGTCGCTGCCTGCGGTGCATTCCTGGATGTCGTGTCGTGGCCGGTCATCCGCGCCGCCTGTGCAACAGCATCCAGAGAAACACCGGCACGCCGATCAGCGCGGTGATCACACCGACCGGCAGTTGCGCAGGCGCAATCACCGTGCGCGCGACCAGGTCGGCGCCCATCACCGCGAGACCGCCGCCTAACGCTGCGGCGGGCAGCAACATCCGCTGATCGTTGCCGAACGCGAGCCGCACCATATGCGGTACCACCAGACCGACGAAGCCGATCGTGCCGCCCGTCGTCACGGCAGCAGCCGCGGCAAGCGATGCGACCAGATAGGTGCGCAGGCGCAGCGGCACGACGGCAACGCCGAGCGCCTGCGCGGCCGCGTCGCCGCGCAGCAATACGTTAAGTTGCGGCGCGGCGGGCACGATCGCGAGGAGTACGACGACGAGTGCGGCGAGCGCGGTCCACGGCATGCCGCCGCCGTTCAGATCGCCGGTCAGCCAGAACAGCATGCCGCGCAGACGGTTGTCCGGCGCGACGGTGAGCAGCAGCGTGATCGCCGCGCCCCAGCCCGCCGCGACCACGGCACCGGTCAGCAGCAGACGCGGCGATGTGTCCTGCGGTTCGCCGCGCCACAGTTCGCGACGGGCGAGACCGAGCACAAGCAGGATCGATGCAAACGCGCCCGCGAATGCACTTGCATCGACGAGCCATACTGCACAGCCGGCGCTCATCGCCAGCAATGCGAAACTCGCAGCGCCGCCGGACACGCCAAGCACATACGGCTCGGCAAGCGGATTGCGCAGCAGCACCTGCAACAGCGCACCGCCGAGCGCGAGCAGCGCGCCGCACGAGAACCCGGCAAGCGCGCGCGGCAGCCGCAGCGAGCGCACGATCTCGACGCCGAGATCGGCGGGCACGACGTGCGCAGGCAGCAATGCGGCGAAGACACGGGCAGGCGGCACAGATACGCTGCCGAGCGACAGCGACGCGACGAACACGGCTGCCGTGCATGCGGCGAGCACGGCCCAGATGACGGCCGCGCGTTGTGCGCTCATGCGTCGAACGGTTCGCGTCGCGATGCGGTTCATCCGTGCAGCATGATGGAGGTGAACGGACTAATCGACGGCGTAGGGCTCGCAGCGCATACCGAGCTGCTGCCGCCCGCCAATCGAGAGACTCGCGAGATTCGTGTGACGGACGCCGCGCCGCGATGTGTTGTAGATAGAGGCGAGTTCATAGTCCTTGTCGAACAGGTTTCGAAAACTCCTCCTGTTTCCCGTTTAACTACGCACGATGCGAAAAAAACGCGTGGGCGCCAAAGTGCCGCAAGTGTAGGAGCGCGTACGATGTCGCGTCAAGAAACGGCAATTGCGGTCGTGCGTCGGGTGCCGCGGCGACTGAAAAACCGCCGGACATCGGCAAACAACATGACAAAACCCCGCGAAAAACCTGTAAAAAGCACGACTGTTACGTCTCGAAACGAGACAATTATCGGAACCCGCGGCATTCCGCGCTAAAATGTCCCGTCTTAAGAGGACGCAGCACATGCTCACCGAACTCGAAACACTCTCACAGAACATCGGCCGGCTGATCGCGGTCAGCCAGCGTCACTACGCGGCACGCCAGGCGCTCGAAGAGCAGCTCGCGCAGGCCCGCTCGGATTGCGACGCAACGCGCGCCGAACTCGAACACATGCGCGAAGAGCGCAACGCGCTGCAAGCCGAACGCGACGCGCTGTCGGCAAAGATCGACGACGCGCAGGTCAGGCTCAACGCGATCCTCGAAAAACTGCCGCGTGCCAAAGGTCAATCCGAGCAGGACAGTCAACTCGATCTGCTCGCCTCCGCGCAGCACGAGGAAGAAGAGACCCGCAGCGATGCGGCCCGCCACGGAGAAAATGCATGACCACGAAGCAGATCGAAGTCGCGATTCTCGGCCAGACCTATCGTCTCGCCTGCTCGCCGGAAACCGAAGCTGCGTTGCTCGAAGCGGTTGCGCGGGTCGATGCGGAAATGTCAAAAATCCGCACGCACAGCAATGTGCGCGGCATGGATCGCATTGCGGTGATGGCCGCGCTGTCGCTCGCATCGGAACTGCTGAAGCTGCAAGCCAGCGTGCGTCATGGAGAATCGTTTCCCGCCGAAGAAATCCGGCGTACAATGCACCAGATGAACGAGCAGCTCGATACAGTCATTGGCCAGTACGGCGTGCAGTAGTCACAGCGTAGTCCGAGTCTGGCAAGCATCTCGATTCAAACGGTTTAGTGGGTTGGTGGAACATACCGGCCCAGTTGTTAGCTTCCCTGCCTGGTTTGCCAAGGTCATATATTCCTTGAACCAATGCCATGTGCACGGTTGTGGAAATTTGCAGCACGGGTGTGCGCGTCACTCTGTCTGATGTACCCGAAGTGCTGCTAACTGCGACCAATTCTGAATCTCCGGTTCAGGATGCCGGCCTAGCGGCTATGGCGGGGACTTATTCGAACGGCATCGGACACTCGTCCGGTGCCGTTTTTCTTTGCGCCGCGGTTTGTCCGGTCGCTGTCGTTGTCGTTGTGGTTCTCCCATCCACCCTCACGTTCCTTCGATTCATATGCGCTACTGGCTAATGAAGTCCGAACCGGACGAAGCAAGCATCGACGATCTCGCCCACGCGCCAAAGCACACGCTGCCGTGGACGGGCGTGCGCAACTATCAGGCGCGCAACTTCATGCGCGACACGATGCAGCTCGGCGACGGCGTGCTCTTCTATCACTCGAGCTGCCCGGAACCCGGTATTGCCGGGCTGGCGGAAGTGTCGTCGACGGCTTACCCGGACCCGACCCAGTTTGATCCGAAGAGCCCGTACTACGATCCCAAGTCGAAGCAGGAAGAACCGCGCTGGGTGCTCGTCGACGTGGTGTTCAAGAAGAAGACCCCGTTGGTGCCACTTGCCGCGCTGCGCGAGCACCCGGAACTCGCGCAGATGCGTGTCCTCGCAAAAGGCAACCGCCTGTCGATCACACCGGTGACGAGCGAGGAATGGCGTTTCATTCTCAAGCGGCTGATGTAAGGCCGTGCCGCCGTCTCGAGCGACGAAACTGAATGACGAAACTACCGGATGACGGGAACCTGTCGGTACGAATTCGCACCTAAGTGACTCGCAAGCGTCGTGCCATTCAGCGTGCCGGACCGCGTCTCCGTCACGGGCATGAAGCGCCACGCGAGCGTGCGCAGCGGCGACCAGCCGGTTGCGCACATACCCTGTTCACGCAAGGAGTCACACAATGACCAGAAAAACTACCATCGCGTTCGCGCTTGCCCTGGCTTCGGCCGCCCCGCTCATGCTGTCGCTCGTACCGTCCGTCGCGCAAGCCCAGGGCGTCGCGCCGTATCAGCCGTCGGGCGTGTTGTCGCTGAACGCGCAGGCCAGCGCCGATGTGCCGCAGGACGTGGTGAACATCACGCTGTTTTACGAGCAGGAAGCGAGCGACCCGGCGTCGCTCACCAACACGCTGAACCAGCATGCCGATGCCGCGCTGCGTCAGGCGAAAGGCGTCAGTGGCGTGACGGCGCGCACGGGCTCGTTCTCGATCAGCCCGTCGACCGATCGCAACGGCCATATCTCCGGCTGGCGCGGCCGCACGGAGATCATCCTCGAATCGCACGATTTCGCCGCCGCGTCCAAGCTCGCGGGCCAGATTGCATCGAACATGCAGGTCGGCGAGGTGCAGTTCTCGTTGTCGCCGGAAGCGCAGCGCGCAGCCGAACAGAAGCTTGCCGGCGAAGCGATCGCCTCGTTCCGCCAGCAGGCTACCGCCTCAGCGCAGGCGTTCGGCTATAGCAGCTATACGATCCGTGAAGTCAATATCGGCCGCAACGGCGTGATGCCGCGCCCGATGATGATGATGGCCCGCGCCGCGAGCTTCGAGGCAAAATCCGATTCCGCGCCGGTGCCGATCGAGGCTGGGACGTCGACGGTTACGGTGAATGTGTCGGGGTCGGTGCAGATGAAGTGATGTCACCGGTCGCGCACACGGCGTTCACAACCGCGTGTGTGACGAAAAACGCCACGGTATGCCGTGGCGTCGCGTGACCGAAGTCCCTGTCTTGCATGCAAGACAGGGACTTTTAACTTTCAGGCCGCCCCCTCAGCGCGCCCCAACCGCCTGCGACGCCGCCCGGCCGCCGCGCCGATAAGCCCAAACCAGCATCGCAACACCGGCGATGATCATCGGCAGCGACAGCCACTGCCCCATCGACAGCCCCAGTGCGAGCAGCCCGAGAAAGTCGTCCGGCTCGCGGGCGAATTCGATGGTGAAACGTGCGAGGCCGTAGCCGATCAGAAACACCGCGGAAATCGCGCCAACCGGCCGCGGCTTGCGCGCGAAGAACCACAGCACGAGAAACAGCGCGATACCTTCGAGCGCGATCTCATACAGCTCGGACGGATGACGCGGCAGCATGTGGTACTGCGCAAACACCTCGCCGAGATGCCACTGCGCAGCCTTCGCCGGATGAGCGGCCAGCCATGCGGCGTCTTCGTTGGCGGCGCCCGGAAACAACATTGCCCACGGCGCGGACGGATCGGTCACACGGCCCCACAGCTCGCCATTGATGAAGTTACCGAGGCGGCCCGCGGCCAGACCGGTCGGCACCATCGGCGCGACGAAATCGGTGACCTGCATCCACGTGCGCTTGCGCTGATACGCGAACAGCATCATCGCGAACAGCACGCCGAGAAAGCCGCCGTGGAACGACATGCCGCCTTCCCACACCTTGAAGATGTCGAGCGGATGTGCGAAGTACCAGCTCGCCTTGTAGAACAGCACATAACCGAGCCGGCCGCCGAGTATCGTGCCGAGCACGCCGTAGAACAGCATGTCGTCGATGTCCTTCGCGGTCCAGCCTTGCGCGGCCACATACGGCAGGCGCAGGCGCAACCGTCCTACGACGATCGCCGCAATGAACGCGACGAGGTACATCAGGCCGTACCAGCGCACGGCGAGCGGCCCTAGATGGATGGCGACAGGATCGAAATTCGGGTGAATGAGCATCGTGTGGTGGTGGAGGTTCGGGTTCTTCGGAGTGCTGTCTGGGTTTTGCCGCGCTATGCCATTACGCCGTTATGCCGTTATGCCGTTACGCGACCGGATGAGCTGCCGCCGCCGCATGGGCCCGCACGATCTCGATGAAACCGGCAAGCACCGGGCTGACTTCAGCCGTACGCCATACCAGTCCTGTTTCGATCGCCGGCACCGATTCGCGCAGCGGCCGGTACACAACGCCGGTGCGCCGCAGGTTACGCAGTGACTGCGGCACCAATGCGACGCCCATGCCCGCCGAAACAAGGCTCACGATCGTCTGCATCTGGATCGCCTCCTGGCCGATACGCGGCGCGAGGCCGGCCACGCCGTAGCAATCCATAATGATGTCATAAAAGCCTGGCGCCAAACGACGCGGGAAGACGACGAGCGGCTCATCGGCGACTTCGGTGAGGCTGACCGGCTGCGGATGCCATCCTGTATCGACGGCATCGGCACTCGCATCGGGCGCGGACAGGCGGCCCGCGGTTTCGTCGAGACGCGCCGCCAGCGCCGATGACATCGCAATGACCAGCGGCTCGCGTACGATCGGCAGCCACGATAGTTGCGCGGCGTGGCGCGGCGGCAGCGGCGCGATGACGAGCCCCGCATCGATGCGGCCGGCGACCAGTTCCTCGATCTGCACGTCACTGGTCGCTTCGGTCAGCTGCAACCGCACGCGCGGATGGCGCGCGCCGAAATCGCGCAGCAACGGCGGTAGCAGACCATAATCGGCGGTCGAGACGAACGCGAGCGACAGCACCCCCGCCTCGCCTCGCGCGAGACTCTGTGCGAACGGCCGCAGGCTCTCGGCGGCGGCCAGTAGCCGGCGCACTTCGGGCAGCAGATCGGCGCCCACCGGCGTAAGCTCGACGGAGCGCTTGGTGCGGGCGAACAGCTCGACGCCGAGCGTTTCTTCGAGTGCGCGGATCGCCTGAGACAGCGGCGGCTGCGTCATCGACAGACGCGCGGCGGCCCGGCCGAAGTGTTTCTCCTCGGCGACGGCGATGAAATAGCGCAACTGCCGCAGGTCAGGAGTAACAGCGGGGGTGACAACGGGGGTGGCAAATAACATCGATATTTTTTACGACCTATTAGATCGCTAATAATATATTAGACACGCATCTACGAACATCGCATTCTTGCGCGGAACACCGGCGCCCATGCCTCGTGGGTACCGATCAAAACAAACTGGATGGAGCTCCCCATGCCGTACAACCGTCGTTCGAAGAACATCACGCAAGGCGTCGCGCGGTCGCCGAACCGCTCGATGTATTACGCGCTCGGCTATCAGAAGGAAGACTTCGACAAGCCGATGATCGGTATCGCCAACGGCCATTCGACCATCACGCCGTGCAACTCGGGACTACAGCGTCTCGCCGACGCGGCGGTCGGCGCGATCCGCGACGCCGACGCGAATCCGCAGATCTTCGGCACACCGACTATCTCCGACGGGATGTCGATGGGCACCGAAGGCATGAAGTACTCGCTCGTCTCGCGCGAAGTGATCTCGGACTGCATCGAGACCTGCGTGCAGGGCCAGTGGATGGATGGCGTGGTCGTGATCGGCGGCTGCGACAAGAACATGCCCGGCGGCATGATGGCGCTGGCCCGCCTGAACGTGCCCGGCATCTATGTGTACGGCGGCACGATCCGTCCGGGCAACTGGAAGGGCAAGGATCTGACGATCGTGTCGTCGTTCGAAGCGGTCGGCGAGTTCACGGCCGGGCGCATGAGCGACGAGGATTTCGAAGGCATCGAGAAAAACGCGTGCCCGTCGTCGGGTTCGTGCGGCGGCATGTACACGGCGAACACGATGAGTTCGTCGTTCGAGGCGCTCGGCATGTCGCTGCTGTATTCGTCGACGATGGCCAATCCGGACGAAGAAAAGGTGCATTCCGCAGCCGAATCGGCCCGCGTGCTCGTCGAGGCGGTGAAGAACGACCTGAAGCCGCGCGACATCATCACGAAGAAATCGATCGAAAACGCGGTCGCGCTGATCATGGCAACGGGCGGTTCGACGAACGCCGTGCTGCACTATCTCGCGATCGCGCACACCGCCGAAATCGAATGGACCATCGACGACTTCGAACGCATCCGCCGCCGCGTGCCGGTGCTCTGCAACCTGAAGCCGTCGGGCCAGTACGTCGCCACCGATCTGCACAAGGCCGGCGGCATTCCGCAGGTGCTCAAGCTGCTGCTCGACGCGGGCCTGCTGCACGGCGACTGCATGACGATCACGGGCCAGACGATGGCCGAAGCGCTGAAGGACGTGCCGTCGGTGCCGCGCGCGGACCAGCAGGTGATCTTCCCGATCGACAAGGCGCTCTACAAGGAAGGCCACCTCGCCATCCTGAAGGGCAATCTGGCCACCGACGGCGCCGTGGCGAAGATCACGGGCCTGAAGAACCCGGTCATCACGGGTCCGGCACGTGTATTCGAGGACGAACAGAGTGCGCTCGCCGCGATTCTCGCGGACCAGATCAAGGCCGGCGATGTCGTCGTGCTGCGCTACCTCGGCCCGAAAGGCGGCCCCGGCATGCCGGAAATGCTCGCGCCGACCTCGGCGATCATCGGCAAGGGGCTCGGCGAAACGGTCGGTCTGATCACCGACGGGCGCTTCTCCGGCGGCACATGGGGCATGGTGGTCGGCCACGTCGCGCCGGAAGCGTTTGTCGGCGGCACGATCGCGCTCGTCGAGGAAGGCGATTCGATCACGATCGATGCGCACCAGTTGCTGCTGCAACTGAACATCGACGACGCCGAACTCGCACGCCGCCGCGCCGCATGGCAGCAACCGAAGCCGCGCTACACGCGCGGCGTGATGGCGAAGTACGCGGCGCTCGCGCTGCCGGCTCACAAGGGCGCCGTGACCGGTTAAAGGGCGCGAGGCAGGTGCCGTAAACGCAGAGGGGCGCACGGTTATCCGTGCGCCCCTCTGCTTATAATGCGTCCACCACACCACCCGCCCAACCGGGCACCCGTACCGGCAGAAACCAGAATGAGATCAACGATGTATGTGGCACTCGCTCTGGCGGCTGCCCTCGCAATCGCGACCGCAGGTGCCGCGCATGCGGAACCGGCCAGCGGTCTCGCGCTCGCCCAGCAGCAGAACTGCATGAGCTGTCATTCGGTGAAGCGCCCGTTCATGGGACCGGCACTGCATGACGTGGCCGCAAAATATGCGGACCGTGGCGATGCGGCAAGCTATCTCGCCCACAAGATCCTTGAAGGCAGCACGGGCGTCTGGGGCCCGGTGCCGATGCCGGCCAATACGCAACTCACGCCCGATCAGGCGGCGAGCCTCGCTGGCTGGATCCTGACGCTGAAATAACCTTCGCCAGTATGGTGGCGCAGTACGGTTTGGCAGGCAGCCGCTCAGCGGTGGTCCGCGCCGCGTCGCGCCATCTCGTCCCTGACCGCATCGCGTACCCAGCCGGTCAGCTCCGTTTCGAGCGCAAGCGCCACTTCGCGCGTGATCTGGTTCACGAGCCAGGTGGAGTGATCCTGCAGCGCATCGCGGCAACGCGTCTCGATCACGCTGCGCCCTTCGCCAGTCAGATAGCTCGCGAACCGGCCACGCAGCCGCTCGGCCAGCGCCTCGGGGTCGTAACCGTGGGGATCGTGAGAATCGCGCAGATCGGCGGCGACCAGCGCGGGCGCCATAGACGGCGGCGGCACGAAGCTCGCCACCGGTGCGTCCGGCGCCGCAGTGGACGTAGCACCGCCGCTGAGCGGGCCGATCGCCGATTCGGTAGTAAACCCGCCGCCGGCCTCGAATGGCGCATGTCCGGCCGGCGCCCATTGCGGCGCCCGTGCATGTGCGGGGTTGCCCGGCACCAGAATGTCGGTCAGAAGCGGGATCGAATGGTCGTCAAGATCGGACACGAGAGCACTCCGTCGAAAGATCGAGTGAGCCGGCGGCCCAGCTTCAGGCTGCCCGGCATGACCGGCGCACGATGTGCGGACCGGAACTCAACCGCCCTGCTTGTGATTGTTCAGAGCATAGCCGCGGTCGCGGTAGAAGCGGTAGCGCTCGCGGCCCGCCGCGAGTTCGTCGGGCGCATTGCCGACGATCTCCAGCAAGCGCTCGAAGCGCGCAAACTGCGCCGGCACCTCCGCCCCCAGATTCAGCAGCACCTGATGATGCGGTGCATCGTCGAGGTTCGAGGTCAGCACGATCGGTGTCTGCGCAACCACGGCCGCGCCGGCCATGCAGTGCGGCACGAAATCGAGCGGTGAAAACGTCCACAGTTGCTCGTCGAATGCGCGCAGACGCGGCGGTTCGGCCAGCACCACCGTCGGCTGGCCGGCCTGATACGCCTTGCGTACGAGGCGGCACGCATACAGCAGCGCGTCGCCGACGTTCGTATGAAAGTCGATCCGCGTCATGGCCCGCTCCACCGCGGGGCAGGCGCCCCGCTGTTGCGCTGCTTCATTAAGCCGAGCGGTCGATCAGGAACTGCGTGAGAAGCGGCACCGGCCGTCCCGTCGCGCCCTTCGCTGCACCGCTCTTCCAGGCCGTACCGGCGATATCCAGGTGGGCCCACGGATACGCTTCGGTAAAGCGCGACAGGAAGCACGCGGCGGTGATACTGCCGCCCGGACGGCCGCCGATGTTCGCGAGATCCGCGAAATTCGACTTCAGCTGTTCGTGGTACTCCTCGTCGAGCGGCAGGCGCCATGCCGGGTCCGACGCTTCCTTCGAGGCATCGAGCAGTTCGCCCGCGAGCGCATCGTCCTTCGAGAACAAGCCGCTGTTGTGATGACCAAGCGCGATCACGCAAGCGCCGGTCAGCGTTGCGATGTCGATCACCGCCGCCGGCTTGAAACGTTCGGCGTAGGTCAGCGCGTCGCACAGGATCAGACGGCCTTCGGCATCGGTATTCAGCACTTCGATCGTGAGACCGGCCATGCTGGTAACGATGTCGCCCGGCTTCGTGGCGTTGCCGGCGGGCATGTTCTCGCAGGTCGGGATGATGCCGACCACGTTGATCTTCAGGCCCATTTCGGCGACCGCGCGCAGCGTGCCGAACACCGAGCCCGCGCCGCACATGTCGTACTTCATCTCGTCCATGCTTTCGCCGGGCTTCAGCGAAATGCCGCCGGTGTCGAACGTGATGCCCTTGCCGACCAGTACGATCGGCGCGGCCTTCGCGGCACCGCCCTGGTACTGCATCACGATGAACTGGGGCGGTTCGACGGAGCCACGCGTGACCGACAGGAACGAGCCCATCTTCAGCGCTTCGAGCTGCTTCTGGCCGAGTACGTCGACCTTCAGCTTCCAGTCCTTACCGAGCTTCTTCGCGGTGTTCGCCAGATAGGTCGGCGTACACACGTTGCCCGGCAGATTGCCGAGATCGCGCGTGAGGTCCATGCCGTTGGCGAGCGCGGCGCCCTGCTTCGCAGCAACCTTCGCAGCCTTTTCGTCGACGGTATCGACGCTGAACACGACGCGCTTCAGCGCGCGCGTGCTGTGGTCGGGCTTGCTCTTCATCTGCGTGAAGCGGTACGTCTGTTCGCGCAGCGCAAGGATCGCGGCGCGCACGGCCCAGTCGGCCGAGCGCTCGAGCACCGGCAACTGAGCCAGCGTGAAGGCGACCTGAACGATCTTCGTGCCGAGAATTGCGCGCCATGCGGCGCGTGCTGCATCGCCGTACGCTTTCTGGGTGAATTTGTCCTGCTTGCCGAGACCGACCAGCAGCACACGGGATGCGCCGATGCCGGATACTTCGTGCAGAACCAGTGTGGTACCGCTCTTGCCGTCCATGTCGCCGGCCTTGATGATGCGTGTCAGCAGGCCTTTGGTGGCCGCATCGATTTCCAGCGCCGCGCCCGACAGCGTCTGCGATTCGAACACACCGATCACGATGCAATCCGATTTGCCGGTCGGGAACCCGGTTGACGAGCCTTTGCTCCAATCACAGGCTTTTATGCTAAAGTCCATCGCGCTTGTCCTCGGATAAAATCTGGGCTTAGGATGAAAGCCGCAATTATCCGCTATTTTTCCCGCGGCGGCTGCAAGGATGGTGCAACGGGTACCATCTGGAGCACGCCTTCTCGTCATCAACAATGATCTTCGAACGCTCCCTCCAGCGCGAACTCGCGTATACGGCTGGTGCCGTGTTCATGGTTCTGCTCACGCTCGTACTGACGACGATGATGATCCGCATCGTCGGCTTCGCGGCCTCGGGCGAAATCGATCCGCGCGACGTACTGGTCCTGATCGGCCTCACTGTGATCGGCTACCTGGCGATCATGCTCGTCGCGACCCTGTTCGTGTCGATCCTGTTCGTCCTCACGCGCTGGTACCGCGACTCCGAAATGGTGGTGTGGCTCGCGTCCGGCGTGAGCCTCACCCAGTTCATCAAGCCGGTGGGCGTGTTCGCCACGCCGATCATCATCCTTATCATGTTCTTCGTTTTCGTCGGCTGGCCTTGGTCGAACCAGCAGAACAAGCTGATCCGTGCGCGCTTCCAGCAACGCGACGAAGTCTCGCTGCTTGCGCCGGGCCAGTTCCGCGAATCGGCGGTTAGTCACCGCGTGTTCTTCATCGAGAAGATGACACCGGACCAGGCGCGCGTCGAGAACGTGTTTGTCACAAGCACCGAAGGCGGCAAGGTCAACGTGGTCGTCTCGAAGACAGGCCACACGGAAACGCATAAGAACGGCGACCGTTTCGTCGTGCTCGAGAATGGTCGGCGCTATGACGGCGAGCCGGGCCATCCGGACTTCCGCATCATGGAATTCGACCGCTACGGTGTGAAGATCGAGAGCCAGCCGGTCGTGAGCACGCCGAGTACAACAGGCACCCCCACCCTCGATCTGATACGCGACCCGACCCGCGACAACCTCGCCGAACTCGCGTGGCGCATCGGTCTGCCGCTCATCGCGATCAACCTGATGCTGCTCGCCATTCCGCTCGCCCACCAGAACCCGCGCCGCGGTCGCACGATCAACCTCGTGATGGCCGTGCTGATCTACCTGACCTACTCGAACCTGCTCAACGTCATCCAGTCGTGGATCGAACAAGGCAAGATGTCGTTCGTCGTCGGGCTGATCGGGTTGCATATCGTGGTCGCCGCGATCGTCGTGTTCATCTTCTGGATGCGCGTGCGCAACCGGCCGCTGTTCACGTGGGCGATGTTCCGCCGTTCGTCACAGGGAGCGTGATCGATGCGGATCTATGAACGGTACTTCGCGCGCCAGATCTATCTCACCTTCGTCTTCATCCTGTTCGCGTTCTCGGGCCTGTTTTTCTTCTTCGACCTGATCAACGAACTGAATTCGGTTGGACACGGCAACTACAAGTTTACGTATGCGGTGCTGCGCGTCGCGCTGCAGACGCCCTCGCGTTTCTACGAAATCATTCCGGTCGCGGCACTGATCAGCTCGATCTATGTGTTCGCGCAGATGGCCGCGAACTCCGAGTACACGATCTTTCGCGTCTCCGGTCTCGCGACCAACCAGGCATTGCGCTCGCTGCTGAAGATCGGCATTCCGCTCGTGATCGTCACCTACCTGATCGGCGAAGTGGTCGGTCCGTACACCGACCAGCTGTCGGAGCGCGTGCGCCTCGAAGCGCTCGGGTCATCGGTATCGAGCAACTTCGAATCGGGCGTGTGGGTGAAGGACACACTCACTGCGCGCGCGGACGGCGAGCAGGTGACGCGTTTCGTCAACGTCGGCAAGCTGCAGCCGGACGCGACGATCAGCGACGTGCGCATCTACGAGTTCGATGCAAAATTCCGGCTCTCCAACGTGCGCATTGCGAAGAGCGGCAAGTATCAGCCGCCCGGCCACTGGCTGCTGAAGGACGTGACCGATACACAACTGATCGACGTTCCCCCGCCAACAGGCTCCGGCGCCAAACCCGCCGACGCGCTGAACCCGGTGTACCGCGCGGAGCAGGTCACAGTGCCGGAATACTCGCTGCGCTCGGAACTGACGCCGCAAATCCTGTCGGTGCTGCTGGTATCGCCGGAACGGATGTCGATGTTCAACCTGTTCCGCTATATCCAGCATCTGACCGAGAACCATCAGGATTCGCAGCGCTACGAGATCGCGCTGTGGCGCAAGTTGCTCTACCCGTTCGCGGTATTCGTGATGCTGGTGCTGTCGCTGCCGTTCGCCTATCTGCATACGCGGGCGGGTGTGGTCGGCGTGAAGGTGTTCGGCGGGATCATGCTCGGGATGAGCTTCCAGCTCTTCAACACGCTGTTCTCGCACATCGGTACGCTGAACACGTGGCCCGCGCCGCTCACAGCGGCGACACCGGGGTTGATCTATCTGGTGCTCGGTCTCGTCGGGTTGAAGTGGGTCGACCGGCATTAGGAGCGAAGCGATGAGCGCGCACGGCATCGTATTGTTTGGTCACGGCGCGCGCGATCCGCGCTGGGCAGAGCCGTTCGAGCGGCTGGCCGGGAAGCTGCGAGCCCGACACGGTAATGCTGGTCCGGTTTCGCTGGCCTTCCTCGAACTGATGACGCCCGACCTGCCCGCAGCGATTGCCGCACAAGCTGCCGCTGGCTGCACGACGATCAGCGTCGTGCCGGTTTTCTTCGGCCAGGGCGGTCACGTGCGGCGCGATCTGCCGGTTATCGTCGATGCGTGTCGCGCTGCGCATCCGGGCGTGACGATACATTGCGCGACCGCTGCCGGCGAAGATGACGGTGTGCTCGATGCGGTGGCAGACTACTGCTTGCGGCAGATTGCCGGTAGGTAGCTGAAGCGACTGCAGCAATCGTTTCAATCGATACAAAGCAAAACGCGCCTGCCGGCGCGTTTTTTTTCATGCGATTCAATTTTCGTAGCTTCAGGCGGCGTTCAGCAAATCGCCGTTCTGTTCCGGCTCGGCTTGCTGTGCGTCGCGCTCGCCGAATGCTGCGCCGATCATCAGCAGGCTCGGTTGGGCCGGATCGAGCCACGACTGTGCATCGCCGGCTGCGAGTGCTGCGAGCGTCAGCGTGAGCGAGCGTTCACGCGACGTGCTGCATGCTTCGACGATCGCGACCGGGGTTGCAGCAGGACGGCCGGCGTCGATCAGTTCCTGGGCGATTTCCGGTGCGCTGTCGCGGCCCATGTAGAACACCAGCGAATCTGCATTGACGTGTTCGCGAATCGCCGCACTATCGGGCGCGCGACTGTGGGTGGCAAGCGCTACACTGCGCGACACGCCGCGCAGTGTCAGCGAACGCTGCAGCGTCGCAGCGCCCGCGAGCGCCGCCGTGATGCCCGGCACCACTTCGTATTCGATGCCCGCGGCTTCGAGCGCACGCATCTCCTCGTCGGCACGACCGAACAGCATCGGATCGCCGCCCTTCAGACGAACGACGACGTCATGCTCGAGCGCTGCATCGACGATCTGCTTGTTGATGAAGTGCTGCGCCGTCGAGCGCTGACCGCAACGCTTGCCGACCGCGATCCTGCGCGCATGCGCCGGCGCATGATCGAGCATCGCCGGTTCGACGAGCGCGTCATGCAGCACGACATCCGCGATGCCCATGAGCCGTGCGCCGCGCACCGTGATGAGGTCCGCAGCGCCTGGTCCTGCACCGATCAGATACACCTTACCCATTTATCCTAATCCCACGTACGTGCGGTTAATCCGCTTGATCCGCACTGTTGGCTGACCACGCGGCCCACTGCCGCACAGCGTCTACGCCGAAAACGCACGAATCATGCCGGCTGCAACCGTGTGATGCGTCGCTTCGTCGATCAGCACGAATGCGCCGGTGCCCGGATGCGTATCGTACACGTCGCAGACGAGCGGCTTCTGCAGCGTTACCGTCACGCGGCCGATGTCGTTCATCGCGAGATCGTGGCGATCGACGGCATGCGACAGCGTATGCACATCGAGTACTTCGCGGATTGCGCCGATGCGCGCGAACACCGTGTTGGTGGTCTGCTTCAGCAGGTACTTGCGCTGCGTCGACAGCGGCACTTCGTCGAACCAGCAGAGGTCGGCTTCGAGCTTCTTTGCGGGCTCGGGTACGGCTTCGAGTGCCGCGCCAGTCGCGCCTGCCACTGCGTAGTCCCGCAGCACGAACGTATCGCCGCGCGACACATCGACATCTTCCGCGAGACGGATCGTCACCGTCTGTCCGGCAAACGCGCGGTCCACCTGCGAGGTACCGCCCGGCACCGGCGCAATGATTTCGCTCACCGTCGCTTCGCGGTTTGCAGGCAGCACGACGATCGTATCGCCGAGCTTCACTTCGCCAGACTCGACACGGCCCATATAGCCGCGGAAATCGTCAGCCTGGCTGCCGTCCTGGCGCGCCACCCACTGCACCGGAAAGCGCAGCGCCTGGCCGGTCGGCTGTTCGACGGGCAAGGCTTCGAGCACGTCGAGCAGCGGCTCGCCTGCGTACCACGGCATGCGTTCGCTGGCCGTGACGATGTTGTCGCCCTTCAGCGCCGACACCGGCACGAAACGCACATCGGCAAGACCCAGATGACGCGCGAGTTCGACATACGCATCGCGGATCTCGTTGAAACGCGCTTCGCTGTAGTCGACCAGATCCATCTTGTTGATCGCGACGATCGCGTGTTGTAGACCGAGCAGCTTGACGAGCGCGCTGTGGCGCTTGGTCTGCGGCAGCAGTTGCGCGACGCCGTTCTCGAACGTGACGCGCGTCGCGTCGACGAGAATGATCGCCGCATGAGCGGTCGATGCGCCTGTCACCATGTTGCGCGTGTACTGCTCGTGGCCCGGCGTATCGGCGATGATGAACTTGCGCTTGGCGGTCGCGAAGTAGCGATACGCGACATCGATCGTGATGCCCTGTTCGCGCTCGGCTTCAAGGCCGTCAGTCAGCAGCGACAGGTCGATCTCGTCGCCGACGGTGCGCTTGTTTTTCGCGCGCGACAACGCCGACAGTTGATCCGACAACACAGCCTTGCTGTCGTACAGCAGACGGCCGATCAGCGTGCTTTTCCCGTCGTCGACACTGCCCGCAGTGATGAAACGCAGCACGCCGAGGTCTTCTGGTTGATGAATGCTCATGATTGCTGTGTGCCTTAAAAATAACCCTGCTTCTTACGCTGTTCCATCGCGGCTTCCGACGTCTGGTCGTCCATCCGCGTCGCGCCGCGCTCCGTGATTTCCGTCACGGCCGTTTCGGCGATGATCTTCTCGAGATCGTCGGCATCGCTTTCCACCGGGCATGTGCAGCTGATATCGCCGACCGTGCGGAAACGCACCAGGGCGTTCTCGCTAGTCTCGCCCGCGCGGATCGGCGTGAGCGGCGTGACCGGCACGAGCAGACCATTGCGACGCACGATTTCACGCTGATGCGCGTAGTAAATCGACGGCAGTTCGAGCTGCTCACGCGCGATGTATTGCCACACATCGAGTTCGGTCCAGTTCGAGATCGGGAACACGCGCAGGTGTTCGCCTTGATGCAGGCGTGCGTTGAAGAGGCTCCACAGTTCGGGGCGTTGCGCCTTCGGGTCCCACTGGCCGAATTCGTCGCGGAACGAGAAGATGCGCTCTTTCGCCCGCGCCTTTTCTTCGTCGCGGCGCGCACCGCCGATCATCGCGGTATAGCCGTGCTGCGCGATCGTCTCGAGCAGCGTGACAGCCTGCGCGGCATTGCGCGAATCGGTTTCGCGGCGCAGACGCACAGTGCCGCGTTTGATCGAATCTTCGACGTGACCTACCACCAGTTCCGCACCGATTTCCTCTGCACGGCGATCGCGGAAGTCGATCACTTCAGCGTAGTTGTGACCGGTGTCGATATGCACGAGCGGAAACGGCAGCGACGTCTTGCGGTTCGCACCGAGACCGAAGGCCTTCAACGCGAGATGCAGCACAACCACCGAGTCCTTGCCGCCCGAAAACAGCAGCGCGGGCTTGCTGCATTCGGCGACCAGTTCGCGCAGGATGTGAATCGACTCGGCTTCGAGCCAGTCGAGGTGATCCATCCGGTTCGCGGTATTGGCAAGCGGAGCGTTCACAGTGGAATCGAGCGTCGTGCTCATGTTCAGGTCCTTCGTCGGTTCGCACAGCGGGGGTCACCCGCGGCGCGGAAATAATCTGTAATCTGGCCGGATCGGCGGCGAACAGGGCGATATTACGCGGATGCGGATTCGGTGCTCACCGCAATCGGAATCGTCGTGATGTGCAGCCCGCATTCCTTCGTATCGCGCGACTCCCACCACCAGCGCCCCGCCCGGCTATCTTCGCCGGGACGAATCGCGCGGGTACAGGGCTCGCAGCCGATGCTCGGATAGCCGCGCGCATGCAGCGGATTGACCGGCACGTCGAATGCCTGCAGATACGCCCACACATCGACCTCGGTCCAGTCCGCGAGCGGATTGAACTTGGCGATGTTGCGCGCGCCGTCGTGTTCCTCTTCGTGTAGTTCCGCGCGCGTCACCGACTGCTCGCGGCGCTGCCCCGTCACCCACGCGCTCACATCCGACAGCGCGCGATTGAGCGGCTCGACCTTGCGGATCTCGCAGCAGCGCTTGCGCAGATCGATGCTTTCGTAGAACGCGTTGAGGCCGTTCTGCGCAACGTATTCGTCGATGGCATCCTGCTGCGGATGAAACTGCTCGATCTCGTAACCGTAGCGTTCGCGCACACGATCGATCATGCCCAGCGTTTCCGCGTGCAGACGACCGGTGTTCAGCGAGAACACACCGATCGCCACGCCGCGCGAGAGGATCGCGTGCGTGAGCAGCATGTCTTCGGCGGCGAGGCTGCTGGCGAGCTTCACGTTGGTATGACGTGCCGCGATCGAATCGAGCAGCGTGTCGAGCCGCTCGATTTTCGCTGCAAGTTCCGGCGTGATGGACGGGTGCTCGGTGCTCATACGGCCGCCTTTGAAGCTGCCGCATCGCGCCGCCGGAACAGCGGTAGCGGATTGTCGAACGCGCCCTGGTACTGCACGGTGAATTCGTCGAAAGCTTTCAGCGCGTCGTGAATGTCCTTGTCCTCGCGCACTGCGTATGCGTCGAAGCCGCAGCGGAACATGAACCTCAACTGATCGCGCAGCACGGCGCCGATCGCGCGCAGTTCGCCTTTGTATCCGTAGCGCTCGCGCAGCAGCCGCCCGATGCTGTAGCCGCGGCCATCGTTAAACACGGGGAAGTCGACGGCGAGCAACGCGACCTTGTCGAAATCGCTAGCGATGTCGGCGGGTTCGCTGTCCGGCGCGAGCCACACGCCGAGTTCGGTTGCGCTGCGCGTCGCGCTCAGCGCCTCGCGCGAGGCCTGCCACAGCACGAGCGGCACCACGATCTTGCCGGCCGGCAACGCGTCGAGCGCGGGCAACGTGCCGTCTTCAGCTGCACGCACGATGGTCCAGTCGTCGGAGACAATCGAGCGGTTCTTGATAATCGAAGCCATCTGCCTGTATTCCTTTTGTCTCGGGTTACGCGTGAGCCGGTTGACGCGATGCGTACACGCGTTCCTTGAACGGTGCGAGGCCGATGCGCTGATACGTATCGATGAAACGTTCGCCGTCGAGGCGATGTTCCACGAACGTGTCGATTACCTTCGACACCACGTCCGGCATCTCTTCCGCCGAGAACGACGGGCCGATCACACGGCCAAGATGCGCACCGGTCGCGCCCGTGCCCTGCTCGCCGCCGAGCGTCACCTGGTACCACTCGGAGCCGTCCTTATCGACGCCGAGCACGCCGATGTTGCCGACGTGATGGTGACCGCACGCGTTGATGCAACCCGAGATGTTCAGCGATATGTCGCCGAGGTCGTACACAAAGTCGAGATCGTTGAAACGTTCTTGAATGGCGAGCGCAATCGGAATCGACTTCGCATTCGCGAGCGAGCAGAAATCGCCGCCCGGACACGCGATGATGTCGGTCAGCAAGCCGATATTCGCGGTCGCGAAACCTTGCGTCTTGGCCTTTTCCCACAGTTCGAACAGATCGCGCTTCTTCACGTTCGCGAGAATCAGGTTCTGTTCGTGCGACACACGAATTTCGCCAAGCGAGTACTGATCGGCCCAGTCGGCGACTGCTTCCATCTGCGTATCGGTGGCGTCGCCGGGAGCGATCGTGGTCGGCTTCAGCGACAGCGTCACTGCCGCGTAGCCCGACACCTTGTGCGGCCGCACGTTACGCTCGACCCAGCGCGCAAACGCGCGGTTCTCGAGCAGATGCTTTTCGAAGGTTGCATCGGTGTCCGGCAGCTTGTCGTATTGCGGCGGCGCGAAGTACTGCGACACGCGCTCGACTTCAGCCTGCGTGAGCGTGGAAGGACCGTCCTTCAGGTGCTGCCACTCTTCCTCGACCTGCTGCGAGAACTTCTCCGGGCTCAGCGCCTTCACGAGAATCTTGATGCGCGCCTTGTACATGTTGTCGCGCCGGCCGTAGCGGTTGTACACGCGCAGCACGGCTTCGCAGTACGTAAGCAGATGCTGCCAGGGCAGATCCTCGCGGATGATCGCACCGATGATCGGCGTACGGCCCATGCCGCCGCCAGCCAGAATGCTCGCGACCACTTCGCCGTCCGCGTTCTTCTTCAGATAGACGCCGAGGTCATGAATCTGCACGGCCGCGCGGTCTTCTTTCGAACCCGACACGGCGATCTTGAACTTGCGCGGCAACCACGCGAATTCCGGGTGGAACGTCGACCATTGGCGCAAGATCTCAGCCCACGGGAGCGGATCGACGACCTCGTCGGGCGCGACGCCCGCGAACTGGTCGGCGGTGATGTTGCGGATACAGTTGCCCGACGTCTGGATGCCGTGCATCTGCACCGACGCGAGCTTCGCGAGCAGATCGGGCGTTTCTTCGAGCTTGATCCAGTTGTACTGGATGTTCGAGCGTGTCGAGAAATGGCCATAGCCACGGTCGTGCTCGCGCGCGATCTGGCCAAGCATGCGCATCTGGTCGCTGCGCAGGTTGCCGTACGGAATCGCGATGCGATGCATGTACGCGTGACGCTGCATGTACAGGCCGTTCTGCAGACGCAGCGGGCGAAACTCGTCTTCGCTCAATTCGCCGGACAGGCGGCGGCGAACCTGGTCGCGGTACTGCGCGACGCGTTCGTCGACGATGGTCTGGTCGTACTGATCGTATTGATACATTCGGGGACCCCAGTTCTCGTGACACGCGGCGTTCCGGTTACGCCGCGTCTGGATATCTGATTGGCCTCGCGCGCGGGCGATCGTTCAGAGCGATCACTCATTTGCTAATGACAAAAACAGATAACCATATTGGAAAAGTTGGGGTAATCGTAATAAACTCGCTATATATTTCAAACGACTAAAAAATTCTTTTTATATGCGTAGGGGTTATAAATGAACCTGCACCAGTTCCGCTTCGTCCGCGAGGCCGTGCGGCAGAACTTCAACCTCACCGAGGCCGCGAAGGCACTGTATACAAGCCAGCCGGGCGTCTCGAAGGCCATCATCGAGCTGGAAGACGAGCTGGGCGTCGAGATCTTCACCCGACACGGCAAACGCGTGCGCTCGCTGACCGAACCGGGCCGGATCATCCTCGAGTCGGTCGAACGCATCCTGCTTGAGGTGGAAAGCCTCAAGCGCGTCGGTAAAGACTTCGCGGCGCAGGACCAGGGCAACCTCGTGATCGCCGCCACCCACACCCAGGCGCGCTACTCGCTGCCGACCGCGATCGCCGAGTTCAAGAAGCGTTACCCCAAGGTGCACCTTTCAATTCTGCAAGGTAGCCCGACCCAGGTCGCCGAGATGGTGATCCACGACCAGGCCGACCTCGCCATCGCCACCGAGGCCATCGCTAACTATAAGGAACTGGTCTCGCTGCCGTGCTTCCAGTGGCACCACGTGGCCGTGATGCAGCCGGACCACCCGCTGCTCGACCGCAAGCTGCTGTCGCTCGACGATCTGACACAGTACCCGCTGATCACCTACGATAACGCGTTCGCCGGCCGCACCAAGATCAACGAGGCGTTCCGGCTGCGCGGGCTGCAGCCGGACATCGTGCTCGAAGCCATCGATGCCGACGTGATCAAGACTTACGTCGAACTGGGCCTCGGGGTTGGGATCATGGCCGACATCGCGTTCAACGCGGAGCGCGATAGGCATCTGCGGGCGATGCCGGTCGGCCATCTGTTCGGCAGCAATGTGACGCGTGTGGCGCTCAAGCATGGCGCGTATCTGCGCAGCTATGTGTATACGCTTGTCGAGCTGCTGTCGCCGGGGCTGAACCGCAAGCTGATCGAACAGGCGCTGAAAGGCGAACACGAAACGTACGAGCTTTGAGCGCGTGACCCTGAACACCAGATGAAGCGCTACACAAGCGCCGCCCGGACCACATCGCATTTCTCGCCACGGAGACCCTCGATGGACCCCAAGAAGAACCTGCGCCGCGCCATCGCGCTCGGCGCCCTGCTGATCGCTGGTGCCGCGCACGCGGACCTGAAAGTCGGCATCGACCTGTCGAGCACCGGCCCGGCCGCAACGATCGGCATTACGAGCAAGAACGCGATGCTGATGTGGCCAAAGACGATTGCCGGCCAGAACGCGCAGTACATCATCCTCGACGACGGTTCGGACCCCGGCACCGCCGTGAAGAACATCCGCAAGCTGATCAACGAAGATCATGTCGATGTGATCGTCGGGCCGAACATCACGCCGGCCGCGATGGCCGCGCTCGATCCAGTCGCCGAAAACCAGACGCCGATGATCACGCTGATCGGCTCAGCCAGTGTCGTCGAGCCGCAGGAAGGCAAGCGCGTGTGGGCGTTCAAGATGGCGCAGACCGACAGCGCAATGGCCGACGTGATGACGCGCTATATGGCCAATCACAACGTGAAGACGGTGGGCTTCATCGGCTTCGCGGACAGCTACGGCGATAGCTGGCTCAACGAGTTCACGAAGTTTGCAACGCTGCGCCACATCCAGGTGGTCGCCACCGAGCGTTTCAACCGGACCGATGCAAGCGTCACCGGGCAGGTGCTCAAACTGCTCGCGGCTAAGCCCGATGCGGTGCTGATCGCCGGGGCGGGCACGCCGACAGTGTTGCCGGAGCGCACGTTGATCGAGCGTGGCTTCAAGGGGCCGATCTATCAGACGCATGGCATTGCGACACCGGAATTCATCAAGCTCGGCGGTAAGGATGTCGAGGGCACGCTATTTCCGACGCAGCCGGTCGTGGTCGCGCGGACGCTGCCGGCCGATCATCCGGCGAAGAAGGCAGCGCTCGCTTTCGTCGATGCCTATGAGGCGCAGTACGGACCAGGCTCGGTCACGCAGTTCGCCGGCGATGCGGCGGGTGTGTATCCGCGGCTACAGGATGCGGTTGCGCGCGCACTGAAAACGGCGCAGCCGGGTACGGTGGCGTTTCGTGTTGCGCTACGCGACGAGCTGGAGCATGCACATGAACTGGTCGTGCCGAATGGTGTAGTCAGTACCAGCGCAAAGGATCACGTCGGGCTCGATCAGCGGGCGAGCGTGATGGGTGTGATTCGCAACGGCAAGTTCACGTATCTGAGCCAGTGAGTTGTTGCTGGCAAAGTTGTTAAAGTAGCCGTCTCTCTTCCGTACTTCCGGTGTTCCTATGCGCACTACCCGAGCCATTCATGCCGTCGAGCGGTTAAAAACCCGCAGCGGCAATCCGCAATACGCGGCCATCAGTCTCGCGGGTGGCGTCTTTTTTCTGGTGGACCGTTCGAGCGGCGGTGAGGTACGGCTTTGCGAACCGTTGCCGCTCGACGATTTCGTGAAGTTCGTCGATGGGGTCGGGCCTGCGAAGCCGCGTAAGGCGAGCAAGCTCGATATCGCTTTTGAAGAGCAGATCAGGAAGAGCAGGAAGTAGGCGTTCGTTGCTTCGATCGCCTAACGCTGCAGCCTGCCCTCGCGCTCAGCCCTTGAGCTGCGCCAGAACTCCCGCGATGTCACCCATCCCCCAGTGCTCGACGATCAACCCATCGGCCACGCGAAAGATATCGCACGACGTGAATCGGAGTTTCTTGCCGGTGGGCGCAACGCCAAAGAAGATTCCCTCGTGCGTGCCTTCGTAGACAAAGCTTGCGGCGCACTTGTCCCCCTCGATCACCGTCGTCTCGATGCTGACGTGCAGATCGGGCAGCCCCGTCAACCGCGCGCGGAAAAAATTCACCGTTGCGGTTTTGTTGGGGACGCCGGCGGGCGGCGTCGCCGCGGCACTGAGCTGATGGTTGATGTAGTGCTCGGAGAAGAGCGCGGCGAACGCATCGATGTCGTGCGCGCTCAAGGTTCCTGCGAAGCGCGTCGCGACATTCTGTACGGATTGCGTGGATTGCGCATGCAGCGGTGTCATGACCGCGATAGCAGCACCGGCCAGGCTTCCTGAGATCAACGTTCTTCTGTCCATCGATACTCCTCGCTGAATTTAAACCGCCACCCAAGCCCCGCCGGCACCGTGACTCGAGATCACCGCGTCGATAAACTTCAATCCCGCCACGCCATCGTCGACTGTGGTCAACAAACGGCTCTCGGCGGGCACGGGTAGCCCGCTATCGATCGCCTCGATCTGCAGCGCAGCGTCCTTATACAACTGCGCGAACGCTTCGAGATACCCCTCGGGGTGCCCCGCCGGCACGCGTGTCGCATGCGCGGCCGCCGCGCTTTTCACCCGCGCACGCGTCAGGCGCTGCGCCGCGCCGCCAAGCGGCGTGAACCACAAGTCGTTCGGCTGCTCCTGATCGAACGCAAGATTCGCCTTCGTTCCATACACACGCAAACGCAGCGCGTTCTCCGCACCGCTCGCCACCTGGCTCGCCCACAACATGCCGCGTGCGCCATCCGCATAGCGCAGCATCGCCTGTACGTGATCGTCGATACGACGGCCGGGCACGAACGTATGCAGTTCGGCGGCGAGCGTGGAGGGTGTCATACCCGTGACGAACGCCGCAAGGTGGTACGCATGCGTGCCGATGTCACCGAGGCACCCGGCCGGCCCCGCGAGGCTCGGGTCTGTGCGCCACACTGCCTGCCGATTCGCACCCGTCGCCTCAATCGGTTCGGCGAGCCAGTCCTGCGCGTACTCCACCTGCACGATGCGCACGGTACCAAGTTCGCCAGCTTCGATCAGCTCACGTGCATGACGCACGAGCGGATAGCCCGAATACGTATGCGTCAATGCAAACAAGCGCTGTTTGCTGCGCGCGAGCGCGGCCAGCGCTTCGCCCTCTGCGAGCGAGATAGCCAGCGGCTTGTCGCAGATCACGTGAATGCCCGCTTCGAGAAACGCGGTCGCTACCGGCGCATGCAGATGATTCGGCGTGACGATAGCGACGACATCGATACCGTCGTCGCGTGCTGCCTCGGCGCGTGCCATCTCGCGCCAGTCCGTATAACTGCGTGCGATGCCCGCTTCCGCGGCGCTGCTCTGCGCGCGTTGCGGATCCGACGACAGCGCGCCCGCCACCAGTTCGAACCGGTCGTCGATGCGCGCGGCAATCCGATGCACCGCGCCGATGAACGCGCCCTGTCCGCCACCTACCATACCAAGCCGTAGCCTGCGCGTCATGTCGTCCCCTTGTTGCCCGGTTCAAAGACCTAGCAGTTGTTTGACTTGCTGCGCATCGACGCCACTACCCGCGAAATCATCGAACGCACGCTCGGCAACACGAATAATGTGCCGCCGGATAAATTCGGCACCTTCACGCGCACCATCCTGCGGATGCTTCAACGCACATTCCCACTCAAGCACCGCCCAGCCCGGAAAATCGTACTGCGCGAGCTTCGAAAAGATCGCGCCGAAATCGATCTGCCCGTCGCCGAGCGAACGGAACCTGCCCGCGCGTTCGACCCAGTCGCTATACCCGCCATACACACCCTGGCGTCCGTTCGGCCGGAACTCCGCGTCTTTCACATGAAACGCCTTGATACGCGGATGGTAGAGATCGATAAACGCAAGGTAGTCGAGCTGCTGCAAGACGAAGTGACTCGGGTCGTACAGGATGTTGGCGCGCGGGTGCTGTTTCACCGCATCGAGAAAACGCTCGAACGTCACGCCGTCGTGCAGGTCTTCGCCCGGATGCAGCTCGTAGCAGACGTCGACGCCTGCGTCCTCGAACGCATCGAGAATCGGCGTCCAGCGGCGCGCGAGTTCATCGAACGCGGCTTCGACAAGCCCCGCCGGCCGCTGCGGCCACGGGTACAGATACGGCCACGCCAGCGCCCCGGAAAACGTCACGTGCGTACACAGCCCGAGCCGTTGCGACGCCTTCGCGGCAAACTTCAGTTCGCGAATCGCCCACTCGGTGCGCGCCGCTGGATTGCCGCCGACGCTCTTCGGCGCAAAGCCATCGAATAGCGTGTCGTAAGCGGGATGCACCGCGACGAGTTGCCCCTGCAGATGCGTCGACAGCTCGGTGATCACGATGCCTTCGTTGTCGACCACCGCGCGTATGTCGTCGCAATACGTCTGGCTCGTCGCGGCCAGTTCGAGGTCGACGAGACGCGGATCGGCGGGCACCTGGATGCCCTTGTAGCCGAGACCCGCGGCCCAGCCCGCCAGATGCGCGAGACTGTCGAACGGCATCGCGTCGCCCATGAACTGCGCGAGAAAGATCGCCGGCCCTTTGATTGTTTTCATGGTGCGCCCCCGAGGAATGGATGCGGCACACGCCGCATCGGTCGACCCATATTTCGTTCAGAACGGCGAATCCGGGAAGTAGAACTGCTGCGCGTTCTCTTTGGTGATCAGCACCGACGGAATGATCGTCGTCGACGGCAGCTTCTCGCCCTTCAGTCGCGCTTCAGCGGTCAGCTTGATCGCGTCGTAGATGAACTTCGGCGAATACGACACGTCGGCGTGAATCAGCGGGTCGCCATCGATCAGCTTCTTCACCATCACCTTCGAGCCCGCACCGCCGAATACTTCCTTGATATCGGTACGCTTTGCCTGGTCGATGGCTTTCAGTACGCCGATCGCCATGTCGTCGTCGGCGGCCCAGACGGCGTCGATGTGCTTGAAGCGCGTCAGGTAATCCTGCGTGACCTTGAACGCGTCGTCGCGATTCCAGTTCGCGTACTTCGCGTCGAGAATCTTCATGTTCGGGTAGTTCTTCAGCACGGCCTCGAATGCGCCGTAACGTTCGTTGTCGAGCGTCGTCGGAATACCGCGCAGCACGACCACGTCGCCCTTACCGTTGAGCGTCTTCGCCAGATACTCGGCGGGCAGCTTGCCAAACGCGGTGTTGTCGCCGGCCACGTAGGCATCCTGTGCGCTCGTGTCGGTCAACCCACGGTCGACCACCGTCACGTACACGCCCTTCTTCTTCACCTGCGCGACCGGCTGCGTGAGCGACGCCGATTCGAACGGGAAGATCACGAGCGCATTGATCTTGTTCACGGTGACGAGATCCTGCAACTGGTTCGCCTGCTCCGGCGAGCCTGCCGCGGTCTTCACGATGACCTTCAGATCCGGATGCGCTTTCTCGAGATCGCTCTTCGCCTTGTTCGCCCACCACACGATCCCGCCCGTGAAGCCGTGATCCGCGGTTGGGATCGCGACGCCCAGCGTGACTTTCTCTTCTGCCTGCGCGCCGCCCGCGATACCCAGCAACCCCAACGCCAGCATACCCACGCCAACCGCCCGAATGACCTGCTTCATGTTGACTCTCCTGTCGTAGGCGTCTCGCGCCCCGTTGATTGTTAAACGACCCATCATGTTGAATATCGTCGTGCTGTTGCGTTACTTCTGTTGCGTTATCGTTGTTCTGTCTTCTCGCCGGCCTACCCGTCACCTGCATGACACCAGACGGACGAATCTACTCACGTGCTAGCGCCGCCCGCGCTGCAGGAACGCGACGACGATAATCACCGCCCCCTGCACCGCTGCATTCAGATACACACTGATGATGCTGGTCAGGTTAAGAATGTTCGCGATCACCGACAGCAGCACCGCGCCGATCACAGTCCCGACCACGCGTCCTTCACCGCCCTTCAGCGCTGTTCCGCCGACCACCACCGCAGCGATAGCTTCGAGTTCCCACAACAGGCCTGTGGTCGGCGTTGCGGAACCGAGTCGCGGCACGTACAGCACGGTAGCCACACCGACGCAGATGCCGAGCAGTACGTAGGTCACGATCTTCACCGCATCGACGTTGATCGCCGCATAGCGCGCCACCTGTTCGTTCGAACCGATCGCCTGCACGTGCCGGCCAAACGCGGTGCGATTCAAAATCAGCGCGCCGCCAGCCGCAACGACGAGGAACACCCAGATCGGCACCGGAACGCCAAACAGGCTCGCGTAATACACAGGGCCGTACAGATCGGACAACGAGTTATCGAGTGTCAATGCACCGCCATCAGCGAGCCACGTCAACACCGCGCGAAAAATGCCGAGCGTACCGAGCGTGACGATGAACGGTTCGATCCGCCCTTTCGTGATCAGCAAGCCATGCGCGCAGCCGAACAACGCACCGAGCACCAGTGCACACACGATGCCGATCAGAACGATCGCGAGCGGCGCAAGCGCATGACCGGCCAGAGCGTTCATCAGCCAGATCATGCTGCCCGCGATCAGCGCCGCCATCGATCCCACCGACAGATCGATGCCGCCCGAGATGATCACGAACGTCATGCCGACCGCGATGATGCCGATGAACGACGTGCGCGTAAGCACGTTCATCATATTGTCGAGCGTCGCGAAGTCGCGATTGAGCAGCGTGCCCGCGACGCACAGCAAGATGAGACCCGCTAACGGCCCAAGGCCGTGCAAACGCCGCGCGAGCCGCCATGCGCGGCCGGACGGTGCGGCTTCAGTGGGTGCCGGTCGCATGAGCGATCAATTCCTCTTCGGTGAGATGGTCGAGACCGAGCGTCGTCTGCAGCGTGCCCGCGCGCATCACGGCGACGCGATGGCAGAGCCCGATCAGTTCGATCAGTTCGGACGAGATGACGATCACCGCGCGCCCCTGCGACGCGAGCCGGTGAATCAGAAAATAGATGTCGCGCTTCGCACCGACGTCGACGCCGCGCGTCGGTTCGTCGAGCACGATCACGTTCGGATTAGGTTGCAGGAACTTGGCGAGCGCGAGCTTTTGCTGGTTGCCACCGGACAGCATGCGTGCGCGGCTGCCTGGGTCGCCGGTACGAATGCCGAATTCATCGAGCGCATCCAGCAACGTCTTGCGCGCCGCTTTCAGGTCGATCAGCGGATGCGCGTAACGCTCGAGTGTCATCAGCGTGAGATTGTCCTGCAGGTTCAGGTTCACATGCAGCCCCTTGCCCTTGCGGTCCTCGCTCAGGTACGTGAGGCCGCGGCGCATCGCATCGCGCGGATTCTTCAGGTCCGCCGCGCGCCCTGCCAGTTCGATACGACCCGCGCTGCGTCGGCGCAGTCCGATCAGCGCTTCGAATGCTTCGGTGCGACCCGCACCGACGAGACCTGCAAAGCCGAGCACTTCGCCGGCGCGCACCTCGAAGCTGAGGTTATCGACCCAGCCCGGCACGCTCAGGCCATCCACCTTCAACGCAAGCGGCGCATCAGCGGGAACGGCGAGCTTGTCGGGAAACATGTCCGACACCTCGCGCCCGACCATCAGATTCGCCATCTGCTGGCGTGCAAGCCCCGCCGTTTCGCTGCGCGCGACGAAGCGGCCGTCGCGCATCACGATGACTTCGTCGGTGATGCGCTCGACCTCGTCGAGTTTGTGCGAGATGTACACGAGCGTCACGCCGTCGGCCTTCAACTTCGCCATCAGCGCGAAGAGCCGGCCCGTTTCGGCAGGCGTTAGCGTCGCGGTCGGTTCGTCCATGATCAGGAGACGCGCGCGCCGCGACAGCGCTTTAGCAATTTCGACCAGCTGTTTTTCCGCGACGATCAGGTCGCGCACTTTCGTATCGGGGTCGCGCGCGAGACCGACCTGCGCGAGGAACTGTTCGGCACCGGCACGCATCGCCGCATCGTCGACGAACCAGCCGCGCCGCTTCTCGTGACCGAGGTAGATGTTCTGCGCGATGCTCAGATGCTCGGCGAGGTTGAACTCCTGGTGGATCAGCACAATCCCCGCGGCTTCCGCAGCGCGTGATCCGTCGAACTGCTGTGCATGGCCGTCGATAAACAACGCACCCGCGCTCGCCGTTTCATAACCAGCAAGGATCTTCATCAGCGTCGACTTGCCCGCGCCGTTCTCGCCGAGCAGGCCATAGATGCGACCCGGCGCGAGATCGAAACTCACGCCGTGCAATACCCGCACCGGACCGAAGTCCTTGCGGATGTCGTCGAAGCGTACGGCGACGCTCATCGCTCGTGGCTCATCTTTCAGGCCTCATCTGTTTCACGCACTCTTGCGCACGACGAGCCGGTGCGGCAGCAGCACGCCTGGCACACTTGCGTGCGGATTCGCGAGCCGCTGCAACAGCAGACGCGCGGCGGTTTCGCCGAGTTCGCGCATCGGCTGGGCAATCGTCGTAAGCGGTGGGTCGACCTGCGCGGCCAGCGAGATATCGTCGAAGCCGACCACCGCGATGTCATCGGGCACGCGCCAGCCTGCTTCGCGCAACCCGGCGATCACGCCGATCGCGAGCGTGTCCGACACCGCGAACACCGCGTCCGGCGGATCGGCCAGTTGCATCAACGCGGCCGCCGCCGCGCCGCCCGCCGCATAGTCGAGATTCGTAACGGTCATGCGCCAGCGCGGGTCGGGCGCGATGCCCGCCGCGCACAGCGCACCGAGGTAGCCGAGCTCGCGGTGCTGCGCATACAGATAGCTGTCGGCGGAATTGATCAGCCCGATACGCCGATGGCCGCGCGCGAGCAGGTGTCGCACCGCGTCGCCGGCGGCGGTGTAGTTATCGATACCGACGTACGGCACACCAACCGACGTATCGAATTCGCAGCACGCGACCCACGGCAGCGTGTCCGAGTCTTCCGCGAGCGCCTGATGGATCGCAGCCGGATCGAGACAGATCGCGCCGTCCGCGCGATGTTGCCGCAGCAGGTCGAAGTAACTGCGCTCACGCCCGAGGTCCGCACCGGTGTCGCACAACAGCATGAAGTAACCATGCTCATGCGCCACACTGTCGATGCCGCGCAATATCTCCGCATAGAACGGATTGCCGATGTCGGGCACCATCGTGAGCAGCAGGTGGCTTTCGGCGGTACGCAGGTTGCGCGCGAGTTCATTGACGCGATAGCCGCTCGCCTTGATCGCGGCGAGAACGCGGTCGCGTGTTGCCGGGCGCACGTTGTCGTGGCCGTTGAGTACGCGCGACACTGTCGCGACCGACACGCCCGCCTGCTCCGCAACGCCGGCAATGGAATGGCGGCCGAATTCGGGTGCAGCGGTGGACAGATCCGCTTTTCCGGAGCGTAAGGCCTCGACCGAAGAGATTGAACGCGAGGAGCGCGATAGACGCGACGAAGTCGCCACTGCGGTACTCCAAAATGTAATCGATTACATTTTTGCCTGGCCGGCACGTGCTCCGCAAGTACCATCGCCTAGGTATAAACACCGAGGCCGTGTGTCGGCAACCCGACAAGGCGTCCGCCCGGTTTGGTACAATCCTGCCGTTGCGCGCCACTGTCCACCGGCTTTCCCGGCTCCATCCAGCCAGACCGCCGCGCCCGCCACACGCCGCCCCTCCAGATCGGGCCGCATTCAACCTAAAACCGCCGAACCCACCATGAATATCGAGCAAGCGCGTTTCAACATGATCGAACAGCAGATCCGCCCCTGGGAAGTGCTCGACCAGGACGTGTTGAACCTGCTGTCGATCGTCAAGCGCGAGAACTTCGTTCCCGCCATTCATCGCGATCTCGCCTTTGTCGACTTCGAAGTGCCGCTGCCGGCCGGTCAGCACATGCTGGCGCCGCGCGTCGAAGCGCGCGTGCTGCAGGAACTCGCGGTGAAGAAACACGAAAGCGTGCTAGAAATCGGTGCGGGTTCGGGCTACATGGCCGCACTGCTCGCGCATCGCGCGCAGCACGTGTTGACCATCGACATCGAACCGGAACTCGCCGAGCTCGCGAAGCAGAACCTTGCCGCGAACGGTGTGCTCAACGCCGAAGTCGCCACCGGCGACGGCGCGCTGGGCTGGGCCTCGGCGGCTCCGTATGACGTGATCTGCGTGTCGGGCGGTCTGCCGGTGCTGCCGCAAGAAATTCTCGAACAACTGAAGGTAGGTGGTCGTCTGGCCGCATTCGTCGGCACGGCGCCGGTGATGAAGGCACAGATCATCACGCGTATCGACGAGAAGCAGTACCGCGTTGCCGACGTGTTCGAAACCTATGTCGAGCCGCTGACCAACGCGGTGCAGCCACCGCGCTTCAAGTTCTAAAGCCGAATCTGGCTTGGCCGGCCGCGCGTCGTATGTCCGACATCGCGCGGCCGGCACATCTCACCACTCTGCCCGTTCCTTCTCCGCTCCGGATCAATCGATGCAAAACCTGACCGCCCCCGCTCTCGCCGAATGGCTCGCCGACAAGTCGCGTGCCGCACCTGTCCTGCTGGATGTGCGCGAGCCGTGGGAAGTCACGACGGCGCAAATCGCGGGCAGCGTGTCGATTCCGATGCGCGAGATTCCCGCCCGCAGCGAAGAACTCGAAGACGATGC
Organism: Paraburkholderia sp. CHISQ3; assembly: GCF_030464945.1. Lineage (NCBI taxonomy): Bacteria > Pseudomonadati > Pseudomonadota > Betaproteobacteria > Burkholderiales > Burkholderiaceae > Paraburkholderia > Paraburkholderia sp. CHISQ3. The sequence continues at coordinate 69,416 of NZ_JALPRG010000001.1, forward strand.
GCAGATCGTCTGCGTGTGCCATCACGGCGCACGTAGCGCGCAAGTCGCGATGTTCCTCGAATCGCGCGGCTACCAGCACGTGTTCAATCTGCAGGGCGGCATCGACGCGTGGTCGCGTCAGGTCGACTCCTCGGTTCCGACGTACTAATTCATTCCGTCTCGCGCAACACCTCCGCAACCGTGCGGAAGATTTCGTCGATCTGCCCTTCCTCGACGATGAGCGGCGGCGAGAACGCCAGGATGTCGCCGGTATAGCGCGTCAGCACACCCTTCTGGTAGCAGCGCAGGAACACTTCAGCCGCCCGTGCGCCGGGCGCGCCATCGCGCGGTGCGAGTTCCACGCCACCCACCAGCCCAAGGTTGCGCACGTCGATCACATGACGCTCGCCGCGCAGCCGATGAATAGCCTGCTCAAAGACCGGCGCCATGCGTGCCGCGCGTTCGAATAACCCCTCGCGTTCGTAGAGATCGATCGTGGCGCAGGCCGCGGCGGCTGCGATCGGGTGCCCCGAATACGTATAGCCGTGAAACAACTCGATGCCCGCGGGCGCCCCATCGACAATCGAATCGTGAATCCGCGCGCTCGCGGCAACCGCACCTAGCGGTGCCGCGGCATTGTTGGTGCCCTTGGCCATCGTCAGCAGATCGGGCGTGACGCCGAAATACTGCGCGGCGAACGGCGTACCGAGTCGCCCCCAACCCGTGATCACTTCATCGAAGATCAGCAGAATGCCGTGCTTCGTGCAGATCTCGCGTAGTCGCTGCAGGTAGCCCTGCGGCGGAATCAGCACGCCGGTCGAACCGGCCACCGGCTCGACGATCACCGCAGCGATCGTCGATGCATCGTGCAGCGTGACGATGCGCTCGAGTTCATCCGCCAGATGCGCGCCCCACGCGGGCTGCCCTTTCGAGAACGCCGCCTCCTTGATATTCAGCGTATGCGGTAGATGATCGACCGCGGGCAGCAAGCCACCTGAAAACGTCTTCCGGTTCGGCGCAATCCCGCCGACCGAAATCCCGCCGAAACCCACCCCGTGATACCCGCGCTCACGTCCGATAAAGCGTGTGCGCTGGCCTTCGCCACGCGAACGGTGATAGGCGAGCGCGATTTTCAGCGCGGTATCGACGGCCTCCGACCCGGAGTTCACGAAGAAGATGTGCTTCAGGTCGCCGGGCGTGTGCTTCGCGATCTTCGTCGCGGCCTCGAATGCCTTCGGGTGGCCCATCTGGAACGTCGGTGCGAAGTCCATCTCCGCGGCCTGCGCCTGCACGGCGGCGACGATCTCGTCGCGACAGTGCCCCGCGTTGACGCACCACAACCCCGCCGTGCCGTCGAGAATCCGCCGTCCGTCGTGCGACGTGTAGTACATCCCCTTCGCGCTCACGAGCAGGCGCGGCGCGCTCTTGAACTGTCGGTTGGCGGTGAACGGCATCCAGAATGCGGACAGATCGGGGGTGCTGGCGGAAGGCGTGGAACGCTCGGTCATGTTTCATTCTCCTTGAAGTGGCGAAGGTCGAGAGTCGGTCTTCCAGTGTAGGCAGACGCACGCGCGTGCACAACGGGGCGGCGGCGATGCACCGCAGCCATTCATCGCGATCGATACGCGCTTCGTTGCGGTGCGCACCGCGCCGCAACGAAGCGGCGCAATCTCCGCTGCACCAGTTTCGCGCCCAGCGCGCATCGAACCGCGCCGTGCACAGCCGCGTCGCCGCACGACTCGCACGTCTGAACCCCATCCACTCACGCTGGCATATGCCTTGCAGTAACGGTCCGGCAAGCCATGCGGCGCCACACATTTCACGCATGCCGCCGCCGTCGCGGTCGTCGCTGACGTCCATAACACTCAACCATCCATGGCAAGGGGAAATACATGAAACGTCGTAGTCTGCTGAAGCTCGGCTCCATGAGCGGCGCACTTGCGCTCGCGGGTCAAAGCCCGTTCGCGCGTGCGCAGTCGGGTAGCGGCCCGATCAAGGTCGGCATCCTGCACTCCCTGTCGGGCACGATGGCGATCTCGGAGACGTCGCTGAAAGACACGGCGTTGATGACCATCGCCGAGATCAACGCGAGCGGCGGCGTGCTCGGACGCCAGATCGAACCGGTTGTCGTCGACCCCGCATCGAACTGGCCGCTGTTCGCCGAGAAGGCACGTCAGTTGATCACCCAGGACAAGTGCGCGGTCGTGTTCGGCTGCTGGACCTCAGTGTCGCGCAAGTCGGTGCTGCCGGTGTTCGAGGAACTGAACGGCCTGCTGTTCTACCCGGTGCAGTACGAAGGCGAAGAGATGTCGCGCAACGTGTTCTATACCGGCGCGGCGCCGAACCAGCAGGCGATTCCCGCCACCGAATACCTGATGAGCGCCGAAGGCGGCGGCGCCAAGCGCTTCTTCCTGCTCGGCACCGACTATGTGTATCCGCGCACCACGAACAAGATCCTGCGTGCGTTCCTGAAGTCGAAAGGCGTTCAGGACGCGGACATCCAGGAGGTCTACACGCCGTTCGGCCACAGCGACTATCAGACCATCGTCGCGAACATCAAGACGTTCTCGCAAGGCGGCAAGACGGCTGTGATCTCGACGGTGAACGGCGATTCGAACGTGCCGTTCTATAAGGAACTCGGCAACCAGGGCTTAAAGGCAACCGATGTGCCGGTCGTCGCGTTCTCGGTTGGCGAAGAGGAACTGCGCGGCATCGATACGAAGCCGCTGGTCGGCAACCTCGCCGCATGGAACTACTTCATGTCGCTGCGCAATCCGACCAACGAGAAGTTCAAGAAGCAATGGGCCGACTGGGTCAAGTCGCAGAATCTGCCGGGCGGTACGAAGCGCGTCACCAACGATCCGATGGAAGCGACTTGGGTCGGCATTCATATGTGGAAGCAGGCCGTCGAAAAAGCGAAGAGCACCGACGTCGACAAGGTGCGCGTCGCGATGATCGGTCAGAAGGTTGCAGCGCCGTCGGGCTTCACGCTTGAGATGGACGGTAACCACCATCTGCACAAGCCGGTGATGATCGGCGAAGTGCGCGCCGATGGGCAGTTCAATGTCGTGTGGCGCACCAAGACGACGATCCGTGCGCAACCGTGGAGTCCGTATATCGCGGGCAATGCGGGCAAGCCGGATGTCGTCAGTTCGATTCCCGCGTTCCTGCGGCGCTCGCGTGTTGCGTAAGTGAACCGACGGTACGGCATCGGCTCGTGAAGCGATGCCGTACCGACTGCAGTGCAGTTTTATTTCCGAAGGCCACTATGGCGTTTCCTTTTTCAGGGCTGCTGCGCCGATCCGTCGGTACCGTCCTAATAGCGGTTCTCGCCAGCGCGCCGCTCGCCGCATTCGCGCTAACGCCAGCCGATGTCGCACCGCTCGCCGCCGACGACTTCGACGCGAAGTCCGCCGCGATCGACAAGCTGATCGCCACTCACGATGCAGCGTCGCTGGCACTGTTGAAAGCGCTGTCCGAAGACACCGCGCTCGCCACCGACGGCGGCGAAGTGCTGATCCTCGATGGCGACACCGCACACGATGCCGCGACCGGTAAGACCGTCGCCGCCGGCGATGCACAACCGGTCACGCTGAACAACCTGCTGCGCTCGAAGGTAACGGGCGCACTGTCGGGCCTGCAACTCGACTCATCTGATGTCGAAGCACGCCGCGCCGCGATCGGCGCACTGCTGAAAAACCCCGACCCCGCGATGAAGCCGCTGATCGACGCGGCCCGCGCGAAGGAAACCGATCCGACGCTGAAGAAGCGTCTCGACACGCTGTGGGCGATGACCGCCCTGCACAATCCCGATGTCGCGACACGGCTCGAAGCGGTGAAGCTCGTCGCCGCGCGCCATGATCTCGACATGTACGAACTGCTGCGACCGCTCGTGGCGAAGAAGCCTGACGGCAGTTTTGCGGAGAGCGATGCGGGTATTCGTGCAGTTGCTCAGCAAGGCATCGATGCACTCGATTCGATCCAGCGCCGCAGCGAGATCGCCGGTACGTTGTTCGCGGGGCTGTCGCTCGGCAGCGTGTTGCTGCTCGCAGCTCTCGGGCTTGCGATCACGTATGGCCTGATCGGCGTGATCAACATGGCACACGGCGAATTCCTGATGATCGGCGCCTACGCGACCTATGCGGTGCAGAACTTTATCCAGCACCACGCGCCGGGCGCGTTCGACTGGTATCCGCTGTTCGCGGTGCCTGCTTCGTTCGTTGCCGCTGCGGTTGTCGGCATCGTGCTGGAACGACTCGTGTTGAAACATCTGTACGGCCGGCCGCTCGAAACACTGCTCACGACCTTCGGCGTGAGCCTGATCCTGATCCAGGCGACGCGCATGATCTTCGGCGCGCAGAACGTGCAGGTCGTCAACCCGTCATGGATGAGCGGCGGCGTCACCGTGCTGCCTAATCTGATCCTGCCGTACAACCGCCTCGCCATTCTGGCTTTCTCGATGATCGTTGTCGGCATTGCGTGGGCTGTGCTGACAAAGACACGACTTGGGTTGTTCGTGCGCGCGGTCACGCAAAACCGGCGCATGGCCGCCTGCGTCGGCGTGAAGACCGCGCGTGTCGATTCGTATGCGTTTGCGTTCGGCGCGGGCATCGCCGGGCTCGGCGGCTGCGCGCTCTCGCAGATCGGCAATGTCGGCCCCGACCTCGGCCAGAGCTACATCATCGATTCGTTCATGGCGGTCGTGCTGGGCGGTGTCGGACAACTGGCCGGTACTGTGCTCGGCGGGTTCGGGCTCGGGCTCGTCAGCAAGGCAATCGAACCGTTCTGGGGCGCCGTGCTCGCGAAGATCGCGGTGCTCGTGCTGATCGTGCTGTTTATCCAGAAGCGTCCTCAAGGCATGTTCGCCCTGAAGGGCCGCAGCGCGGAGGCTTGAGATGACTGCTGTCTCTACCTCGGCTTCCTCTTCGTCGCCATCTGCTGCGCCACCGGTGGCAGCCGCTGCTCGTGCGGTGCAGAGCGGCTTCGCGCTCGGCTTGCCACCGCGTCCCGCGCTGCTGTCGCGTCGCGCGTGGCTTGCATTGATCGCGCTGATTATCGTCATCGGGTTCGGTGTGCCGTTCGCCGCGCTCGTACTGCCTGAATCGAGTGCGTTCCATCTGTCGGCGTATGCGATGACGCTTGCCGGCAAGTTCATGTGCTACGCGATTGCGGCGCTCGCGCTCGATCTCGTGTGGGGTTATTGCGGCATTCTGAGTCTTGGTCACGCGCTGTTTTTTGCGCTCGGCGGTTATGCAATTGGTATGTATCTGATGCGTGCGATCGGGCATGAAGGCAAATACGGCAGCGACCTGCCGGACTTCATGGTGTTCCTCGACTGGCATGCGCTGCCGTGGTACTGGCAAGGCACCGAACATCTCTGGTATGCGCTGCTGCTGGTGGTCGCGGTGCCTGCCGTGGTCGCGTGGGTGTTCGGCTTCTTTACGTTCCGCTCGCGTGTGAAGGGTGTGTATCTGTCGATCATCACGCAGGCGCTTACGTTCGCTGCGATGCTGCTTTTTTATCGCAACGAAACGGGCTTTGGTGGCAACAACGGCTTCACCGACTTCAAGCGCATCGGCGGTTTTCCGATCACTCATCCGGGCACGCGCACGGCGCTGCTGCTGATCACCTTTGCCGTACTCGTGCTCGCGTTTCTTGGCGCGCGCGCGGTCGTTACGTCGAAGCTCGGGCGTGTCGTCACCGCGGTGCGCGACGGCGAAACGCGCCTGATGTTTCTCGGCTATAGCCCGCTCGCCTACAAGCTGTTTGTGTGGACGGCGTCGGCGGTGCTGTGTGGCATCGCTGGTGCGCTGTATGTGCCGCAGGTCGGCATCATCAATCCTGGCGAGATGTCGCCGGGCAACTCGATCGAAATGGCGATCTGGGTTGCGGTGGGCGGGCGCGGTACGTTGATCGGGCCGATCATCGGTGCGTTTGCAGTGAACGGTGCGAAAAGCTTTTTTACGGCGAATTTTCCTGAGTACTGGTTGTTCTTTCTGGGTCTGATCTTCGTGCTGGTGCCACTGTTGCTGCCGAACGGCATCATGGGGCTGATCGAACTCGCGACACGCAGGAGGAACCGCTCATGATTCAGGACCCGTTGGTGGTTGGTCTCGCGTTGCCGGAAGAACCCGCCGAGCGGTCGTTGAGTGGCGTGGCCGGCATGGGTCACGCGGTCGTGCCCGGTGAGATCGATGTGTCGCACGGCACGATTCTGTATCTCGAGGATGTGACTGTTAGTTTCGATGGATTTCGTGCGCTCAATGCGTTGTCGCTGTCGATCGATGTGGGGGAACTGCGTTGCATCATCGGGCCGAATGGCGCGGGTAAAACCACGATGATGGATGTGATTACCGGGAAGACTTCGCCGGATTCCGGCAAGGTTTTTCTTGGGCAGACGATCGATCTGACGCGGATGAATGAGCCTTCTATCGCACGCGCCGGGATTGGGCGGAAGTTTCAGAAGCCGACTGTGTTCGAGCAGCATCCGGTTTGGGAGAATCTCGAGCTGGCTATGAAGACGGATAAGGGGTGGTGGGCTTCCTTGCGCGCGCGGCTTGATCGGTCGGCGCAGGCTCTTATTGAGGAGACGCTTGCTGTGATTCGGTTGGAGAGTGAGGCACTTCGGTTGGCCGGTGAGTTGTCGCATGGGCAGAAGCAGCGGCTTGAAATTGGCATGTTGCTTATGCAGCGGCCTGCTTTGTTGTTGCTTGATGAGCCTGCGGCTGGGATGACTGACGATGAGACTATGGAGCTGGCTGCGTTGTTGAATCGTTTGCGTGGGTCCTGCTCCATGATGGTTGTTGAGCATGATATGGAGTTTGTTGCTGCTCTTGCCGGTGACACCGGGCGGGTTACTGTTATGGCCGAAGGGCGGGTTCTTGCTGATGGGACGCTTGATAGTGTTAAGAGGGATGAATCTGTGATTGAGTCGTATTTGGGGAGGTGATTGTTTTTGCCTTGGCTGGCGGCGGCTTTTTTTGTTTAGCGGTTGGTTTTTTTCCCTGGCCGGCGGCTCTTCGTTAGCGGCTCTCTTTTGCCTGTGCAGGCGGCTCTTCGTTAGCGCCTCGCGGCGCAGGCGTTGCCCCTGTGCGGGGCGGCACCTTCTTTCTTTGCCGCGGCAAAGAAAGAAGGCAAAGAAAGCCGCTCGAAACGTTATCTAGTCCTTTCCGTGTGTGGCTCTCGTGGCCCGCGCCTAAGTGTCACTCTCGCACAGATACGGTAGTGGTCCGAGACGAGATCATCCCTCGCACCTTTAACCATAGTGACAAGGCCGTCATTCATCCCACTCCACACTGCGTGTGTCGCGGTTGGGTCGTTCAGTAGCTTTGAAGCTCTGCTCTTGCTGGTTTGTCGCTGTTGGTTTGTCGCTGTTGGTTTGTCGCTGTTGGTTTGTCGCTGTTGGTTTGTCGTCGTTGCCCCGCTCGTCTTTGGTTCGGTGTCTGGTTTTCGCTTGTGTAAAGGACTGTCATGCTTGAAGTCGAAGGTCTGAATCAATACTACGGTGGGAGCCACATTCTTCGCGATGTGAAGCTCTCCGTTCCCGATGGCAAGCTGACTGTGTTGCTCGGGCGCAATGGCGTCGGGAAGACCACTCTGCTGCGCTGTCTCATGGGTGTCGTCAACGCCCGCAGCGGGTCGATCGCCTGGCGCGGTGCGCCGCTCGCCAAGTTGCCGCCACATGCCCGCGTGTCGCAGGGTCTTGCCTATGTGCCGCAGGGACGCGACATCTTTCCGCGGCTTACCGTTGAAGAGAATCTGCTCGTCGGGGCCGCTAGTCGTAAAGCACCCTCGAAAATTCCCGAGCGTATCTATGAGCTCTTTCCCGTGCTCAAAGACATGCGCTCGCGACGCGGCGGCGATCTGTCCGGCGGGCAGCAACAGCAACTCGCCATCGGGCGGGCTCTGATGAGCGAGCCGAAATTGCTCATTCTCGATGAACCCACCGAAGGTATTCAGCCGTCCATCATCCAGGATATCGGGCGCACCCTGCGACAACTCGTCGAGGAAATGGGACTCACCGTCCTCCTCGTCGAGCAGTACTACGACTTCGCTAAAGCTATCGCCGATCAATACTGGGTTATGAGTCGCGGTGAAATCGTCGCAGGCGGGGAAGGGAAAAATATGGACGCCGACGGGGTGCGCGAACTCATCGCAGTTTGAGTCTCATCGCGATGCGGAGGCTCCGCTGATCTTGTATCGCTGATCTTGCATCGCCGAGGTTGAGTCGCCGAGGTTGAGTCGCTGAAGTTGAGTCGCTGGTGTTAGGTCGCCGCACGCGTTCGGACACGACACACTCCTTTCCCCGCCAGCCGTCGCCAGTCCACACGCGTGCTATTCTCGGCGCATCGTTGCGTCCCGCCCCCCTCGATCCGTATGTCGCTGCACGAATCTCACGCCACGCTGCACCCCGCGCACTCCGTCCCGCACGCCGAATGGCACGCGCGGCTCGAACTCGGTTTCACGTTGCAGCAGGCACGCACGGCACTGACGCATCGGTTGCATCGCGGTCCGTTGCGCGTGCAACGGCCGCTCTATCCCGAAGGCGATGAGGTTTGTCATGCAGTGATCGTTCATCCGCCAGGCGGAGTGGCCGGCGGCGATCGGCTCGACATCGATATCGCGCTTGCCGCCGGTACCCACGCCGTGCTCGCGACGCCCGGTGCGACCAAGTGGTACAAGTCGAACGGACGCGTCGCGCAGCAGCACATCGATATCCGCGTCGGCGCCGGCGCGAAACTGGACTGGCTGCCGCAGAACAACATCGTGTTCGAACACGCGCACGCAGAACTCGGCTTCACGCTCACGCTTGCCGAGAACGCCACCGCGATCGGTTGGGATGCAATGCAGTTGGGCAGGCAGGCTGCGGGGGAGCACTGGTCCGCCGGCACGTTGCGCAGCGATGCGCGCATCGTCGGCCCCAATGGCGAGACGCTCTGGCTCGAACGCGCGCGTGTCACCGCTGCCGATACGCTGCGCACCGCGCCTCAAGGTCTCGATGGCTTTCCCGCGTACGGCACGCTGTGGGCAATCGGCCCGGCTTGCGATGATGCGCTCGCCGAATCGCTCACCGCCACGCTGCCCTTCGACGATACGATTCGCGCGGCCGCAACTTGCGTATGCGCGAACGTACTGCTGGTGCGCGTAGCCGCGCGATCGATGGAGCCGCTTCAGCAAGCACTCACGCAATGCTGGTTGCGACTACGGCCTGTCGTGCATGGCGTCGAGGCCGTGCCGCTGAGGCTGTGGTCGACGTGATCGGGTCTTCCAGACCGCCCGACCCGTTTGAAGCAACCCTTAACGTAATCCGCCAACACCCCCTCGACCCGATCCGCGAAAGGTAGCCCGGGCCATCGTCGGACCAAGCCCTCAAAACGCACCGTCGTAGTGCATTCCACACCGTCATCACGCATCCGAGCGGTGCACGTCACTCGCAGCGCCCCACCCGATAACGCTGAGCCACAACGCCTTTCGCTTGGCATACGCCTTGCTCAATACAGCCCCACGCATCTGCCGCATCCGACGGCAGGCGATCCGCCCGCTGGAGACCTCCCGTCGATGAACCCGAATCAACCGTCCAACCGCCGGACACACCATACTCGCCGCGCCTCGCTTGCTTCACTCCTGCTCGCTCCGCTCTTCGCGTTCACCACGTTCACCGCACCCGCCGCCCACGCCGATGCGCTCGACTCGATCGCGAAAGCCGGTGTACTGAAAGTCGCCGTGCCCGAAGACTATCCGCCGTTCGGCGCAGTCGGCCCCGATCTCAAACCGCAAGGCTACGACATCGACACGGCCGCGCTACTCGCGAAGTCATTGAACGTGAAGCTCGAACTCGTACCGGTGAATAGCGCAAACCGCATTCCGTATCTGCAGACCAACAAGGTCGATCTGGTCATCTCGTCGCTCGGCAAAACGCCCGAGCGCGAGAAGGTCATCGATTTTTCGACCGCCTACGCGCCGTACTACCAGGGTGTGTTCGGCCCCGCCGACGTAAAAGTCGCCAGCCCCGCCGATCTGACCGGCAAGACCGTCGGCGCAACCCGCGGTGCACTCGAAGAAATCGCTCTAACGCAAATGGCACCGAACGCCACGATCAAGCGCTTCGAGGACAACAACGCGACCATCGCCGCGTTCGTGTCCGGTCAGGTTCAACTGATCGCCGCAGGCAACATCGTCGCCGCCGCGATCCTCGCGAAGAATCCACCGCGTCGCCCCGAGCCCAAGTTCGTGATCAAGAATTCGCCGTGCTTCGTGGGTCTGAACAAGAACGAGCCGCGTCTGCGGCAAAAAGTCGATGCAGCGATCGCGCAGGCCAAGCAGGACGGCACACTGAACACGATGTCGAAGAAGTGGTTCGGCGCCGCGTTGCCTGCCGACCTGTAAGCGTCCCGTTAAGCCAGCTTGCTATCTTCAGCACACCCTCCATTCCCCGCGCAGATTGCGACTGACCCGACCCGATGAAGCTAACCCCTCGCGAAAAAGACAAACTGCTGATCTTCACCGCCGCCCTGCTCGCCGAGCGGCGCCGCGCGCGCGGCTTGAAGCTCAATTACCCGGAAGCCGTCGCGTTCATTTCGGCGGCGCTGATGGAAGCCGCGCGCGACGGCAAAACCGTCGCGGAGGTGATGCACTACGGCACCACGCTGCTCACGCGCGACGACGTCATGGAAGGCATCCCCGAGATGATCCCCGACATCCAGGTCGAAGCCACGTTCCCCGACGGCACAAAGCTCGTCACGGTCCATCACCCGATTCCGTAAAGGAGCGCCTCATGATTCCCGGCGAACTGCTCATCGACGATGGCGAACACGAACTGAACGTTGGGCGCGCAACCATCAGCGTCACGGTGTCGAACACCGGCGACCGGCCCGTGCAGGTCGGCTCGCACTATCACTTCTACGAGGTCAACCCGGCGCTCGCATTCGATCGCGCAGCCGCGCGCGGCTTCCGGCTGAATATCGCAGCCGGTACCGCCGTGCGCTTCGAGCCAGGCCAGGCACGAACCGTCGAACTCGTTGCGCTCGCTGGCGAGCGCGTCGTCTATGGTTTCAACGGCAAGGTGATGGGCAAGCTGTGAGGCGGTGACGCTCCGCTCGCTCCACGCCGTCGAATCTTCATGCTTTTCTCCGGACTCACACCATGACATTACGCATCGGCCGCCGCGCATACGCGGAAATGTTCGGCCCCACAACGGGCGACCGCGTCCGCCTCGCCGACACCGAACTGCTGATCGAAATCGAGCGCGACTACACGATCTACGGCGAGGAAGTGAAGTTTGGTGGCGGCAAAGTGATTCGCGACGGCATGGGTCAGTCGCAACGCGTCGCCGCCGACGTCGTCGATACCGTCATCACGAACGCGGTGATACTCGATCACTGGGGCATCGTGAAGGCGGATATCGGTATCAAGGGCGGTCGGGTGGTCGGGATCGGCAAAGCGGGTAACCCGGACATCCAGCCCGGCGTGACGATTGCGATCGGCGCGGCTACCGAGGTGATTGCTGGCGAAGGGAAGATCGTCACCGCGGGCGGCATCGATACGCACATCCACTTCATCAGCCCGCAGCAGATCGACGAGGCGCTCGCGAGCGGTGTGACGACGATGATCGGTGGTGGTACCGGGCCGGCTACCGGTACCAACGCGACGACCTGCACACCTGGGCCCTGGCATCTCGAACGCATGCTGCAGGCCGCCGACGGTTATCCGATGAATCTCGGCTTTCTCGGCAAGGGCAACGTGAGCCTGCCCGAACCCGCCGAAGAGCAGATCGCCGCCGGTGCGATCGGCCTGAAACTCCATGAGGACTGGGGCACAACGCCGGCCGCGATCGACAACTGTCTGTCGGTTGCCGAAGCCACCGATACCCAAGTCGCCATCCACACCGACACACTCAACGAAGCGGGTTTCGTCGAGGCCACGGTTGCCGCGTTCAAGGGCCGCACGATCCACACGTATCACACCGAGGGCGCGGGCGGCGGCCACGCGCCGGACATCATCAAGGTGTGCGGCGAGCCGAACGTGCTGCCGTCGTCGACGAATCCGACACGTCCGTACACCGTCAACACGCTCGACGAACATCTCGACATGCTGATGGTCTGCCATCACCTCGACCCATCGATTGCGGAAGACATCGCGTTTGCCGAATCGCGCATCCGCCGCGAGACGATCGCCGCCGAGGACATCCTGCACGATCTCGGCGCGCTATCTATGCTTTCTTCGGATTCGCAGGCGATGGGCCGCGTCGGCGAGGTGATCATCCGCACGTGGCAGACCGCGCACAAGATGAAGGTGCAACGCGGCGCGCTGCCCGAAGACTCTTCGAGAAACGACAACTTCCGCGCAAAACGCTACGTCGCGAAGTACACGATCAATCCGGCGATCACGCACGGCATCGCACACGAAGTCGGTTCGATCGAACCGGGCAAGTGGGCCGACCTCGTGTTCTGGGAGCCGGCGTTCTTCGGCATCAAACCGGCGTTGATCCTCAAAGGCGGGATGATCGCGCTCGCGCAGATGGGCGACCCGAATGCATCGATTCCAACGCCGCAGCCGGTGCACTACCGCGAGATGTTCGCGACGCGCGGCGGTGCGCTCGCGCGCACGTCGCTGACCTTCGTGTCGCAGATGGCCGCCGCTGCGGACATCGCAGGTCGCTACGGGCTCGCAAAGCGGATCGTGCCGGTGCTCAACTGTCGTTCGGTGACAAAGGCGCATATGATCCACAATGCGTGGCAGCCGTCGATCAGCGTCGATCCGGAAACCTACCAGGTCATCGCGGACGGCCAGTTGCTGACTTGCGAGCCCGCTACCGTGCTGCCGATGGCACAACGTTATTTCCTCTTCTGATATGAGAACGCTCGATAAACGCATCGATCCACACGTCAAGCTCGCCGCTGTGCTCGTGCAGCGCGCGCCGACGCTGACGCTCGCCTACGACGAACGCTGCAAGAGCCGGCTGGCGGCGACGCTGGATAACGGTGACGAGGCGGCGGTGCTGCTGCCGCGTGGCACGATTTTGCGCGATGGTGATGTGCTGGTTGCTCAGGACGGCGGGCTCGTGCGTGTCATCGCTGCGCCGCAGGCGGTGCTGCGCATCACCGCGCCGGATCGCCTCACGCTGACGCGCGCCGCCTATCACCTCGGCAATCGTCATACGCCGGTCGAAGTCGCCATCGATGCACTGACGCTCGAAGCCGATCCGGTACTCGAAGACATGCTGTTACGGCTCGGCGCGCGGGTCGAACATGCGACGCTGCCGTTTCAACCGGAAGCCGGCGCCTACGGCGGCGGTCATCGGCATGGGCACGACGAGAGCTTCGCCGAAGATTACGCACTTGCACAGCAGGTGTACGGCGAGCATCACGGGCATGATCATGGTCACGATCATCCGCGCGACCACGCCGTCGCGGACGACCACGATCACGACCATTGCCACGATCATGCGCACGGCGACGGTCCTGGGCATAGCCACAGCCACCACTCGCACCATGCGCATCGCTGAACTCACTGCGCTGCTGCATCTCGCGTCGCCCGCACTGCCGATCGGCGCTTTCAGTTATTCACAGGGACTCGAAGCAGCGATCGAAGCACAACACGTAGTCGATGCCGACACTGCGCGCGACTGGATCGCGAGCGGGCTACGCGACGTGCTCGCGCGCGGTGAATTGCCGTTCCTCGCGCATCAGATGGAACGCTGGCGCACGCATGACGAAGCCGGACTCGCTGTCGCCAACAGCGACTTCCTTGCGAGCCGCGAATCGGCGGAACTGCGTCGCGAGACCGAGCAGATAGGCTGGTCGTTGCGGCAGCTCTGCACATCGCTCGAATGGGGCGACGCTGCGCGCCGCGCGACGCTCGATCGGTTGATACCCATCGCACAGCCCACCGCGTTTGCATACGCGGCATTCACGCAAAACGCGGCGCCCGATGCAACGCTCGCTGCTTATGCGTTCAGCTGGGTCGAGAATCAGGCCGCCGCCGCGCTGAAGGCCGTGCCGCTCGGCCAGGTCGCCGGGCAGCGGATCATCGTCGCGCTGCGCGAGGCGATCGACGACGCCGTCGCACGCGCACTCGCCACCACGCCCAACGACATCAATACGTTCGCGCCGCAGCTCGGTATCCTCTCGGCGCGCCACGAGTCGCAGTATTCGCGGCTCTTCCGTTCTTAAGCATTGCAGGTTCATCGAATATGAATACGCCTCACGCAGTTCACGCGCCTCACACTCCTCATGCCGCACGTCGCACGAAGAAACTACCTCCGCTGCGCGTGGGTGTCGGCGGTCCGGTCGGTTCTGGAAAAACGACTCTGCTGGAAATGCTGTGCAAAGCGATGCGCGAGCGCTACGACCTCGTCGCGATCACCAACGACATCTACACAAAAGAAGACCAACGTCTGCTGACGGTAGCCGGTGCACTGCCCGCCGAGCGAATTATGGGCGTCGAGACAGGCGGTTGCCCGCACACGGCGATCCGCGAAGACGCATCGATCAATCTCGAAGCCGTCGACCGCATGCTCACGCGTTTCCCCGATGCGGACATCGTGTTTATCGAATCGGGTGGCGACAATCTCGCGGCGACCTTCAGCCCGGAACTGTCCGATCTGACGATCTACGTGATCGACGTCGCGGGCGGCGAGAAGATTCCGCGCAAGGGCGGCCCGGGCATCACCAAGTCGGATCTGCTCGTGATCAACAAGACCGATCTCGCACCGATGGTCGGCGCGAATCTCGACATCATGGCATCGGATGCGAAGAAGATGCGCGGCGAGCGGCCGTTCGTGATGAGCAATCTGAAGTCGCTCGACGGGCTCGCTCAGGTGGTTGCGTTTATCGAGAAGAAGGGGTTGCTCAGTTCACAATGAGTGCACGCGAGGATGAACCTCCGGGCCTTACATGGGTTGCTGCAAGGTCTCGCGAAGTTCGGCCTTGAGCCATTCCCGGAATGCCTGCAGCGCAGACCAATCTTCAAGGTTGGCCGGGTAGACCATGCTGTGCGGCAAAGCAAGTTCGTGCGTAATCGAAACAGACGATATCTTCACGAGCCGACCCGCATCGAGTGCATCGCTGACATAGAGCACTCGGGCGATCGCGAGCCCCAGGCCCTGTTCGGCGGCCTGCAGCATCAGCCCGATGTCGTTGAATGCCATGACCGGCTCCGGCTGCGCAATCAGTCCCGCGGCCGAAAACCAGCACTGCCATAACTCACGATCACCGAGCAAGGCAGCTTGCGTGAGCGCATCTGCTGGCTGTTGCGCCAGAAGAGCGGCTGTTTCAGGCGAGGCTACGACTACCAGCCTCGTGGGTTCGTCATACAACGGCTCGCCGGTCAAACCGGGCCACGGTCCGGCAGCGTTGCGGATACCCGCATGAAAGCCTTCCCGCGCGATATCGACTGCGCGCTGGCTCGCATCGATATCAAGCGTAATGCGCGGATATCGGCTACGCCAACGCTCGATGCGCGGCAAAAACCAGCGATTTGCGAAAGTGGGCGACATCGCGATCCGCAAATGCGTCTCGGCTGCGGACGATGCTTTGGTCGCGTCCGCGATCCCCTCGTGAATGATGTCCAGCGCGGGCACGACCTTTTTCAGCAGTGCCTCGCCCGCCGGGTTCAACACCAGGCGGCGCGCATGTCTATCGAATAACTGAAACCCAAGCCGGGCCTCCAGCGCAGCGATCTGCTGGCTCAAGGCACTGTGCGTCAGATGCAGCCTTTCGGCCGCGGCTCGCACGTTTTGTAGCTCGGCCACGGCAACGAAAGCTGGCAGGAGATTGAGGGGCATCCGCGTCATGGCTGGTAAGTATACGTGACCACCAGGGCCTGAATCGATTGATTTCATCGCTTGCGACTACCGGTTACGCTCGACGCATAGATAACCGTTCAACATTCAGTTGCACTCATGGAGCAGAGGTATGCCGGAAATCATGACTAGCGAAACCCGTTCGGATCAGCGGCCGCAAACCCCGTGCGGCATCAATCACATCGTGCTGGCGGTCAGGGATATCGAAGCGTCCCATCGCTTTTATGCCGACCTGCTCGGCTTTGTGCACGTAGGGTCATCCAGCCGGCCGGACCCCGGTGGCCTACCTCCAACCCGGTTTTACAGCGGCAGGCGTGACCAGAAATTGCACCACCACGATCTCGCGCTGGAACAGCAGGCAGAGGACTGGGACCACCATGGCGGCAGTACCCTCGATCATTTCGCTATCGAATACCCGACACTAGACGCCTGGACCAGACAGATTGAATTTCTGACAGCGAACGACATCGCACTTTCACGCAAGATTAAACGCGGCGTGACGTATAGCGTGCATCTTCGGGACCCCGATTCGAATATTGTGGAACTCGTATTCGAGTTGCCGCGGTCGGCTTGGGAAAACGATATTGAAGGCGCGCTGAATCGCGAACCTGTCGCGCTGTAGCGCACGTTGGCCTGCATCGATCGGGCTCGCACCGAGCACCGATCGAGCCGGATTCATTCCGGCAGCAGCGTCGTCAGCACATCGACCGTGCGCGCAGTCGCGCCACGATGGCGCGCGGCGAACGCCGATGCCGCCGCACCCATCGCCGTACGGCGCGGCCGGTCGACGAACAGCTCGCGCAACACGCGTGCCAGATCGGCGGGGTCCTGCACCTGCACGGCCGCACCGACTGCCACTGCATCCGCGGTAGCTTGCGTGAAGTTGAACACGTGCGGCCCAATCAGTACCGGCACACCCACCGCACACGCTTCGATCAGATTCTGCCCGCCGAGCGGCAGCAGGCTTCCACCGATAAACGCGAGATCCGACGCCGCATAGTAAGCAGCCAGCTCGCCCATCGAGTCGCCGAGCAGCACCGTCACATCGGCCGGCAGCAGGTGGTCCGGCGTACGTCCGGCCACCACCGCGCTGTCCGGCGCCCACGCCGAGCGACGCTCGCAGCGCAACCCCTTCTTCGCGACCAGCGCCGCCACTTCATCGAAGCGCTGCGGATGACGCGGCACGAGAATCAGCAATGCGTCTTCCACCGCGAGCGCGGCAAATGCCTGCAACACCAGCTCCTCTTCGCCTTCACGCGTGCTGGCCGCGACCCACACCGGCCGTGTGCCGATCGCCGCACGCCATGCGCGGCCGCGCACCGCGAGTTCCGGCGGCGCCGCCATATCGAACTTCAGATTGCCGAGCACCGCGACGTTGCGCGCACCGAGCGCGGTGAGCCGCTCCGCATCCGACGGGCTCTGCGCAAGCACGCGAGAAAAACCGCCGAACACCTCGCGCGTCGCACGACCAAACTTCGCCGCGCGCCGATACGAGCGGGCGGACATACGCGCATTGGTCAGCACGAGCGGCACATCGGCACGCCGGCACTCATCGATCAGCGCAGGCCACACCTCGGTCTCCATCACGAGGCCGAGTGAGGGACGCCACGCGCGCAGGAAGCGCCGGATCGCACCGGGCATGTCGTACGGTAGAAAGCTACGCAGCACTCGGTCGCCGAAGATCTGTTCGCCGGTAGCGCGGCCACTCGGTGTCATGTGCGTGAGAAGGATGCGCGCGTCGGGGCGTGCTTGCAGCAATGCATCGATCAGCGGTTGCGCGGCGCGCGTCTCGCCCACCGATACCGCATGCACCCAGATCAACGGCGCATCGTCTTCCGGCAAACGTCCAGGCGCATAGCCAAAGCGCTCACCGATATGCTCGCGATAACCGCGCTCGCGACGCGAGCGAATCAGCAGACGCAGCACCGCAAGCGGCGCAACGATCCACCACAGCGCGTTATAGATCGGCCTCAGCATGTGCGCTCCGGGCGGAGGCATGCAGACAGAAGACCGAAGACAGAAGAAGCGCGGCTCGCGCGAGCGGCGGCGCTCAAACGAGAGCCCTGCCCTGCAGACGTTCGAGTATGCCAAGCGGTGCGCACTCGGGCTGCGCCATCGCCTTGACCGGCAGGAAGAAGGTTTGTTCGAGCATGAACTGACCGGACATCACCGCATGCGAAGTCTGATCCGAGAAGCAGACCCACACGCAACCCGGCGGAAACGGCATGGTCTCTTGCGGCGAGACTTTCTGATAATCGAGGTCGGCCTTCATGCCGTCGTGCAGATTCAGCATCAGATGATCGTATTCGCTACGACGCGATTTGGTAACGTGCAGCAGCTTCAGCAGCCACGCGGAGCCCGGCATCTGCGGCTTGATGCGCGGCAGGAAACGCTGCGCCATATCTTCGAACGGCTCGCCGACACGCCACACACGCGGCGCGCCCTGCGGGTTCACGTTGGTGAAGACGCGCAAGATGCGCTCGCCGTAATTCGGCCGCGAAGGAAATGCATCGACATGCAGGCGGCTATCGTCCTTGCGCCACGACGTCTGCCGCGTTTCGACCTGATGCAAGCGCAAACTGGTCGGCGCAACGCGCAACTTGCCGTCGTATTCAGGGAATAGCCCATCGACGAGCGTGCGCGCATTGATCTGATAACGCGCGATCAACGCGCGCACCGCCGATTGCGTCACCGCGTCGCCCAGCACGCCATGCAGCGCGCCGCCGTTCGGTTCGAGGCTGATGTTCTTGCGCTTCGGATCGGCCAGCGCGGGATCGAGCAACGCCTGCTCGCCGCCTTCGATCGCGAAGGACAGATTTGGAAAGTACAGCACCTTGCCGCGTTCGACGCCGGCCAGCAGCGTCTCGCGCGGCACGGACAGGTTGTGTCCATGCCAGTCGCCGGTTGCCACTTCGATGATCTGGGATTCGTTCATGGTCGCCCTTGAAAACGGGTGCAGCGGTTGCATGCGGCGCTAACGCCCGGAATGTCGCTCACAGCAGGCCGAAGCCCGACAGCGTCGCCTTCACCTGATCGAGCGTCGGCGGCTGGCCCGCGGTGCCGAGATTGACGACATTCGGCGACCAGTAGCCGCCGGTGCGCCACGCGGTGGCGAAATTGTACAACTCGACCGTCGGCCGCTTCAGTGCGGCGGCAATGTGCACGAGGCCGGTGTCGACGCCGACCGTTGCAGCCGCGCCGTCGATCAATCCGACCACCGCCGGCAGCGACAGTCGCAGCGGCACGATTGCAGCCGCGCCGAACTCTTTAGCGAGCCGTTCGCTCGTCGCGCGTTCGGCGTCGCTGCCCCACGGCAGCACGATCGATGCGCCGCGTCGTATCAGCGCCTGGCCCAGTTCGATCCACGCGGCGTCGGGCCATTGCTTGTCGGCGCGCGACGTTGCGTGGACGAATACGACGTATGGCACCGGCAGGTTCAGCCCGGCCTCGCTCAGCGCGAGCGCGGCGCGGCGTGTGTCGATGCCGAAATCGATATCGTCGGTGGGTTGGGGTGGCGGGTCGCCGAGTGCGGCCGCAACCAGTTGCCGGGTCCGCTCGACCACGTGCGTACGCGGCGCGATCGGCACGCGCTTGCTGTAAAAGAAGCGCACCGGCCATTCGTAGCCCGCGCCATCGGTGCGGTTGCCGAGGCCGACCACCGGGCCGCGCGCCATGCCCGCGACCCACGCGGTCTTGATGAGCCCCTGGCAGTCGATCACGAGATCGTAGTGCTCGGCAGCGAGCGCACGCCGGAACGCGCGGATCTCGCGCCAGTTAGCCGGCGAAAACAGCCGTTTGCGCCAGCGCCGCAGCGACACCGGAATCGCGCGGTGCACGCCGTCGACGAGCTGCACCAGCGAGACGAAGCTCTCTTCGACCAGCCAGTCGATCTGCGCATCGGGATGCCGCCGGCGAATGTCGGCGATGACGGGCATGTTATGCACGACGTCGCCGAGCGACGACACCCTTACGATCAGTATCTTTTGCACGCTCAAGAGTGGAACGCCGGCAATCCGGCCCGAAGATGCGTTGAAAGGACGCAATTTTAGCGCGCTGCGGACACCAGCCTTGCATAAAACGCATAAAAAACGCGGCGCCGGGGGTGCCCCCCGCGCCGCGTCGAACCGCGACCGGTACCTTAACGCCCGGTACCACCGCGGTTATTGCCATCAAAATGGCAGCTTTGCATCCGGTTTTTCCGCGAGAATCACGCGGCGGAAGTCCTCCTGAATGCGCGAAAGTGCCGCGTCGTTATCGGCTTCGAAGCGCATCACGACGACCGGCGTCGTGTTCGACGAACGCGCGAGACCGAAACCGTCCGGATACTCGACGCGCAGACCGTCGATCTTCACGACTTCATCGGCGCCGGTGAACGTCGCGCTCTTTTGCAAACGCGCGATCAGCTCGAAGTTTTCGCCTTCTTCGAGCTTCAGTTGCAATTCAGGTGTGGAATGCGAGTTCGGCAGGCTGTTCAGCAGTGCGCTCGGATCGTTCACCTTCGAGAGAATTTCGAGTAGCCGTGCGCCCGTGTACAGGCCGTCGTCGAAACCGTACCAACGATCCTTGAAGAACACGTGGCCGCTCATTTCACCGGCGAGCGGAGCGCCGGTTTCGCGCAGCTTCGCTTTCACGAGCGAGTGGCCGGTTTTCCACATCAGCGGCACACCGCCCTTGTCGCGCACCCACTTCGCGAGATTGCGCGTGCACTTCACGTCATAAATAATTTGCGCGCCCTTGTTGCGCGATAAAACTTCTTCGGCAAACAGCATCAACTGGCGATCCGGATAGATGATCTGCCCGTCCTTCGTCACGACGCCGAGACGATCGCCGTCGCCATCGAACGCGAAGCCGATTTCCGCATCGGTTTCCTTCAACGCCTTGATCACGTCCTGAAGATTCTCCGGGTGCGCCGGGTCCGGATGGTGATTCGGGAACGTACCGTCGATCTCGGTGAACAGCTCGACGAGTTCACAACCGAGCGCCTTGAAGAGTTTCGGAGCGAGACCACCGGCGACACCGTTGCCGGTGTCCACGACAATCTTGATCGGCCGCGCGGGCTTGATGTCGCCGACGATGCGCGCCAGATACACATCCGCGATGTCGTAATCGGCGTAGCTGCCGCTGCCGGTTTCGAAGCGATCGTCGACGATGCGCTGATACAGCGCCTGAATCTGCTCGCCGTAGATGGCTGCTCCGCGCAACACCATCTTGAAGCCGTTGTAGTCGGGCGGATTGTGGCTGCCCGTCACGACAATGCACGAATCGATGCGGCGTTCGCCACCGGCCAGTGCGAGCGGCACGCTCGCGGCGAAATAACCGACCGGCGTCGGCACCATGCCGACGTTCACCACATCGACGCCCGCAGAGCGCAGGCCATCGGACAACGCGGCGATCAGCTCAGGCCCGGACAACCGGCCGTCACGCGCGACGACAACGGCATCGCCGCCCTGCGCGCGCACTTCGCTGCCGAATGCACGACCAATCGAACGGGCTGTGTCGGCGTCGAGCGTCTTGCCGATCACACCGCGGATGTCATACGCCTTGAAAATGGACTGGGAGATCATGGATAGGCTCACTTGCGTGCAAAGGAAATTTTGACCGGCGCGGCCGGCGGTGTCGGTAGACACCGCGTGGTGCGTTTGCCGGAAGCGATCGGAGGTCTACCTCTATCCAACCTTATAATTGCGGTTTTCAGATTACGCCATGCAGGTGCCTATTCTAATGCCTGGACGCGCTCCACTCATAACGTTGCCATCGGTCATGGCAAGGCGGGCCTGTTCCTGGACCGGCGCAAAGCAGCCCAGCGGCAGGCCAGGCACCGGATGCCGGCCGTGAGGCGCTTCGCGAATCCGGACGTCGCGCGGGCCCTCGCCAACATCGTCTGGCTCGGGCTCGAGCGGGTTACGCAGATCGTCGTCGCGATCGCGATCAGCGGGATGCTCGCGCGTTACTTCGGGCCCGACGTGTTCGGCAAATGGCAATACGCGAACACGCTGCTGCTCGTGCTATCGCCGATCACGTGGGTATGCGGCGCCGAAATTCTCGTGCCGACCATCGTGCACCGTCCGCAGGAACAGCTGGGCACCGTGCTGGGCAGCGCGTTCGCGTTGCGCGTGACGGTGTCGGCGGGGGCGTTACTGCTGACGTGGGCCGGTATCGCCGCGGGCTTCACCGATCCGCTCGTCGGCGCAATGCTCGCGGGTCTCGCGCTGACGATGCTGTTTCGCGAACCGCTCGTCGGTGTGGTCAACGCGTGGCTGCAGAGCATGACTTACAGCAAGCCGCAGTTGCTCACGAGCATGACGACAGCGGTGCTGAAAGCGGGCCTGGTGTTCGTACTGGTGCGTGCAGCGGCGAGTCCCGCACGCTTCGGTTGGCTATGGGCACTCGAAGCGGCGACGATCGGTATCGTGCTCGTGCTGTATTACGTGCGCCGCCACGGCTCGCTCGGATGGCGCGTCGACCGGTCGCTATTCCGCCACTTCGCGACGGCGGGCACCGTGTTCTGGATTGGCCTGATCTGCATGTACCTGTTTCTGAAGCTCGACCGGTTGATGCTCGAACGCACGATTTCGTTCGCCGATCTCGGTCGCTATTCGGCCGCGCAGCAGCTCAACGAAAACTGGATCACGCTCGCGTTGATGCTCGCGCAGACTATCGCGCCTGCCTTCGTCTATCGCGTGCAGGACGCGGTGCAGCTTAAGCGCAACATGTGGAGGCTCACCGGTATGACCGCGGTGCTGATGATCGGCGGCGCACTGGTGCTGGACCTGCTCGCGGGTTTCATCATCCGTCGGGTGTTCGGGCCCGCGTATGAAGGCGCGATCGATATTTTCCGCTGGGCCGTATGGCTGTCCGTGCCCGCGGGCATCGAGGCGATCGGCAACCTGATCGTGCTGAAGTACCAGGCGAAGTTCGTGCTGCTGTCGAAGTGGCTGCTCGCGCTGGCGGTGGCGTTCGTCGTGAACCTGCTCGCGATTCCGCGGCTTGGCGCGTATGGCGCGCTGGTTGGGCTCGCTGCCGGTTATCTTGCGGCTGCCAGCGTGAACCTCTATTACATTCGCTTCAAGCTGCGCACATGATGCCTTCCTCGTCTCCTTCCGGCGCACTAGACGACGTCGCCGTGCTAATGCCCGCGTACAACGGCCACGCGGACGTCGAGCACACGCTCGCGTCGTTCAGCGAGGACGCACTGGTGCACGTGCTGATTGTCGACGACGGCAGTACGCCACCGATCGTCGCCCCAACGCTGTCGAATCTCTCAATCGACGTTCTGCGCATGCCGCAGAACGTCGGCATCGAACGTGCGTTGCAGGCGGGTATCGATGCGCTGGCCGCGCGCGGCTACCGCTACGCGGCGCGCATCGACGCGGGCGATCTCACTGTGCCTGGTCGTCTCGCGAAGCAACGCAAGTATCTCGACACGCATCCCGAAGTGGCAGGGCTCGGCATGTGGGCGCAGGTGGTGACGCGTACCGGCGCGCCGCTTTTCATGCTGACGCCGCCCGCCACACCAGCTGGAATCCGCCGCATCCGTTTTTTGCGCGGCTGCTTCGTGCATCCTTCGATGATGCTGCGTATCGACGCAGTACAAGCCGTCGGTAACTATCGCGCGGCCTACCCCGCCGCGGAAGACCTCGATCTGTTCCTGCGGCTGATGGAACGCTACGACTGCGCGAATCTGCCGGAACTGGGCCTGTACTACGAGCTGAACGAAGGCGGTATCAGCGCGACGAAGCGGCGTCGGCAGATCGCGTCAACGTTGCGGCTGCAGATGCACTACTTCAACGCACTCAATCCGTACGACTGGCTCGGTCTCGCGAAGAATCTGCTGCATTTCGTTACGCCTTACCGGACGTTGCAGTGGGTGAAACGCATGCTGTTCGCGCCGCGCGCGGGCGCCTCGCAAGGGTCGCGTGAGTCGTGAATCACGTTCCCGTTCATCGCTCTCCCATTCTTTTAGATACCCGGCTTCGTCGCCCTGCATGAAATCCAGCCCCGCACCCACTCCTGTCGGTTCCGCACTGCGCATCAGCCTCGTCTGCAATACGGCGTGGGCCATCTATACGTATCGTCAGGGGCTGATCCGCACGCTCGTCGCCCGCGGCGTCGAGGTCACCGTGATCGCGCCGCGCGACCGCACGTTCGAACCGCTCGCGCAGATGGGCTGCCGCTGCGTCGATCTGCCGGTTGCATCGAAGGGTACGAATCCGCGCGACGACCTGCGCACGCTGTGGGCGCTGTATCGCCACTATCGCGCGATCCGGCCGCATGTCGTGTTTCACTACACGATCAAGCCGAATATCTACGGATCGATTGCGGCGAAGCTCGCGGGCGTTGCGTCGGTCGCGGTCACGACGGGGCTCGGTTATGTTTTTATCCAGTCGAGCCGCACTGCGCAGATTGCGAAGAAGCTGTACCGCTTCGCGTTCCGCTTTCCTCGCGAAATCTGGTTTTTGAATCGCGACGACATGGCCGCGTTTACCGATCAGCATCTGCTCGTGCACCCGGAGCGGGCACGCCTGCTGCATGGCGAAGGCGTCGATCTCGAACAGTTCGCGCCGACGCCGCTGCCCGAAAGCAATCAGGTCACGTTCATATTAATTGGCCGTTTGCTGTGGGATAAAGGCGTAGGAGAATATGTCGACGCCGCGCGGCAACTACGCGCACGCTATCCGAATGCGCGCTTCCAGTTGCTCGGACCGGTTGGCGTCGACAACCCGAGCGCGATCTCGCGTGAAGAAGTGGCTGCCTGGGAGCGCGAGGGCGTCATCGAGTACGGCGGTGAAGCGCACGACGTGCGCCCGTTCATCGCCGCCGCCGATTGCGTCGTGCTGCCGTCGTATCGCGAAGGCGTGCCGCGTACGCTGATGGAAGCCGCGGCAATGGGCCGCCCGATCGTCGCAACTGACGTACCCGGTTGTCGCGAAGTGGTAGCGGACGGAATCAACGGATTGCTGTGCGAAGCAAAGAGCGCAGCGAGCCTGGCAGAAAAACTGGCACAGATGCTGGACATGAGCGGCGCCGCGCGCCGCGAGATGGGCGAACGCGGCCGGCAGAAAGTCGCGGCGGAATTCGACGAGCGGGCCGTCGTCGATCGATATACAGACCTGATTCGAAACTTGACGGGCGTCTCACTCTAATGGAGCACAGCATGGCCACGAAGGGCACGATTCTGGTGACGGGCGGCGCGGGTTTTATCGGCTCGCACACGTGCGTCGAGTTGTTGAACGGCGGTTTTGACGTCGTGGTGGTCGACAATCTCGTGAACAGCAATCGCGAGTCGCTTGCACGCGTCGAACGGATTACCGGCAAACAGGTCGCGTTCTACGAAACCGATGCGCGCGACGAAACCGCGCTCCGTGCGATCTTCGATAAACATCCAATTACCGGTGCGATTCACTTTGCGGCGCTGAAGGCCGTGGGGGAATCGGTTGCGAAACCGGTCGAGTACTACCGTAACAACATCGACAGTCTGCTCGTGCTGCTTGCCGTCATGAACGAGCGCAACGTCAGGCAGTTTGTGTTCAGTTCGTCGGCGACCGTGTATGGCGTGCCGCAAAGCTCGCCGATCGATGAATCGTTCCCGCTATCGGCCACCAATCCGTATGGACAGTCGAAGCTGATCGCCGAGCAGATCCTGCGCGATCTCGAAGTATCGGATGCGAGCTGGCGCATCGCGACGCTGCGCTATTTCAACCCGGTCGGTGCGCACGAAAGCGGCCTGATTGGCGAGGATCCGTCGGGCGTGCCGAACAACCTGATGCCGTATGTCGCGCAGGTCGCGGTCGGCAAGCTCGCGAAGCTACGCGTGTTCGGCGGCGACTACGACACGCCGGATGGTACCGGCGTGCGTGACTACATTCACGTGGTCGATCTCGCGCGCGGGCACCTTCTGGCGCTCGATGCGCTGGTTGCGCGCGATGCGAGCTTCGTCGTGAATCTCGGTACGGGCCAGGGGTATAGCGTGCTCGACGTGGTGCGCGCGTTCGAGAAAGCGTCGGGGCGGCCGGTGCCGTACGAGATCGCTGCGCGGCGGCCGGGCGATGTTGCGCAGTGCTATGCGGACCCGGCGGCGGCGGAGCGGATTATCGGCTGGCGGGCGGCGTTCGGGATCGAGCGGATGTGCGCGGATCACTGGCGCTGGCAGGAGCAGAATCCGCAGGGGTTTGCGTAGTCGTCACCCCTGCCCCGCCGGTTGCGCAAACTGCGCGATCACACGTTCGCGAATCGACGGCTTGATATTCGACTGCTCCATGTTGCCGTGATAGTGCGCGACGACGCGCGGGTTCATCACCTTGAACCACAGCGGCGGCACGTACGCGAACATGATCATCGTCGCGTAGCCTGACGGCAGTTGCGGCGCACCGTCGAAGTGGCGCAGCGCCTGATACGAGCGCGTCGGATTCGCGTGATGATCGGCGTGACGCTGCAACTGATACAGGAACAGGTTCGTCACGATGCGGTTGCTGTTCCACGAGTGCTCGGGCATACAGCGCTCGTAGCGCCCGCTCGCAAGACGCTTGCGACCGAGCCCGTAGTGCTCCAGATAGTTGACCACTTCGAGCAACGACGCGCCGTACGCAGCCTGGATCAGCAGAAACGGAATCACGTGTTTGCCGAACACCGCGATCATCGCGCCCCACAGCACCACGGTCATCGCCCATGAATGCAGCACCTCGTTGCGCCAGCTCCACGGCGACTTGCCGAGACGCTCGAGGCGATGCTTTTCGAGCCGCCACGCCGAGCCGATGCTACCGAGCACCGTGCGCGGCAAGAACCCCCAGAACGATTCGCCGTAGCGCGCGCTGGCTGGATCGGGCGGCGTTGCGACGCGCACATGATGACCGCGGTTGTGTTCGACGAAGAAGTGGCCGTATGCAACCGGCGCGAGCGTGATCTTCGCGAGCCAGCGCTCGAACGGATCGGTTTTGTGGCCGAGTTCGTGCGCGGTATTGATCGACACGCCGGTGGCCGCACCGAGCGACAGCGCAAAACCAAGGTAGTCGTACCAGGTCAGCGCATGCGTGCCGACGACCCACACGGCCCCGAAGAACGAGATGTACTCGATCAATGTCGCGAGGTAGACGATGCGCCGGTAGTAGCGCTCGCGCTCTAGTGTGGGGACGACTTCATCGGGAGGATTGCTGGGGTCGTCGCCGATCAGATAGTCGAGCACCGGGATGATGCCGAACACGAAGATCGGACCGAACCACCAGAAGATGTGCCAGCCGGTCAGTAGCGCGAGGTGCGCCG
This sequence comes from Paraburkholderia sp. CHISQ3, assembly GCF_030464945.1. Classification (NCBI taxonomy): domain Bacteria; kingdom Pseudomonadati; phylum Pseudomonadota; class Betaproteobacteria; order Burkholderiales; family Burkholderiaceae; genus Paraburkholderia; species Paraburkholderia sp. CHISQ3. The sequence continues at coordinate 96,453 of NZ_JALPRG010000001.1, forward strand.
CGTGCAGCGGCAACGTGATGGTCAGGGCGCCGAGAAGCCACAGGTAGCGCTTACCGTCAACCCAACGAGCCGGTGCCGCTTGCGTCGATGCCATAACGTCTCCCTCCTTGTTTCCGTCCCGCCCGGCGTACTCCGCAGGTTGCACTGCAGCGTCGCCCGGTCTGTTCCGATCTTCAAATTTATATAGCGCTGCGCGGGCCGGGCCAAGCGATCGCTCCAGGAGCGGGGCTCCAAACAGCGACGAATCGGTGGAGGACGCCGGGGCCTGCTTTGAGTGCGTGAATGAAACAGGCGTATGACGGGCTGAAGTGGGTGCGAAATGGTGGAGCGGTACGGGCGTGGTCTGTCGGCAGCGCGTGTAGCCGTGGGTGGGAAGCGTCGTTGGCTAGTTTCGCGGCGGCGCACAATTCAAGTGCCGCGCTCATGTGCCCGCTCATGTGCCCGCTCATGTGCTCGCTTAGATCGCCCTGCTTATGATCCTGCTTATCATCCCATTCACGCACGCCTGCCGATAAACACATGCATCGCACGTTCACCCGCAACGTGACGTTTGCACTCGTAACCGAGCGCATGCATATCGATACCGCCGAGCAGGCTTTCGCCGGAGCCCAACAAAACCGGCTGCACAGCCAGATGCATTTCGTCGATGAGACCGGCAAGCAGATACTGCCGGATCACCGACGCCCCGCCGCCGATGCGGATATCGCGCTCGCCCGCCGCTGCGCGCGCCTGCTCCAGCGCCGCGTGAATTCCTTCGGTAACGAAGCGAAACTCCGTGCCGCCCAGCATCGTGAGCGGTGCTCGCGCGTGATGTGTCAGCACGAAAGTCGGCGTGTGATACGGCGGCTCGTCGCCCCACCAGCCTTTCCAGCTTTCGTCGGGCCACGGGCCGCGAACGGGTCCGAACATATTGCGCCCGAGTATCCACGCTCCCATGCCGGACATGCTCTGCTCGGCCAGTTCGTTATCGATGCCGGTTTCTCCACCGTCGAGACCCTGCATCTTGCGCCAGACGCGCGTCTGAAAGAACCACGCCATCAACTCGGGACCACGTACACCCAGTGGATTCTGCAGATCCTGGTTCGGCCCGGCGCCGTAACCATCGATGGAAACCGCGAAGCTCATAACGCGCACTTTCGACATGATGTTCTCCGTGCCTAGACGGGCCGCCTGTGAGCGGGCCTGCGTCTGGATAAGGGTAGTCTGCGCGCCGCAGGGTCGCCGCGGGCCGCCGCGTATGATCGCCGATTGTGCCGGGCGCGTCGATGGTGCGCTGCACATCGTCATGCCGCGGTGGGCGCCGCAAAACAGCGAGTTTTTGCGCGGATCAGATCGTATCGAATCCGTATAGCGATGCCGGATTGTCGACGAGTATGGTCCGCCGCACCGCTGGATCGGGCGCCCATCGCGACAGCAGGTCGAGCATCGCGCGGTCGTCGGGGACGGGCTTACGGTTCGGATGCGGCCAGTTGCTCGCCCACAGGCAACGCTCGGGATGCGCGGCCGCAAGCGCCTGCGCCAGCGCGCTGACGTCGTCGTAATGCGGTGGACCGACGCGCGACGTCTCATACGGCGCCGAGATCTTCACCCACGTGTTGCCGGCATCGAGTAACTCAAGCAGGCTGCGAAACGCTGCATGTTCCGGTGTGACCGGTTCGAGAAATTTGCCGGTGTGATCGAGCGACAATCTGCACGGCAGTGTGCGCAGTTTCGCCGCATAGTCCGGCAGCTCGCGCCCGTCGAGTTGCAGGTTAACGACCCAGTCGAACTCTGCAATCCGCGCGGCAAGTCCTTCGAGATCGCTCCACCCGAGCAGGCCGCCCGCGCCCGGAATCATCATGAAACGCACACCACGTACGCCGGCATCGTGCATTGCCCGCAGTTCCGCTGCAGGTGTATCGGGACGAATCACGACGATGCCGCGCGCGGCGCCATCGGCAAGCGTGAGCGCTTCGAGCAGGCAGCGATTGTCGAACCCGTACCCCGTCGGCTGGACCAGAACCGCGCGCGTGAGACCGAGACTGCGCTGTACCGCCGCGTACTGTGTCCACGAAGCTTGCGGTGGAGCAAACGTCGCCGTCCCCGCAAGCGGGTAGCGTTCGAGTTCGTAGATATGCACGTGACAGTCGCACGCGCCGGCCATCGGGTTCGAAGACGTCGTGCTCATTGGCGCGCTCCCTGCGCAGTGTTAGAAAAGCCAGGCAGGCGCGCGAGTCGCGTCGCGTGCTCCGCATTGACCGAGTGCGCAGGCAGCCGGCCCTCGACGAGCGCGCGGACCTGTTCGACGGTATCCATGGCTTGATGTTCGATTGCGGGTGGCGTGAGGCCGCCGACGTGCGGTGTCGCTACGACTTTCGGATGAGCCGCGAGCGTGGCGGCCGGCATCTGGTCGGTCGCGCGGCCGACATCGATGGCAGCGCCCTTGATAACGCCTCGATCCAATGCGTCGATCAGCGCATCGTCATCGACAAGTTCACCACGCGACGCATTGATGAAGAACGCGTCAGGCCGCATCCGCGCAAACGCAGCGCGGCCAAACAGATTCGCGGTCTCGGGCACCGCGGGCGCGAGGCAGACGACGTAATCGCTATGCGCGAGCACATCGTCGAACGAAGCCGCTTCGACATCCGTGTCGTCGATCGTCGCGTGCGGATCGTAGACACGCACCGACATATCGAGCGCTCGCGCGAGCCGCGCAAGACGTCGCCCGATAAAACCATAGCCCACGATGCCGAGCGTCGAGGCCCGCAACTCGCGTCCCATCGCAATCGCGGGTGTGCGCTGCTGCCAGTAGGCTGCCGCCGATGCACTAAGCCCGCGGCTCAGATCGATCATCGCACCGACGATCCACTCCGCCACCGACGTATCGAATCCCGGCGTCGCGCGCGTAACGAGCACGCCGTGACGGCTCGCCGCCTCGACATCGATGTTGCGGATATCCACGGCGACACGACAGATCGCGACGAGGTCCGGCAACCGCTCGAAGAATGCCGCGGGCGCTGCCGCGTCGCGGCTTGCGACAACGATGTCGTGGCCGGCCGCGACGTCGACGAATTCGTCGAGCGTGAGCAGGCGTCCGTGCGGGTTGAGCGTCACGTCGCCGAGCGCACGCAGTTGCGCAAGCGCGCGGGCACCGTAGTAGTTTTTCAACGCATCGGGGGTATGCGTCAGATAGATCCGGGTCATAGCGTAGTGGCAGTCTTTCTGGCGCGAGCGGGCGCAGCAACCGACTGGCGCGCGATCAGAACGGGTTGGAAGAGAAAATCGGATGGCGGCAGATCCGGGTTGGTCGAGCGCTGAATCGCCCGCTCGACCATCGCATCGGCCATTTCCGCGAGCGGCATCGCCACCGACGTCAGCCCAGGATTAACGAACCCCGACACCTGCAGGCCATCCATGCCGATCACCGAGACGTCTTCCGGCACGCGCAGCCCGAGTCGCGTCAGGCCCGACATCAGGCCGATTGCGAGCATGTCGTTGACGGTCACGATGCCGGTCGGCATCGGTCGCAGCGCGGCGACCTGGCTCGCCATCGCGAAGCCGAGATCCGCCAGTTCGGAGTCGCCGAACGCTTCCGACACCTGCCCTTCGACCACGCTCGCCGAATAGGACGCGCCCGGGCACAAGGACACACGTTCGCGAAAGCCCTCGATCTTCTCGCCACGGCTAACGGTCTTGCCATGCGGCAGCAGAAACGCGAGCTGGCGGTGACCGTGGCTGATCAGGTGATCGGCGGCGAGATAGCCAGCCTGATAGTTGTCGGGCGACATGTGATCGACGCGCGAATGCGTATCGCCGCCCGCGCCGCGGTCATAGCTAACGACGGCGAGGCCGCGCGACACCGCTTTTTCGAGGTGACGCTCGTCGTCGAGCGACGAAATCACGATCACCGCGCGCACACCAAACGACAGCAGATCGTCGAACATGCGCGCTTCCTGCTGCTTGTCGCGATGCGTGTTGCCGAGCAGCAGCCGGTAGTTGAAGCGCCGTTGCGCAGCCGCTTCGATGTTCAGCGCGAGCTGGCCGTACATCGGATTGGCCGTGGAGGGCACCAATAACCCGAGCATCGGTGTGTGGCCGGTTTTCAGCTGGCGCGCCACGCGGTTCGGGCTGAACGACAGTGTACGGATCGCGTCTTCGACACGCGACCAAGTCTGGGCGCTCAGTTTGTCGGTACGGCCGTTGAGCACGTTCGATACCGAACTCGTCGATACGCCGGCGAGCGCGGCGACATCGTGAATCGTTGCCGTGGTCCTGTCGGTTGCCATAGGTTGTCTGTCTCTTTGCGTATGAAGTTTCCAGATCAGGCCATGTTGAAATGCCGTGGCAGCCACAGCGAAATCGACGGCACCAGCACCAGTAGCGCGAGCATCACAGCCAATAACGCGAGGTATTTGAGCATGTGGCGCGCCACGTCTTCACCGCGCGTACCGGTCATCGCGCAGGTGGCGAAAAGCCCGAGGCCGAACGGTGGGGCGAACAGGCCGAGCCCCATCGCCGTGACCGCAATCGTGCCGAAGTGCAGCGGATTGATGCCGAGTTGTACGGCGATCGGCACCAGCAGCGGCCCGAAGATAATCAACGCGGGCGCACCTTCGAGCACCGCGCCGAACACGATCATGATCAGCACCGACACACCGAGAAACGCGACGCTGCCGTAGTCGTGCGCGAGCGTCAGCATGGTGGCCGACAGCAGCGCGGGGATCTGCATGACGGTCAGCGCATACGCGACGCCAGATGCAGCCGCGACGATAAAGAGAATCCCCGCCGCCATCGATGAAGCACGCACAAACAAACGCGCAACGGAGCGCACCGTGAGTTCGCGAAACGCAAGGCCACCTACGACAAGCGCATACACCACCGCAAACGCCGATACCTCGGTCGAAGTAGCAACACCCGAGGTCACGCCCTTGCCGATCATCACGACCATCACGAGTGCGACCAGCGCGCCGCCAAGTAACCGCAGCAACGGCGTACGCGCAGGAAACGCCGTCCGCGGATCGATCTTCTTGCCGAAGATCACGACCATCGTCGACAGCGCGAGCGCCATCACGATGGCAGGCACGATGCCCGCGAGAAACAGTCCGCCGATCGAGATGTTCGCGACGAAACCGATGATGATCATGTTGATGCACGGCGGAATTGTTTCAGCCATCACCGCCGATGCCGCGAGTACCGCCGCCGTCTCGTTTGCGTCCTGACGCGTGCGCCGCACCGCCGGCACGACGATCCCGCCGACCGCCGCGATGTCGGCGAGCTTCGAACCCGACACACCGGAGAAGAACGCGGTGGCAAGAATCGCAATCAGGTTCATCGAACCGCGCACGCGGCCGAAGATGCGCACCAGCAATTCGATCAAGCGCGCCGACATGCCGTTCGCTTCCATCAGCAGACCGGCCAGCACGAAGAACGGAATGGCGAGCAGCACGAAGTGGTCGATGCCGGCCATCACCTGCTGCGAATAGATGATCATCGGCAGGCTGGGTTCGCTGATGAAGAACAGCAGTGCGGCGAGAGCAAGCACGAAGGCGATCGGTACACCGACCGCGAGGCTGCCGGCAAAGCCTGCGAGCAGCAGTACCCACGGCGCAATTGCGTACGCGTCGAACAGCGTGTTCCAGGCGTAGACCGCAGCGACGATCGCGCAGCAGCCGGCTAGCGTGAACCATGTGCCTCGGGTTGCACCGCGCACGGCGTTGGCGATGCCGACGGCCGTCATCAACAGTGCGCCCAGCAGCACCGGCAACACGCCGATCCATTGCGGCAGGCCCATCGGTGTGGTGACGTTTGCCGCATCGCCGAGCAGTTGCCACGCCGACCACGCAAGCCCTCCCGCGGTTCCGGCGACGATCCAGCCGCCGGTCTGCGTGGCCACTGGCCGCCACGCAGCGGGTAGCAAACCGCGAAAGAAATCGATATGCACATGCTGGCCGCGCGCAAGCACAGTCGCCCCGCCGAGAAACACCAGCATCACCATCAGATCGCCCGCGATTTCCTCGGCCCAGTCGACCGGGTGATGAACGAAGTAACGCAGGATCACCGAGACGAAGACGACTAGCACGTCGAGTGCGAGCACCACCGCGCACAGTCGCTCGACCAGAACGCACAGCGTGGCCAGTGTCCGGCCTACGAAACCGCCTGTGCCGAAACTCCACGTGCCCGACGTTGCGCCGTGCGTGCCGCTTGCCTCGCTCGCTTCATCACGCAGACCAACGCCACGCATCTGACTCAGTGATTCGTTCATGTCCCGACTCCCGTGGTTATGCGCGAGTCTTGTCGATCGCGGCCAGCACCGGCGCGGTCACCGGATACGTGCGCGTGAACGGCACCCACAACTGATCGCGCATCATCTTGCGCACGGTGTCGCGCTCCGCGGTCGCCATCGGGTAGAAAGTCATGCCCTGCTTTTGCAGCGTCGCGAGCGCGTCGGCGCCCTTGGTGACGGCTTCCTTGCGCTGATACAGGCTCGCCTCGCTGGCAGCAGCGCGAAACGGTTGTTGCAGCGGCGTGGGAATTTTCGCGAGACCGCGCTTACCGATCACGACGATGCACGGACTGAACAGATGGTTGGTCTGCCAGCTATTCTTCACAACCTCGTTCAACTTGTTCGACAGCACGCTCGCCGCGTCGTGTTCGAAGCCCTCCACCACGCCGGTCTGCACCGCCGTGTAGACCTCGTTGAACGCAATCGGCGTCGGGATCGCGCCCATCAGCTTGAAGGTTTCGACAAACGCCTGAGTCGGCAGCACGCGCAGCTTGACGTTCTTTAGCTGCGCGAGATTCTTGATCGCGGGCTTCGTGTACACGCTACGACCGTTGAAGTGCGAGCCCCAGCCGATCACCGAACAACCGGTGCGCGTTTGCAACAGATTGTCGTAGACGCCGGCCACGCCACCGTCCACCGCGCGAGCAACGTGTGCGTAGTCGCCGAACAGAAAGCCGAGATCGAGCAGTGCGAGTTCGGGCAACGCGGTCGCCCAGATCGAACTGCCCGTAATCATCATGTCGATTGAACCGAGCCTGACCTGCTGCACGACGTCGGCTTCCTTGCCCAGTTGCCCGTTCGCGAAGAAGTCGACGCGGATCTGCTCGCCGACGCTCTTCTTCAGGTTCTCGGCGAAGCGCTGGTACCAGATGTAGTGCGCGGAGTTACCGTCGGCCGTCATCGTCGATGAGAAGCGCAGCGCGATGGGCGCGCTCGCGCGGCCGATCGCCGGCACCGATAGCGCCGCGGCCGCGGCTGTCGCGCTCTGGATAAAACGGCGACGGGTGACCTGCATGACGGTGTCTCCTATGTTTTGTAAAACGTTCTACCAAACCGTTTGACTCATCATAGAGAGGACAGCCGGGGGCTTCAATGATCGAGGGTTAACACGGAATATGAGGGAATACCCCCAGTCTTTCCGTCGACGGAATCGTCCTGGATGGCCTCGCGCACCTCAGTCGTCTCACTCGCCTCGCTCATCGCCGGCCCGTTCCCGCGCCTGAATTGCGCGACATCCCGCAGCGGCGGCGCCCCGAACAGCCGGCTGTATTCGCGGCTGAACTGCGAAGGACTGTCGTAACCCACCCTGATCGCCACCGAGCGGACATCCCCGCTGTGCCTGAGCAACAACCGCCGCGCCTCATGCAGCCGAAGTTGCTTCTGATACTGCAGCGGGCTCAACGTCGTGACGTTCTTGAAGTGATGATGCAGCGACGACACGCTCATGTTGACCTGCTGCGCGAGCGTCTCCACCCGTAGCGGCTCGGTGTAGTGATGCTGGATCCATTCGATTGCCCGCGCGATCCGGTATGTCTGGCTGCCGGTCACGGCCACGTGTCGCAAGCGCGTCCCCATCTCGCTCGTCATCAACCGGTAGAGCAATTCCTTCTCGATGAGCGGCGCGAGGATCGGGATGTCGCCAGGAGTATCGAGCAATCGGGCGAGCCGCAGCGCGGTATCGAAAACGGGGGTCGACAGCGGACCTACCGCGATCCCCTCTTCCGCCGGCACGGCCTCCGGCTCCGGCAGATGCAACTGCGCCGCCAGCTCGACGATGCGTTGTGGATCGAGTGCAAGCTTCATGCACAGATAGGGCTCGGCGGCGGACGCCCGGGTCACTTGCGACATCGTCGGCAGGTCGACGGACGTCACGAGGCAATGCAGGTGATCGTACTGATACGCGTGCCCCGCGACCACGACCCGCTTGGCGCCCTGGGCTGCAAACACGAATGCCGAGTGCGAAACGCCGCAGCCGAGATCGACGGGCGCCGAACAACGGTAGAACGACAGCGAGGGAATCGCCGTCTGATGGCCGCCGTCGCAGGGCGCGAAGCGACCGATGAGCGCGGCCAGTTCGCGGCGGGCCGTTTCGCGCGATGCCGAGGCATCGAACCACGAGGCATTCTGTTCCATACGCTTTGAAATCGGTTGAGGACATTGAGCATACTGAATCCCCAGCGGACCACCCGCATCCGCCCGCCGGATTTGCAGCATTGTTCAATATTTTTGCAGGATTGTGTAAGCACAACGGCGCGCCGTCCTTCACACTCCCGCGTACACCCGGCGCCAAGTCCGGGCTTTCCCCCACGGAGAGAGTTCATGTCCACATCGTTTGTCCTGAACGGCAAGAACATCACGCTCGATGCCGATCCCACCACCCCACTACTCTGGGCGATCCGCGAGGACGCCGGCCTGCACGGCACGAAGTTCGGCTGCGGCATGGCGCAATGCGGCGCGTGCACAGTCCATCTGGAGGGCGAAGCCACGCGTTCGTGCGTGCTGCCGCTCGCCGCGGTGGCCGGCAAGCGCATCACGACGATTGAAGGCATTACCAGCGCGCCCGCCAAAGCGATCCAGGCCGCGTGGGTCAAGCTGCAGGTGCCGCAGTGCGGGTACTGTCAGTCCGGACAGATCATGTCCGCGACCGCTTTGCTCGAACGCAATGCGACACCGACCGACGCCGATATCGACAGCGCGATGAGCGGCAACCTGTGCCGCTGTGCGACCTATAACCGCATTCGTGCGGCCATCCACGAAGCCGCCGCTACCTTGAAGGTCTGAGCCATGACGACCGATCTCGATCTCAAGGATGTGGTGCGCCCGTCCCGCCGGACTTTTCTGAAAGCAACCGGCACTGTCGCCGCAGTGGGTTTGATCGTTGGCTTCGAGTGGGTGGGCACCGGTCGCCGCGCACTCGCCGCCACGCTGCCGAATGCGGAGTTCGTACCGAATGCGTTCGTGCGTGTGGCGCCCGACAACAGCATCACGATCATCGCCAAGCACGTCGAAATGGGCCAGGGTGCGTACACCGGCCTCGCGACGATCCTCGCCGAAGAACTCGATGCGAACTGGCAGGACGTGCGCGTCGAAAGCGCCCCCGCCGATGCGAAACGCTACGCGAATCTCGCGTTCGGCACGATCCAGGGCACAGGCGGCAGCTCGGCGATGGCCAACTCGTGGATGCAGATGCGTGAAGCCGGCGCGAAAGCGCGTGCGATGCTGGTGTCCGCTGCGGCTGCGCAATGGCAGGTACCTGCCGCCGAACTGACGACGCGCGACGGCAGCGTTCATCACACCGCCAGTAACCGCACAGCGACGTATGGCTCGCTTGCGTCGGCCGCCGCGCGTTTGCCGGTGCCGGACAAGGTCACACTCAAGTCGCCGCAGGATTTTCGTCTGATCGGCCAGCAGCTACCACGCGTCGACGTGCCGCCGAAAACCAACGGCACCGCGCAGTTCACACTCGACGTAACGTTTCCCGGCATGCTGGTCGCGCTGCTGCAACGGCCGCCGCTATTCGGTGCGACGGTTAAATCGTTCGATGCATCGGCGGCGAAGGCCGTGCCTGGTGTCGTTTCGGTCGTGCAGGTGCCGGGCGGTGTCGCGGTGGTTGCGAAGGGCTTCTGGGCGGCGAAACAGGGCCGCGATGCGCTGAAGGTCGAGTGGGACGATACGAAGGCCGAGAAGCGCAGTTCCGACGCGATCATGAGCGAGTACCGGCAGCTCGCCGAGAAGCCAGGCGCATCCGCGAAGAAAGTCGGCGATGCGACGCAGGCGCTGGCGGGCGCGGCGAAGAAGGTCTCGGCCACCTACTCGTTCCCCTACCTCGCGCATGCACCGATGGAACCGCTCGATGCCGTCGTCAAGCTCACCGCGGACAGCTGCGAGATCTGGGCCGGCGACCAGTTCCAGACCGTCGACCAGGGCAACGCCGCACGCACGGCGGGGCTCGACCCGCAGCAGGTGAAGATACACACGCTGTATGCCGGCGGAAGTTTCGGACGACGCGCGAACGTCTGGTCGGACTACATCGTCGAGGCTGTATCGATCGCGAAAGCGCTCGGTGCAAACGGCACGCCGGTCAAGCTGCAATGGACGCGCGAGGACGATATCCACGGCGGTCTCTATCGGCCGATGTATTTCCACAAGCTCGACGCCGGACTGAGCGCCGACGGCAAGCTGGTGGGCTGGCGGCACAGGATCGTCGGGCAGTCGATCATCGCCGGTACACCATTCGCCGACGGCATGATCAAGGACGGGATCGACGCAACGTCCGTCGAAGGTGCTGCGAACATCGCCTATGCGATTCCGAATGTGTCCGTCGAACTGACGACCACGCAAACCGGCGTGCCGGTGTTGTGGTGGCGCGTGGTTGGCAGCTCGCACACGGCGTTCGCAGTGGAAGCGTTCATCGATGAAGCCGCGCACGCCGCAGGCAAGGATCCGTTCGTGTTTCGCCGCGATCTGCTTGCGGAAGAACCACGTATGCGGGCCGTGCTTGAACTCGCGGCGCAGAAAGCCGGTTGGAATCCGGCTACGCCGCTACCGCAAGGACGTGGCCGCGGCATTGCAGTGGCCGAAGCGTTCAAGACGTTCGTCGCCCAGGTCGCGGAAGTCTCCGTCGACAAGGACGGCAACGTGAAAGTGGAGCGCGTTGTCTGTGCGGTGGATTGCGGCACGCCGATCAATCCCGACATCATTACCGCGCAGATGGAAGGTGGTATCGGCTTCGGCCTGGGCGCCGCGCTGCACAGTGCGATTACGTTGAAGGACGGTCGGGTCGAGCAGAATAACTTCGACACCTACCAGGTGCTGCGGATGTCGGAGATGCCGAAGGTCGAGGTGCATATCGTGCAGTCGGGTGAAGCGCCGACTGGTGTCGGGGAGCCCGGGGTTGCGCCGGTTGGGCCTGCGGTGGCGAATGCGATTTTTGCGGCTACGGGGAAGCGGATTCATGTGTTACCGTTTCCGGGGGAGGCGGAGAAGAGCGCCTGATTGACTGATGTCGACGCGGGCGCAGGCTTGGCCCGCGCCCGCAATTGTGCAGCAGCCTGTTGCACAATTGCCCTGGCGATGCAGACCCGCACCGCTGATACCTCCCCCACCTACTTCAACCACTGCCCGACCACCCCCGGATTCTTCGCGACCCACAACGCAGCCCCCTTCTCCGGCTGCGTATCGCCGGCGCTGCGAATCTCGTTCATCAGATCGCCAAGCGTCTGGTCGTCCATCTTCCATTGATGCAACCAGCGCGACACGTCCGGCCACGTAGCACTCAGGTTCGACGCAGCAATCGCATAGATCGCGTCCGGTGTACCGAACGTCCCCTTCGGGTCCTTCAGGTAATGCAGCTTCTCCTTCGCCCACACCCAGTGCGGATTCCACAGCGTAACGACGATCGGCTCCTGGCGCTTCCCGGCACGCTGCAGCGCAAGCAACATCGCAGCTTCCGACGAAGGCAGCACCGCGTAATCGAGCGCATAGTCGACCTTCGCTTTTGCGGTGAGCTTCATCAAGCCGCTGCCGGGTTCGATGCCGAAGATCGTCGGTTTGCCGTCATGGAGAAACTGACTGCTGCTCGCGTTCAACTGATCGACGCTATCGATCTTCACGTAGTCCGGCACCGCGAGCCCGAGCTGTGCCTTGTCGAACCACGGGCCGATCTTCTCCACACGCGTCTTCACGCTGTCGTATGGTGCGGCATCGGCGGAAGGCAGCCAGACCTCGAAGGTGAGATCGAGTTTGCGTTGCGCAACACCGCTGTAGATGATCGCCTTGTCGCCCGACTGCAGATTCACCGTATAGCCCTTCTGTGTAAGCAGTACCTTCCACAGATTCGCGACGGCGATGTTCTCCGCCCAGTTGTTAACGCCGATCGATATCGTGCGGTCAGCGGCAAACGAACCCGCAACCGGTATGGCGAGCAGATACAGTGCGAGCAGCGCTCGCCTGAACAGTGTGGTCATGATGATTTCCAGGAAAGGAACGTGCTCGCGCGTGCCGTTAAGCAAGCAGACGCGCTTCGAACGGATAGTCGGACAACAACTCGACGCGGCCGTCGTCGCGCACATACACCTGCTCTTCGAGCTTCACGCCTTCGCCACCGTCTTCGTGACCGATGTAGCTCTCGATGCACAGCGTCATGCCCGGTTCGATCACACCGTCATAGCCTTTCGCCTCGTTGTCCTCGCGATGCACGATGTACGGATATTCGCCGGTCATGCCGACGCCGTGTGCGAGTGCAAAGTAACGACGCGCCTGATACGGCCCGGGGATCTTCCACGCTTTCGCAATGAACTCCTGAAACGTCGTGCCGGCGCGTACGTTCTCCATGTTCGAATGCACCTGCTCGTAGGCGAGGCGATACAGGTTCTTCTGCGCGGCTGTCGCCGGTCCGTCGCCGCACAGGAACGTGCGTGAGAAGTCGGCGTAGTAGCCGAAGCGTCCCACCACATCGGTATCGAGACCGACGAGTTCCCCCGCCTGAATCTTGCGTGGGCTGCTTTCCTGGAACCACGGGTTGGTCCGCGGGCCCGAACTGATCAAACGTGTTTCGACGTAGTCGCCGTCGGTCTCGATGATGTGTTTGTGCAGATGCGACCACAGCTCGTTCTCGCTGATACCCGGCACCAGTGCCGCCTCGAGTTTGCGCACGCCCTCTTCGGCTGCGCGCAGCGACGAGCGGATCATCTTGATCTCGTTGGGTACCTTGATCGCACGCGCGCGTTCCAGCGGCTCCTGGGCGTCGGAGATCTGGTAGCCGCGTGCCTGCAGCGCGAATGCCGCCGCCGAGGTCGCGCTTTCGATTGCAAGACGTTTACCGCCGCCCGATTGCCGCACCAGTTCATCGATTTCGTCGGCCCAGCGCTCGGTCACGCGACCAAGCATGTCGTCGCAGAAGTAGTAGGAAATCGCAGTCGCTGGCCGCACTTCGTCGACGGTGTCGAGACCGTCGGCCAGAAAATCGCAGCCGGCATACTCGAACAGCACGACCTTGCCTTCGGCCGGCACGAACACATAGCGCGCCGGATTGCGCATCGAGTAGACCTGCATGTTGCGCGAGCCTGTCGCATAGCGCATGTGAGTGGGATCGAACAACACGGCTGCGGTCAGGTCGCGCTTCTTTAGTTCGCGGCGCACTGCAGCGAGCCGATCGCGCTGGATCTGCGCGATCTCCTCTGCAGTCGGTTCGCAGTCTTCGGGAAGATGAGTTGGGCGAAGTATGGTCATGGTGTCTGCGGGGGGTTTATTTAATAAGGTGAAGGTCAGTCGACCAGGTCGTCCGCACGCACAAGCCGTTGCTCGGCTTCGAGATGCATTTCGGAAACGCGTCCGTAGAGCTGGCGGGTGCGCTCAAGCCGTCCGATCACGCCTGGCTTCTTCGAGTACGCGAAGATGGCCGTATGACGTTCGATCGAACCCTCCACCTGCGTCACGCGATGCAGCGAGAACCGTCCCTTGAACAGTTGCAGGTCGCCCGGCTGCAGCGTGATCACGTTGATCGGTGCACGCGTCTCGCCGCGCACGATACGTCCGACTTCGCCGTAGTTCTCTCCCTCCGGCGAGCGGATGCCCGGGCAATATTCGAAACCGCCGCCGGCCTCCGGCTGCTGCGTCATCATCGACACGATGAATTCGTTCGTGTCGTAGTGCCACGGCTGTTGAGTGCCCGGCGGCATCACGTTCTGTACGAGCCCCGCATACGGATCCGCGTATTCCCAGATGCGCGCTTCGCCAAGACATGCAGCAACGAAACGCTTCATCGCGTGTGCGACATAGATGCGATGAATGATCGCGTCGGCGGGAATCACATCGCGTGTGACGAAGCCGCTGGTGCGGTCCATGAAGACGCGTCGCGGATCGCCTTCCGGGAGCGAAGGATCGTCGGCGGTGAAATACGCGTTGACGCGGCGGCTCGAAAAGTAGGTCTTGTGGGCGAGTGCGAGACCTTCGTCGCGCGCCTGGGCGAGTGCTGCCGGACGCAGAAAACCGTGCAACACGGCGCTACCCGTTTCAGCAAGACGCGCACGACAACTCTCGATCAGCTCGCGCATGCGCGGACCGTCCGGTTCGTGCAACGGAAAACGCTCGGCGTCGACGATATCGCCGAGATCGCTGCATTCGGCATCGGCAAGGGCAGGACTGACTGGCACGATATTAGCTCCCGGTTCCGGTATGGATGGCGGATCGATGAAGGGTGTGAGGTATCGCGAATCGCGATCCGTTAATGACGCTTCATCTTTTGTTCGCCAATTTCTTCTGGAAAGCGAGTAATTCCGATGGCTGCGATGAGCGAACCCGATTGGTCACGGCTCAGTGCGCTCGACCCCGAACTGCTGCGCGCATTCGTTGCAGTGGTCGACAGCGGCGGCTTTACGGCCGCCGCGAAACAGCTTCATCGCACGCAGTCCACTATCAGCCTGCGCATTCGCACGCTTGAAGAGCGGCTCGAGACGCACGTGTTTCTGCGCAACAGCCGGCGCCTGTCGTTATCGCGCGATGGGGAGAATTTCCTGATTCACGCGCGGCGCATTATTCAGGTGCAAAACGACGCCATCGCCGCACTGAATCGGGGCCGACGCGACGGCGTGATCCGCTTTGGACTACCTGAGGACTATGCGGAATTGTGGCTACCCGATCTGCTGAAGAAGTTTTACGCGCTGCGGCCGGACGTGCGACCGCATATTCATTGCCGGATGTCGCTCGAACTGCTCGAACGCCTGCAGGCAGGCGAACTGGATCTGGCGCTCGTCGTACGGCACGGCACGCAAACGGGCGGCCGGCATCTCGGCAGCGAAGACGTGGTGTGGGCCGCGCATCGGGACTTCGCGCTGGATAAAACGGCGCCGGTGCCGCTTGCGTTGTTTCCCGAGACCTGCTGCTACCGGCAGCGCGGTCTAGAGGCACTGGCCGCGCTCGATCGTCCGTGTCACGTGGTCTATACGAGCCAGAGCCCGACCGGCATCAAGATCGCCGTGAATCATGGTGCCGCGGTGACGATCATCGATCGCTGCACGTTGCCGCCGAACTGGCGCGTGCTTGGCGAAGACGAAGGATTGCCGCCACTGCCGCCGGCCGATCTCGAACTGCATCGCTCGTCGGGGATCTGCGACCCGGCCGCCGATGAACTAGCGACGTTGATCGAGGGGATGATCGAGGAGCGGCGGCGGTAACAGGACCATCGTCCGGCGTCACACGATGCCACGCTATCACCGCGACTCGCCGCTTATTCACGGCACTCGATGTAGCCGCCGAATATGCCTCACGGATTAACTTACCCACATTAAAAAGGCGATGCAGCGATCTGATTTGCGCACACAATCAGTCATCGTTCAAATTAAAATTAACAATCCTCTCGACGATTACTATACTGCGGCAATCAGTCGACGCGATTAAAACGGTCTTATGCGTGAATCATAAAACCGCTTCACCTGTCGTGATCGCCTCAATCAAAAAACAAGGAGACGTAAAGGTTCCGCACGGTACCGCCAACCTTCGCACGTGGGCTCGACCCAGCGCGTGATTCACGCTGCGCAACGTATTTCCCTTGGTTGCTCCTCTTTTCCCTGGCCGTTTATAAGTTCTCACCCCTCAATCAACCGGCAAGGAGAATCCTCAACGAACAATCAATTCCAATTCAAATTTTAATTTCCCCTGTCAGCGTATCGATTCGTCGATGCGTATTGTGTCAAACAACGCTCCCATGCCCGCTACCAAGAAAATAAATGTAAGTCCGCGCGCATGGAATCAGAAGCGAGGTATTTACTGTGCATAAAACCGATATCAGCTGGAGCTCCGAGAATGCGGATCAGTTCTGGCGCATGGCGGACACCCTGCAGGAACAGACTGTCGAACGTGCAAGCGAGCTTTTTTCATTCGTCGAAACCGCCAGCCCCGAGCAACTCAACGCCATCCTCATCCAGTACCGCTACTTCACCGTCTACTACATTCCGGATATCGCGATCCTGGTTGCGCGCCTGAAAGACGGCAAGCTGCGCAGCTTCATGGCCGACGTCCTGTTCGACGAACTGGGGCGCGGCGATCCTGCCGGCGCGCATCCGCGGCTCTACGACGACTTTCTGAGAAGCCTGTGCAGCCAGAACGAAGAACTGGATACGCTGGCGCTCGCCGACAACATCGACATGCTCGACGGAACCCGGACAAAACTCGTCAGCAACAACACGAGCAACGCCTATGCGGTCGGATTGCGCGGGATGGGCGGCGAATGCGTGTGCCAGATCTATCTGGCGAAGCTGTACGAACACGTCATCAAGAATCCGTATGTCCAGCAGAACCGCGCGTCCATCGACTGGAAGTTCTGGGACCTGCATATCGGCGAGCACGATATCGAACACCGGCTCCGGACGCGTCAGCTCATCAACGAGGAAATCATTCAGCAAGGCGGCGACGCGGTGACGGACCTTGGTCGTGGTTACCAGGAGAGCATGACCTCGTGGGGACTTTTCTGGAGCAACATTTTTGCGTCCATTCGCTCCACCGACGTCAAACGCACGCGAGTTGCGCCCTCCTGCAACTTCCAGCTGCAAGCCGCGCCAGTCGGCGCAGCGGACAGCGTCGCGCTTTCCTAGATCTTCTACTGCGGAGCCCTCACATGAAACAGATTCACACGCAGTTCCATCTCGCCATACCCGTCACCGATCTCGAAGCATCACGACAGTTCTATCGCGACGTGCTGGGCGGACACGAAGGACGCTCTACCGACAACTTCATCGACTTCAACTTCTACGGCCATCATCTGGTGCTGCATATCGCGCCGCAAAGTTATGACCGGACACCCGCGATGTTCGAGTCGAAATTTCATAACGAGAAAGTTATCGTGCCGCACTTCGGTCTGAATCTCGACCGGCAGACGTGGGGCGACATGGCTGAGCGTATCAAGACACAGAACTATCCGTTCTTCGATCCGCCGCACGTTCGCATGGCGGGCATGCCGGGCGAGCACGCGACGATGTTCGTCGTCGATCCCTCGGGCAATGCGCTGGAGTTCAAGGCGTTCAAGAACCACGATGAGGTGTTCTCGAAGATATTCGATCCTAAGACCAAGGATCTGAGTAGTCTTGAGACGGTGGTGGCGGACGCTAGTTATCAGGCTTAGTGGCCTGTACGCGGTTGCTTGTGTGAACCGGGCTCAACGAGCCCGGTTCACGAAGCGCCCCCTGCTTCGTCACCTCGTGCTGGAGATACGACACCACTGATACGGATAGACACCCCTGCCGATATGCGCAAGAAAAGTCTTACATGAGCCAACATCAAGCAAAAAGCCGTAGTCAGCCAACGCTTGACCCGAATCGACGAGTTCCGCTGCATCCTTCGCTGCATCTGCCTGGCCGTCGGACCAGTAACCCGGGATTAGCGCGTACACAGGTCCGCCTCGCTGCCGGACAATGTCGTGAATCTTGTTGTCGTACGCCGGTCGAGCCTGCGGAAACGCCGACCTGGTCGTTGCGAATGCGACCGTATCGGGGAACATCGGCACCAGCCAGCCGAGCGGCGGATCGCCTGCGGTGAGCAGCACCGTCGTCGTCTGAGGTTCGGGAAGCGGTGGCACATCCACCTCGAACATCCTCTTCGCCCACGCATCGTGCCCCCACGAGTGGGCGCCTCCAACCAGAACGACCGTCGTGCAAACCACGAGTAACGCCCTGGTTAAATGACGCGCGACGCGATAGGCGAACAACTGCGTGAGCAGAAGATAGATGAAGAGGGGAACACACAGCTCGATTGCCACCAGATACCGCTGGATACTGAACAGCATCATCCACACGAGATACCCAATAGCAACATACGCGACGACGTAACGCGCGGCAGGGGTCAGGCTCGTCGTAAGCGCACCCTTGCGACTACGCACAAAAACCGCGATCACCCAACACCAGAAGATGACGTATGCAACGGCCCAGATGCCTTGATGTAGCCTTGCCTGCCCGACGCGGAAAGGGTTGAGTGAGAATACAAACGGAAAAATCAAGGCTTCCCAGAGGCTCTTGGGGAACCACCGCGTATCGATCACTCCAACGCTCGACGTCAGTGCGCTTGGGAAAATGGAGCTGTATTGCGGATAAAGAGGGTTCCCATACAGGCGCCACATCTCCACGAACCAATACCCCCCCGTTGCCGCTATACCGAGAAGTACACCGACTCCAAAGGTAAACGCGACGCGCAGACGAGCTGTCGCCGATATCGGCGCAAACAACAATCCCACGCACAAAGCGACCGAATACACGACAGTCGTGAGCTTGAGTCCCGCCCCCAGCCCAGAAATGATCCCGCCGATTGCGATAACCAAAAGGACACGCGTCCTCACCTCGGCCAACCGCGGCCAGACCGTCATGACGACAAGCAGTGCCCCGAGGCTGAAGAGCGAAGTAGTGTTGTCGCCCATCGAGTTGCCTATGGCCGACATGAAGTTTGCGGTAAGGCAACCTGCGAGTGCGAGCCAGAATGACGTCCTGTTCCGCTCGTGTTCCGGCAGATCGACAAGCGTCAGACGGCATATTCCCAGGAGCACGACAAAGTTGAGACCGTGCACCACCCCCATGATGAATCCCACCAGCATCGCCGGCAGGTGCATCGACATCAGGTAATACGGAACATCCAGCAACGGGTTGAAGTAACTCTGCATTCCCGCCGGCGCCAGATCGATCGCTATCTTTCCGTGGAGCAGCGCGAAAGCGTTATAAAGATGATAGTTGCGGATATCCCAGTTCGAATCCGCACCCTGCATTACTGAATAGACACCGTATATCAACGGCACAATCCAGCACGCGATCAGTAGAGACCGACGGCTGTTCATCCGTGTCCGGAAGAGCCCGTTCCGGCATGCCGTGAAGTGTGTGTTCATCTGGTTTTACCGCAGTGATGTGTCGAACTATTTCTTGAATGCCCAGCGCTTCGCGGCAAAGAAGTTAACAAACAGTCCCGCGACCGACCCGCAAGCCACAGCAATCAGGGGAACAAGTCGCCAGCCATGCACGGTGAGGACGACGGCCGAGTAAGTCGCGTAGTTCACGCTGGCGCCCCCGAGCATGGACAGAAGATAGCGCCACCATTCGACCCATGCGGACCTCTCGGCGCGCTCGCGAAAGGTATGCCGCCGGTTGATACGCCACGTTACCCAGACCGCTGCGATGAATGAAACGGCCCGCCCCGCGAACAGGCCGAGCCCACAGGCTAGCGCCAGGTAGAGAACGGACGCGTCGACAACGAAACCGATCACGCCGGCAATGGCAAACCGGATGAATTGACTGCCGATCACGAGCGGCCTGGCCCGGGAACAGCCAGGTAAGCCAGACGTTTGGCCTCGGCTCTTCCGTGCGTGACCGTGTCGAGGACCATGCCGCAAGTCAGCAGGATGCCGCCGAACAGCACGAGTGCCACGCACATCAATGCCGTGGGAAGGCGCGGCACGAGCCCCGTCTCCACGTACGTCTCCAGCAGCGGAATAGCCAGTAAGACCGAAACGAGCACACACAATAACGAGCCCGAGGCGAAGAAGGCAAACGGCTTTTCCGACTTCAGCAGCTTGACGATAGTGACGAGAATACGAAAGCCGTCCCGGTAAGTATTCAGCTTGCTGCACGAACCCTCCGGGCGCGACCGGTATGCGGTGACGACTTCCGATACAGGCATCCTCAGTTCCAGTGCGTGGACCGTTAGCTCGGTTTCAGTTTCGAAGCCAGACGCGTGAGCGGGGAACGACTTGACATAGCGCCGGGAGAAAACGCGAAAGCCCGAAAGCATGTCCGTAAATGTCCTGCCGAAAATCGACGAGACGCAGCGGGTCAGCGCAACATTGCCGAACCGATGACCGAATCGATAGGCACACTGCTCTTGACTGATACGGGTTCCCACAACCATGTCCAGGCTTTCGTCGATTAGCGCCGAAACCATCCTGGGTGCAACGCGAGCGTCGTAGGTATCGTCACCATCGACCAGCACATAGACATCCGCATCCACGTCCGCGAACATGCGCCGAATGACGTTGCCCTTACCTCGCAGCGGGACCTTGCGTACTGTCGCACCAGCCGCCCGCGCCACTTCGATGGTTTTATCCGTGGAGTTGTTATCGAAGACAAAGACCTCTGCGCCTGGCAACGCCTCTCTGAAGTCGCGAATCACATTCGGAACGGTCAGGGCTTCGTTGAGGCAAGGAATCAGGACTGCGATTCGACAGGTGGACGATGCGGTCATTCTATTCAGGCGGAAGTACAAAAGTTGATCGGGCGAGGAGTGGATTTGCCAGCTCAGCCGCGATCGGCAACTACAGGCGATAACCCCATATCTCTCCCTCCCGGAGGCTTGCTTACAAACAGCAAGCAGTATAGGGATCGATCTGGCTGTGTGCAATGGAATCGGGATATCCGTCTGTGTGCCCAGACAATCGCGTTCACATAGTGAGTAACAACGCCTTCTCACCGCGATTCGGCATTGCATTCTTCCCAACGCTTACGGCTGTCGAAAAATTTCCGGACCTTGATATTCGTAACGCCGTCTTGCGCCCATTACGCAAACGCGTGCTCATACGTGCTCGGCCCGCCGCTCCTGCACAATCCCTCCGGCTCATGACAAATCCTGTAAAGAACAACTAGACGACAGTAACAAACCAACGAACACCATCGGCTATCGTGAGACTGCCCCTTCCTGCTACAGCGAGGTCAGACAGTCATCATGAAATCATTTCTCACCCCTTGTGTACTTGCCGCGGTGCTGAAGGTCAGTTCCGCTCCGGTGTACTCCGCGTTCCTGGCCTCGATCTCCACGCATAGCACGCTGACGGTCTCGGGTTACCGCGAGGCCAGCGCAGTGTCCGACGACAGGCTTCATGCTTATTCGTCGCACATGGAAGATAGACCGCGCATTTGATCCCGCAACGCTCGCCGTCCAGTCGAGCACTTCGGGCGACCTCGCCCGAACCATCACAACGCCGGTCTCGCGCCGTCTGGTCTGAATCGCACATCGTTCGACACTTATCTTGACTCTGCGCAGCACCCTGCGAGGTTTTCATCTGAAACCTCTGATTTCGCTCGTGCTGCTCGCCGCAGGCTGGGTGCCGCCGGCTGTGTATGCGCAACTGACGGGCACAGCTGCAGCACCGGAATCGCTCGGTGGCCAATGGGACTTGCGCCTCGCGCCGCAGCTCGCCGAACACTCGCTGCCCGCTAATCAAAAGGCTGCCACGCTGACATTGGGCAACAGCGAGACTGCTACGACAGACACCGATCTCGCGCTCAAGGGCAACGCGGAATTGCGACGCTACACGTCGGCGGTCAAGGGCGACTATGTGCATTACGCATTCGACAGCGACATGGCCGACGCGTACGGAGCCGTGCAGATCGTGAACGACGGCAACGTGTTTACGGGACCCGAGGCGCACCTGCGTGTAGATGCAAACGAAGGCTACATGACGGTGCCGAAGTATCGCTTCAGCCTGACTGGCGGTTGGGGCAGCGCGCAACGCATCGACCTGATCGACAACGAACGATCGGTAATACATGACGGGACCTACACCACATGCCCGTGCGACGGCCAGCCTGCGTGGTACGTGAAGGCATCGCAGTTCAATATCGACCAGGGCGCCGACGACGGCATCGCACACGATGGCGTGCTGTTCTTCCAGGGCGTGCCAATCTTCGCGAGCCCGTGGCTGTCGTTTCCGCTTTCCAACGATCGGCAAAGCGGTCTGTTACCGCCTACATTTTCGATCGGTTCAACCAACGGCATCGATGTCGCGTTGCCGTACTACTTCAACATCGCACCGAACTACGACCTCACGCTGACGCCGCGCTATATGTCGAAGCGCGGCGAAATGTTGAGCGCCGACTATCGCTATCTGACAGCGAAGTCTTCCGGCACGATGGATGTCGCGTATCTGCCCGACGACGCGATCACGAAGACGAACCGCTACTCGATCGCTGTGGTGCAGAACTGGACGATCGCCCCGGGTCTCGCCGGGTACGTCAATTACAACCGGGTGTCGGATGCCTCGGTGACAACCGATCTCGCGTCGGGTACCGCGTTCCCCACCAGTTCGACCACGTTGTATCAGCAGGAAGCCGGGCTCACCTACAACAACGGACCGTGGTCGGTACTGGCACGCGAGCAACGCTGGCAGACGTTCTCGACCGACACGACGTATAACCGCGAACCGCAGGTAGACGTTCGCTACTCGCAATACAACGTGGATGGTTTCGACTTCGGTACCCAGGCCGATGCAACGCGATTTACGTTGCCGGGGACCGGTGTAACCGAAGGCAATCGCTTCACCTTCACACCGTATATCAGTTATCCGATCGTTCGGCCTGGCTGGTTTTTCACGCCGCAACTGAAGTGGCATTTCGTCGACTATGACCTGTCGTCGATAGGCAGCGATGCGCCGGCCGGGCAACCGAAGACCTTCAGCTTCAACGTGCCGACGCTGAGTCTCGATTCGGGCATGACCTTCGAGCGCAGTGTCCGGCTGTTCGGACACGCGTTCATCCAGACGCTAGAACCGCGGCTCTATTACGTCTACACACCGTATCGCAACCAGCAGTTCGCACCGCTCTTCGATACCGCGGAAGCCGATTTCGGGTTGTCCGAAATCTTCACCGACAACACGTTTGTGGGCGGCGACCGCGTGGCGGACGCGAGCCGCATTACCGCTGCGGTGACGAGCCGCCTGATCGATCCATCGAGTGGCGACGAGAAGGCACGCTTCACCGTTGCGCAGCTATACGACTTCCGGGCGCCACAAGTGACGCTGGTAGACGGCGAGCCGATCTCCGACATGAGCCGGACCGGGATTATCGTGGGTGCGTCGTACAGGATCGGCCCCGGTTTCAGCGCCGAGCAGGCGGTCCAGTACAACGAAATCGAACACTACCTGTCGCGCGCGACCGTCGGGTTCGGCTGGGCTCCCGCTACCCGCGAGGTGTTGAACTTCGCCTATCACTACACGCGCGAAGACGAGACACTCGATTACGAACCGGTCAACCAGTTCATCGTCTCGGAACAGTGGCCGCTCGCGCGCCGGCTGTCGAGCGTCGCGCGCATCAACTACGACATGGTCACGCACCGGTTGATTGCCGGTTTGCTCGGCCTTCAATACGACGCCGATTGCTGGGCGGTCAGTATCGCGTTCGAAAAGTATACGAACGCATCGAGTACGACCGAGCCAAGTACCGGCACCCGGGTTCTGATGCAGCTGCAGCTCAAGGGTTTTTCAAAGATCGATAACGGGCTGCTCGATCAGTTTCGTGCGAATGTACCGGGCTATACGCCGCTGCCGGCGAGCGACGCGCCCACGTCTCGGTTCTCGGACTATCCGTGACGACAGTCGTACGTCGCCTGAAGCTGTTTTCAGGTGGTGACGATTTCAGTCTGATGTTCGAGGGCCGGGTGTGGCCTGTACCCGATCGCGCCCGCTTGCTCCGGCAACTTCGGCACTTTAGAAACCACCGGTTCGGAGTCGACGACCGACCGGTCAATGCGAAACACCGCTACGGCTTCCCGCAATACCTCCGCCTGCTCTTCGAGCGACTTCGCCGCGGCCGCCGCCTCTTCGACGAGCGCGACGTTGTTCTGCGTCACTTCATCGATCTGCGTGATGGCCTGGTTGACCTGCTCGATGCCGGCACTCTGCTCGCGCGCCGCCGCTTCGATTTCGGCCATGATGCTCGTGACCTGCTCCACCGCCTGCATCGCGTCTTTCATCGTGCCGCCCGCCTGCACGACGAGCGCCGCGCCCTGCGCGACCTGTGCAGCCGAATGCCCGAGCAGTTCCTTGATCTCCTTCGCGGCGGTTGCCGAGCGCTGCGCGAGACTGCGCACCTCCGATGCCACCACCGCGAAGCCGCGGCCCTGCTCGCCGGCGCGAGCGGCCTCGACGGCGGCGTTCAACGCGAGGATGTTGGTCTGGAACGCGATGCCCTCGATCATCCCGGTGATCTCGGTGACCTTGCGCGACGACTCGGTGATGCCGTCCATGGTTTGCGTCACGCGGTTGACGACCTCGCCGCCGCGCGTGACCGTATCGAGTGCGCCGTGAGCGAGACGGCTGCCCTCTTTCGCGTTGTCAGCGTTCTGCTTCACCGTCGACGACAGCTCCTCGATGCTCGCCGCCGTGCGTTCGAGCGCCGCTGCCTGCTGCTCGGTGCGGCGCGACAGATCGAGATTGCCCGCGGCGATTTCCTTTACGCCGTGTGCGATTGCGCCGGTGCTGCCACGCACCTTCGATACCGTGTCGACCAACCCGTCGCGCATGTGTGCGAGCGCGCCGAGCAACTGCCCCATTTCGTTGCGCGAACGGGTGCGGACCGAGATCGTCAGATCGCCGGCTGCAATGCTCTGAAAGTGCGAGATCGTGCGCTTGACCGGTTTGATCAGCGCCGCCGACATCATTGCGCGCGCAACCACACCAACCACGAGCGAGATCACGCCAATCGCTGCAAACAGCAGACCCGTGATGCGAAAGCGTTGAGCGATGTCGTCGGCGTCGCGCCGTTGGGCGTCGGCTTGCAGATGCTCGAGGGCATCGATCGCCTTCGCGTAGACCTTGTAGTAGCGATCGGCGGTTTCGCCCTGGATCGTGCGGAACGTGTTGAAGTCGTTGTCGACGAGCGCTTTGTGCTCGGGCTCGATTGCCTGCTTGACGAGTGCGTCGCGGGCCTGCGCAACCGCCTGGGCCAGCTTCTGCTCGTCGGCACTCGCGAACGGACCGCTCGCGTAGGTACCGAAGTCCTTGTTCGAATCGACCAGCATCGTGTGAGCGGCTTCGAGCAGTCCGTCGGTGTCCTTGCCGATGCTGAACAGCGTCTCGTAGCTGCCGAGCGCGAGACGCACCTGCAGCAACTTCTCGGAGCTCGTCTTCAGCGACGCGAGCGCGGCCGAGCTGCGTTGCAGGTCGCGCAGACCGTCGCTGGTGTGCTTCAGTGCGCCGTAGCCGACTCCAATCACCGTCAGCAGAAATGCGACGAATACGCAGATGATCAGGGTCAGGCCACCGCGAATGGTGAGGTTGTTGAGCATGATGGGTCCGTGGCGGTCTATCGGTTGCGTGCGGGGTGCGTTTTTCTGGTTGCCGGCGTGGCCTCCCTGAGCGGGATATCGGCGTTTGGGCGCGGTGGGTGTATAGGGGATATCCATGAGGGCGGCTGGTCTGCCCGCATGCCGCCGGCACCTGTCGATCGGGGACTTGTCGGGATTCGTTTGTATAATCTGGCGTTTGCGTACTGGCCGGCCACATTCATGCTTAGTTTTGCGCTCGGATTTATCGTTTCGCTGCTGGTCACGCTGCTGATCGTGCGTTATGCGCATCTGCACGAAAAATTTTCGACCGACACCGATCTGGCCGGCGTGCAGAAATTCCACGTGCGGCCCGTGCCGCGTATCGGCGGGACCGGCATCCTGATTGGGTTGATTGTCTCGGCGGTGCAGCTGCATCACACGTATCCGGCTGTTTCGGCGGGGATACTCGGCCTGGTTGCGTGCGGCATGCCGGCGTTCGCATCAGGCCTCGTCGAAGACCTGACCAAGCGCGTCTCGCCGCTCATGCGGCTCGTCTGCACGATGGTGGCAGCGGCGCTTGCCTACTTCCTGTTGCATATCGCGGTGACGCGAATCAGCGTGCCACCTCTCGATTTCCTGCTCACGTATGCGGTAATTTCCGGCGCGATCACCGTGCTGGCGGTCGCGGCGCTGGCTAACGCGATCAACATCATCGACGGCTTCAACGGGCTCGCCTCGATGGTCGCGTTCATGATGTTCGCGTCGCTTGCGTATGTCGCGTTTCAGGTATCGGACCCGATCGTGCTGTCCGCGTCGCTGATCATGATGGGCGCGGTGATGGGCTTCTTCATCTGGAATTTTCCGGCCGGGCTGATCTTTCTTGGCGATGGCGGCGCTTACTTCATCGGCTTCATGCTGGCCGAGCTGTCAATCATGCTGGTGATGCGCAATCGCGATGTGTCCGCGTGGTATCCGGTGCTGCTGTTCATGTATCCGATCTTCGAGACGTGTTTCTCGATCTACCGGAAGAAGTTTGTGCGGGGGATCTCACCGGGGATACCCGATGGTGTGCATCTGCATATGCTCGTTTATAAGCGGCTGATGCGCTGGGCGGTGGGGGTGCGGACAGCGCGGGAGTTGACGCAGCGGAATTCGCTTACCTCGCCTTATCTTTGGCTACTGTGTCTCGTGGCTGTGATTCCAGCGACGTTGTTCTGGCGGCATACGGTGCATCTGTTCGCCTTTGTGGTGGTGTTTGCTTTTACGTATGTCTGGCTTTACGTGAGTATTGTGCGGTTTCGGGTGCCGCGGTGGCTGGTGGTGCGGAAGGGACGGAAGTGACAACAAAAAAGGCGCGTAAGCGCCTTCTTTGTTTATCGCCGTGCGTGGGAGCCCACTCGTTACTTCAACGCGCGAATCCCCGTCACTGGCGTGATGCTCTGGAGCGGCGGTGCGAGCGTCGGTTGATACTCCGGCACCCAGCGCCGTAGATCGCGACGGACCTCGTCGACGGTCAGCACGCGGTGCTGCATCAACCACGGCAGCAATTCGTCCAGCAGGTTATCCGCTACTTCCCGTGCCTGGGCGATGCGCAGTTTGGGATGAGGTGTGCGAGTCGTCGTTTCATCGTCGGCGAGTAGCTCCTCGTATAGCTTTTCTCCGGGGCGAAGTCCGGTAAACACGATCCGGATCTGCTCTTCGCTGAATCCGTACAGCTTGATCAGGTCTCGAGCCAGGTCAACGATCTTGACCGGCTGCCCCATATCGAGGATGAAGATCTCGCCGCCGTGCCCCATGCTCGATGCCTGCAACACCAGTTGCGAGGCTTCGGGAATGGTCATGAAGAACCGCGTGATCTCAGGGTGGGTGACAGTAACCGGGCCGCCCTTCGCGATCTGCTGCTGGAACTTCGGAATCACACTACCCGCGCTTCCCAGCACGTTTCCAAAGCGCACTGTCTCGAACTGCGTGCGTTGGCTACTTTGCTGCAGCGCCTGGCAGGCCATTTCGGCGAGGCGTTTGCTCGCGCCCATCACGTTCGTCGGGTTGACTGCCTTATCCGTCGAAATCAGTACGAAGTGTCGGACGTCATGGCGAATCGCAGCACGTGCCACGCGGTAGGTGCCAAGTACGTTGTTGCGTACCGCTTGCCACGCATTCTGCTCTTCCATCAACGGAACGTGCTTGTAGGCCGCCGCATGAAACACGATGTGCGGTGTATGGCGCGACAGCACCTGGTCGAGCAGCAGCGAATCTTTGGCATCGCCGATGACCGGGATTACCGACACGCCCTGGTAGCGCTCGTGCAATTCCTCGGTGAGCTTGTACATCGCGTATTCGGATAGATCGTAGGCGATGAGCTGCGCAGGCTCGAAACGCAGGATCTGGCGGCACAGCTCTGAGCCGATCGAACCGCCGGCCCCAGTCACCATTACCACCCTGTTTCGCAGCAGTGCCTCGACGTGCGGTGTGTCGATCTTCACCGGATCACGGCCCAGCAAATCTTCGAGGTCGATGTGCCGTACACGCGACAGGAACGCCTGGCCCTGTGTCAACGTCGTCAATGCAGGCAGCACCATCGCGCGGACACCCGCACGGACGCACAGCGTGGCTACGCGTCGCTGTGCTTCGACGGTCGCAGAGGGGATCGCGATGATCGCGTACTCGGTTTTCATCGACTCCGCGAGTTGCGGAAGGTCGCTGATGGGCCCTAAGACCTTGTAGCCGTAGATTTCGCGGCCGTGCTTGGCTACATCATCGTCGAGTAGGCCGACGAGGCGCCATTCGCTCGAGCGCGATAGTTCACGAGCGAGGCTTGCGCCGGCACGGCCAGCGCCGAGAACGATGACGGGTTTGCCTTGCGCCACGAGGCCACCGTATAGGTAGAACTCTTTGGTCGCGCGGTAGAGGGCGCGAGAGCCGCCCATTGCCAGAAACAGCAGCAAGGGGGAGACGACCAGTACTGAGCGAGGAACGATCGGATGTGGCTGAACCATCACCAGAACGACCATCGCGATCAGCGCACCCGACACGACTGCTTTGGAAATCCGCATCAGGTCCGGCAAACTTGCGAACACCCACATGCCACGGTAAAGACCGTAGATATGGAACATCACCGCATACACAGGCAGCACCCACAGCAACGAGTGCACCGCCCCCATTCGAAATTCGATCGGGACGATACCGTTGAAGCGGATGACGTAGGCGACCAGCCACGCTGCGGCGACCGCACAGACATCGAAAAGGAAAGCGCTGAAAGACAGCCATGAGGCTCTGGATCTAAACATCAGCGTCATACCTCAGAGTGTTCGGACTGTGTTGACTGGAAACGACGCCAGCGGAAATCGACTGCCGCGCCCATCAAACACAAAGCAACGATCCATGTGGCAACGAGACTCCACTGGACAATCGAAGGTCGGTCGAGTGCATAAACAGCAAGCATTATGCCAACAACCATCACGAGATACCAAACACAAGCGGTGCCAGCGTGACCAATGCCGGAGCGCACCATACGTTGATAGTAGTGCTCCCGGTGCGCTTGCCAAAATTTCTTACCGCGCAACAAACGTCTTGTAAGGGTGATTGAAGCGTCCGTAATAAATGGCGAAAACACCAGTACCGGGAACCAGATCGGCCAGACGCCGTGAAGCCAGCCCCAGTAACCGAATGCGCCAGCCAGGAAGCCTGTGGAGATGGACCCTGCGTCGCCCAGGAAGATACGTGCGGGGTGGAAGTTGAACAGCAGGAAGCCGATTGCCGCTCCTGCTACCGCCGCCGATGCCAGCGCCAGTTCGGGTAGCGGATGGGCGCTGATCAACGCTGCGGCGGCATATCCGGAGAAGCCGAATAATGTCATGCCGCCGGCAAGTCCGTCGGCGCCGTCCATGAAGTTGTAAAGATTGACTAGCCAGAGCATTAAAAATGACAAGGCGGCGAGCACCCACCATGGGACTGGTGCTGGATAGAGGACCACGAGTCCCACTACCGCGATCAGGTGCGCTGCGAACCTGACGCGGGCGGGGAGCCCGCGGCGATCGTCGATCTGCGATATCGCTGCGAGGAAAACTGTCGCGGCCGCTGCGAGCCAAAGGCTCGGTGCAACCAGCACGATCGCTACGACCGAGACCGGCACAATGCCCCAGCCGCCTACTCGCGGTGTGGGACGGTTGTGCAGCGAACGGTCGTTCGGAATGTCGGTGGCGAGACGCCATGCCAGGCCGGTCTTGAGCAGCATGGACAGGATCAGCGCACATACGCATGCCGCACCAAGCGCGGCAAGTATTGCGCTGAGCTGAGGAGAGATCGCCATAAAAGCTTGTGTGGCCATGAACGGTCTCAATGTGTCGAGCGGTACCAGCGAGCTGTTGCAGCAAGCCCGTCGTCGGTTGAATAGCGTGGCTGCCAGCCAAGAACCGTGCGAATCCGTGTCGTATCAACCTGCAAACTTCCGATCAGACGATCGATCTGCGGCAAACGACCGGTCAGTCGGCCCGCCAGTTGAAGCAGGCTCACTGGCACGGGGAACAGACGCGCCGGCTTTTGCAGATGCCTGCCGAGCATGCGCGCGAGTTCCGCTACTGTCGAATCGTCGCTATCGGCAACATGAAAACACTGGTGAGCCGCTCGAGGGTCAGTGGCGCAACACACAAGTGCATCCGCGAGATTGCCCACGTAGACGAGACTGCGCCTCGCTCTCACCGTACCCAGCGGCAAAGGCATGCCACGCCAGATACCGTCCATCAGACGCAGGAAATTCGCGCGCACTTGCGGGCCATACACCAGCGGCGGGCGCACGATCACGACGTCGAGCCCCGTCTCGTCGCCGTAGCGGATCAGCGCCTGCTCGGCTTCCCGCTTCGATCGCCCGTAAGCGTCTTCGGCGCGCACGACGTCGCCCTCGCGAAGCGGACGTCCGCCATCCGATTCAGCCACCGCCTTAATGCTGCTGACGAACACAAAGCGTCGCGCGCCGTTTTGCCGCGCCGCGGCCGCGAGTCGTAACGTACCTTCGACATTGGTCGCGCGGAACGCGGCGTCGGGATCGAGGGAATCGTCATGCATGACATGAACGCGGGCCGCAAGATGCACGACACAGTCCGGCTTCAACCCCTGAGGCCACACATCGGCCAGGCCGGCGAAATCCTTGCCGCCGTGAACCCATTCCGCTACGCCGTCCGCACAACTGGCGGCGCGACGGACCAGCCCGGTCACGCTGTAACCTGCGTCAACCAGCGCACGCGTCAGTACTTGCCCGACGAAGCCGTTTGCGCCGCTCACCAGGACATGTGTCATAGGAGCTTCCAACCGAAACGGTTAAAGAACTTGACCGCTGATGCCGCGAACATCCTGATATGCGACGAACCTTTGCGCGCTGCGCCTCCACCGTGATGCTGCACGCGAACGGCGGGCAGATACGCGACACGCGCCACGTCGTGGGTGCGCAAACTCAAATCGTAGTCTTCAAAGTACAGAAAATAACGTGGATCAAAACCAGCAAGCTTTTTCAACACGCTCGTTCGAAACAGCATAAAACAGCCGCTGACAATCAGCGGATCCCAAACGATGTCGCGTTCGTTAACGAGGTCACGCATTTCGTAGCGCGCCAGTCGTCGTGAGAAAAACCTACGCACGCTGCCGGGCAAAAAACCGCGGATAAAAAGGTCGAGCACCGTCGGATAGCGTCGGCACAGGTACTGAATGCTGCCCTCGTGATCGCCGATTCTCGGCGTGAGCAAACCCACCTCCGGGTGCTCGTCGAGGAACGCCATCGCCTGCACGAGCGAATCGCGCTCAAGGTCGATGTCGGGATTCAGCACGAGGTGATAGCGGCTGGCGGTGCGGTCGATCGCCAGGTTGTGCCCACGCCCGTAACCGACGTTGCCGTGCCCCGCAATGACCGTGCATGTCAACTGGTGGGCGCGTAACTCATCGAGCAAAGGGGTATCGTCCGGCAGGCCACCGTTATTGACAATATGAACGCCGATCGGAACACCGGGGTTCGCCACCCTCAGGGCGTCGCATGCAAGCGCGAGACTATCCAGCGTTTGCGCCAACTGCGCCGGGTCCGGTCGATATACGACCACAGACACGGACAGACCCTCGACTTCGGAAATCAGCGCACTAATATTCATGTAAACGAGGCAGCGTGCCTGGGTCGCGACACTTGTGTTTTTCGACGACGCGCTGGCGGAGACATCAGTCTCCTCAAAACAGGCGAGTCGGACAACCAGCTTTTCCTTTTGTTACGTGGGGAAACAACATCCGACCCTCCGTAAGCGTGCGTATTTTAGCCCATTGGGTGCATACGAAGATTCTCGCAACGAGGGCCTCGCCCGAACCGGGCGTTGGCGCCCCGGCGGCCGGTAGCCGCGGATAGCAACAAGGCAACCTGCTAGACTGTCGGGCCGTCGGAGTAATGCCCGACTGGACTAGCGCGTGAAGGATGCGGTCTGGCACGCGTGATAAGAGCGAAGAGAGATGCCCTATGAAACAGCGAGCTTTATTCCTTGACCGGGACGGCGTGGTCAACGTCGATTCCGGATACACGCATCGGCAGGATCAATTCGAGTTTATCCCCGGAATATTCGAACTCGTAACTGAAGCAATGCGTCGGGAATATAAGACGTTTATCGTAACGAACCAGGCGGGCATCGGCCGGGGCTATTACACCGAGGAAGATTTCTGGACCTTGATGAACTGGGTGACTCAAAAGTTCGCCGAGGCAGGTGGACCGATAGAACGAGTCTACTTTTGCCCGCATCACCCGGAACATGGGGACGGCAAGTATCGTCAGGAATGTGCTTGCCGCAAACCCGCTCCGGGCATGCTGCTGCAGGCCGCGCGCGACTATGAAATAGACTTTGGCGAGTCTGTCTTTCTTGGCGACAAGAAGACCGACATGGATGCAGGACGCGCAGCCGGAGTGGCTACGTTGCTTTATATGGGCGATGAGTCGAACTACCAGCCGGCGATCAAGGTGACGTCTCCGCTCGACGCCATTGCATATCTTCGTCTACCTGGCCGATAGACAGCATGGAAACTCGCGCCTCGACTCGCCCCCTTCTTACGATCGCTATCCCTACGTTCAACCGCGCCGCGTATGTTGAACTGTGTTTGCGCCAGTTCCTGCCGGACCTCGATCTGCTTGATGATGGTTCAGTGGAGATCGTTGTTTCCGACAACTGTTCCTCCGATCACACCGCGGCAACCGTAGAAGCGATCCGTCAACAAGGGTTGAACATCCGCTCGATACGCAATGAGCAAAACATCGGGTCCGATGCCAATATCGCGCAATGCTTCAATGTCGCCCAGGGACGCTACGTGCAGATTCTGGGCGATGACGATCTTTATCTTCCCGGGAAACTTCGACAAGTCGTTGATCTGCTACGAAGCAACGACTACGGCGTCGTTTGTTTGAAGGCGTATGGATACGAACACGATTTCGTCAAGGAGCGACCGACCGGAACCAGCGGCAGGCGTGATTTCACCGACATCTCGGACTTTCTGTATGAAGTCGGCTCGCTCGTCACATTCATATCCGCCTGCATTATTAACAAGGACCTGCAACGCGAGATCGATGCGCGAGTGTTTTGCGGAAGCAATCTGGTTCAGGTACACCTTGTCATCCTGCCAGCGCTTAGAGCAGGTCTGAACGCGTACGTCCTTGACTACATCCTTGCGTGCAAACGGGCCAACTCCGGTGGTTATGATTTTTCCGAGATTTTTGTCGAAAAATTTTTCGACATCCTGAAGTCGTATGAGTCGGCGGGCTTGCAACCCGAGGCAGTCAATCGGCTGGGCAACAAGATGCTGATCAGTTATTACCCGTTCAACCTGCTAAGACAACGCCTGTCCGGTGGCGGAAACGCGCCGGCGACGCTGCGACGCTTCAAGACACAGTTCGGCCATCGGGCGGCGTTTCTGTTTTTCTGCGCACCGATTATCGCCTGGCCCAAACCGCTTGCAATTCTGTGGGGATGGGGCGCCGTTCTCACGGGAAGGATATGGAATGGGGAGCTGAAGCGCGGGATGCATTTTGCGCGACACCGCCTGTCTTTGTTGATCAGTCGACCTTGAGGACCGTACGGAACGAGGGCGATGCATGCCAGGCGCAAAGCCTCTCCGTATGACAATCTGCGGGACAAGTACCTTAATTGACGAACGTCATCTTTCGACCTCCACCGTCGGTGAGCAGAAACCGCTGCAACCGACGACGAAATATAAGTCCCTTTCGAGCGCATTGCTCGTTTCAAAAGGCCACCGGCGACGACAACTTCAACCTTGGGGACGGGGATTGGTTATTTGCTCATGAACCTCGTTGAGTAGCGTCGCCAGGTATTTCGCATCGGCTTTTGCGCACGCTTCTGCTTCGTCCTTGTTGATGGGACCAAGCAGCTTGATAGCATCGCTTCTTAAAGCATCTCTAACAATATCGACTGCGATATTTACAGCCTGGCTTCCAACGAATTTTCCCATCTCGGAACTCTCCTTTGTGTACCGGACCATCCGGGCATCCGATTCTACTGCGAGTAAGACGATTAGCGACACTGCATAGTGAAAGACACTCCACAATGGCGGCAAATCGTAAGGAACCCGATGGGTAATCTGTTTTAGACAATCAGGCTCAAGCTGAGGGGGAATTTTCGCTGTTGTCGAGATCTTCGAATCAATACCAGTTCATCTTGTTTCCGTGGTGATCAAGCTGTCGCTTACGTGAAATTG
This sequence comes from Paraburkholderia sp. CHISQ3, assembly GCF_030464945.1. Taxonomy (NCBI): domain Bacteria; kingdom Pseudomonadati; phylum Pseudomonadota; class Betaproteobacteria; order Burkholderiales; family Burkholderiaceae; genus Paraburkholderia; species Paraburkholderia sp. CHISQ3. Next base: position 130,441 of record NZ_JALPRG010000001.1, read on the forward strand.
CTCTCGAATCGATCGAAAAAAACCTTCAAGCTCACAGAATCGGCCTTGAGGTTCGAGCGTTTTGTCAATGCTGTATGACGCCGGTCATCGACCCGGACGTCTGTCGGTCATGGTGTTAGTATTCACGAACGCGTTTGTCGAATTCATCGGCTGCTTACTCGTCTGCCGGAACATCCGGGCATGTGCCGAGCAGTCCTTTTGAACCAACTTCCAGACTGGCAGGGATGACGAATCTCCATCTCGCAGGAATCTCGCTCCTCAGAAATCAAACTCACGGGCCCGATCTCGAGCACGCGCTCCGTCAACTTCACGTCAACACATCGAACAGTGTTGTCGCCGGCAGGAATGTGACCGCCGGCTACGTGCGATCGTGGGGACTTCAGTCACCCGAGGGGATTGCGCCCGCGATCGCGCAGGATCCCATCTACAAAGAGAGCATGGAGTTGGCGCGGGGCTGGACCGTGGTCGACGAGCACAAGCTCATGAATCTGTTTCTGATCCTGAAGTATGGCCTGGCCGGTATCGAGGGCGACATCGTCGAATTCGGGAGCTACAAGGGTGGCTCGGCGATCTTCATGGCGAATATCGCGCGTCGGCTCGAGACGAAGGCCAAGGTCTATGCGCTCGATACCTTTGAGGGAATGCCTGAAACGGATACCGCACGCGACCTGCATATGGCGGGAGACTTCAAGGACAGCTCACTTGACGCGCTACGTACATTTGCGCAAGAGAATCAACTGGTCAATCTGATCCCTGTCCAGGGCTTGTTCGAGCAGACAGCGCCGGCGCTGCTCGAAAAGATCGACGCCGTCACTCTCGCGCATATCGATTGCGATATCTACTCTGCAGTCAAGTTTGCGACTGAGGTTGTGCGGCCGAAGATGCATGCCTCCGGTGGTTACCTCGCATTCGACGATCCCCTGCAAGCAACATGTCTCGGTGCGCTGGAAGCGGTCGAAGGAATGATTCAGGCGACAGGATTGCATGCGGAACAAGCCTACCCGCATCTCGTCTATCGTTTTCCGGCGCCGGCGATCAGTGCAGCAGGGGAATCCAGCGAAGAAGCGGTCAATACGACGCCCCTCAAAGAGACCCCATTTGCGAATGCACTGGCCCGTATCGATACCCTCGAGACGGCGTTGCGTGACAAGGAGGAAAGACTGCACGCCATCGACGAGCAACTGTCCGCCCTGAACGGACAGCTTCATGAGAAGGACGAGCAACTCCGCGCTCGCAACGGAAGAATCGATGAACTACAAGGCAGCGTCCTCGCGCTGCACGCGTCGACCAGCTGGCGCTTGACAGCGCCGCTGCGGGCGTTAAAAGCAGTTTTCACTGGCGGGCGATAATCGAACATAGAGGCCTGAGAGACTGGCGTTCGATCGCGTGTCGAGGTGGCTCAACCTGATTGATATGAAGCACCGGTCTTGCCCAGCCGCTAACGATTCGATACAACGACTCATCTATGCGACGAGCCACCCAGGTCGTACAATCACGCAATATTGGCGAGCACGGCCCACATTACGCCGCCCGGAGTGGCACGATATGCCCCGCCACTAATTGTGCATGCGGTCAGTGGGCGCCCTGGAAGATGGCGAAACACAACAGACCCACTCTCCGCGTCAAAGCCTCCGGTGCCGCAACAGACCCTATGCGGGCGCAAGTTTTTGCGCTTTGACCCACTCTGATCCGAGAGCCACCGCACATTTTCTAACGACAACCGCGCAATCAACCAATGACTAATGCTATGACAAGCCCCTCCAGCCCCGTAGATATTCTACAAACCAATACAGCCCAATCCATCCGCGCGAAAGAAGCGCTACTCAACGACGCGCGCTTACTCGAAACCTTTTCGAAAGCGGCATCGCATGTAATCGACTGCTACAAGGCAGGTGGTCGACTTTATATCGCTGGCAACGGTGGCTCCGCTGCAGACTCCCAACACCTGGCCGCGGAATTCGTCAGTAGGCTCGCGCGGGACAGAAATCCCCTCCCGGCAGAATCCCTGACAACAGATACGTCCATTCTTACCGCCATCGGTAATGACTACGGGTACGAACACGTATTTTCCAGACAATTGATCGCGAAGTTGAAGCCCAATGACGTGTTTCTGGGCATCACGACATCCGGAAAATCGAAGAACATCCTGTCTGCGTTGCAGGTGTGCAAACAGGCTGGAGTGAAGTCGATCGTCTTTACGGGCTTTGGTGGTGGCGAAGCCGCAACGCTCGCGGACTACGCATTGGTTGCTCCCGGCAGCCGCACGAGCACGATCCAGGAGTTGCATATCCTGCTGGCACACAGTGTGTGCGAAGCGGTTGAACTGGCGATGTTTCCCGTAGAAGCAGCGCACTGACTTTCATGCGCCGGCTTGCGGGCGTTGCCCGCAAGCCCACAAACCGTCCTGACGCGCTTCAGGCTCGGCGCCCTGACCGGAAACGATCGGAGCATCCCTCTCTTGCCCGGAAACGCTTCACCCCTGCTTGCCTCTGCGGTATGATCTCGGGTTAGCACGTGCATTGCCAGCGCACGTTTTGGTTAGCTCAGTTACACAATTTACAATATTTGCGAATCTTGGCCGCAGCGTTTTCAGCCCTATGCAGCAGGACGCTCATCGGTCGGGATGTCCTCCCCGATGTCAATCATCGCGCGTGTGCGTCAATATTGGACGGTGCAACCCGAACCAGTGCGCATGTCGCCGTCGTCAGGCCTTACCCCTGAACTCAAGGGCTTCGCCGCCTCGATAACCTGTAACTTCCTCGGTCATTTGCAACGATATCTAACGTTCCTTTGAGGCCCAGAACTCTAATCGTACAATCAGGCATCTTCTGATACGGCTTTATCACAGGGTGCCCGGTTTTTGAAACCACTATCGTCGCGCCGATCGTGACCACTTTTATTTTGGCGATGTGCATCGCTTGTTTGCGTGACCGGTCACTGCGGGACTGCCCCAAATCATTATTTCCGAGGAGCTGAGCCTAGATGAAAGTTGTACTGCTTGCAGGGGGTCTCGGGACCCGAATTTCGGAAGAAACGTCTGTCCGACCGAAGCCAATGGTCGAAGTCGGCGGCAAGCCGATCTTGTGGCACATCATGAAGATCTATGCCGCACATGGCTTGACTGATTTTATTGTTTGTTGCGGCTACAAAGGGTATCTGATCAAGGAATACTTCGCCAACTATTTCTTGCACATGTCCGACGTAACGATCGACCTGGCAAAAAACTCCCTGGAAGTCCATCAGAAAAAGGCCGAACCGTGGCGCGTGACGCTCGTCGACACCGGCGAGACAACGCAGACTGGCGGCCGTCTTCGCCGTGTACGCGATTATATCGACGGCGATTTTTGCATGACGTACGGCGATGGCGTTGGCTCCGTCAACATCACTGATCTGCTCGCCTTTCATCGCGCGCATGGCAAGCAGGCGACGATGACTGCCGTTCAGCCTCCGGGCCGGTTCGGAGCGCTGGAACTGAACGGCACACAAGTGCGCTCATTCGTCGAAAAGCCGACCGGCGACGGCGGCTGGATCAACGGCGGGTTCTTTGTACTGCAGCCGTCCGCTATCGATCTCATCGAAGCGGACGAAACGCTCTGGGAGCGGCAACCGCTCGAAGCCCTCGCGAAAAGCGATCAACTGCAGGCCTACTTTCATCCCGGCTTCTGGCAGCCCATGGACACGCTGCGCGACAAAAACCACCTCGAAGAGTTGTGGACGTCGGGCAACGCACCGTGGAAAACGTGGGAGTGACGATGGTCGTTGATCCGGCGTTCTGGCAAGGCAAACGCGTATTCCTGACCGGCCATACCGGTTTCAAGGGTGGCTGGATGTCGCTGTGGCTGGCGTCCATGGGTGCCAAAGTGGCCGGCTATGCGCTGCAGCCCAACACGCAGCCGAGTCTTTTCGACACAGCGGGTGTGCTCGCTACGCTTGAGCAAAATCACTTCGGCGATGTTTGCGACCGGGAGAAACTGACGGCCGCAATGGTCAAGTTCCGTCCCGATGTCGTAATTCATATGGCAGCGCAGGCTCTCGTGCGCTATTCGTATGCAGAGCCGGTTGAAACGTACGCGACTAATGTCATGGGCACCGTCCATGTACTCGACGCGATCCGGCAGTGCGACTCGGTGCGTGCCGCCGTCATGGTGACCTCCGACAAGTGCTATCAGAACAACGAGTGGCCCTGGGGCTACCGCGAAAACGAGCCGATGGGCGGACATGATCCGTACAGCAATAGCAAGGGCTGCGCGGAGCTGGTGACGGCCGCTTACCGCGAATCGTTCTTTCCGGCCGCACGTTATGCAGACCACGGTGTAGCCATCGCGTCTGGAAGAGCAGGCAATGTGATTGGCGGAGGCGACTGGTCTGCAGACCGACTGGTTCCGGATGCCATTGCTGCATTCCAGAAAGGCGTGCCGTTGATGATCCGCAACCCCGGTGCCGTGCGCCCGTGGCAGCACGCACTGGAACCCGTATCGGGCTATCTGGTATTGGCGCAGGCCCTCGCACAACAGGGTACTGCCTTCAACGGCGGCTGGAACTTCGGCCCCAACGATACCGACGCGCGCAGCGTGCGAGAAGTCGTCGAGCTCGTCATCGAGCAATGGGGCGAGTCGGCTCGCTGGCAACAGGATGGCGCAGAACAACCCCACGAAGCCAACTTCCTGAAGCTAGATTGCTCTAAAGCCAAACAATACCTGGGCTGGGTTCCGAGCTGGAATTTGCCCACGGCGGTTGAGGCAACGGTTGCATGGCATCGCGCGAAGACCGGCGGTGAAAACATGCAGCAAGTCTGCCTCGCGCAAATTCAACACTATTCAGTCGCGGCGCAACAACGCGCAGCGAACAAGTAATCAAGATTCCTACAAGGTCCTCCCATTATGGCTATCGAAATCATCGACTCCGGCAAACAGGCACAAGCCGAACTGCGCCGAAAGATCGCGGCACTGGTTGACGAATATGCTGCGCTTGCCTACGCAGACAAACCTTTCGTAGCGGGTCAGACGACCATTCCGCCGTCGGGCAAGGTCATAGGCGCACCGGAATTGCGCAACATGGTGGAAGCGTCGCTTGACGGCTGGCTGACAACCGGGCGCTTTAACGACGAGTTCGAAAAACGCCTTGCCCAATATCTCGGCGTCAATCATCTGATCACCGTCAATTCGGGCTCCTCTGCCAATCTGGTTGCATTCAGCACGCTGACATCGCCGAAACTCGGCGAGCGCGCCATTCTGCCGGGCGACGAAGTGATCGGCGTGGCAGCGGGATTCCCGACTACGGTCAATCCGATTCTGCAGTTCGGCGCCGTGCCGGTCTTCGTCGACGTCGAACTCGGCACCTACAACATCGATGCATCGAAGATCGAGGCCGCGCTTTCCAGCAAGACCAAGGCCATCATGCTGGCCCATACGCTGGGTAATCCGTACAACCTCGGCATGATCAAGGACATCTGCACGCGGCACAACCTGTGGCTGATCGAAGACTGCTGCGATGCGCTCGGCGCGACGTACAACGGGCAAAAGGTCGGCACATTCGGCGACATCGGCACACTGAGCTTCTACCCCGCGCACCACATCACGATGGGCGAAGGCGGCGCAGTGTTCATGAACGACCCCGATCTGAAGATGATCGCGGAATCGTTCCGCGACTGGGGTCGCGACTGCTATTGCGCCCCGGGCAAGGACAACACGTGTAACAAGCGCTTCTGCTGGAAGCTCGGGAATCTGCCGGAAGGATACGACCACAAATACACGTATTCGCATCTCGGCTACAACCTGAAGATCACCGACATGCAGGCCGCGTGTGCGCTTTCACAGCTCGACCGGATCGACGACTTCATCGCAAAGCGCCGCACCAACTTCGATTTCCTGAAGGCGCGCCTCGCAAGCTGCGAAGAATTCCTGCTGCTGCCGCATGCCACACCGAACTCCGATCCGTCCTGGTTCGGTTTCCCGATCACGCTGAAGGACAATGCTCCTGTTAGCCGCCTCGAGTTGCTGACTTACCTCGACCAGAACAAGGTCGGCACCCGCCTTCTGTTTGCGGGCAACCTGACGCGTCAACCGTATATGCTCGGCCGGAATTATCGCGTGGTGGGTGATCTGACCAACAGCGACATCGTCATGAATCAAACGTTCTGGCTCGGCATTTACCCAGGATTGACGAGCGAGCACCTCGAGTACGTTGCAACGAAGATCGAAAATTATCTCGGCATCGGATTCTGAGTATGACGTCGCCCAATGAGATGCAGGCATCGCAGCGCCAGTTTTTTGAGATTGCAAGTTCCGACTTCGCAAGACTGACGGCGCATATCGATTGCCACGACATCGACGGCAAGACGATCCTCGTCTCTGGTGCGACCGGCTTTTTTGGTGCGTGGATCCTTGCGCTATTCGAATGGCTGAGAAAGACCCGCAACATGCAGTTCCGTGTGCTGGCCATCTCTCGCGACCCGCAGAGCTTCAAGCGCAAACACCCGTGGGTCGCCGACGCTGAATGGTTGCAGTGGATCGTCGGCGACATCCAGGACTTCGTTTTTCCCGAGCAATCCGTCGATTACGTCATCCATGCAGCGACCGACACGTCGGCGGCCGCAGGCAGGTCGCCGGCTCTCCTGCTGAACTCGATCGTGCGCGGCACCGAGCGCATCCTTGCATGCGCTAAAGCGTGCGGGGCAAAGCGCGTGCTGCTGGTAAGTTCGGGTGGCGCGTATGGCGGGCAGTCCGTCGACACGCCGCGGTTGCTCGAGTCGTCAAGAAATGCGCCTTCGACGATGGAAATCGGCAGTGCGTATGGCGAAGGCAAGCGCGTGATGGAACTGCTCGGTGCTATCCATGCGCATGAGAACGCATGTGAAGTCGTGATTGCCCGATGCTTCGCATTTGTCGGTGCGGGTCTGCCTCTCGACGGGCATTTTGCGATCGGCAACTTCATTCGCGACGCGCTGACGCAGGATCAAATCGTGATTCGCGGCGATGGCAAAGGCGTCAGGTCGTATCTCTACGCAGCCGATCTCGCGGTCTGGCTAAACCATCTGCTGTTGAACGGGCGCAATCGCGGCATCTACAACGTGGGCTCCGATCATGAAGTCACGATCGCCGAGCTGGCACACCAGGTGATTGCCACGCTGGCGCCGGCCAAGACAGTCGTTGTCGAGGGTGCCAGCAACAGTCCAGGCGCCGGCAACCGATACATTCCGTCGATCGACGAAGCGCGCAGCGAACTCGGCCTCGACGTCTGGACCGCATTACCGCAGGCGATTCTCAACACTGCTCTTTGGTCTTCGAAAAACTCATGAAAGCGCTGATACTGTGTGGAGGACTAGGCACTCGCCTGCGTAGCGTGATCGGCGCATCGCAGAAGGCGGTGGCCGATATCGACGGGCGCCCGTTCCTTTCCTTTGTCATCGAACAGCTCGCCAAGGCCGGCCTTCATGACCTCGTTTTTTGTACCCATTACCAGTCCGAACAGGTCGAAGAGGTGGTGACGAACCTGCCCTCCGACCCTGCGCGCAAAGTTGCCATCGTGCGCGAGCCGTCCCCGATGGGAACCGGTGGCGCCATTTTGTACGCGCTGTCCGAGCTTCGGTATGAAGGCCCGTTTATCGCGCTGAATGCGGACACTTATCTGGATGCCACCGCCTATCGTGCCGCTGCAGAGGCTGCGCCACCTTCGATCGTCGTGACCCCGATCGACGATTGCGAACGGTATGGCGCTGTGCAATTCAACGAGGACCGTCAGGTTCAGGCGATCACCGAGAAAGGCAAGACCGGTCCGGGGCTGATCAGCGCCGGCGTCTACGGTTTGCATACGCGCAATCTGTCCGACTTCCCTGTCGAGACGTTATCCATGGAACAGGTCATCATCCCTGCACTGATCGCGCAAAAGCTCCTGACAGCGCAGGTGTACGAGGGACCGTTCCTGGATATTGGCACGCCAGACAGCTTGAAACTCATTCGTGAACACGGTGTGCGGAAACTGTAATGAAAGACCACTTCAAAGATCTTGTTGTCAAACACGACCAACCCGTCGTTGACGCGATTGCCGCCATCGAACGTGGGCCGACGCAAATTGCGCTCGTGGTCGACGCCGAGAACGTCCTCGTCGGCGTCCTGACCAATGGCGATATCCGACGTTTCCTGGTGGGCGGTGGACAAACGTCGACCCCGGTTCACGAGTGCATGAACCGCAAGTTCCACGCCCTGCCACACGGGACCTCGCGCGAAGAACTGTTGAAGCTGTTCGACATTGGCTATAACGCCGTGCCTCTGCTTGATGAACTCGGCAAGCTGGTGGAGTTCGCGACCCCGGATTTCTTTCCGCCCGCGAAAGAGGTGGCGGTGCTCTCGCGTGCCCGCGCGCCGGTCCGCATCAGCTTCTCCGGCGGCGGAACCGATCTCACGTATTACTTCATGAAGAACGGCGGTGTCGTTCTGAACGCGTCGATCGCGTTGTATGCACACGCAACATTGATCCCTTCCGCGGGTCCCGAGATCAATGTCATTTCTCATGACATCGATCGGCATGAACACTATCCGTCGCTGCGCGCTCTGCTGGACAACCCGGACAAAGGACTTCTGTCCTCGGTAGTTTCGGTCATCCGTCCGGACTTCGGCTTCGACCTGTTTGTGCACTCCGACTTCCCGGTGGGCTCCGGCCTCGGCGGCTCGTCAGCCGTGGCAACAAGCGTAGTCGCGGCATTCAACGAGTTGCGACTGGACAAATGGAGCACCTACGAAATTGCCGAACTGGCGTTCCAGGCAGAGCGGCTTTGCTACGCCATCTCCGGCGGCTGGCAGGATCAGTATGCGTCGGCCTTTGGCGGGTTTAACCTGATCGAGTTCGACGGCAAGCGCAATCTCGTGCATTCGCTGCGCCTCGAGCCGGCGACCAGCAACGAACTGGAAGAGTGCCTGGTGCTGTGCAATACCGGTATCGAGCACAACTCAGGCAAGATTCATAAGCAGCAACGCGAAGACTTCAATAACAATGTCGATCGTAGCCAGCAACTGCTCGACATGGTGGATTTGTGCCGGCGCATGCACAAGCATCTGATTCGCGGCGACCTCAACGATTTCGGCACCAGTCTGCATGAGGCGTGGACGATCAAGCACGGGCTATCTAGTGCGATCAGCGGCAACACGCTGGATACAATCTACAAGGCCGCGCTGGACGCGGGTGCATCAGGCGGAAAATTACTGGGCGCAGGGGGTGGCGGTTTCTTCCTGTTCTACGTGCAACCGCGCTTCCGCTCCGCGGTCAGCGCAGCGCTCAAGGCGCACGGCTGCACGCTGAGCACCATCCGTTTCGAACAAGAGGGCGTTACATCGTGGAGAACCAAAGTAGCATGAACGAATCGACATTCAAGATTGGCGAGTTCACTGTCGGGGGTCCGCGTACGTTCGTGATCTCTGAGATTGGCAACAATCATAACGGCAGCGTTGAGCTTGCGAAAAAACTGGTGGACGCATCGATCGAAGCCGGTGCGGATTGCGTCAAATTCCAGCTCAGAAACCGCGCCGCGCTCTACCGGACGGCACCTGGCGAAGAAGGCTCGGAAGATCTCGGCGTCGAGTACATTCAAGACCTTCTGAACAAGGTCGAGCTGACAAATGACGAGCACCGCGAGATGCGCGACTATTGCACGCAGAAGAATATCGCGTACATGTGCACACCGTGGGATGAGCCAAGCGTCGATGTTCTGGCGGAGTTCGACGTGCCGGCGCTGAAGCTGGCATCGGCCGATCTGACGAACCCCTACCTGATCCGTAAGGCAGCCAGCCTGGGCAAGCCGCTGGTCCTGTCGACCGGCATGTCGTTTGAGCCGGAGATCGAGGCAGCCGCGAAACTCGTCAAGAGCCTTGGCGTGCCGTTTGTACTGCTCCACTGCAATAGCGCCTATCCCGCACCGGAAGGCGATATTCACCTCGGCTATATCAAGCGTCTGCAGGAAATTCACAGCGTCATCGGCTATTCCGGTCATGAGCGCGGTGTGGCTGTGACGATCGCGGCCGTCGCACTTGGTGCGAAGGTCGTCGAACGGCACATCACGCTCGACCGCAGCATGGAAGGCCCCGATCACGCGGCAAGTCTCGAACCCGCGGAATTCAAGTTCCTGGTGGATGGCATCCGGCAGGTCGAACAGGCATTGCCCTGGACCGGCCCAGGACGTCTCGCGAGCCAGGGTGAACTGCTGAACCGAGAAAATCTGAGCAAGAGCGTCATTGCCGCTCGCGCAATCAAGCACGGTGAGACGTTCACCGAAGAAAGCCTGCGCGTGGCGAGCCCAGGCCAGGGGTTGGCCCCTTACCGGTTGCCCGAGTTGCTGGGCAAAGTCGCGCACCGTGATATCCGTATCGGCGACTTCCTGTATGAGGGCGATCTGACTGCGCAGAAGACGGTCAAGCGCACGTATCAGTTCCCAGGGTACTGGGGCGTGCCGGTTCGTTATCACGACTTCGATCAGTATGTGAGCATGATCGATCCGGACCTCTGGGAATTCCACCTGTCGTATCGCGACATGTCGCTGACACCGTCGAAGTACCTGAAGGAAAGCAACTGCAAGCGCCTAGTCGTTCACGCGCCCGAACTGTTCGAAAACAGCGAGTTGCTCGACCTTACCGCCGACGACCTGGCCTATCGCCAACGCTCGATCGACAACCTCAAACGTGTGGTTGAAGTCACCGAACAGATTCGCAGCTTCTTCCCGGCGGCCGACTCCGCGCTGATCGTTGCGAACGTGGGTGGATTCTCGATGGACGCGCCCTTCCCGCTCGCGCATCGCGCCGAACTGTACGACCGCTTCGTCGAGTCGTGTGCGAAGATCGATTTCGGTTCGACCGAGCTAACGCCGCAGAACATGGCGCCGTTCCCGTGGCACTTCGGCGGCCAACGCCATCAGAACATCTTCATGATGCCGGATGAGCTGGCGCAAAAGGCCAAGGAACTGAACCTGCGCCTGTGTACCGACCTGTCGCACCTGCAGATGACCTGCAGTCATTTCGGCCTGGACTTCCAGGACGCCCTGGCGAAGCTGCTGCCCCATAGCGTGCACCTGCACGTCGCTGACGCGCTTGGCGTGAACGGCGAGGGTGTGGTGATCGGCACCGGCGATGTCAACTGGCCGCAGACATGGAAGAAGATTTCGGCTTATCCGTCAGTCAGCTTTATCCCCGAAGTGTGGCAGGGCCACAAAGACCATGGTGCCGGATTCTGGCACGCGCTGGATTTCCTTACCAAGCTTAACTAGAACGCCATCATGAACGTCGCTGAATTTATTCTTGCCAACATCCAGAAGCTGGGCACCGATACCGCGTTTTGCCTGACCGGTGGTATGGCGATGCACATCAATCGCGCAGCCGATGCAGCGCCCGACCTGCGTGTGATTTATTGCAACCACGAGCAGGCAGTAGCCGCCGCGGCTGACGGCTATGCGAAGGCAAAGGACTACGTGACGCCGGGTCTGGCCATCGTGACATCGGGTCCGGGTGTGACGAACACCATCACGTCGGTGGCTTCCGCCTACTATGACTCGGTGCCGATGTTCGTGCTCGCGGGCCAGGTGAAGCGCGCCGACATCAACGGTCACGGTGTACGCAGCCGTGGCGCGCAAGAAACGCCCCACCTCGAGCTGATGCAACCGATCACGAAGTGTGCGTTCCGCTACGTGCCGTCGGAGATCGACGACACGACGCTGGCGACCAATCTGGCGCAGGCCGTTTCGGGTCGTAAGGGACCGGTGTTCATCGACATCCCTCTCGACGTTCAAGCCGAGACCGTGCCCGATGCAGAAACACGACTGGCGAACATTGCCGCACTGATCGCAGACGCGGTACACAAAGATCACGACGTGCCGGAAGCGGCGGTGTCGGCCATCATTTCTGCATTGCAGGGCGCGCGTCAACCGGTGCTGGTGGTCGGCAATGCGCTACGTATTGCTGGCATCTCCCGTTCGTCAATCAAGCAGCTGGTTGAGAAGATCGGCGTGCCGACTCTGTTCACGTGGGCAAGCTTCGACCTGCTCGCGCACGATCACAAGCTGAACTTCGGCTGTGCCGGCGGCCTTGCGCCGACGCATTCGAACAAGATCATGCAATCGGCCGATGCGGTGATCTTCCTCGGTACGCGCCTTGACTTGCTGACCACTGCGTTCAATCCGCAGAACTACGGCAAGAACGCAAAGCGTATCGTCGTGGAACTGGACGAAAAGGAAATCGCGAAGAACGAGGGAATGACGAACACCACGTTCTTTAATGTGAACGTTGCGGGTGTCGTGGATGCCCTGTTGACTCGCGCACCGACGGTCAATGTCAAAGAGTGGCTGTCGAATTGCGAAACGTTGCAGGCGCAAGATCAGCAAGACGAACTGGCGGCATTCGGTAATCCCAGGCTGACGACGTATCAAATCTCAACCGTGTTGTCCCGATCGCGTGTCGGCAAGTATGTGGTGCCTACCGCATCCGGCTATGCAATCGAAGGCATTGCGCGGTTCTTCAAGCCGACCGAAGGCGCGAGCTTTGCATGGGCCGGACATGTGCTCGGTTCGATGGGCCTGGGGCTGCCGACTGCAGTTGGGGCGGTGGCTGGGCTCAAGCAACCCGTGGTGTGCCTGGAAGGCGACGGCGGGTTGCTGTTGAACGTGCAGGAGTTGTTCACGCTTGCGGCGAATCCGGACCTTCCGCTTACCGTGATCGTGCTGAACAACCGCGGCTATCAATCGATCATGAAATCGCAAGCGCGTGCGTTCAACAAGGAATTTGGTGCGTCCAAGGCGTCTGGACTGTACGAGTTGCAATTCGATCTGCTGGCGAAGCTTGCAGGTCTGCCTTATGAGAAATGTGACACGCTGGAACAACTCGAGGCGAGTCTGAACAGTGGTGCTCCGCGTCGTCTGATCGATGTCTCGGTCGAAGAAGACGGTTACCGCGGCCCGGCTGTGATGACGAAGTTTGATGAGAACGGTAAGCCGTATTCGACGGATATCGCGGATGTGAGCTGGGCGCGGTAAGCGTCATACTAAATATATATAGAGGATGGCAGCAATGGGAAGTCCGTTGATTTCTTTGATTATTCCGACAACAGGAAAGGAGAAGAATCTTTTTCGCTGCCTGCATTCGTTAATCAACCACGCACCGCCCACGATGCTGGAACGTGCGGAAGTGGTTGTTTTTTTGAATCCTGATCCTCTATCTCCGATCGATTATTCTCGTATTGAAAGCCGCCTTGAAACTATCCGCGCACGATTTCTGACGTTGAAAATCGTGCGTTCGGAGCGTTTTGAACTCACGGCCGAAGAATCCGCCTATTCCGCGTCCGCGTATGCCGAAGGCGACTTCATCTGGCTCGTCGGTGACAAGCGAATTTTCCTGCCGGAAGGGCTCCGACGACTGGCAAGCTGGCTCGAAAAACCCACGGCTCCGGCGGCATACTTCAATTCAAGCTGGATCGATCAGAACGGGAAGACCAACAGTCATCCGTCCACGCACATGCTGGCGAATCAAGGGCTCATGCCGTACAAGCAGTTCGTGATGAGCACCGGGATAAACTTCATCGCGACAGGCATGGGGACCTGGATTTTCGAACGCAAACGCATGGACCGGACAATATGGAAGCATCTCATTGACAACTGTGGCCCGCACTTTTCACATGTGACGACCACGTTGGCGACGCTCCACGGCGAGACGATGCAGTACTTCTCGACGTTCTTAAGCCAGATCGAGAGTAAGGCTTATCACACCGGTGACGATAGTGAGTGGAGACGATACTCAAGCCTTGCGAAGACCTATCGATTCTACGCATGGACATTTGGATTAATCAGGCAATTTAATTTTCTGATCGACAGAGGTGCATACGACCACGCCGATGTGCGTCGCTCGATGTGCTCCGAGGGGACATTGCTGCGTCGTCAGGTCGACGAACTATACTCACACCTGGTAGCTCAGATTCGGTATGGTTGGTTTAAGAAAGAAGAGAAAATGACCTCCGATGAATTTGACGAGGCATATGATTTTCTATGTCGAACATGCCCAGAAAAAGCGATCGCCAACGAAATGCTCCGCGAATTATATTTGGGCTGCGAGACCTTAAAGGAAAAAGAGTTTGTCAATAAACTGGAACTCATATTCCAGGCGATCGGCGTTGATAATCTGGCCCTGCGATTTGGTTCACTCGTTGTGAATCAAATGGGTGATCGTTTCATCCGATTGCACCCTCGTGGATATGTGGTTTCCGATGTTAAAGACAACGAGAATTTTCTCCTTGCGTATAAACTTATCGACGCCCCAGCGATTGGGCCAGCATGGGAAATTCTGAGTCAGGAAGAAATTGACACCTATCAATTGACTGACATAACGAAGCGCCTGGGCGATATATATCCGGTGCATGTCATGCCCGGAGCTCCACAAGGTTTTCTAAGAAACCTAACGAGATCGATGGTTGTACGATTCTATCGTCACAGAATCGCATTCAAAATCGCAGCAGCTCTGCCTGGAAAGTGGAAGAGCAGATTAAAAGCCCGATTGATCTGACGCGCTGTATAAAATCACATAACCGAGATTCGTTGGCACTTTAAATTTTTCCAACCTGCGAGAAGAGAGGACGGCACTCTTCTCCATCTTGGGCTCAATCGCATGCAGAACGGCAGTCGAGTCGCCCGAAAGCGTTGAGTTCACGGCTCTGCTCGCCGCTTCTTTACGCCACCGATCGCGCAAGTTCGACGCTCGACCCATTCAATGATTCAAGCGGTGCCCCGCACAGCGGTGGACCCGCTAGCCGTTCCGGCGCCCGGACGGTGACAGGCGGACCCGTGCCTCGTCAAGACCAGAAGGGTTCTCCGTGGGATTTTGCAGGCCCAATCCCGGATCAGGCATACTTCAAGGAGCTGCCTGAGCGCAGTTGATAGCATGACTTTGGTGGTGGCTCTGGCGGAAAACTCAAGAGCTGCATTCGACTACTCGAGGTTGCTGTTATCCGGACGTCGATTTTTCTTGATTTAAAAAATCTACCCTGAAGCAAAATGGAAAACCAAACTGTAAATCCGCTTCCGAGTGCACAGAATACATTCCTGACCCAGTATGGGGAGAAAATTGGAGATTATTTTTTCTCTCCTCTTCGGAAATATACTTTTACCGAAGGTGGAATTAAACGCTGGTATGCACCAAATTTGGCAAGTCGTCCGCAAGATGGAACGGGATTTGCGGCCACCAATTTAGGGGCGGCAACCAGCATCTACGAACTCGTTCCGATTCCACCTCATCGGACAGTTTTGGTCTCTCATGCATTTGAGACAATGGCTGCGCGAATCCTCATTCCCTCTCCGGGTACCTATTTCGTGGTTGCCACGTTCACCCCTACTACTTTTGAAGGGGGGTACGTCATCACGGTTTGTGCGAATGGGAAACGTCTTTGGGAAGATTCTATATCGGACATTAACAGCGCTCCTCGCTATGCCGGATTTGTAAAATTAACCTCCACGGGGTTTATCGATTTCACGGTAAATGCTGATAGAGAAAGGCAATCCGCCTCATGTCGAAGCTTCATCCAATATGCAATCATTAAATGCGACGATGCAACAGGGGAGCTTAAACTCCGATGCGACGATCGCGCTTCCGATCCCGGGTCAAACGAAATAGCGGATTTTTACGCGAAAGCGCCTTTTCATCCTCTCGACATCTCTCCGCCGAAAATCGACATCGATGAGAGAGTTTCATTGTTCGAAAAAGAGTGGACGCTACCGATTGAGTATATTAAATCTCAATTTCAGAGCACCCCTAAGGAACTGGTTCAACGCGTTCTAAAATATACCTCGAAGGCTCCTCTGAAGTATTGTATTTTCATGATACCTCGCTCCGGATCAACATTGCTTACGGAAGTTCTAGCAAGCAGTGGTAAGCTCGGATTCCCAGGCGAGTATTTTGTTCCGGATGTGCTAAGGACCTTTTCTCTCGCGTTTTCGGATGTTTTCTCTTCATATGAAGACTTTCTTGTCTCGAGGATGCGTTCTGAGAACGGGGTGTTCGGAATCGAAATTGAATCGGAGCGCCTTCAGGATGAGCCAGAATTCTTCTCTACTATTAGGGATTGGCGCCACGTCTATATTTGGAGAAAGGATGTCCTTGCTCAGGCAATTTCTTATCAAATATCGATAGAGACGGGAATCTGGCATAATTTCTCCGGCTCCCAGCACGATGAGAAATTTCACTATATATCCAGGATCGCCATTTTGGAGAAAGTGAATTTTCTTCTTGGCGCCGAAAAATTCTTCTCGACTTTCTTTATCGAACGGGAAATCTCCCCTTATAAAATTTCCTACGAGGAATTGATCTCCAATCCTATTGATCACGGGCGTAGTATTGCCGAGCACATAGGAATCAGCGGTTCTAGTCTGGATGGTATTAATCAAGAGAAATTTTTCCTCCGGCCAACAGCAAAGGCACGGAATTTATACTACAAGGCTCTCGCGATCGGTGGGGGTGGCGAATTGTGGGGCTATGACATTCACGAAGTAAATGGTCAACATGTCGCGGTCCTTCACGGAGTAGATCTTTCGCTATTGAACCTGAAAACCGAGCGCTCTCCTATATTATTCATATCGGACGACAGAGAGAAATTGTGTGATGACGTCAACCGTTACGTCATGAAACAGATGTCATCTTTGCCGCCTGTCATCGAAGGAATCTGATTGGATCGATTGCGGTCGGCGGGCTGAACATCCCCCGCCAGATAGCACGCCCAATGCGCTGCTCGGCGGGTCAGTTTGTCGGTACGACTACCGGTGGCGCTGGTAAAGAGACAGGCAGCGCACATGAAGCTTGCGAGACGCGACAGTTCGATTCTCCGAATTGTCGCTCCTCATTTTTATTTGAACGTCGTCTTGGGAGGTACCTCATACCCAAGCAAGTGAAACGCCAGCATTGTGTCGCCGATATGGTAGATTTTTATTTCCTTTGATAATTCATCTAGGTACTGAGTAAGTTCCGGGAAATCGGGATTTCTATAGTCGTGCCAGACCAGACAACTCGGGGAATCCGCCAACATTTTTACGGAATTTTCCGTGTCACGTCTGACGTAACTCAGTTCATGATTTGCATCGACAAAGATAAACTGAAATTGTTTCCTGTAATCTTCGCCGTTAAGCGTCATAGAGTCCTGCAACAATTGTCTTACCCAGTGCTTCCTGGACGACGTCAGATATTTTCTCGAGTAACCAATTGACTGACTCGCGACCGCCAAATCGTCGCCTTGAAAAATCACACCATCGAGAGCGGGCAAATCCAATGTATAAACCCGTTCACCATCGATTTCAGCTTCGGCTAGATTTTCAAGCAACAATCTCGTCGTGAGACCTTTATACGTACCGAATTCAAATATCTTCTGTGGATTCACGATCCTCATCAGCTTAACTAACATCATCGCTTCAATGGTGCTGAGCGAACCCCACGCCTGAGGCTGAGGCATAAAGAATTTTACTTCCTCGCTAAAGACATCCTGAATTAGAAGTACCTGGTACGGACGAATAGTTTCAATAGAGTGTGTGCCGTTCGCTTTCTCATACGGATTGTTCATTGCTAAATCGTCTCCATATCGTAAGTTTTTGCAGCTTCGTCGTCGGGTCCGACTCTACGCTGTATCGTCGACGGCTTCAATGCCCGCTCTGCGAGGCTTCGCTTTGCCAGATCCTCCATTTGGTGTTCACTGCACTGTTCCTGCGGCGGGCGATGTTGTTGTCACAGTACTGCTGATCGCATTGCGGTTGAGTTCAAGTGAACTCAACCGGAATTTCTCCCCTGCGAGGAATGACTATCGGGCGTGGAGGTGCAGCGGCACATCTAGGGAATGAAAGAAATCTCCCCGCCTCGAGACTACGGCAGAAGCCGTGAGTCGGCATCGACGTGCCATAACGAAGTTTCGACCGCTCATCGACACCAGCGAGAAGGAAAGTCTCTTTCGCTCTCTAGATCAAACTCTTGGCGCGGGGGATGGTGATAGTTACAGTCGTGCATAAACCGCACTGCCGCAAGACTGCTCTGGTAGCCAGTCATGCGGTCGATCCGCGTTCGCCTGAAATGGATTCAAATGGAATATCCGATGATCTGCCGAACTCTGCAAAGATAAGCACCGAGAGACAGGTATCTGGAGTAATATCCAGCAAAATCCGATTTAACCGAAGGAGTTTTCTGGATTACTTGTGATGTGGCGATTCTTCTCTTGTTCCCTGTCGTTCGTGCAGAAATTCATTTCGCACCGTAGAGTACCTGTTTCTTGGAGCGACCTAGGCCAACTGCGGCCAGAAACCATTTACGTGATGGAAGCTCCACCCAGAGAAAGACCAATCGTGATAACAGCAGGCTACAAATCAAGAAAAGCAATATTTTTAACGACGAATGCGATTCTATTCCGAATTTTTGGAATATTGCAGCCATAACACCTAAAAGCAATGCATGCGTCATATATAGCGAAAAGGACGCTTCTCCAATTTTTTCTATCAGACCATGACTCAAAATCGTCCGCTTCCCCTTCAAATCATCTGTCGCCCCTCCAATGATGATTGCCAGAAATGCGGGTGTACACAAATCAATCATAACAATGGCATTACGTACTTCGTTATGGTAAACATAGAAGAAGATTGGGACAAACAGCATCAGTTTTGTTCCAACGCTAGGCGAAAATTCGTATCCTCTCTGAATAAATATAGCCGCGATGATTCCATAAATGAAAGTCGGCATGTATGCAATGGGATGATACTGCATAAAATCTGAAATCTGTGGAAACTGAAAACTACTCGCAGCCACTCCAATCACTAAATGCAAGAAATATAGCACCTGTCCAATTCTAATAAGATTTGTCTCTTCCAGGCGATTCAGTCTCGATATGAACCATGGGGCCAATAAGTAAAAGAAAAACTCTGCACTCAGTGACCACGAGACTCCGTTCCATGACTGCCTTATTTCGGGATGCCCTGGCACAAAATCATGAATCAGGAAAAATTGAGTGACCGTACCGACTCGAGTTCCTATATAACCACCCAATGCATGGCCAAATATTGCAAAGAATGCGAGTGAAACCAACAAAGTAACCAGATGTAGAGGATAGATTCGCGCAATACGATATAAAATAAACTCTCGATAGGATCTATCGGGAGAAAATGCCCATGTCAGGACGAAACCCGATAATATAAAAAAATACGTGACCCCGAGCCAACCGACGTTGCCGATGGGCACTAGTAGCCCCCCCCAAGTCAAGCAACCGTGGTGAACGGCAACGAGTAGCGCTGCAACTCCACGCCCCCCAGTAAGTGAGGGCAAATTCTTATAGCCTCTACTCATATAAATTTTCGCCAGCTTTCATTTTAACTCACTTAATATCAACTGTTAACCTTCGCGCGAGACACTGATTTTCAGTCAAACAATCTGCAGTCTTTATCAGAGCGATCTTTTCAACAGGCTTTGGATAATTTTCTGCACGAATGTGGCGTACCAAGGCAGCTAACTATTCGATTGGCAGTCAGGCGCGACGTGTCGCCGCCGCAAGATATCGACTAGTTGAGCACGTATCTCGCCGACGGTGTGAGAATAGCAGCAATAAACAGACCCAGCCTGCGAGCCGAACCATGTTCCGCAAATGGTACAAACGTAAAGCCAAGCAAGTTGGCATTATAAGGCCGGCACCGCTTAGGGCGAAAGTCTTCTATTCTCGTTACCGCCCTAGCCTGAACTTGACGAGTGTGACTCGTAGCCCGTACTGACGAACCATCGCTCACGGCGTCACGGCTGCCACGAGTGACGACGAGTTTTGCGTAAAGGGACTCCCGGGAACTGCCGTCAGGGCACCAGTACTCGTGTTTATGGTGTAGCCGGCCACTTTGTAGCCGACCCCAACGTACATCAAAGGCCCCGATGTGGAGATCGACGTAATCGAGTAGCTCGCGTCCGCCTGCACCGAATCACCAGCAATGGGGGTAAGCGCGCCGCTCGCCGAATCAACGGCGCACGTAATGATTTGGCCATCGAAGTTGACGCTTCCGACGTATACGAATGTTCCAGCAGCATTGACCGCGATGCTGCTGTAGCCGACACCCTTTCCGACCGTTCCAATTGGGGTGAGTGCCCCGGTTGTCTGGTCGATCGACCAAGCGGAGATACCTCCGTTGTTGGTACCGGGATAGACGATCGTCGTGGTACTTGCCGCATAAACGACCGTGCCAGCGGGGTTAACCGTGATTGCACCCGGATTATTTACAGACACGAACGGACTTCCCGGCACGGGAGTCAGCGCCCCTGTGCCTGCGTTGATCGCATAAGCCGAGACAGTCCCGTCGTTATTGTTCGTGACATAAACGAATCGACCGGTGGGATCGATCGCGAGGCCGTATGGCGCGCTCCCTGTCGCAACCGTGCCACCTGCCAGGAGGGTAAGCGCGCCGGTGCCGGCATTAATCGAATAGCCCCACACGTCGTTGCTATCGCGATTGGTCACATAGGCGAATTTCCCCGACGGAGCAACCGCTACGCCGCTAGGATAGTTACCTGTGTTGACTAGACCGCTAGTCAACGGGGTTAGTACCCCGGTCGTGCCATTGATGCCGAATGTAGTCACTGCATTATTTTGGGGTACGAGGACGTATGCCACCGTTCCGGCCGGATTAAACGTGATCGTGCTCGGAAAGCTTTCCGCAACCCCACTTACACCGAGAGGCGCCAAGGATCCTGTCGTCGTATTGACTGCATACCCGTAAATGTTTCCAAACGAAGCCGCCGTATAGACGAATTTCCCCTTAATTGAATGCGCCGAATTGACTTCGCCGTTGCACGCGGCGAGAACCAAAGAAAAAGCTGTAACGACCGCGAGAACCGGATATTTAGACATTTTATCAGCACCCACAAAAGGGACAGGGACGCCAGTCGCTTGGGCTCTGGCAAATACTCGAAATTCGGCTACACCCGATTAGCCGTAACCGCGACACGACGCGTATACGGTTACTCTTTTTTGCTGACGCAGCGCTACTGGCGTCGCCGTGGCAGGGATCCCCAAAGCAATCCGCAGCGTTGTAACATAAGGGGCAACGTTCAGCATATCTCGAATCGACTCAAGCTCAAACTCAAGTCGCATAAGACTCAACTCCGAAGTGCACTGGTTGAAATCCACAAAAAGCCAACTCATGCCACTGCGGCCCTTAACGCACGTGGCCACGCGCCTGCGTTGCCACGCCAGTGGGATGTGGTGAACCCCAAGATACCGCAACTGTATGTCCGGTCCTGGCTTATGCGTCACCTCGTCGTTCCAGAAATACCCGGATTTGACGGAAGTGGCAGTCCGCGAACTACACGGACAGAATCCCCGTGACCGCGAGCAAGGCTACGCCGCGCACCGCCAGGTTCGATTCTTTACATAGCGACAACCGCTCGACAGGTGACACGGTCCGTACGAGATGAGGGTTCGCGTGGAACAAGTTTCGTGCTACGGTTCGATGAATCGATCTACATCTTGGAAGGTTCGTGAAATTTTACGAGGACGCAATTGATACCGCAAAATAGGCCCAACTCACAGTGGACAGTACTCGCAGGACTACGTTTTATACTAGCCTTGTGCGTCGTTATAACGCACTCTGGTATCGTAGCCCCGGGGTATTTCTTGTGGAGGCATGTAGGGAATACCGGATACCCCGCAGTATTCGGATTCTTCATGATCAGTGGATATAGCATCGCCGCGAGCCTTATATCGAAACCCAGCGGCTATTTCTGGCGCCGAGTGCGACGCATATATCCGACTTACATCGTTGCGCTTTTATTTTCAACAATTGTCCTGCTGCCACATCCGCTGCACCTTCCTCTAGGTCAAGTGATAGTACTAAGCAACTGGCAAACAATCCTCAGCAATATCTTTATGATGCAGGGGACGCTCACTCAGTCGGTAAGCGGTGACGGCGCTGTCTGGTCGCTCTCTGTCGAGTGGTGGTGCTACATGCTCGCCATAGTACTAATTCGATACAGCGTCAAATGGACATCAGTTCTGATCGGATTGTCTTTCGCCGCTTTGATGATTTATATGAGATCAAAGGGCTATTTGGTCGGTGATTCACATATGCCGCTTGGCCTGGATTTCCTCCTCCTTGCATGGGCATGGATGACGGGATTTTCATTTTACAGAGCGCCGACGAAAATCAATTTCGCGCTCATGCTGATTCTGCCAGTAATAATGTTCGATATGGGTGATCATCTGCCACTCGCATCGGTCACAGTTGCAGCTACAGCTGCGATTGTTTATCTATCGAGTGAAATTCACATCAAGAACGATAAAATAAATAAATGTATAAAATGGCTCGGTGATATGTCATATCCCTTGTACCTGCTACATCCGCCTCTTCTCTACTGGTTGTCTTCGGAAGCATCGATTCGAAACGGGAACGTTTTGATCATCTCCATCGTTTTAATTGTATCGATTTCTTATTATGTTGGATCAGTTTTAATGAATAAGATAGAGCCACAATTGAGGCATCTCATTTCTGGCAGCAGATCAGAAGTCTCTTCGGGCAGGACAGGAACCGTATGAGGATCCTGAAATTAATTGAATGCGGCAGGTCTTAAGAATTGTATGGGCGGCCGAGGGATGCGGTTCAACCCGGTTTAGATATCCGCCGCACAGGTGACGCGGCGGACTCACATAGCAAGCAATGGCAGCGGCTGAAGGACGTAGCGCGCACCATGTGGGCCGGCATCGTCACGCTGATCGTCCGCCTGATACTGGAAATCACATGATTCACCAAGCGTAATCTGCAAAACATGAGTGCATTCGCCGCAACCAAGGCAACCCAGCATCACTCAACCGCAGCAATCCTTCCATGCGCCATCGTAACGCGCCGAGTCGCAAGGCGATCCGCCAACCCAGAATCATGCGTCGCAATCACGAGGATTCCAGCATCGCTAATGAACTGCTCAAGACGTTGCTCCGCCTTGTGCTTAAAGTGTTCATCACCGACGCTCATCCACTCATCCATCAGCAAGACTTCGGGCTTGATGATCGTAGAAATCGAAAACGCCAGACGCAGCGTCATCCCGGACGAATACGTGCGCACCGGCACATTCAGAAAATCGCCAAGCTCGCTAAACTCCGCAATCTCGTCCGCTAGCGCTGCAATCTGCTTAGCCTTGAGACCAAGGAAGAGTCCGCGCAGATACATGTTTTCGTAGCCGGTGGACTCGAGATCCATACCCAGCATCGAATCCAGCAAACTGGTCACGCGGCCCTGCACGCGAACGGAACCTTCATCAGGGTGGTACACCCCTGCTAGCACACGCAGCAAGGTCGTTTTGCCCGCCCCGTTATCGCCAAGCAACGCTATCCGATCGCCCTCGGCAATCTCCAGATTGATATCGTGCAGCGCCTCTACGACGGTGTGCCCAGACTTGCCAACAAATTGACCGCCCGTCGCGGCCGCCATCACCGCACGCTTGAACGATCGCTGCTTCGCATCGTAAATGGGAAACCGTACGGTCACGTTCTCAAGAGAAATATGCATTCGAACGCTCCGTCAAAGCCAATATGTAACGCGATGCCGGAGCTTGCCGAGCATATACAGCGCCACCGCAATTCCAACCACTGCCATCCCCGCGGCGCGAAGCCAGATTGCAGGCGCCGGCATCATGCCAAGCAACGGCTCCCGCAAGAGTTCCAGAAGATAGAAGAACGGATTGAGGTGAATCAGGTGTTGCCGCGCGGGGGAGAGCTGTTCCGCCCTCCAGATAATCGGTGTGACGAAGAACATAACCTGCACCAGGTTACCGATCACCGGTTGCATGTCGCGGTACCGCGTACAAAAGATACTGGTGATGACGCCGATCCAGAAGATATTGGCCAGCACAAGAAGTACCGCGAATGGCAGAACCAGCAGGTTCGCATTCAGATGGACCGGCAAAATTGCCCAGACCACGACAAAGACGAGAATATTGTGCGCAAGGATGATCGAGTGTCGACACATCACCCGAAGCACGAACATGGAAAGCGGCAGCTTCATTTGCCGCAGATAATTCGTCGAATTCGAGAACGCCTCTCCGAAGTCGCTGATCTGCCCAGCAATGAAACCCCAAAAGATCAACCCAAGCGCAAGGTGGGGAATGAAGACCGCAGCGCTATATCCGAACAGCGCTCCGTACAACGGCCCCATAGCGCCGATCATGACGCCCATGCTAATGGTCAGCCAGAACGGCCCCAGCATCGAGCGGCGATAGCGCTGGCGAATGTCCTGCATGCCAAGGGCGAGCCACAGTTCGCGGCTACGGATACCATCACGGACGTCATTTAACGCGATCAAATACTTCACACTCGAGAACTCGAAAGATCAGCCTGTCAGGCTGTGTTGTTCAACTTTGAATGGAGCAAACAGAGCATGGCGTGTGCCACGCATTGACGTGCCGCCCGCCCTGACCTGCTGCAGTTGGCGACTGCGCTCCTTCGCTTGTCGTTCGTTGCTGCGGGCGCAGCAAGCCCGCTACTGCTACTTCTACGAACTGACCCAAAGGTTTGAAGCGGAGGCATTCTGAAAGAAAATGCATCCCAAATTTATCGCCCGGGGAGTATCCCGCACATATATGGCATTGTCAACGCGTCGGGGTTGACCCCGACCGGGACGTTCGTGTAGCTACTACGCAAAATCTGCCAGCGCGAGCGCGAGCAAAATCAGCCCGTGCAATCGATGCTTCCGACCGGATGACCGCACAATCAAGGCTTGCCAAAAAGACGCAGCTGCGCGTACTGCAACAACATGATCGTCTTGGCATCAACAATCTCACCGCTCTCGATCATCGTCAGCGCATCGTCGATTGATAGTTCGATCACGGAAATATCTTCGCCCTCTTCCAGTAGTCCGCCACCCGCTGCAATCCTGTCCGCTGGCGTATACGGTGCAACGAAACAATGCACCGTGTGGGTCAGACAACCCGGCACCATCAACGCCTCGAACACCTTCTTCGCCGAAGCCACGCGATACCCGGCCTCCTCCATGATCTCCTCGTGCACACGCTCTTCCGGCGAAACACCGTCGAGAAAACCAGCTGCCGCTTCGAGCGTGAATCCACTCGCCCCTTGCAGGTACGCGGGCAAACGGAACTGCCGCACAAGCACAACGGTACGACGCTCAACGTCATAGAGCAGCCCTGCGGCTCCATCGTCTACGTGGTAGATCTCGTTGGTGAGCTGCTGCGTGCTGCCGTCGCTGCGATCGTATTCGAAAGTCAGCTTTTCCAACCGCCGTCGTTCACTCGACAATGTCTCTCGTGCTATCACACGAACACGCTCGCGACCCGGCATCTTCATACTCCTGCATCAGTTTTGAATAGGTGACGCGCCTTCGCGCACCTGCTCAAGCGTCACCGCGCTGCCATGCAAAGGCGCAACGCGTCGTGCCAATCCGGCGCGCGAACTCCGAATACGTCGGCGAGCTTGTCGTTCGAAAGGCGGGAATTGGCCGGCCTTACGGCTGCCGTGGGATAGGAAGCGGCAGGAATCGGTTTGACTAGCGGTTTCGTCGCCAGATCGGACAGTTCGAAAATGGCCTGCGCGAACTGATGCCAACTTGTCTCGCCCGATGCTGTCAGGTGATAGATGCCCGAGTATGACGACCACCAGTTATCCCAATCCGCTGCACTGCCTCTTACCGCCTGTGCAAGCACGTTCGAAGTCAGCGCGGCGATGGTGTTAGCCCACGTCGGAGCACCATACTGATCGTCCACCACGCTCAACTCGCTACGCTGCGCGCCGAGGCGCAGCATGGTTAGCAGAAAGTTCTTGCCGCGCGTCCCATACACCCAACTGGTGCGAAAGATCAGATGCGCGCAGCCGGACTCGATGATCGCCTGTTCGCCCGCGCGCTTGGTGCGTCCATAAACGTTCTGCGGATTCGTCTCGTCCTGTTCGACATAGGCCGTGGTCTTCGTTCCATCGAAAACGTAGTCAGTCGAATAATGCACAAGCGCGGCGCCCAGGCGCTTTGCTTCCTCAGCCAGCACGCGGGGGGCATCGACATTAAGCTGCGTTGCCGACACCACGTCGGCCTCAGCTTTGTCGACTTC
The DNA here is from genome assembly GCF_030464945.1 of Paraburkholderia sp. CHISQ3. Classification (NCBI taxonomy): domain Bacteria; kingdom Pseudomonadati; phylum Pseudomonadota; class Betaproteobacteria; order Burkholderiales; family Burkholderiaceae; genus Paraburkholderia; species Paraburkholderia sp. CHISQ3. The sequence goes on from NZ_JALPRG010000001.1 coordinate 156,501, forward strand.
AGTGTACGCCGCGGGGTTCACGATCAACACCGGCTTGAGTGTCCGCACGGTGTCGCGAATCTGCGCTGTATCAGCAAGATTCAGGCTGTTTCGGCCAGTCACAACGACTTTCCCCAATCCCTGCAAGCTACGGACCAGTTCAAAGCCAACCTGGCCCGTCGAGCCTGTGAGCAAGATAACCCGTTCCTCACGCATCGACGTCGCCTCTTCAAGCATAGTGTTCGGCTTCTGCAAGCGTCTTACCCGCTGCGTCTTTTGCCGCTAACACCGGCTCACCGTCGATGGGCCATTCGATACCTACCTGCGCGTCATTCCACACGAGGCAGCGCTCGTACTCCGGGAGCCAGTAGTCCGTCGTCTTATAGAGGAATTCCGCGCGCTCGGACAATACGAGGAACCCGTGCGCAAATCCTGCTGGAATCCACAGCTGTCGCTTGTTCTCGGCGCTTAGTCGCACACCGGTCCATTTGCCGAAGTTTGGCGAACTTGCCCTGATGTCGACCGCGACATCGAACACCTCGCCAGCCACCACTCGCACGAGCTTTCCTTGCGGTCGTTCAACCTGATAATGCAATCCTCGCAGTACGTTCTGTGTCGATAGCGAATGATTGTCTTGCACGAAGTCCACCTGTTCACCGACGCCTTCGGCAAACTCCCGCGCGTTGAAACTTTCGAAAAAGAAGCCACGCGCATCCCCAAAGACTTTGGGCTCGATGAGCTTGACTTCGGGTAACAACGTTGGGGTAACAATGATCTTCATGCAATGGGTTCCGAAAGCAGCTTGATGAGATATTTGCCATAGCCATTCTTGGCAAGCGGTGCTGCGAGCCGCTCCACCTGCGCCGCGTCGATCCACCGATGCCGGTATGCGATCTCTTCCGGACACGCCACTACCAACCCCTGCCGTTTCTGCAAGGTTGCAATGAACGTTGCAGCCTCGATCAACGAATCGTGCGTTCCAGTATCAAGCCACGCATAGCCGCGTCCCATCATCTCGACACGTAACTTGCCCGCACTCAGGTACCGTGAATTGACATCGGTAATCTCGAGCTCTCCGCGCGGAGAAGGTTTGATATCTGCGGCAATATCGCAAACATCGTTGTCGTAGAAATAGAGCCCCGTCACCGCATAGTTCGAGCGCGGCCGCGCGGGTTTCTCTTCAATGGAAAGCGCACGGAATTGATCGTCGAACTCCACGACGCCGTAACGTTCGGGGTCGTTGACATGGTATGCAAAGACTGTCGCGCAGTCATGCGTAGCACTGGCAGCTGCGAGCTGTCGCGCCAGATCATGGCCGTGAAAAATGTTGTCGCCGAGTATCAGCGCGGACGGATCGGCACCGATGAACTCGCGCCCAATGATGAATGCCTGCGCAAGCCCATCTGGAGAGGGCTGCACCGCATATTGCAGGTTCATCCCCCATTGCGCTCCATCGCCAAGCATCGCCTGGAAGCGCGGCGTATCGTCGGGCGTGGAAATAACGAGTACGTCACGAATGCCCGCGAGCATCAGCGTCGACAGCGGATAGTAGATCATCGGCTTGTCGTACACCGGTAACAGCTGCTTCGAGACGACATGCGTAATCGGATAGAGCCGCGTGCCCGATCCACCCGCGAGAATGATGCCCTTACGTGCCATGACTTTGCCTTTACGCGCGCTGCGCGTAGTTCGTCTCGACCCATTTCCGATAGTCGCCAGATACCACTTCGTCGACCCACTCCTGATTGTCGAGATACCACTGCACTGTCTTTTTCAGACCGGTCTCAAAGGTTTCAGCTGGCTTCCAGCCGAGTTCGCGTTCGAGCTTGCGGGCATCGATTGCATAACGGCGATCGTGGCCCGGGCGATCGGTCACATACGTGATCTGATCACGATACGAACCCGCAGCCTTCGGACGAAGCTCATCGAGCAGGTCGCACAGGGTGTGCACCACTTCAAGATTCTTCTTCTCGTTCCAGCCGCCCACGTTGTACGTCTCGCCCGATGCGCCGCGTGCAAGAACCTCGCGGATCGCGCTGCAGTGATCGCCGACATACAACCAGTCGCGCACGTTCTGACCATCGCCATACACGGGCAGAGGTTTGCCGCCCAGCGCGTTGGCGATGATCAGCGGAATCAGTTTCTCCGGAAACTGGTAGGGACCGTAGTTGTTCGAACAGTTCGTCGTCAGTGTCGGCAAGCCGTACGTGTGATGGTATGCGCGAACCAGATGATCAGAACCCGCTTTAGTTGCGGAGTACGGACTATTCGGCGCATAGGATGTCGTTTCCGAGAATTGCGGGTCGGTGCTGGACAGCGAACCGAACACCTCATCGGTCGACACATGCAGGAAGCGAAATGCCGCCTTGTCATCGTCGCCTAGCGTATTCCAGTATGCGCGCGTGGCTTCAAGCAGCGTAAATGTGCCGACCACGTTGGTCTGCACGAAATCGGCCGGACCGTGAATGGACCGATCGACATGACTTTCGGCCGCGAAGTGCAGCACTGCACGCGGCTTATGCTCGGCGAATAGCGCATCGAGTGCTGCCCGATCACAGATATCGGCTCGCACAAAGATGTGTCGCGCATCACCCTGCCGCGGCTTTAGCGTACTCAAATTACCGGCGTAAGTCAGTTTGTCGAGGTTGACGACAGGCTCGTCCGATGTATTCAACCAGTCGAGCACAAAATTGGCTCCGATAAAACCGGCGCCGCCCGTTACCAGGATCATGGAATTCCTTTCAAGATATCCGGGATAGATGCAGCCGGAGCATGTCGTTCGGTTGCCTGGAGTGCGTGCGCATCATTCGACTCCTGGTCCCGCCATACGAAACTGTTCACAACAAACAAGCATTCAAGCGCTTAAGTATCGGGCTCAATTATAAATCTGTGTGGGGTAAAAAAAAGACCCGTAACAACTTGCGACAACTTGACAAAATTACCCTTTGCCCGTCGACGATGAGTAATAATGTGCGCGTTGCTAAAGTTCGCAACGTCATTAGACGCAGCGCTCGTGCGCGGCACTGATATCGCAAACAGCCCTGGCATCTTGTCGGCGATAATAGCGTCGTCATACACGTCAATGTGTTACCTCACGACCAGGCCTGTCGTCACTGACCCGTCCACATAATGACCGTCGTTACTTCGCAGTCCCCATCCCCCCTCGCCTTCGGCGACCTACAAGGTTGCCACACCCAGTTCCAGCAACTCCTCGCAAAAACCGCCCCCCCCGCCAACACACCACTATGGTTCGCCGGCGACCTCATCAACCGCGGCCCCGAATCGCTGGCGACATTGCGCGCCGTAATCGCACTAGGCGACCGGGCGGTCACGGTACTAGGCAACCACGATCTGCACCTGCTGTCGGTCTCGGCGGGTATCCGCAAATCGAAACGAGGCGACACGCTCGACGACATCCTCGCCGCCCCCGACGCCGCCGATCTGCTCGACTGGATCCGCCATCGTCCGATCGCGCACTTCGAGCACGGCATGCTGCTCGTCCACGCCGGCGTGCTGCCGCAATGGGACGTGACACTAACGCTGGAACTCGCCGACGATCTGCAACGCGCGCTGCGCGCACCGGACTGGAAGGAAACGCTCGCAGGTCTCTATGGCAACGAGCCGAACCGCTGGACCAAACATCTGAAAGGCATCGAGCGTCTGCGCATTACCTGCAGCGCGCTCACCCGGCTGCGCGTTTGCGACAAGGACGGCGTGATGGATTTCTCATCGAGTGGCGGACTCGATGCCGCTCCGGAAGGTTACATGCCCTGGTTCGACGTCCCATCGCGCAAGACGACCGACATCACGATGGTATTCGGCCACTGGGCCGCGCTCGGCCTGACCCTGCGCGACAATCTGGTCGGCCTCGATTCGGGTTGCGTGTGGGGCAATCGGCTTTCGGCCGTGCAGCTGGCAAGAGACCCCAGCAAACGCACAGTCACGCAGGTGGATTGTTCAGCCTGTCGCTCGGAATCCGATCACGCTTCGAAGTAACCGGCTCGCGGTTACCTCGAGCATCGGTCAGTCTGGACGAACCATCCACCGGATCGTCTCCGCAAAATCAACCGGTTGAACATCGGGCACGAGCTTGCGCAACCGCGCCACCGAACCAACCAGCAACTTCACTTCGTTATCTCTAACGAAGGCCGGGTTGACGCGAATCTCCAGATCGTGCCCTGAAGCTTCGCGGACCATGTCCACGACATCATGCAGCGTACGGGCGTGCTCACTGCAAACGTTGACAACCTCCCCCGCCACCGCCGATTCAAGCAGCGCCCGATAGGTTTGCGCCACCGTCCGCACGTCGGAAAAATCGCGCGCCACATCCAGGTTGCCGAGCTCGATAAAAGGCCGACGTTGCACAAAATGCTCGACGATCTTCGGCACCAGGAAGCGCGGCGCCTGCCCTCGCCCCGTATAGTTGAACGGCCGCGTCACGACGATCGGCAGGCGTTCGAACCATGTGCGCACGAGATGCTCCATCGCCAGCTTGCTCGCCGCATAGTGATTGACGGGCGCGGGAACCACGCTCTCGTCGATCACGCCGCCGGCGTTGCCATACACATTCGCGCTGCTCGCAATCAGTATCTTGTCCGGCCGTACGCCAACGTCCACGCAAGCCTGCAAAAGATTCAACGTACCGAGCACGTTGACGTTGTACATCTCCAGCGCATCATCGTGCGCAACGAAGCTGATAGCGGCGAGATGGACGATATGCGTAGGCCGTACTTCGCCGATCACGCGTCTGCAGTCGTCGAGAGACGTAATGTCGAGCACGTACTCGTTCAAACCCGGTGTCTCGTTGCCGGCAAGTGTGCCTACCACTTCAAATCCCGCGCGCTGCAATTCGTCGCGGACATACGCGCCAGTGAAGCCGCGCGCACCGGTGATCAGTGCGCGCCGGGGCGTCGGTTCGGAAGAAAATGTCACTCGCTACTCCTCTGGCCCATGTTCGCAATCGCCCTCGCTGTGGGTCGATCGCGCGATGATCGAATCCTCGCTGTCGCGCGAGGCTAGTCCTTCTTGTAGACGTGCGTAGCCTGTTTCACCCCTTTCGGAAACAACCGCCGCACCACGCCGCGCGCGGCCGCATCGGCCTGCAGCACGACGTCCTTGACGGGTTCGTCGGGACGGCCGCGAAACGAGGTCGGATGAAAGTATTCGTCATCCCCGACCGGATGATCGGAGAAGTAGTAATTCGACACGCAGCAACGTTGCCGGTCGGTCAGGTTCTTCGAAACGGAGTGCCACGAATGCTGGTTAGTGACCATCACGACGAGCCGGTTGAACTCGCTCACGATCGTCGTCGGTTCGGCCTTCGTACCGTTGGGCCACACTTCGAGATTACCGCCGTTGCCGGCCTGCCAGTCGGGCGAAACGTAATAGAGCAGGTTCAGCACGCGGTAGCGCGCGCGATCCTTGTCGTGCGAGTTGTCCAGATGCGGGTTCAGAAAATGACCGTTGCCCATCATCGAGATGCCGCCCGCGTACAGATGCTCGTCGGGATACAGCGAGCGTAAGCCGCTGATCTGCTGCACGAGCTCGACAACCGCGGGCTCCTGGAACGCGAAGATGATTTCTTCGAGCAGCGGCGCGTGCTGGTTCATCTGCGCCGTGACGTACTTCAATTCACGCAGGCTCTTGCGAAGCATCATCTTCGATGCATCCGGAAAAGCACGGCGGATCTCGCTGGCCAGTTCGACGGGCAGCAGGTTGTCGACAACGAAGAAATGAATGGGAGCCGCGCGAAGCCACTGCTCATGTGCCTCCGCTACAACAGGCGCGAGGCGCTGCGCGATCAGCACGCCAATTTCAGTTCGGTTCATGAGGGCCGGTCCGCTGTTCATATCGCCGGTAGTTTACTCGAACGAACAAACGGCGTTGCCGCCGCTCAGCTAGCTTCAGCTAGCCGTGCTCGACTGGAAGCAGTGGCGTACTCTGCGCGCCGCGCATTGCTTCGAGTGCACCGCGCACCGCGGCCTCCGCCTGCCCCGCCAGCACCCGCCGGTCTTCACCCGCCGCCAGCGGCGCGCCCACATAAACATGCGCAGTCAACGGCCCCTCACGCAGCAACGCATTCAACGAGTCGGCCAGCGTCAGGTCGTCGATATACGCCGGCGCAGTCGACTGCCGCCCCTGCGCATCCTCATACATCAGACACAGCGGCTGCACCGGCGCCGACGCGAGCACCGCCGCCTGAAACATGTTCGCGTGAAATGGCAGCAACCCGAGCCCGTCGGACGTCGTGCCTTCCGGGAACACGCACATCAATTCGCCGGAACTCAGGCGGTCGGCCAGCTCGTGCATGATCCGCTTCGCATCGCTGCGCTTCTCGCGCTGGATGAACACCGTGCCGAGCTGTTGCGCGAGCCACCCCACCACCGGCCACTGACGGATCTCCGCCTTCGACACAAACGGTGTCGGCCGCCACGCATTGATCACGTAGATATCGATCCACGACACATGATTCGCGACCACCAGTGCGCCATGATCGAGCCGCGCGCCGTCGTTGTGCACGACGAGCCGCAGGCCCGCGAGCCGCAGCATCTTCAGCGACCATGCACGGTTCAACTCGAGCCGTTCGTCCGCGGATGCGCGCGGAAAGCGCGTCGCCACCACGAACATCCCGACCAGTAGATGTACAACGAGTCGTGCCTTGCGAAACGCGAGTTTCATGCTGTGACGTGTTCTCTATCTATCCATTGAAGCGCGGCGCCCGTGCAGCATCAACGCTGCTCGAACGCCACATGTCCGGCCACCACGGTAGCGCGCACGCGCGCCGGCAGTTCGTAGCCGAGGAACGGTGTGTTGTGCCCCTGGCTCTTCAGCGCCCGCGGTTCGACACGCCAGTGCGCATCGCGATCGAACACGCACAGGTCCGCCGCCGCGCCTACGCCGATGCGACCTGCGGCAAGCTTCAGCACGTCCGCTGGCGCAGTTGTGATCCGGTTCAGTGCCTTCGCAAGCGGCACATGGGCTTCGTTCGCCCACTTCACAGTGAGCGACAAAAACAGTTCGAGCCCGGTCGCCCCTGGTGTCGCTTCGGCGAACGGCAGCAGTTTCTCGTCGTCGTCGACGGGTGTGTGGTCGGAGCAGATCGCATCGATCGTGCCGTCCGCGAGTCCCGCGCGGATCGCCTCGCGATCGCGCTGCTGACGCAACGGCGGATCGAGCCGGAACTGCGCATCGAAGTAGCCGATGTCGACGTCGATCAGATGGACGTGGTTGATGGTCACATCGCAGGTCACCGCCAGGCCCTCGGCCTTCGCTTCACGCACGAGCGCGACGCCCGCCGCCGACGAAACATGCGACAGATGCACACGCGCACCCGTCACGCGCACGAGTTCGAAAATTGTATGCAGCGCGATCGTCTCGGCGGAAACCGGTACGCCAGACAAACCGAGCCGTGACGCCAGCGCGCCGCTTGCCGCAACGCCACCCTGCGCGAGGTACGCATCCTGCGGCCGCAGCCACACGGTATAGCCGTATGTGGTCGCATACTGCAGCGCGCGCAGCAGCACCTGCGTATCGACCACCGGCACATCGGCCTGCGAGAAACCGATGCACCCCGCTTCGGTCAGCTCAACCATCTCGGTGATGGTCTGTCCTTTCAAGCCAACAGTAAGCGCGCCGAGCGGATACACATGCGCCTGATTCAGGTTGCGCGCGCGAAACTTCAGCATTTCGACGAGACCGGGTTCGTCGAGCACCGGGTCGGTATCGGGTGGGCACGCCAGCGTTGTCACGCCGCCTGCAAGTGCCGCGGCCATTTCGGATTCGAGCGTCGCCTTGTGTTCGAAACCTGGTTCGCGCAACCGCGCCGACAGGTCAACGAGCCCTGGCGAGATATGCAATCCGCGCGCATCGATGGTTTTCGCCGCGTGGAAATCCACAGGCGCACTGCCGAGCCCGACGATCTTGCCCGCCGCAATGAATATGTCCTGCTGCTGTTCGGTGCCGGCCGCCGGATCGATCAGCGTGCCACCCTGAATATGAATCTTCATGCGCTGCCTTTATTCTGCATGGTCTGTCTGATCTGCAACTCGCCGGACATGGGCGTTTAGTCGTGATTGCTAGCAACAATCCCCATCACCGCCATCCGCACGGCAATACCGAACGTCACCTGATTCAGGATCACCGATTGCGGCCCATCCGCCACCTGCGAGTCGATCTCGACACCGCGGTTCATCGGACCGGGGTGCATCACAATCGCATCGGGCTTCGCGAGCGCGAGCCGTTCCGGCGTGAGGCCCCAGCTCTTGAAGTATTCCTGCGCCGACGGCAGCAACGCACCGCTCATCCGCTCGTTCTGCAGACGCAGCATGATGATCACGTCGACGTCCTTCAACCCTTCGTCGAGATTGTGGAATACACGTACGCCCATCTGTTCGAGCCCGCCCGGCAGCAACGTGCGCGGGCCGATGGCGCGCACTTCGGGTACGCCGAGTGTAGTGAGCGCATGAATATCCGAGCGCGCGACACGCGAATGCAGAATGTCGCCGACAATCGCCACGCGCAGATTCGTGAAATCGCGCTTGTAGTGGCGGATCGTGTACATGTCGAGCAGGCCCTGCGTCGGGTGCGCGTGGCGGCCATCGCCGGCGTTGATCACGTGCACGTGCGGCGCGCAATGTTCGGCGATCAGATATGGCGCACCGCTCGATGCGTGACGCACGACGAACATATCGGCATGCATCGCCGACAGGTTGTTGATCGTGTCGAGCAGCGACTCGCCCTTGCTCGTCGACGACGCATTGATGTTCAGGTTGATCACGTCTGCCGACAGACGCTTCGCCGCGATCTCGAAGGTCGTGCGCGTGCGTGTGGAGTTCTCGAAGAACAGGTTGAACACCGACTTGCCGCGCAATAGCGGCACTTTCTTCACTTCGCGGTCGGTCACACTGACAAACTGCTCAGCGGTATCGAGAATGTGATTGACGATTGCCCGCGGCAATCCTTCGATAGTCAGCAGATGTTTGAGCTCGCCGTTCTTCGTGAGCTGCGGGTTGCCCTTCAGGAAGCCGTAGCGGAACGGTTCCGCGGCGTCGCTGCTGGTGGAACCCTGGGTAGCGGTGTTCATGGGTGTGCCTGGGGTATATCGGGTGAATCAGGAATCGACGCGTGCCTCGGTATGGAACGTGAAGCGCGGCGCGTCGTCGGTGGCGCCCTCGCCGCGTGCGAGCACGAGCGTCGTATGCGCCGGCACGTCGACCACGCCGCCGACAAAACGCGCCGCCACCGGCAACTCGCGCCCGCCGCGATCGGCGAGCACCGCGAGTTCCACCGATGCCGGCCGCCCGTAGTCATACAGTTCGTTCAGCGCGGCACGGACCGTGCGCCCGGTGTACAGCACGTCGTCGACGAGCACGATGCGGCGCTTGTCGACTTCGAACGGCAATGAGGTCGGGCTCGCCTGCGTGTGCAGTCCCTTCTTCGCGTAGTCGTCGCGATGCAGCGCCACGTTGACGACGCCGAACGACGCGACCTTCAGGTCGCGCGCAAGGCGCTGCGCGAGCCACGCACCGCCGCTATAGATACCGGCCAGCACGACCTCGCCGGTACCCGCAGCAAACGCTTCGCCATACGCGGCACGGATCTGTTCGAGCACGGCGCTGTAGAGCGCTTCGGCGTCAATGGAACTCATGATCTTCGGAAAGCCCGTCTAGATATTGCTGGAGGATGATGCGCGCGGCCTCGGCGTCGACCAGCTCGGTGCGCGCGGTGCCGGCGCGGATGGCGGCTTCTGCTTCAACTGATGAATAGCGCTCGTCGACCCACGTCACCGGCAGATTGAAGCGACCGTTCAGCTGATTGCCGAAGCGTTTGGCCTGCTGGGTCATTGCGTGGGGAGTGCCATCCTGGTGCATCGGCAGGCCGACCACCAGTGCGTCCGGTTTCCACTCGCCGATCAGCTTGCCAACGGCCTCAAAGCGATACTCGCGATTGCGGTTTTGCAGCACTACGAGGGATTGCGCGTGACGGGTCAGCGAATTGCCAACCGCCACACCGATGCGTTTTTCGCCATAGTCGAACGCAAGCAGCGTTGCCTCGCGTCCAGCCGCACTGCTCATGCGTGACCTGCTTCGCCCGAAAGCATCGACAGCGAAATGCCGAGCAGCGCGAGCGCGGCTTCGAGACGTTCTTCGGCGGGGACATCGAAAACGATTTTCGGGTCGGCTTCCACCGAGAGCCAGCCGTTCTTCAGAATCTCTTCCTCGAGCTGGCCGGCGCCCCAACCCGCGTGGCCCAGTGTGAGTAGAAAGCGCTGCGGGCCGCTGCCGCTCGCCACCGCTTCGAGCACGTCCTTCGACGTGGTCATTTCGAGGCCACCCGGCACGGACATCGACGACGTGTACGTGTTGCCTTCCGCGGGATCGTGCAGCACGAAGCCGCGCTCGGTTTGCACCGGGCCGCCGAAGTAAACGGGGACATGCAGCAGGGGTTCGATTTCGAGCTTGAGGTCGATGCGGTTGAAGAGCGCCTGCAGATCGATGTCGGTCGGCCGGTTGATGACGAGGCCGAGCGCACCGCGCTCGCTGTGATCGCAAAGGTAGACCACCGTTCCTGAAAACGTGGGATCCGCCATGTTCGGCATGGCGATCAGGAACTGGTTGGTCAGATTGATGCGATCGGTACTCTTGGACATAGTTCGGATTTTAGCAAAGACGATGCGGGATAGCGGGCCTTCGGCACCCGCCGACCGCACAGGCGGATGGGGTTTGCCGCGATCCGGGAAATGCGGATCATGTTGCAACACTCTATCACGCGCCCAGCCCCGGCCGGCGGCCCTGTATCGAGCCGCGCGAAGTATGCGCAACCGGACAATGGCAAGCGGTGGACAGTTGCGGGCACGCTAGGCGCCGCCGCGCTCGATAGCGTGTGTGAGTACGGCGAGCGCGGCGCTGCCGTCGGTGGGTGCGATGCCGGCGGCGATCTTGTGCAGGATCGCGCGCAACGCTTCGGCGGCCTGCTCCAGTGCGGGGGCATCGGGTGCTTCGACGATGGGATGCGCTGGGTGCGCCACTGCGGTTTCGCTCGCGCTCGCATGTGCGCGCCGCCGCCAGGCTACGCCGAGCGCATCGGCCAGCAGGCCAATGTGACCGAGCCCGAGGGCCGCCGCGGCCGCACCGAGCCGGTAGGCGGCGTCGCCCGCCTGCAGTGCCGCACTGGGGTCTGCCCGGTCGGGTTGCAACGCGGCACGCGCATGATCCGATAGTGCGGCAATCGCTGCGTCCGCGGTTTGCAGGAAGTCTTCAAACGCATGGGCGTTGACCGTCAGCACGCCGAGTTCGCGGGTTGCACCGTCGCCGCGCAACGCGGTTGCATCGGCGGCAATCGTGCCGGCTTCCCACAGCGCTTCCGATGCCTGCGTGCCCGCGACGTGCCAGTCGGTCGTCAAGCCGTAGTCGCGCAGCAGCGTGACGTGGTCCGCATCCTCCGCCGCGGCGCCGAACAGCGCGTAATCGCGCCACAGCAAGGCGAGCGCCAGGCGCACCAGCGAGCGCGGCGCGAGCACGACGCCGCGTGCGTGATCGGCGAGCGCGAGATTGCAACGGGCATGGAAGCGCCGCAGGTCTGCGTCGCCCGATACGTGGGCGCTCGTGCGCAGCGCATCCGCGCAGGCGGCCGCGAGGCGCCAGAAATCGTAGGGATCGGGACCGGCGAGTTCGGTGAGGCACGCGCCGAGCGTATCGAGTGCGGCGCGGGTATCGGTGGCTCCGGCTGCCTCGGCTGTTTGTACCGCGGCGCCGGCCAGCGCCGGAGCACGCAGAACCGGCAGCAACGCCTGCTCGTAACGGGCACGCAGATGGGCAAGCCGGTCGGCGGGTTGCGGGCTGAACGTTGCCGGTGGAACGGGACGCCCGGCAAGCGCGAGACCCTCGAACGCAGCATTTACGCCCGGAGTGCGCTGCGCGAGCAACAGATCGAGCGCGCGGTAGTGCGCAAACAGCGCCGGCGAACAGGACAGCTCGCGCAGATTGCGCCGCTCGACAGCGGCGCGGAAATCGTCGAGCGCAGCCGCGAAAACGGCCCGTGCACGCTGAGCGTTCGTCGGTTCGACATGCGCCGCCGCGAGCGGCGACACCAGCACGAGCGTGTCGGTAAACCGTTGTGCCGCCAACCACCCTGCTTCGCGCAAGACCCATGCGGCACGCAGCAGCGGTGCAGCAAACTCGTCACCCCGCGCGAACGCGTGCGCAGCGTCGGCCAATGCGGCCTCCGCCGCCCGCACCGCGCCGCCGCGCGGATTGGGTAGCGCTTCGAACGACGCGGGGGAAACGGCAGGAGGAATCATGGGCAGGCTGCAGGAACGCTGACGGGCCGCAGCGCGGCCCGGGATCAGATCTGGACCATCTCGAAGTCTTCCTTGCGGGCACCGCATTCGGGACAGGTCCAGTTGATTGGGACGTCTTCCCAGCGCGTGCCCGGCGCGATTCCTTCATCTGGCAATCCGGCTTCTTCATCATAAATCCAGCCGCAAATCAGGCACATCCAGCTCTTATGGTCCATTCTTGTATCGCGTCGAAAAGCACGTTAATTCGGGAGCCATGATGGTACCGTGTTGCCGCCCCACTGCCTAGCAATCGGCCCTCGGTTCCTGACGGCGTGAAAAAATGCCCTGCCGGCAGAATAGGCCGCATAATTGAGCCGACTGCCGAGTCGTTGCGCGCGTGGCGCGCGGCGGCTTCCGCCCGACAATCCGCTCACTCCTGCCCCCGATTTTCATGCCCAGCGAGACCCCTCCGATCGTCCTCACCTTCGGCCTTTCCGACCCAACGGGTGGCTCCGGCGTACAGGCGGACCTGATGACGCTCGCCAGCATGGGCTGTCACGGCGTCACGGTACTCACCGGCTATACGGTGCGCGACTCCGCGAACTGCGACGAAGTCACCGGGCTCGACCCCGACGTCGTCGCGACGCAGGCCCGCATGCTGCTCGAAGACATGCCGATCGCGGCGTTCAAGGTCGGCGCGGCAACGCGCGCTGAAGTGGTCAGCGCAATCGCCGAAGTGGTTGCCGACTACGACGACATCCCACTGATCCTCGCACCCGACTTCACGCTCGACGACGAACACGTACTCGCCGCCGACGACCTGCGCGAGGCAATCGCCGATCTGCTCGCCCCGCAGACCACGCTGCTGGTCGCCGACCACGCAACACTGCTCGCGCTCGCGCAACCGGACGGCGATGCCGAAGCCCCGAGTCTCGACGCGGCGATCTCGCATCTGCTGTCACAAGGTTGCGAATACATCCTTTCGACACAGACCGGCACGCACCGGCTCGTCAATACGCTCTTCAGCGAAGACGGCCAGTTGCGCGAAGATATGTGGGATCGTGGGCCGCATCGCCTGATGGGGCTGACCGACACGCTCGGCTCGGCGATCGCGGCACTGCTCGCGAATGGCCAGGACCCTGCCGAAGCCGTGCGCGAAGCGCAGGAGTATCTATATCAGGCAACCCTGAACGCGTACCGCCCCGGTATGGGCGCGTATCTGCCGGATCGCTTTTTCTGGGCTCGCGCCAGCGAGGATGAAGCGCCGGTGGCGAGCGCGAAGGATGCGCCGCCCGGGGAAGCGCGGCACTGATCTTTGCCGCCAACGCGAGCACGCGTGAGTGAGCCGGGCACATTCGTGTCGCGGCTCTTTCTTCATGGGTCTATTCAGACCGCAATTCATTACGCTCTATTGCAGACACGGATCCGTTTCCGGGCGTCCCTACGCTGGGGTATTTCTTTACTCGTCGCGTCGCATGACCCGTGATCCGCTTACATCCACATAACTGACGGGCATCGACGGAGTATCGTCCCCTCGGATCATTGACAAGCGCCTGGCCAAAACGCCAACACCTTGCCGGCGTTTGTCCATTACGTCTGTAATTTGCCGTTACAGCGCCGTCTATTTCAATGCGATATATAACTAAAGGGCGCGCGCGATTCTTCGCTTATTACGTGTCATACACGTGATTCGGGAAATATGTCCGCGCCCTCGCGACAAACAGGAGAAATGACCGGCTACAGGTTTTGTAGAAGAACCGGCAAGAGAGATAACCCAAATTGAAAACCCCTCACTTACACCCGTCGGCCGTCGAACCCCATTGTGAAAGCGGTGACACAGCACCCGAAGATGGAACGACTATTGTTGCCGCTCGCACCCAGCCCTTCCTGCAGCGCTTCAGTGGGATCATTACCAGCAACGAGAGAACCCAGGTGCTTGGACAGAAATCGATGACCGTGTGGCTCACGGGTCTGTCGGGAGCAGGCAAGTCCACGCTCGCATTCGAACTGGAACGCCAGCTCATGTCGGAGGGTCGCGCATGCTATGTGCTCGACGGCGACAGCGTCCGGCACGGCCTCACCAGCGATCTTGGTTTTAGCGCGGAAGACCGGCACGAGAATATTCGTCGGGTTGCGCATGTCGCACAGCTCATGAACGATGCCGGGCTGATTGTGATCGTCGCGCTGATATCGCCGATGCGGGAAGATCGCGCGATGGCTCGCGAGATTATCGGGCACGACAAATTTATCGAGGTGTACGTCGCTGCGTCGGTAAACGACTGCGAGCGCCGCGACCCGAAAGGTCTTTATGCGAAGGCACGCTCCGGCGCAATTCCATCGTTCACCGGCGTATCCGCGCCCTATGAGCCGCCAACCGATCCTGACCTGACGGTGGACACGACAGCGTTGTCGAAGGCCGGCGGTGTTGCGCGCATCTTCGATTATCTGCAGGACCGGTATCTCTCGGCGCCCTGATCCACGCGTAACGAAGCAAGCATCGATGCAATAAAAAAACCCGCAATCGCTTGCGGGTTTTTCGTTTGGGGGACACGCCTCGCGGCGCGTCTCCCACATGCAATCCGGCAGAAGCCGAAATTACATGTCCATGCCCATACCGCCCATGCCACCCATGCCGCCACCACCAGGCATCGGTGCATCTTCCTTCGGCAGTTCGCAGACAGCTGCGTCGGTCGTCAGCAGCAGGCCAGCTACCGAAGCGGCGTTTTGCAGTGCCGTGCGCGTTACCTTCGTCGGATCGACCACGCCTGCATCGACCAGATCGACGTACTCGCCGGTTGCAGCGTTGTAGCCGTAGTTGCCCTTGCCTGCTGCAACTGCTGCCACCACGACGCTGGCTTCTTCGCCGCCGTTCGTGACGATCTGACGCAGCGGCTCTTCCATCGCGCGCAGCACGATCTTGATACCTGCGTCTTGATCGGCGTTGTCGCCCTTGATGCCGGCGATTGCCGAACGCGCGCGGATCAGTGCCACACCGCCGCCAGCCACGATGCCTTCTTCAACGGCTGCGCGGGTTGCGTGCAGTGCGTCTTCGACACGTGCCTTCTTTTCCTTCATTTCCATCTCGGTCGCAGCGCCGACCTTGATCACTGCCACGCCGCCGGCCAGCTTGGCCACGCGTTCTTGCAGCTTTTCACGGTCGTAGTCCGACGTCGCTTCTTCGATCTGCGTACGCACTTGCTTCACGCGCGCTTCGATGTTTGCGCCTTCGCCAGCACCGTCGATGATCGTCGTGTTTTCCTTGCCCACTTCGATACGCTTCGCTTGACCCAGTTCGGCCAGCGTTGCCTTTTCGAGCGTCAGGCCGGTTTCTTCAGCGATGACTTGACCGCCGGTCAGGATCGCGATGTCTTCCAGCATGGCCTTACGACGATCGCCGAAGCCCGGAGCCTTGACAGCAACGGTCTTCAGAATGCCGCGGATGTTGTTCACCACCAGCGTAGCCAGCGCTTCGCCTTCGACGTCTTCAGCGATGATCAGCAGCGGACGGCCAGCCTTGGCAACTTGCTCGAGGACCGGGAGGAGGTCGCGAATGTTCGAAACCTTCTTGTCGTGCAGCAGCACGAACGGGTTTTCGAGCACAGCAACTTGCTTGTCCGGGTTGTTGATGAAGTACGGCGACAGGTAGCCGCGATCGAATTGCATCCCTTCGACAACGTCCAGCTCGTCTTGCAGCGACTTGCCGTCTTCGACGGTGATGACGCCTTCCTTGCCGACCTTGTCCATTGCTTCAGCAATGCGATCGCCGATCGACGTATCGCTGTTTGCCGAGATCGCGCCGACCTGGGCGATTTCCTTGTTCGTCGTGCACGGCTTGCTGATCTTGCGCAGTTCTTCGATCGCTGCGTTCACAGCCTTGTCGATGCCGCGCTTCAGGTCCATCGGGTTCATGCCCGATGCGACGTACTTCATGCCTTCGCGAACGATGGATTGTGCGAGGACCGTTGCGGTCGTCGTACCGTCGCCGGCGTTGTCGCTGGTCTTGGAAGCCACTTCCTTGACCATTTGCGCGCCCATGTTCTGGAGCTTGTCCTTCAGCTCGATTTCCTTCGCGACCGACACACCGTCCTTCGTGATCGTCGGGCCGCCGAAGCTGCGCTCGAGCACGACATTGCGGCCCTTGGGACCGAGCGTGACCTTCACAGCGTTGGCGAGGATGTTCACGCCTTCAACCATCTTGGCACGGGCGGAATCACCGAATACGACGTCTTTAGCTGCCATCTTCTAACTCCTTGAATTCTTGAAAATAACCGGATGCGAAACTTACTTCTGCACCACAGCCATGATGTCTTCTTCGCGCATCACGAGCAGTTCGTTGCCGTCGACCTTGACGGTCTGGCCAGCGTACTTGCCGAACAGGACGCGGTCACCGACCTTCACGTCGAGCGCGATCTGTGCGCCCTTGTCGTCACGCTTGCCCGGGCCGACGGCCAGGATTTCGCCTTGATCCGGCTTTTCTGCTGCGGCTTCGGGGATCACGATGCCCGATGCGGTTTTCGTTTCCTGATCCAGACGCTTGACGATCACGCGATCGTGCAAAGGACGAAGGTTCATACACACTCCTCTCTTGATTGAGACTGAAGAACGCTGAGAAAACCCGGCTGGCGGGCCAACCGGCGATGTTGTTAGCACTCTCGTGCGGTGAGTGCCAATTATATGGACGAGGGATGACAAATTCAAGAAGTGGGTGAAGTTGGGGTGGCGAGAATCGCGTTACTTTGGATTTCGCTCGCTTGAAATTGCACCCTGCACCGTATCGAAACAGCAGGAATTCAATTAAATATCCTTTATAAACAGCAGGATGCTCTCCCCCCACTCCTACCCGACGTAACTCACTGGAGCCGACACCGGCCCCTCGCGCGCGCTGCCCCTATCTGAAGAACGCCCCATGACCAGGGAAATCCCCTAGTAAGCGAAAAAACGGCAAATCTGACCGGGTCCTTCGGCGGATAGCAGCTTCGATGGCGCGGTGCCGTCATGTTTCTGGGGCTATCGATAGCGGCCTGACGGCACCTTAGCGGGCGGGGACTTGAGTCATGGTCACGCCATCGGCAGGTTCACTATTTCGCAGTGCAGATCGATCTGACCTTATCTGGTTCGCGCGCCTATCTGGAACGCATACCATTCCGCGTCAACGCTCAGAGACCCGGTTTCGTTAGAAAGGAGCACGGTAAGCAGCCTCACGGCTCGCCGGCATACCCCCGGGAATGGCAGCACATCGCCGCCCGCCTAGCATGTGCCCCCAAAGGAGAAAATCATATGAAGCGCTTCGTTCTGAGTACCGCGGTTCTCGCAGCGACCTTGTGCAGTTTCTCGACGTTTGCCCAAACCGCACCGAAGAGTACCGGCGACAGACACCCCAACCTGCGTGTCGCGCAGGGTCTGGTCGCAGAGGCGAGTACGCGGATCAACGATGCACAGAAGGCCAATGAATGGGACCTCGGCGGACACGCCGGAAAGGCACGTGCGCTGCTTGTCGAGGCTAGCGACGAACTCAAGAAAGCAACAGAAGCCGCGAACGCCCATCCGAACTGAGCACTGCACAAGCGGACTTTCACAGCACGGGAGCAAGGAGGCGACGCTGGCCGCGCTGCGTCCTTGCTCTGCAGTGAAGCCGCGACAGGTATTTGCCGAGCGTGATCGACTTACGCGCGTAGCATCACCCGGCTTCCATCGCGAGTCGTAACGGGACAGGCAGTTCGATCTCGTCGCAGTTCGGTTGCACGCCGCCACGATCCACGACGACGAAATCGCTGACGCGATCGAGCGCGAGCAGCGGGTGATGCCACACGCCACGCGCGTAGTTCACGCCCTGCCAGCCGTCGCTCACGAACGCGCACATCCTTGCAACATCGAATTCGCCAGCGGGTGCCACCACGACGAGATAGCGAACATCCGCAAGCGGAACGAATGCCTGGCTGCCGTGCGGATGCCGCTCCATCATCGCGATCTCGATGGGCCATGCACGCGGTTGCGCGCGAAACAGGTTGATCAGCGGCCGGCCGCCGTCTGCGCAAACGTCGACGTTCGCGAGATCGTGATAGCGCTCGGTCGTTCCGCCGTTGATCGGAAAATGCCGCGCGCCCGCCAGTTCGATCACGTCGCCGAATGGCGCGAAAGCTTCGCGCGTCAGACGTTCTAGCCGTAATGTCTTCATCGATGCGTGCCCTTAGCCGAGCTCACCCCACAAACGCAGCCGCGACACGCCGCCATCCGGAAAGATGTTAAAGCGCACGTGCGTCACCGGCCCAAGCGCTGCAAGTTCCGCCGCGAACGTATGCACGTGGTCCATCTGCAGCTTCTGTTCGGCGAGCAGCACCGGCCAGAACATCGCCTGCGTCACCAGCGACTCGTCCGTGCCACCCACCACCGATGCCGCCTGCAACGAGCAGCGATCCGGAAAATTACCCTTGAAATGCGCGGTATCGACTTCGATCCGCCGGATCGTGCCCGGCCGCGCGAGCGCGACAATCGCCCAGTCGTTACCCGGTTCACGGCGGCGCCGCGTTTCCCAGCCGTCGCCCATATTGACGCCGCGCCCCGGCATCAGCATCTGCGACGCGGGCCCGAAATGCTGGTTGTTCGCGGCAACAAGATACGCACCGTTCTCGACGGCGGCGAGATCCACGAGACTGCCGCGCTCAATACTCTCCCATTCGCGTTTCGGCTGACCGTATACACGCAGACGCGCGAGTCCGCCATCCGGATACAGATTCACGCGCAGATGGGTGAAGGCGCGCGCATCGCTCACTTCGACGTAGTGATGCTGATTGCCCTGCAGCGTAGTCGCGGGCACGATGACGTGCCACTGTGCGTCCTCCGACGGCACGTCGTCGCCGGTATGGCACGCTTCGATCGATGCGGCAGGCGGGAAGTTGCCGGTGAAGTGGCTGGTATCCAGATCGACGCCATGCACGATGCCCGGGCGCGCGAGCCGGACCACGCAGTGGTCGTGTCCTGTGGTGCGCTTGCGGCGCGTCTCCCAGCCGTCCATCCACTTGCCGTGTTCGTCGTACTTGCCGGGGATGAACACCGCGGGCTGCGGGTCGAGCATGCGTTCCTTCGACGCGAAAAATTCGTCGCTGGCAAAGAGCGCCTTTGCACCGAGCCGTGGGTCGGCGAGGTTCATATAGCGACGCGTGAAGGCGGGCGCATTCGGATCGAGAGTGGGAGTTGCCATGATGGTGTCTATGGATGAGTGAAAAGGAGCGGGCCGTATTCGGCGAGCGTTATAGCGCCGGAACGTGCCGGCCCGCGAGCGGTTCGTTGTCCGGTGCGTCGCCAGCGGGCACGTAGCGTAGTTCAGGGTCCCGGTTCAGCACGCGGCGTGCGCGCACCGCGTCAATGTCGTTCTCCCACACCGCGACCACGACGGTCGCGACGCAGTTGCCGATCAGGTTGGTCAGCGCACGCGCAATCCCGACGAACCAGTCGACCGGCAGGATCAGGACCAAGCCGAGCACGGGAATCGCCGGAATCGCGGAGAGCGTCGCGGCAAGAATCACGATCGCCGAGCCAGGAATGCCATGCGCGCCCTTCGACGTCACCAGCGATACCAGTACCACCACGATCAGATCGTGAATGGAAAGCGGCGTGTTGGTCGCCTGCGCGATGAAGATCACCGCGAGCGTCAGATAGATCGAGAAGCCGTCGAGATTGAACGAATAACCGGTGGGGATGACGAGCCCGACCGTCGAGTCCTTCACGCCCATCCATTCGAGCTTGCGCATGATCTGCGGCAGCACGGCATCGGATGAAGCCGTACCGAGTACGATCGAGAGTTCCTCGCGCAGATAGCGGATCAGTTTGAAGACGCTGAAACCGGCCATGCGCATCACAACGCCGAGCACCACCGCGACGAACACGATGCAGCTCGCGTAGAAAACGATGACGAGCATGCCGAGCTGCTTCAGCGACGCGACACCATATGTCCCCGTCGTGAACGCGATCGCACCGAGCACGCCGAGCGGCGCGAGCTTGATGATGAAACCCATCACGCGGAAAAACACCTGTGCCAGCTCGTCGATCAGATGATTGACGCGCTGTGCTTTCGGACCGAGCAACGACAACGCCGAGCCGAACAGCACGGAAAACACGAGAATCTGCAGGATATCGCCCTTCGCGAACGCATCGATAGCCGTGTCGGGGATGATCTTCAGCAGAAAGGCCGCGGTATCTTTCAGGCTCTTCGCGTTTTCGGTGTAGGTCGCGAGTGACGCGGCGTCGAGCGAATGCAGATCTACGTTCATGCCGGCACCCGGTCGCGTCGCGTACGCGAGCACGGCGCCGATCAGCAGCGCGATAGTCGTCATCGCCTCGAAGTACACGACTGCCTTCAGACCGACCCGCCCCACTTTCTTCAGGTCACCGGCGTGCGCGATTCCGCTCACCACCACGCAGAACACGATCGGACCGATCACCATCTTGATGAGCTTCAGAAAACCGTCGCCGAGCGGCCGCAGCGATTGCGCGAAGTGAGGAAACAGCGCGCCGATTACGATCCCCGCCACAAGCGCGATCACCACCCGGCCAAACAGTGAATTGAAAAACTTCAACACGGCCTTCTCCCGGTTTCGGATCCATCTGTTCATACTGGTCTGACCAGACCCGTTATGCTGGATAGTAGAAAGCCGATATAGTCGAGTCAAGGATGAAAAACACCGTGTTTACCCAGGGTACTGCGCATCGCAGCTCTTTTTGCGGCGATGCGCAACGGGCTTGCGGGAAATGCGCACTACAATACTGGTCAGACCAGTAAAGGCCATCGAGATGATGAGAA
Source organism: Paraburkholderia sp. CHISQ3 (assembly GCF_030464945.1). Taxonomy (NCBI): domain Bacteria; kingdom Pseudomonadati; phylum Pseudomonadota; class Betaproteobacteria; order Burkholderiales; family Burkholderiaceae; genus Paraburkholderia; species Paraburkholderia sp. CHISQ3. Next base: position 177,554 of record NZ_JALPRG010000001.1, read on the forward strand.
ACGTCCCGCACACCGTGACCGACGCCGCCGTCGCAAGGATCCGAGAACGGATCGAGGCCGGCGTGTATCCGGTCGACAGCCTGTTGCCTGCGCAGCGTCAGCTGTCCGAGGAACTGGAGATCAGCCGCGCGTCGTTGCGCGAAGCGCTGACGGCGCTCGAAGCGCTTGGGCTACTGACAATCCGGCCCGGCAAAGGGGTGTACGTGCAAAGCACGCAGGTGTCGAACGCGCACACGTGGCGTTTCGCACAGCAGTCGTCGCCGCCGGACACCTATCAGATGCGCTTTGCGCTCGAAGGCTTCGCCGCGCGGATGGCGGCACTCGCGATCAGCGACGCCGACATCGAATGGCTCGAAGAGAATCTCGCCGCGCTACAGGTTGCGCTGTCGAACAACGAGCTCGACGAAGCAGCCCAGCTCGATTTCGACTTCCACATGCGCATCGTCGCGATTGCCGGCAATGCGTCTATCGAATCGATTCTGCGCAGCAGCGCCGACATCATGAAGGAAAGCCAACGCATGCCGTTCTACCGGCGCGAACTCGTGCTCTCGACGTTCCACGAGCATCGCGAGATTCTGGACACGCTAAAGGCCCGCGACGGCGCCGCTGCGGGTCAGGCGATCGAGACGCACATCAAGAATGCGGCGCAGCGCGCTGGCGTGTATTTTCCGACGCCGCAGACGTAGGTTGAACAAACATGTGAACACGCACAATGCGAATTTCCGTCTTAAGCGTCCAGCTAGCGGCGACGTAGACGTCGCTCTCGTAAAACGCGCATCGGGTAGTAGGAACGCATCGACGCCTGGCCCGGAACGCGGGTACGGGTTGGCGGTGTCGATGTCGATGCCCTGCTCTCGCATCGGAACGAACCGTTTATGCGCTCCCCGCTTTATGAAGCGCATCACCAATCTGCCGCAGCGCTTCGATAAGCGAGTCGACTTCGGTGGTTTGCGCAATCTGCCGGGTCGCCACGCCATAGCCGTAGCCCGTCTCCAGATGTTTGACCAGTTCCGAAACGGGCAAGACTCCATTGCAGTCGAGCGCCTTCGCGAGAGCGAGATAGCCCCACATTACTGCCATCACTTCACCAGATCGATCGTTCACGGGGCGTTTCCTTTATCTTGCTTGCAGGCATGACTTCACGGTGAGCAGACCAGTCAAGGATGGTCTCCCGGCGATTCGATATTCGTCGAACCTACCCCGCTTGCCGGAGCAGGAACGGGAGTCGCTAGCTTTGGCGCCGCCTGCTGACGACGCATCTGATCCAGGTTGAACAGATTCATGGCGGGCGAGCCGCCCTCGGCAGGACCGAGCGGCATCGGCGGAACGACCGGATCGTCCTTGTCCTTGATCAGGTTGTTGTCCGACTTGTACGCGCCCTGCACACCCTGGATGTAGTCGTAACGGTTCTGCGTCACCGCCCGCGCAGTCGCGCTGTCGTTGATGATCACCGGACGCAGGAACACCAGCAGATTGGTCTTCGAGCGGGTCTTCGATTCCGAGCGGAACAGCTGGCCGACCCACGGAATGTCGCCTAGCAGCGGCACCTTGCTGTTGCTGACCGCGTAGCTGTCCTGCATCAGGCCACCGAGCACGATGATCTCGCCATCGTCGGCAAGCACCGTCGACTGGATCGAGCGCTTGTTGAACGTCGGACCGTTCGGATTGCTCGTCGGATCGGTCGTGCCGCTCACAACCGACGAGTCTTCAGTCGCAAGCTGCAACTTGAGGATCCCGCCGTCGGTGATCTGCGGTTTGATATCGAGCGTCAGGCCGACGTCCACGCGATCGACCGTGTTGAACGCCGAGGCTGTGCTACCGCTGGTGAGATTCGAATACGACCCGGTGGTGATCGGCACATTCTGGCCAACCACAATCTTGGCTTCTTCGTTGTCGAGCGTGACGAGGTTAGGGGTGGACAGCACATTGACGTCGCTGGACTGGGACAGTGCCTGCAACAACGCCCCGAGCCCCTGGACGCCGAGAAAGTTGTGCACCCAACCGACGTTGAGCCCCTGAGACAGGCTCCCCAACGACGACGCAAGACCACCGGTGGTCGCCGTTGCCGCGGCCGACGTCAGATTGATGATGCTGTTGGTGCCGCTCGCCGAGAGATTGGTGCCGGCAACGAGAGAGTTGTTGCCGATCTGCCACTGGATCCCGAGGTCGGCATTGTTGTTCGCCGCCAGTTCGACGATCAGCGCTTCGATGTACACCTGTGGACGCCGCGCGTCGAGCTGGTCGATCACTGCCCGCAGGTTGCGGTACACCGCGTCCGGCGCCGTGATGATCAGCGAGTTGGTGGCCGCATCGGCCTGGATCATGCCACCCTGCTGGTTGTCGTCACCCTTGTCCTTGTCGCCGCCAAGCAGCCCCGCGGCAGCCGTGCCGCCGCCGGTGGTCGAACTCGATGAGCCACTCGATGAAGACGACGAGCTACTCAGCCCCGAAGGCAGCGGCGGCGTGCCCGACGTTCCTGTCGAGAAACTGCCGCCGCCCGACGACGAGTTGCCGTTCTGATTAAACGAGTTCGCATCGTTGGAACTGGCCGACGAACCGCTGTCGCCGCCCTTGCCCAGCATGCCGTGCAAGGTCTTCGCGAGTTTCACTGCATCCGCGTTGCGCAACGGTACGACGTGAATGTTGCCGGGCTGCGCGGTCGGCGCATCGAGCTTTTTTGCGAGCAGCTCCGCTGCATTGAGCCGCGCCGCATTCGACGCGCGCAATAGCAGCGAGTTAGTGCGGACGTCGGCCGTGACGGAAACCTTCAACGTCGTATCCGTGCTACCGATCGCACCCGGATCGAGCATCTTCGACAGCGACTGTGCGGTGTCGAGTGCGTTCGCGTTATGCAGCGGTACAACATCCATCTGCTGACCCGCTGCCGAATCTATGCCCGCGATGATCTGCGCGATACGTCGCACGTTATCCGCATAGTCGGTCACGACGAGCGTGTTGTTCGCAGGATAGGCGGCTACCGTATTGTTCGGCGAGATCAACGGTCGCAGCACGGGCAACAGATTGTTAGCCGATTCGTTCTTCAGTTGGAACACCTGCGTGATCACCTGGTCGCCGCGTGCAGCAGGCACATTACCGACATAAGTCGGTACCCCCTGCAGCTTCGCATCGGCTTCCGGCAACACCTTCAATACGCCGTGATCCTGAACCAGAGAGAACCCTTGCATCCGCAACGCGGATTGCAATGTCTTGAGTGCCTGCTCTTCAGGCACCGGGTTTTCCGAAACGAGATTGAGTTGACCCTTCACGCGTGGATCGACAATGATCGTTTTACCAGTCGCCGCACCAATTGCTTTCGCCACCTGGTCAATGTCGGCGTTGACGAAATTGAGTGTCACCTGTGCGTGTCCGCTTTGCGCGGTAATCAGACCAGCTACGAACAACATCGAGGACAGGCCGCACAATATCTTACGATTTCTTCTCATGGGTGTAATGTCGATGCCTGCAAAAGTGCTTCAAAGTGTCATATATCGCTCGCTCCCCGACGATCTGAAATTCTTAAAATTAATTACGTATTTGTTAGTTCTACTGCAATCTCCGTGTATACAAATTTTGCATGCGCTCCATCCCAAGTCAATCGATTAAGTTGAATGGGTAAGATCTTGGAATAAGTGATCGTTCTATGAGCAGACGAGGAGATCCCACGCCTCACATTCGAGCGTAGGTTGAGCGTCAGTTATGAAACGATTCGGCGCTGGTGCGATAGGCTCGACGCCGTTCGCGAGCGCCGCACACGTGAGGGTGATGGGGCATAGTCAACTAGAATGCGCCATGGCCTTACTCCTCAGCCTGCTGGCAGGCATCCTGTTTGTCACGATCGCGCTCGCTCTGCCTGGTCTGAGGCAATGGCGCGCGGCGAGACTGCTGCGTGCCCAGCAGCGGGCCTATAACAGGCAATTTCTGGCGACCCTTCCGCCCGAACGTATGGCGCGACACAAAGCGCACCTGGAGGCGCAGAAAAAAGCGGATCGCGCAGGCAACCGAGCGCTGCAGCTCACCTATTTACTCCAAGGCGCTGCTTGCCTCAGTTACTTCTACGTCTTCTTCTGGCTCGACGATCTCGCGGCACGTCTCATCACCTCTCGTGCCCAGGAGCTTCGCATCATGCGCATTTTGTTGCTGGAGTGCGCCCTCATGTTGCTGGCCGGAATCCTCTGGCTCCAGCTCAAAAATCGCAAACCACGCTCTTTCGTGGATCGCCTGAAACGTATCGGCATCGACTGCTTTGGGATGCTGCCGGTGATCTTCTTCACCGGGATTCCGCTCTATTCCGCGACGTGCGTCGTCCTTTTCCATGTGGCCACAAAACCTGAGACCATTGCCGGCACCGTGACTCGCGCCGGGCTGCGTCACGTCGGCAAAGTCACCAACGCTTACTACGCCGACATCGCCCCGCTAGACGGAAGCGACGAAGTCACCGCCAGATCCTACCGGTCGATTCACTCGTGGCTCACGGGCTATACGGTCCTTGTCAACCGCGAGTGCGCCATTCAGGACCTTCCCGTAGGGCTCCCGGTCGTTCTCCACGGCCGTCGTTCCGAGTTCGGGTTCGCTCTCGACGAAATCACCTCCACCGCGCCTTGCAGTCACGGTGGAGGATCATGACAGGGAGCAGGTACAGGCTCGCTTGACAATGCGGTGCGGTGAAGCGCATCAGCATCAATTGGCAACGACATTCAAATATGCCGTCGATACCGTAATGGCTACAGCGAGGCAGCCTGCTGCGCTATGTACTCTCTCATCCAGATCTGCGCGGGATGATGGTCGCTGCGACGATGCCAGATGAGGTCGAACACTATCTCCGGCAATGCAACCGGCGGAGGAAACAACACCAGGTTGCGGCTGGCCGGCGAACTCAGCGCGACCCGCTTCATCACGGTAGCGGCCATGCTCGTGCGCGCTACGACCCCGGGCACCGCAAACATGTGCGGCAACGTAAGTGCGAGACGACGCTTCTTGCCTTGCTGCGCCAGAACCTGATCAACAAGACCATGCCGGTCTCCTTCCGGAGACGCAAGCACATGCGATAGCGCCAGGTAGGCTTTCATGCTCATCGCTCGGCGCGCCGACGAATGGCGCCTGGCGATGATCGTCACGAATTCGTCACGCAGGATGGGGCGTGTCTTGATTCGCCCGTCTGAACGCGTTGGCGGCACGCCGATAGCGGCATCGATGGTCCCCGCATCCAGCAGATCAACCGCATGATCCCGGTCGCTAAATGCATGTACGGTGATCGTGATACCGGGCGCCTCTTGCTCAAGCGACTGCAGTAAAGAAGGTAACAAGACAAACGCCGGGTACTCCGACATGCCAAGGCTGAAAGTCAACGATGCACTTTCGGGCAAGAACTCGGGCTTGCTCACGAGTGTGGCCTCGATCTCGCGCAGGGCGTGCGCGATCGGCCCGGCCAGATCACGCGCACGTGGCGTCGGCCGCAGCCCGTCCGCACCGCGGAGAAAAAGCGGATCGCCCAGCAGTTTGCGCAGCCTCGACAGGGCTGCGCTCATCGCCGGCTGGCTGACGCCGACCTGGACCGCCGCGCGGGTCACGTTCAGCTCGCCCATCAAGGCATCGAATGCGACGAGCAGGTTCAGATCGATTCCGTGAAAATCCATAAAACGAATAGAGATATATATCGGTTATTTGTTGGACGGATTTTAACGCAGTTCGCACAATGGGCTCTCCTCTCACCCAATCGATGACAACACCATGAACGCATCAGGTACCGACCTCTCTACACGGCTCCGCATGGAACGCGCTGCGGTGGAAACCCTTTATCGCGCATTCAGCGAGAAGAATCCCGATCTCGTCGACGAAGTGCTCGCTTCCGACTGGGACGACATTCCGCTCGCGCCCGGTCAGCAGCCGGGACCCGAGGGCATCAAAGTCATTATTCGCAGTTTCACGCAGGCGTTTCCCGATCTTCAGATCGCGATTCACGACATGATCCAGGAGCCCGGCAGGATTGGCGTTCGCGCCGAGATCAGCGGTACCCATCGCGGCGAAATATTCGGCATCGCATCGACGGGGAAGGAAGTGAAGTTCCGCCTTCATGAGTTTCATACACTCGACGGAAAGCACATCACCACCACGTGGCATATGGAAGACTGGTTCGCCCTGTTCCTTCAGCTTGGCCAATTCCCTTCGCAAGCCTGATCAAACTATTTTCTGGAACGAACTATGAAGACAGTCTTCATCAACGCGTTCGGTGGCCCGGACGTCGTCACGCCTGGCGAAGCCACTCTACGCGACCCGCAACCCCACGAAGTTGTTGTCCGTGTCGAAGCCGCGAGCGTTAACCCGCTCGACCTGAAGATCATCGCTGGCTACATGCAGCAGGTATTTCCCGTCCCGTTTCCGTATACACCTGGTACGGATTTCAGCGGCGTGGTCCAGGCTGCTGGCGATCAGGTGACCGGTTTCACACCGGGTGGTCGTGTAGTTGGCCGCACTGCGCCAGGCGCAGGCGGCGCATTTGCGAAGGCACTCGTAGTCTCTGCCGCCCAGCTGTGCCTCATCCCAATGGAGATGAGCTTCGAGCAGGCAGCGGCTCTACCTACCGCTTTCGGCACGGCCAGCCAGAGTCTTTTCGACATCGGTCAGTTGCAACCGAGGCAACGGGTACTGATTCATGCCGCGGCCGGTGGAGTAGGTAGCATGGCGGTCCAACTGGCCCATCACGCGGGTGCCTACGTCGTTGCGACAGCCTCGGGCCGCAACGTGGAGCTGGTCAAGAGTCTCGGTGCGAACGAGGTCATCGACTATCGCACGCAGGATTTCACGACGATACGCGACATCGATCTTGTACTCGACACCATCGGTGGCGAGACGCTGGAAAGGTCGTGGTCGGTACTCGCTGCGGGCGGACGTATCGCGACTCTGGTGGAGTTCGGGATTCAAGCCAGAAACGGTCATGCAGGCGAGTCCGTGTTCTTTGCGGAAGCAGCTTCGTATCTGCGGGACGCCGTGCGCCTGTTCGAGGCGGACCAGCTACAGATCATTGTCGACTCGGTTTTTCCGTTTGACGAAGCGCGTTCCGCGCTAGAGAAGGTGGCCACCGGACACGCGCGTGGCAAGGTACTGATCGGGGTGAGCAACTAGCGGACGCCGTACGAATGGGCGCCATCGTTGGTTCCAGGCGACACGGATACAAGATAGCGGCCGGCCAGCCTGGTGTAAAGCGTGGAGGCCGGCCGCTCTTTTACCCCTTAGTCCTGCCACGCGTGAGACTGGAACAGTTCTTCCAGCGGCGGCTGCGTGACGCTCGCCGTGTAATTCGTCATCGTCGATGCGGCGACCACGAGAATCACATCGAGTACACGCGATGCTTCGAAGCCTGCTGCGGTAAACGCAGCAACGTCCTCATCACTGACACGGCCGCGCTTTTCAATCAGCGTTCGTGCAAGGCGTGACAGGGCGGCGAGTTTGTCGTCCTGCGGCAGTCGACGCTCACGGATAGCCTGCACGTCGACCTCGCTCAAACCTTCCTTGAGTGCGAGAAACGAGTGGAAAGCGACCGGCCACGTTGCGGCATTTGTCACCGCATTGGTCAGCAGCAGCGTCTGAACTTCCGCTTCCGTGAAGATGCCGCTGTGCGCCTGCTGGAACACCGCGACCAGCCCGTTGATCAACCTCGGTGACCCAGCAATCGCGCCGGCGATGTTAGGCACCATGCCGAATGCCTGAGCGAGACCATTCAGCGCGGGCTTCGATTGTTCGGGCGCGGAGTCGAGCGCGTAGATGGGAAATTGAGTCATGACGTTTCCTTGAAAGTTGGGTGTGTCGATGAGAATCATCAAACGACACGCACACTTTAGTGAGCCACGTCAGGCTCAACAATTACGCGCGAGGTAATAGCCGCCCTTACTGCGCATGCTGCAATTACCGGGGGAGGCATCATGATTACATCGCAGGTAATGGACATGCGATAGCGTCTTCTCCAACATAGCTTCTCAAGGAACACACGCCCCGAAACATTGATTCGACCAGGACGCAGAGGTAACCACCATGCCTATTCCATTAGACATCCCCCTGAAAATCGGCGCCCTCATCTTCCCGAACATGGATCAGTGCGACTTCACCGGTCCGTTCGAGGCACTCGCACGCGTGCCGAACTCGACGTTCTTCACGATCTGGAAAGAGATAGAACCGGTGCGCGATCTTGCCGGCATGAAGCTGCTGCCCGACACGACAATCGACGAAGCACCGCAGCTCGATGTGCTGCTCGTGCCCGGCGGGCACGGCCAGGAAACCCTGATGCGCGACGAAGCCGTGCTGTCGTTCATCCGCCGGCAGGCCGCCGGCGCACGCTACGTGTATTCGGTCTGTACCGGTGCGCTGCTATACGGCGCAGCGGGGCTGTTGCAAGGAAAGCGTGCTACGACGCACTGGACCGCCATGAACGTACTGCCGCTGTACGGTGCGATTCCGAGTGACGAGCGTGTGGTGATCGACGGTCAGTTCATCAGCGCCGGTGGCGTGACCTCCGGCATCGACGGCTCGTTGATCGTCGTGTCGCTGCTGCGTGGCGAGACGATTGCTCAGGAGCTTCAGCTGTATATGGCTTACGATCCGAAGCCGCCGTTTCAGGCGGGGTCACCCGCCACGGCGCCGGCAGCGGTTCTCGATACTGTCACGGAGCGAGCGCGGGGCATTACCGAACAGCGCCTCGCAACGGGCCGAGCGTATCGGGCTCGTATGAAAAACGCCTGAGATCAACTCGCCGCAGCGTTCCCGGCGCTCGTTCGCGTCATATCGATGCCGCGCCGTTCAGGGCTAAACAGAATCAGCACAGCGATAACTACCGCGACGATTCCAGTGACGAGTGCCAGCGCCAAACCGTAGTTGCCACCGTGATTCACCGCGATTTGCGCCTGCAGCGCGGCGTTCCCGCTCGCCAGCAGATTACCGAGCTGGTAGACGAAACCGGGGAACGTCGCGCGGACTTCCTCGGGAGAAATTTCGTTCAGGTGAACCGGTATCACGCTCCATGCGCCCTGCTCGAAGATCTGCATCAGGACCGCCCCGATAGCGAGTGCAACCGCGCCACTCGAGAACGCCCACAGCGGCAATACCGGCAGCGCCATCAGCGCCGCGATGAAAATCGCCCGACGGCGACCGATCTTTTCCGATCCCCAACCGAAAGCAAGACCTCCGGCGATCGCACCGAGGTTCAGCGCGATCGAGATCCAGGTCACCGTATGCGGATCGAAATGATGCTGCTCACGCAGAAACGTGGGGTACATGTCCTGCGTACCGTGCGAGAAGAAATTGAACGCGGTCATCAGCACGACCGCGTAGATCGACAGCTTCCAGTTGTGCTTGAGTGTCGACATGAGGCTCGGGCGCGGCCGCTTGGCCATCTGCTTCCAGCCTGGCGACTCCGGCACGTTCGAGCGCACATAGAGGACCAGCAACGCAGGCAATACGCCGACCATGAACATGCCGCGCCAGCCGATGTGTTGATACAAAACACCAAACACAACGGATGCAAGCAGATAACCGCTCGGATAGCCGGCCTGCAAGATACCCGACACGAGGCCGCGCGAACGGGTCGGCACGGTTTCCATTGTCAGTGCTGAGCCCACGCCCCATTCGCCGCCCATCGCGACCCCGAACAACGCACGAAGCACGAGCAGCGCGGTCAGGCTCGGTGCGAAGCCAGAAGCAAATTCCAGCAACGAGAAGCACGCGACATTGATCATCAGTGTGGGACGTCGGCCGAAGCGGTCCGCGAGGTAACCGAAGATCAGGGCACCGATCGGCCGCATCGCGAGCGTCAGCGTCACCGCCAACGCGACCGCCGGGATGCCGGTATTGAATTCCGTCGCGATGTCCTTGAGGACGAACACCATCAGGAAGAAATCGAAGGCATCGAGCGTCCAGCCGAGGTAGGCTGCGATCGTCACATTGCGCTGTTCGCGGGTCCAGCTCATGTCAGTCGTCTCCAGGGGTATTTTCTTCGAACGGTTTGCAGCAGGTTGTTGTGCGCTCACGCACGACATTGCGGCTGCGTGATGTCATACCGCGCCGGTCGAAGCCAACCGGCATTCAGATCATATGCATGTGTTTCTTGAGGCGGGACCGGGATGACGGTCAGTCCTGCAGCGGACGACGAGCGCGCTGTTGACGTAAAGCGCGTGCTCCCGCGTATTGAATCGGGCAGCGCAGTTTCCAGAATCGGGGGACGTCAGTCCAACAAGAAAACAAATAGGCTGTGATCAGTTTTTTCTATCGCTCGCGGCCGGGATCGCGAGCAAGCCGGCTCGATGATGTTCACGCAGGCAACATTCCGTTGTCGCGCTTCGCCTGTTCCGTAGCTAGCGATGCGATAAAACGCAGAAAGCGTTCTACGTCGGCCACGTGCGCCGCGGGCGTGGCGTGCGCGGCAACGCCCACGCCTGTCCCTCGGCGAACCAGTCGCGCACGAACTCGAGAAACGTGCGCACGCGCGACGGCAGATGTCGACGGCTCGGATACATCGCATAGATGTCCAGTTCGGTCGGCGATGAATGAGGCAGCACGATGCGTAGCGCACCGCGTTGCAGATGATCGTCGACCATGTAGCGCGGGTGCATCGAAATACCGTGCCCGAGGATTGCCGCACGCAGCAATGCCTCGCCGAAGTTCGCACGCACGCGGCCGCGTGCGCGCACCGAGCCGCTGCCGTTCGCATCGCCGAACATCCACACCCCGTTCGGCGATTTGTTGATGTTGACAAGGCAGTCGTGCTGTTGCAGGTCTTCAATGCTCTGCGGTTCGCCTCGCTGTTCGAGATAGGCGGGCGACGCGACCAGCACCTGCGGCACCCGCGCGAGTTTCAACGCCACGTAGCTCGTGTCCTTGAGCGCAGGCGCGATGCGGATTGTCAGATCGAGCCGTTCGGCGACCAGGTCGGCGCTGCCGTCGTCGAGATACAGCAGGACCTGCATGTCCGGATAGCGTTCGGCAAACGCCGTCACCACCGGCACGAGATGATACGCGCCGAACGACGGCGGTGTGCCCACGCGCAGGATGCCGCGCGTTTCCCCGACGGTGTTGCGCATCTGCGCCTCGATCCCGGACATCTGCTCGAGCATGCGCTGCCCGCTTTCGAGCAGTGCGAGTCCGGCCTCGGTAAGACTCACGCTCTTGGTAGTCCGGGTGAGAAGTTGCGCGCCAAGGCGTTCCTCGAGCCACGCAACATGCTTCGTTACGTTGCCCTTCGACATGCCAAGATGCTGCGCGGCGGCGGAAAAGCTCGCCGTGTGCGCGACCTCGATGAACACTTCGATACAGCGCAAGCGATCCATAAGCGAGGGTTCCGCGCAGAGTGAACGGCATCATTCACAATCAGGTCTTGACGGCGAAACTTCCAATAAAACTGAGCGCCGCTGCAAGCATCATGTAGAACGCCGGCGACAAGGATGAATGCGTCACTGAAATCATCAACGTGATGAAAAACGCCGCGAAGCCGCCAAACACCGTGACCGACAGATTGTAAGACACCGAAATACCCGTCGACAGTACGCGCGATGGAAACAGTTCAGCAAGCGCCGCAAGGAGCGGCCCCGTATAGCAGGCACTGAAAATTCCCGCCAGCACGGAGAACGCAGTCAATGCGGCGAGCGTCGGTGTGTGCAGGATGTACGAGAACATCGGATATGCGGTGACGAAGATGACGGCCGCGGACCCCATCAGGAATCGCCGATGCCCCCAGCGGTCGGATAACCGCCCGACGACCGGCGACAGCACCATGAATACACTGCCACCTATCGTGACCGACAGAAACGCGAGTTTCTGTGGTTGATGCAGTTCGGTGACGACGTAGGTCGGCATGTAGTGCATGTACACGTAAGTGCATGTCGTCCATAGCGCAACCAGTGCGAAGCTCGCAAACGTCTGCATCGGAAATGCGCGCAAGACCTCGACGAAAGGTGACGCGGAGCGCGCTTCTTGCTGCGGCCCACGAGGACTCTCTTCGATGCGGTTGCGAATATAGAACCCGACTGGACCGATGACCACACCGAAAAGAAACGGAATCCGCCAACCCCATGCATACAGCTGGTCGTGTGTGAGCACGATCGTTGCGATTGCACCGATCAGCGTGCCGAGCACGATGTTGAGTGCGATGCTCGACTGGATCCAGCTCGTATAGAACGCACGCTGACCTGGCGGCGCATATTCGACGAGGAAGGCGCTCGCGCTGCCCATTTCGCCGCCCGCCGAAAAGCCTTGCAATAGCCGCGCGAATATCAACATCGACGGTCCAAACCAGCCCGCTACGCGATATGGCGGCGCAAGTCCGATCAGCGCGGTGCCGAACGCCATCATCAGCACCGACAGCGACAGTGCCGGCTTGCGACCCACCTTGTCTGCGTAGATGCCGAACACGACCGCGCCAAGCGGTCGCATGATGAACGCGGCGCCGTACACGCCGACCGTCAGGAGCAGCGAGCTAAGTGGATTGCCGGTCGGGAAGAATTGCGTCGACAGAATGACCGCAAACGCCGTGTAGACCGTGAAATCGAACCATTCGAGGCCGTTGCCGATCGTCGTCGCAATGATTGCGCGGCGTCGCTGTACGGCACTGGGTTCGGCGGGCGTCTGTATATCGGACGCGTTGGCGTGTGAGGGGATTCGCGCGACGTCGCTCATGCTCGTGTACTGCCCGCGAATGTCGATACGCGCACCGTGGAATAGCAGCGCGCCCTCCGGATGTCAGGCATGGTGTCGTCCTCCATGTGCTGCATGGCAGCGTCGATGTCGCACGTCGGCGCATCGGGTGGTTGGGTTATGGATCACCATTCTAGAAGGTCAAACGGCAGTACCCGCACCGGAAAGACGAAACAGGTTGTTTCCACATTGGAAACGCAAAGACGGTCGAGACACGCCTGAATTGCAGTAATGTTTTGCCAACAGCGCTGCACCGATCGAACCACGTTTGTTCCTAGTCTGGAAACAAGGCGGTGCAAATCTAAGGCTTACCGACAGCAAGGAGAATCCGTGTCGCCGTCAATCGAAGTACAGCACGTCGTGCCTTCGGCAACCGAACTCGCGCACACGCTCACGCAATTCTTCCTGCATCTTGATCGCTCCAATTACGCGGCGCTGCTCGCACTTACCCACGCGCACTTCCGCTGGCATCGGCAAGGCAAGATGCTCGACGGCCACGACGACGTGCACGCCGCACTCAACCAGCGCGCCGTGACGCAACGCGTTGCCCACGTGATCACCAACGTCGCGGTCGAAGACGAACAGCCCGGCAACACCACGCTCGGCGCATACATGACCGCCTATCGCTTCGACGATGGCCGGCCACTCGAAGGCCCCGCGACCATCGCCGGCCCGCTGCGCCTCTCGCGCGTCACTACACGCTTCGAAGCCGGCGACCGGAACAACGCCGGCTGGCGTATCGCCGAGCAGGTCATTGCACCGCTCTTCCAGTTCGGCACGACCGACGCGCATTGATGCCACCACCATCGCTCGCGCGCTTACGTTCCTTTTTGCATCGACTCGGGACATCGACATGAGAATCACACACAGCGGTCAGACACTCGGCGCCCGTATCGACGATCTCGACTTGTCGCAGCCACTCGATGACACGACCTTTGCGACGCTTCAGCAGGCGCTCGGCCAGTGCGGTGTGCTCTGGTATCCGCACCAGCAACTCGAAGCCATCGATCTGAAGCGCTTCGCCGAACGCTTCGGTACGCTCGAAGTGAACGTTGCGAACAGCTATCAGGAACCGGGCATCCCCGAGGTGATGGTCCTGTCGAACATCGTGCGCGACGGCAAGCCGTTGGGGCTTGCCGATGCCGGTCAGAGCTGGCACACCGACATGTCGTACAGCAGCACGATCGCGTTCACGAACATCCTGTACGGCATCCAGATTCCACAGCGCAATGGCCGCTCGCTCGGCAATACCGAGTTCTGCAACATGCACGCCGCCTACGACGATCTGCCGAACCACATCAAGACGCGGCTTGCATCGATGACGATCACACACGACTTCAACAAGTTCTGGGAAATGATGCGTCGTGAGCGCGGTAGTACGCGAGCGCCGCTGACCGATGCGCAACGCGCGGCCAAACCGCCTGTTCGTCATCCGGTGTTTCTCACGCATCCGTTGACCGGACACAAGGTACTGTATGCGAATCCCGGTTACGCAATGCGTATCAACGAGTTGTCCGAAGACGAAAGCGAAGACATGCTTGCGTTCCTGTTCGAGCATCAGACGCAGCCGCGTTACCGCTATGCGCACGACTGGAAAGTCGGCGACGTGCTGATGTGGGACAACATCGGCACGATCCACAACGCGGTCGCCGACTATCGCGCGGACGAGCCGCGTCTCATCAAGCGCTGCCAGGTGATGGCCGATCGTGTATTCGGAGCGCTCGCATGAAGCTCGTCACCTATCGAACGCGCGACCAGGAGATCGCATGTGGCGCGGTGCTCGATGGTCGTATCGTCAACCTCGACGACTGGATCGCGACCGTATCGCCCGGCGAAGCGAGTCGTGCGCGCAGTCTCGTCACCGGCGCCCCGCTCGCCGGGCGCGGCCTGCTGCGCTGGCTGCAGGGCGGTACAGCGGCGTATGAAGCACTCGCGCGTCATCTCGACACACTTTCCGCTCGCACGGGCATCGCGATTGACGACGTGCAGCTGTACGCGCCCGTGCCGAACCCGGGCAAGATCGTCGCGATTGGCCGCAACTACGCCGATCATGCGAAGGAAACCGGCGTCGCCCCATTCGAGAAGCCGCGCATCATCAGCAAGTTCGCCTCTTCGGTGCGCGGACATCGCGCGGCAATCGAACGACCTCCTGGCATCGCGAAGCTCGACTTCGAAGTCGAGCTCGCAGTCATCATCGGCGAGCCCGCGTATCGCGTGTCGCGCGAACAGGCGAGACGGCACATCGCGGGCTACATGGTCCTCAACGATCTCAGTGCACGCGAGTTTCAGTTCGACGTGAATCCCGCACAGACGACCTACGCCAAGAGCGGCGACGGATTCGCGCCGATGGGCCCGTGGCTCGTCACGCCCGACGAAATCGACGACCCTTGTGCGCTGGACCTCACGCTACATCTGAACGGCGAACAGATGCAGCACGGCAACACCCGCGACTTGCTGTTTCCGGTGGACGTGCTGATCGAATACCTCTCGCAGTACTGCGTGCTCGAAGCCGGCGACGTGCTCGCAACCGGCACACCGTCGGGCATCGGTGCGTTCCGCTCTCCTCCGCGCTTTCTGCAGCCCGGCGACGCATTGCGGCTTGAAGTCGCTCAGGTCGGTGTGCTTGAGCACACGATCGTATGACACGACACACCTCGCGCTGCGCCGACGCCTTTTCGATCGAGGCGCTGCGTGCGCTCGCCCGACGCCGTTTGCCACGTGCGGTATTCGACTTCTTCGATGGCGGCGCCGAAGACGAACGGGCGTTACGCGCGAACCGTGAAGCGTTCGGTAAGCACGTGCTGATGCCGCGCGTGCTGCGTGACGTCAACGCACCGTCGCTCGACACATCGATACTCGGCGCCCCCTCAGCGCTGCCGTTAGCGATCGCGCCCACGGGCGCAGTCGGCTTCGGCTGGCGCGGTGGCGATATCGCGATTGCCAGCGCCGCCGCGCGGCACGATATCCCCTATGCGCTGTCGACGTCGGCAACCGCATCGATCGAAGAGATCGCCCAGGTCGCGAAACGCCGTTGGTTTCAGGCGTACATCCTGAAGGACCGTGCGGCGACGCTGGCTTTGATCGAGCGTGCCGCCGCGAGCGGCTATGAAGCGCTGATGATCACCGTCGATCTGCCGGTGGGCGGAAAACGCGAGCGCGACCTGCGCAACCACTTCTCGATACCGTTTCGCTACACCGCGCGCAATCTGCTCGACTTCGCCTCACGGCCCGCATGGTCGATACCGATGCTCGTGCGTGGCGTACCGCAGATGCCGAACCTGCAATGCATCGCCGCGAAGCAAAGTGGCGCGACGTCGCTCGCGTCGTCGGTTGGACGCAGCTACGACCCTTCATTCGACTGGCGCGATCTCGCTGAGATTCGCCGCATGTGGCAGGGCAAACTGATCGTCAAAGGCATCGTGCATCCCGACGATGCACGCCGCGCTGTCGATCTCGGTGTGGACGCGATTGTCGTATCGAATCACGGTGGTCGTCAGCTTGACGTGGGACCCGCGACACTGGATGCACTGCCGGGTGTCGTCGCAGCGGCCGGTACACGCGTCGATGTCCTGGTCGACGGTGGCATTCGTCGCGGCTCGGACATCGTGATCGCACTGGCGCTTGGAGCAAAAGCGGTGCTGGTCGGTCGCGCCACCCTGTACGGTGCATGCGCAGGCGGTGAAGCGGGAGCCATGCGGGCGCTCGATATTCTTACCGATGAACTGCGGCGAACGTTGCAGCTATGCGGTATCGAACGCCTTGCGGACGTTGGTCCGGAGTTGCTTGCGTGACGCGAGCTCGGCACTAGCCGGGCTTGCCGGCCCATTGCGGCAAGTATTTACGGCTTGATCCGCCGTCGGCATTTGTCGTTCTGCGGTCACGCTATCGTCATGACCCGTGCAGTCATCGGCGTCCGTGTTGAAACGGCTCACTTCTGGTTTGACTTTTTATGCTGGTAATCTCTGTTTGCCAACACTCAAATGGAGAACAATATGACGTCATCGAATACAAGAAAGCTGGCAGTTCTGCTCACCTCGGGCGCATTGATGCTGGGTCTCGCCGGGCTCGCGCAAGCCCAGGCCAGCGACAGTGCCGCCACCGACAGCACGTCCGCCTCGGCCCCTGCTACAAAAGCGCAGCAAAGAGCACAGAAAAAAGCAGCGCGAAAGGCGGCCCGCAAGCAGGCTCGTGCGAAGAATTCTGCCGAACTGAAAAAGCTGGAGAGCAACGGATACAACCCGGCCCAGAACGATCCGAACTATCCGCAGAACCTGCAAAACGCTGAGAAAAAGGCAAACGCAGCTCAAGCAGCGAGTCAATAACGCATCCCGGCAGCAACCGAACCGATGAACTGGGAGTGGCGCCATCGCGCCACTCCCAGGGAAATCCCTTAATACATAATCAGAAAACATAGACCGGGCACCATACCGGGTCGCACAACCGTGTCCGTCGAGCAAGTAGCGGCAGACCTATAGCTGACCTTTATGTTCCGCATTATTCTGGCAAGGCCGCAGAACGAAAGTCGCAAGCGACCGACCGCAGCACGCGTTGCCCCAGGCAGTGACACCCGATCAACCGAAACGCGGCGCAGAGCCCCACACATCGACAGGACCGGATGGACAACGCTCCCCGCTTCGAAGAAGAAAGCGACTACACGTTAAAGCCGCATGAGCGGCCGTTGGTACTGGGCGGCCCTGCCAGCCCCGATCATCCGGCGGGAAGACGCTATGCCTACTTCGCAATCGGCTGCCTGATCTGCATCACCCAGGGCCTCGGCAACGGGCTGGTCTCGGTGAACCTGAATTACGCGCAGGGCACGCTCGGCCTCTACAGCGATGAAGCGACCTGGCTCACCGCCGCCTATTTCATGGTCTATGCGACCTCCAACCTGATCCTCGTGAAATTTCGCCAGCAGTTCGGTCTGCGGCGCTTTGTCATCTCCCTGCTCGTCACCTACGTCGTGTTCGCGATGCTGCATGTGTTCACGCGAGGATTTGCCTCGGCCGTCGTGGTGCGGGCCGTCAGTGCTATCTCCGCAGCGGGCCTTTCGTCGACGGGCATTTACTACATGATGCAGTCGTTCCCAGGGCCGAAGAAGATGCTCGGGATGCTGATCGGCATCAGCGTGCCTCAGCTTGCGACGCCGCTCGCGCGCGTCCTGTCGCCCGGGCTGCTGGAAACAGGCAACTGGCATCGGCTCAACTGGTTCGAGCTGGGCATGGCGCTGGCGACGCTGGCAGCCGTGATGGCCCTGCCCTTGCCGCCCAGCGAACGTCGCAAGGTCTTCGAACCGGCCGACTTTCTGACTCTCGCCGTGCTAGGGACAGGGCTCGCACTATTCGTGGCGATATTCTCCGAAGGCCGGATCGAATGGTGGACCGAGCGCGTCTGGTTGGGCTGGGCGCTCGTCGGCAGCATCGCGCTGATCACCGTGGGCCTGATCATCGAGCACTTTCGCGCCAATCCACTGATCAATACGCGCTGGCTGGGTACCCGCGAAGTCGCCCGCATCATGCTGATCGCAGCGGCGATCCGCATCCTGCTCTCCGAGCAAACCTTTGGCTCGGTCGGTCTGCTGACGCTGTTCGGCATGCTCAACGACCAGATGATCACGCTCAATACGATCATCCTCGTGGCATCGATCGCCGGCATCGTCTTCAGCGCACTGACGCTCGATCCAAAGAATCCCGGCAAACCGATCGCCGTGGCAGCCGTGCTGATTGCGATTGGCGCCTTCATGGATGCGGGCGCAACCAACCTGTCGCGGCCGGAAAATTTCTATCTCAGCCAGGGGTTGATCGGCTTTGCCTCGCTGCTGTTCCTCGGGCGCGCAATGGTGATCGGCGCGGCGCGAATGGTCGTGGGCGGCAGCCAGAATTATCTGGTGAGCTTCATCGTCGTGTTCAACATCAGCCAGAGCGTGGGGGGTGTTGTCGGCAGTACCTTGCTCGGCACGTTTCAGACGATTCGCGAACGGTTCCATTCGAACGAACTCGTTCAGTCGATCGTCATGAGCAATCCGGTGGTCGCCGCGCAGATGCACGCGGGTGCCGGACAACTGTCGCAACGCGTGGCACGCGAAGCCAATATTCTGGCCTACAACGACGTTTTCTTGCTAGTAGGTGTGCTGGCCAGCATGACTGTTCTTTGGGGTGTGGTAATCCAGTGGTCGATGTGGCGACGTCGCGAGGTCTCGCCGCTCATCCTTCTCCAGCAGCAAGTGATGAAAGCACAACAGGCGCAAGCTAACAGGAAGAGCCCGGAATGAACGAGCCTAAGAAAGAACTGCCGGCAAGCAACACTCAAACGCAACCTGCTGCCCCGCCCGCTGCGGCGGCCGAGCCCAGCGGCTGGCATCCGCCGAAGAAAAGCCTGCTGACGATCATCATCATCGTAGTACTCGCGCTGTGTGCGATCGGCGTGGTCCTGCGCGCGTGGCGTCTGCCGCCCTTTGCCGGGCCTGTCGAGGATACCGACAACGCCTATGTACGCGGGTTCGTGACGACCATCAGTTCGCAGGTGAGCGGCTATGTCACGAGCGTGCCGGTCGACGATTTCCTCGAAGTAAAGGCCGGCCAGATTCTCGTCACCGTCGACGACCGCATCTATGCGGCGAGAGTCGCGCAAGCGCAGGCCAATCTTGAGGCGCAGCAGGCCGCATTCGATAATTCCGCGCAATCGCAACGCTCGCGCGAACTGGCGACACGCAGCCAGGACGCGAACATTGCCGCGGCGCGCGCACAGCAGGTCCGCGCCGAAGCCGACATGCGCCGCGCAGATGCACTCGTCAAGGACGGCTCGCTTTCGAAACGCGAGTACGACCAGACCCGCGCCACATTGCTCGCAGCGCAGGCCGCGCTGCAACAGGCCGTCGCGGGCCGTTCGATCGGTACCGAAGACGTGCGCACCGTGCTGGTCGCGCGGCCGGGATTGAAGGCGGCGATCGATTCCGCCAAGGCGGCGCTGCGCAGCGCACAGGTCGATCTGGAGAACACGGTGATTCGCGCGCCAGTCGATGGACAGCTGTCCGAAGTCGGGGTGCGCAACGGCGACTACGTCACGGCGGGCACGCAGATGATGTCGCTGGTCCCGCACTTTGTATGGATCGTGGCCAACTACAAGGAAGCGCAGACGCATCGCATGCGCCCCGGCCAGCCCGTGACGTTCCGCGTCGATGCGCTCGGCGACGCGAAGCTGCATGGTCATGTCGAAAGAATTTCGCCGGCAACGGGATCGGAGTTCGCGGCGATCAAACCCGACAACGCGACCGGCAATTTCGTCAAGGTCGCGCAGCGCATTGCTATCCGCATCAGCGTCGATCCGGGACAGGAACTCGCGAAGCGGTTGCGGCCCGGCATGTCGGTCGAAACCGCGGTCGATACGCGCGATGGTGACAAATGAAGCGCCGCGTTCTTCGTTGCGTTTCTAGCTGCGTCCCTGGCCTCGGCGTTGCATTGCTGCTATCCGCCTGCGCGGGACCACCGGTCAAAGTCGCCACCGTACCTGCTGTCGTCGAGCCGGCAACATGGCAAGGCGATGCCGCGCAGACGATGTCGCTGGACAAAGACTGGTGGCGGCAATTCGGCGATCCGGTATTGACCGCTCTCGTCGAGAAAGCGCTCGCCAACAATAGCGACATCGGCAAGGCAGTCGGCCGCGTGCGCGAGGCGCGCGCAGACGCAAGGATCGCGCGTGCCGCGTTGCTGCCGACACTCAACGCCGGCTTCGACAACGCCGGGCGCTCGCAGATCGTCAGCCCGTTTGGTACGCCGCTCCTGCTCAACACCGCACAGTGGGAGCTCGACGCTGCATGGGAGGTGGATCTGTTCGGCCGGCTGGCGGATCAACGCGCCGCCGCGCGTGACGCGTACCTCGCCAGCGCGGCAGCACGCGACGCCACGCGACTGTCGGTCGCGAGTTCGACGGCGAGCAGCTATATCACGCTGCTAAGCCTCGACGCACAGTTGAAAATTGCCGAGGCCACGCTAACCGCGCGCGCGAATTCGCTGCGCCTCGCCAAAACGGAATTCGCGAACGGCTATTCGTCGCGGCTGGAATTGCAACAGGCGCAGTCGGAATACGATTCGACCGCGCAGCTCATCCCGCAGACCAAGCTCGCGATCACGCGCGCCGAAAATTCGTTGAGCGTGCTCATCGACGATCTCCCCGGCGATATCCCACGCGGCGGCGCGCTCGACAAGCTGACCGAGCCGGTCATTCCGCAGACCTTGCCATCCGGATTATTACGGCGGCGCCCCGACGTCGCAGCAGCTGAATATCAGCTCGCCGCCGCAGACAAATCTCTCGCCGCGGCGCGCAAGAACTTCCTGCCGCAGTTCAATCTGGCGGCCTCGTTTGGTCGCTCCTTTGGTACCGAGCAGATCTACCCGTTCAACATCTGGTCGATAGGCGGGAGCATTCTTGCGCCACTGTTCGAAGGCGGCAAGCTGACTGCGCTCGCCGACAAGGCCGGCGCGCAGCGCGATCAGGCCGCCTTCGCCTATCGCGGCACGGCGTTGACTGCGATCAGCGAGGCCGAGAAAGCGCTGGCAGCAGTTCAGCGTCTGGATGAGCAACTGGTGCTGGCCATCGCCCAACGCGACTCCCTGTCCGAGCAGTTGCGGATTGCCACCAATCGCTATCGAGAAGGCTACGCGGGTTATCTGGATCAGCTCGATGCGCAGCGCAATCTGCTTTCGGCGGAACTCGGTGTGGTGCAGTTGCGCGCCGATACGCTTGCGGCACGCGTGACGCTGTATCAAGCGATGGGTGGTGGGTGGAGCGTCGAGATGATCGGCAAGGCGGATGCGGACTAAGTGGCGCCTGCCCCTGCGTTCGGATCTCGACGTTTCGGCCCGCTGCACTGCGAGCTGTTAGAGATCGACAGTTATCGGCGCTCCGTCGACCAGAGAACAGCATGCGACGGCGAGTAAGCCGTTGCAGACGAACCCGAGATTTCGCCGAGATCGTTGATCCCGCTAGCATTACTTCCGTCGCCACCAGGAAGCGTGCCCAGATCGGTCATCACGCCTCTCTCGTACAGAAACGCGTGCGAGTTTCCACTGGCGATGGACGACGATCCGACTATCTGACCGCGCTCGTTGATCGAGTGAGCCGTACTGCTGTTGCCGCCGGGCAGCGTGCCGAGGTCGATCATCACGCCCTTCTCGTACAGAAACGCGTGGTCGTTGCCGCCAGCAGTAGACGACGAACCAACCACCTGACCTCGATTGTTGATCGCGTAAGCGGCACTGCTGTTACCGCCGGGCAATGCGCCCAGGCTGGTCATCACGCCCTTCTCGAATAGAAACGCGTGCTGGTTGTTGTCGCTTGTCGTGGACCAGCCGACTATCTGCCCGCGATCGTTGATTGAGTTAGCCGAGCTGTAGAAGCCGCCGGGGAGCGTGCCCAGATTGGTCACCACACCTTTCTCGAACAGAACGGCGTGCGACGCCCGGGTCGAATCGAACGAATAGCCGACGGCCGCGCCGCGATTGTTGATGCCGTAAGCGGTACTGTTGTCGCCACCAGGGAGCAGACCGAGGTCGGTCACGGTAGCTTTGTCGAATAGCGCCGCGTGCGGGTACTCCGTTGCGATGAACGAGTAGCCGACCGCCTGACCACGTTCGTTAATCCCGTAGGCGCCGGCGCTGGTGCCGCCATCGAACAGGCCGAGGTCGATCACCTTGCCGTGTTCATACAGCGTGGCGTGCTGCTCCCCGCTTGCGAGAATCGAGTAACCGACCGTCTGGCCGCGCTCGTTGATGGGACCCGCCGTGCTGAGGTCGCTACCGGGCAGTGTGCCGAGGTCCTTGATAACGTAACTCGGGTGAGCTGCGGCTGGCTGGAATGCAGCGATTGTGAGCAGAATGAAAGCAGTTAGCGTGCGGTGAACGTAATGCATACGGATCATTGGCTTGCATGCGGTTTGCACGGCGATCTCCTTTCCTGGGGTGTGCCATGGACCGCGATACGACGCCGGTTCATGGGCTGCACAAAGCGGTATGGCTTGTGACGCGATGTCGCGTGGGGTCGACGGGGAATTGCGTCTTCTTGTGCGGGAAACTGGATATGCATGCAGCGAGAGGTCATCGACCAGTCTAGTCGATGGGATGGTTTCTTCAACCGATTAAATCGTGCGGCAGATTATTGAGCGCGCACGATTATCGCAGCGATTACTCCACAGGCAACGCAACCGGGACACGCATCCTGTACAAGGAAAAGACCTGTATGGCGAGCGCGCAAAGAATCGCACTGCCATAAGCGGCAAGCAGATTCAGCCGTGTCAACGTCAGGCTTAGTACGTAGAAGAACACGGCGAAGCCCAGCAGTGCCGTCACGACACCGCGCATCAACGGCCGCACGGCTGCGTGACCGATCATGCGGTGACCGAATACCGCGAGGATGATGACCATGAACGGAAACGACGCGAGCACACCGCTCGTTTTAGGCCCGACATAAGGTGCGATCAACGTCACCCCGACCACCAGCGCAGCGATCAGCACCATGCGGGAAGGCAAATCCCACCACGGTGGATCGAGCCTGACGGTTCTAACGGTGTGGTTGGGAATGAGGTTGAGCGCGAGCGTAACGGTCAGAATGGCGATCAGAAACAGGACCATTTGCGGCAGCGCGCTCCATTGCAGAAGACCGGCCACGACGCAAAACGTCGCGCATGCGCCCGCGAGCGCCGCGAGCCATCCGCGCGGCGCCAGCCTGTAGTACGCAAAACAGAAGACCGCTTGCGCAGCCGTTGCGACGAGCGAGCCCGCTGTAGCTTGCGCTGCAAAGGCAGGTCCATGCTCGAGAGCGAGGAACACGGAAATCGGCCCCGATGTGAGCGGCAATCCCACCAGCAACCCACCGATCGCTTCGCCCCAGCGACGCACCGCAAGGGATGCGGCCAACAGCAACAGCGGCGTAACAGCGAGCTTGAGAACAAGAAGATTCATGAATGACGGCACAACTCAGAGGATGTCGGCGTAGGGCAACGTACGCGGGTCGGTAGCTGCTTCGGAGTGGCTACGCTTCGATATTGAGGACAGCGCCTTCGGCTGACAAACCATTTGTCGTCATACAATGCGTGAGTACGACTCACGCATATGGCTATTGTGTTCGATCGACTTCCACCCCTGCAAACGCTGCGCGCCTTTGAAGCAACCGGCCGGCTGTTGAGCATGACGCTCGCAGCGGACGAGCTGCATGTCACTCACGGCGCGGTGAGCCGGCATATCAAGACCCTCGAAAGTCATCTCGGCACCGCGTTGTTCCAGCGCCTGACGCGGCGCATCGTCCTGACCGAAGCGGGCGCCGAATTCCTGCTGGCGGTGACTCGTGTGCTGGGAGAACTGACGAAGGAATCCGAACGCCTTCGTGCCCACGACAATGTTGCGCGCCTGAAGATCAACGCCAGCGTGTCATTTGCAAACAAGTGGCTCGCGCCGCGATTGCATCGATTGAAGGCGCTTCATCCGGAACTCGATGTGCACCTCGATGTGACCGACACGCATATCGATCTGAACGACAGCGACGTCGATGTCGCTATCCGTTATGGAAGTGGTCGCTATCCGCGGGTTCTTGCCGAGCGGATTCTGGAAGAAACCGTGACGCCGGTTTGCAGCCCGGCTTATCAGGCGAAGATGGGCGGGCTGACTTCTGTCGCGAGTCTTGCGCGGTGTACGTTGCTACACGAGGACCGCATGCTGGCCAACTGGGAGCAATGGTTTGCACTGGCGAACGTGGACAGCATTCGTAGCGATCGCGGTTCGGCCTACAGTCACGGAAGTCTCGCTATCGAGGCGGCGATTCGCGGCGAAGGTATCGCGCTTGGACGTAGCGTGATCGTGGCTGACGATATTGCGGCGGGATATCTGGTTGCGCCTTTTCCGCAGTTTCGGCTCAAGGCGGAGCGCGGTCATGATCTTCTTTATCGGATCGGTAGTCGGGATGATGCGAAGGTGTGCGCGTTGCGGGACTGGCTGGCTGATGAGGTGCGGGTGTTTCTTGCGCGTGGGGGGTGATGGTCTGGCGCCCTCTTGCATGGGACCTTTGATGTCGTCGCGAATGCGCGTAAAACTATCCGCTTTGAAGCCCTTCGGCTCTTTCAACCTGAGAACGCCACCGTTTATACAAATCTCGACGGCGGCCGGGATAGCGATCTGACAGCAATTCCGCGTGCTGGATGCGATCGGTGCGGAATACGCGAAAATCCTGACGTAGCTCGCACCAGGCAGCCAGATAACGTTTGGGTCCGTCAAAACCCAGCAAGAATGGCCAGATGGTTCGCCCCGTATCCGCATCGTTGACGTCACGATATGAGATCGCTAATTTCTTCTGCTCACGTATGGCTTGACGCAGCGTGACCAGATCGATCACGTCAGGCGGCGACTGCTGGTCGCTGACGTAAAAGGGGTCGTCGTACAGTTGCCGCTGCAATTCCGACGGAAGCACGGCTTCAATCTTGGCGAGTAAATTCTGCGCTGCCGAGGCAAGGTTGCCATCGGTCTGCTGACGAACCCATTGAGCTCCAAGCATGAGCGCGTGGAGCTCTTCTTCGGTAAACATCAAGGGGGGAAGCAGGAAGCCTGGTTTCAGCACATAGCCGACTCCGGGCTCTCCTTCGATGTCCGCACCTATCGCTTGCAGACTTGCGATATCACGACGGATCGTCCGCAGCGAGACATCTGCTTCGCGAGCAAGCTGAGCCCCCGGCACCGGCAGATGGTGCCGGCGCAGTATCTGCATGAGATCGAACAGGCGATGGCTTCTGGACATTCGTCAACTGTATCCCGATCTGGCTTCAGACACTTCCATCGATACTATTTCGCGTCACCAGTATCCGGTCGGCGAACACGCGCAAATCGTTGACGAACAGCTCGGGTTCTTCCCATGCACCGAAGTGCCCGCCACGCGGCATTTCAGTCCAGTGGACGATGTTGAGCCAGCGCTCAGCACGAACCCGTGGCGCAGGCACGATGTCGGACGGAAAGATTGCCACTCCGACCGGTACAGTGCCGCGCTCAGGCGGCGGTGTCCGCATGTCGCGAACGGTTTCAACGTACATCCGGGCCGAGGAATTGAACGTCTGCGTTGCCCAGTAGACCATGAGGTTTGCACACAGACCGTCCAGACCGTAGATCTTCTCGATGTCCCCATCACTCCAACAGTGGAATTTCTCGAGGATCCAGGCTGCGAGCCCTGCCGGACTGTCGTTAAGCCCGTAGCTCAGGGTCTGAGGCTTGGTGCCCTGAATCATCACATAGCCGCCCTCGGCAAACTGCCAATGCTGCGAGCGCCTGAAATAGTCCTGCTCCTCCGGCGTGGGATCCTCGGGGTGTGGGTAACCCCAGAAGACGTTGCTGTAATGAGCACCCAAGAGCCGTTCCTTGTGATTGCCACGTAACGCTTCAATCACCTGCTGTCCGACGTCACTGCCATGCGCCAGAAACCGCTCATAGCCGAGCTCACTCATGAGCCTGGCGAACATATCCGCGGTACGCCTCGCGTCCATACCCAGTCGCGGCGGTCGATCTGAGAAACCATAACCGGGCAGCGCCGGTGCAACGACATCGAAACCGGCGGCCGTCAGGCGGGGGATGACATCGAGATATTCGAAGATCGAACTCGGCCAACCGTTCACCAGCAGCAGGGGCACGCCCTTTCCCGTTGTGGCACGTGCGTGCACGAAGTACAGGCAAATGCCGTCCAGCGTCGCACGGAATTGCGGCAGTTCATTGAGGCGCGCCTCGGCCGCGCGCCAGTCGAAGCGTTCCCTCCAGTGTTCGCAAAGACGTCGAAGGAAGGACAGATCGGTGCCCAGCTCCCAGGCTTGTCCGTCGATCTCGTCGGGCCAACGTGTCTGGCCCAGACGCGTTTGCAGGTCGGTGAGCACTTCATCCGGGATGGTGACCCGGATCCGCTGTATGGCGGAGTCGCCGCCTTCGATACTAATCAATCGTTGCACTACCTCGTTACCGACCATGACAGTTCACTCCATTTAGTCCGGTATTGAGGATAGGGGGTGAGCTGGACAGATTCTGTCACCATTCGGCTAGAACGTCGCCGAATCGAAAGGTGCTATTGGCCCAACCTGACTTCTTAAATGAGGAAAAATCTTCGGCGAGAGCCCTGGTAGGCGATCGAGCTTGAGCGGCCCGCACGACGGCCTATAAAATGAATAAGCGTCTTACGGCCTGGAGGAGAACATGAAAATCACCGGTAGCTGCCACTGCGGCGCAATCGCCTACGAGGCCAACGTCGATCCGCAAAAAGCAGGGCTTTGCCATTGCACCGATTGCCAGACATTATCGGGCGCACCGTTTCGCGCAAGCGTGCCCGCCTTGGCCGCAGACTTTCATCTCCTGCGCGGCCACCCGAAGATCTACATCAAGACAGCGGCATCCGGGGCGAGACGCGCTCAGGCGTTTTGCGTTGAATGCGGCACGCCAATCTACGCGTCAGCCGCCGAGAATCCCACTCAATACAATCTGCGACTCGGCGCAGTGGCGCAGCGCGCGGAAATCCCGGCACTCAAACAAGGATGGTGTGACTCAGCACTTTCGTGGGCTCAGAACATCGCACCGCTACCAGGGCGTCCACAACAGTGATGCGCATTAGAGATTCAACTCATCATTCCAGATTCGTATGCCGCGCACGCATGGACGCCTCATCGACATCAAGACGGCCTGCAAGCTGCGCAACGATGTACTCACATAGCAGGAACAGGCCACCTTCGTAGGCACTACCCATCAGAAGCGCCAGCGGTCCCGACGTATGCGCCACCGGACGCGCCATAGTCCGGGCAGGCAAAAGAATCGTTAGGTCCGCGCAATGCCGCAACGGTGCATCAGGTTCCGCGGTGAACAGTACAGTCTTCGCGCCTGCGGTCTGTGCGATCCGCATCAAAGCAGCGACGGTGTCGAAGTGTCCAGGACCGGCGCTCGCGATGAAGAGGTCTCCGCCCCCTACGGCAGGCAACGCCATATCGCCAACAGGCGTCGCGCGCAGCCCCAGATGAAAAAGCCGCATGCTGAACGCCCGCATCATGAGCCCTTCCCTGCCGAGTCCATGTAGCGCGATAACGCCCGCTTGCGCGAGCAGACCGCACAATGCATCGACGTCCTCTACCGCGACTGCTGCGACGACCGCCTGCAATTCACGGCACGCGCTCGCGGCCCATTCCGGTAGATCGACGGCAGGGACCTGACCGGTAGCAGTGTTCTTCATGGTGTCTACCTCTGAAGGTCAGGAATTAAACCCGGGCGATCGTATGCAACGCTACGCTACCCGTGCTCTACTAAGCCAACGGAAAAACCAGATCCGCACGCGCCCGCGTCGACTCGATCAGCACCGCGTTAACCTCGTCAGTGTGCTGAACCCAGTTTCTCGCCGCAACTTCATCGCGACCAAACCGCATATGACGCTCAACGAGCCGCTGCCTGCGCAGCTCCGGATCGACATCGACATACCACGCTTCATCGAGCAGCGGCCGAACATCTTTCCAGTGGCCGCGATCGAGCAACAGATAGTTGCCTTCGGTAATCACGAGCGGCGTATCCGGCATGACGGGAATCGCTCCGGCGATCGGCTCTTCGATCTCACGACGAAACGTAGGCGCGTAAATCACTTCATCGGAGCGCTGGGCGCGCAGACGACCCAGCAGCGCAACATAACCCGCACTGTCGAAGGTATCTTCCGCGCCTTTACGAGCAGCGCGGCCAAGCCGTTCAAGTTCGACGTTCGCAAGATGAAACCCATCCATCGGCACTATGACCGCGCGATCAGGAAAAGCTTCGAGAATGGCCTGCGCCACCGTCGATTTGCCGGCACCCGGTGCGCCAACCAGCCCAAGAATACGGCGCTTGCCGTGGGCGATAAGCTGTTCCAGTCTTGCAATAAAACGATCTTCGATCATCGAGACAATGGGGTGTCGTGTTGAAAAACCGGCGCATCGTCCTAATGGTGCGCCCTCGCTTTAGCCGCAGCATTCACGCCGCCAGCGATAAATGCCCGTGCATGCGTGGCCAGATCCATGCCGTCGTCCCACAGGTTCCGCCAGATCGCCAGCGCGTTGGACAACTGCTCGTTCACGACGCTCGACGAAAAACTCTCGAACGTGATCACGCCCTGGTAGTCGATCATCGCGAGCGCATGGAAAAACTGCGTAAAGTCGATGGTACCCGAACCCAGATAGCCCCGGTTGCTCTCGCCGATATGGACATAACCAAGGCGTTTTCCGCACGCGAGAACCGGTTGCATGAAGTCGGATTCCTCGATGTTCATGTGATAGGTGTCGAGATGCACGACGACGTTCGGTGCACCGACTTCATCGAGCATCGCAAGCGCTTGCGACGCAGTGTTCAGCAGATTGCTCTCGTAACGGTTCACCACTTCGAGACCGAGCGTGACGTTTCTCTTGTGCGCGAAGTCCGCCACGCGCTTTAACGCATCGACTGCATTGCGTCGCCCTTGCGCGGTAAGCGGCGCGGAATACTTCCCCATCGCGCCGTACAGAATGCCGCCGAAGTAGTTGCCGCCGAGTTCGGCGGTAATGCCGATGCCTTCTTCGAGCAACGCCAGCCCACGTGCGACGGAAGCGGGATCGTCGCTGGATACGTCGGCATCGAAGGTCAGGCCGCGCGAGCAGCCAAGCTGTAGACCGTACTCCTGCAGCAGATCGCGCGTGAGCGCGAGATCCATGACCTTCGGCCCGTGTAACGACAGTTCGACGAGATCGAACCCCGCGGCTTTAGTCTGGCTGATCACCTTGCGCGTCGACTCCGGCGTCAGATCGCCGGACCATACCAATGCATGCACGCCTAGCGTATTCATTGAGTCTTTCCTCCTGATGCGGTCACGCGTCGGCGGACCATGAATTGAATAGAACCGTGCGCCCACGCCCAACGGATGAGCATCACGGCAAGCAAAAACACACCCCATAGGGCCGTAGCAAGATGCTGGCTGGCACCAAGCAAATTGAGGCCGGACGCGATCGCCTGCAGGATGACCAGCGCAATCACCACCGGCACGACACGCCCGAAGCCGCCGAACGGGTCCACGCGCCCGAGAAAACACGCAAGTACGGAAATCAGCAGGAACGCCTCACCATGGCCGACCCGCACCGAGTTGAAGCTGCCGAGCATCACGACGCCGGCGATGCCACACATCAAACCCGAGAGCATGTAGATGCGCGTGACCGCGCGCGTTGTCGCAATACCCGAGTAACGCGTGGCCTCAAGATTCGAGCCGATCATTCGCGTAGCGAAGCCGAGGCGTGTGCGTGTCATGACGACGTGCCAGAGCGCTGCGCAACCGGCGAAGATCCATAGCGGCACCGGGACGCCGAGCACCAACCCGTTGCCCAGCGACAGCACGAACGGCGGAAAACCCGAAATGTCGCCACCGTGCGTGAGAAATTCACCGAGGCCGCGCAGGAAGATCATCATCGATAGCGAAACGAGAATCGGACTTGCGCCGGTCCGCGCGATGATCGCGCCCATCATCCATCCTGAAGCCGCACCGGTTGCAAGCGCAGCGGCGATGCCGAGCACGATGGCGCCCGCGCCCGCATTCACTCCGCCATGCGAGTGCAGCACCCACGCCATCGCCAGACCGGCGATGTTGGCGGTAAAGGTCACCGCTAAATTGAAACCGCCGGAAACCAGCGGCATCAACATCGCCAGCGTGAATAGCCCCAGCTCCGGTAGTTGAAAAGCCACCGAGGTGAAGGTATCGATAGAGAAAAAGCGCGGCGAGGCAAGACTCATCGCCACCACGACGAAGACGAGAAAGCCGAGCAAACCGACGACATCCGCAGGCACGTGCGGCACGAAGGAGCGTCGCGACGAAGAGGTACTCATGACGATGCCTTTGCTCGCGACGACATGAACCGCGATCCCGCGAGCTTCGCAAAACCGTCGCTCGACAAGGTGATCGCAATCAGGATGATGGCGCCGATGATCATCTTGAACGCGTAAGGCGAGATGCCAAGAAGGTTCAGCCCGTTCGCGGTGATCGCGGTGAGCAGAATGCCAAGAATCGCGCCGAGGATCGTGCCTCGCCCGCCCCCCAGTCGGGCACCGCCGAGCACCACCGCTGCAAGCACCTCGAGCTCACGTCCGTACAACGCGTTAGGCACGACTTCCTGCACATAGTGAGCCTGCATCAACCCAGCCACACCGGCCATCATGCCGAGCCAGCCGAAGGCCACGTAGTGCATCGTGCCGAGGTTGATCCCGACACGGCGCGCAGCTTCGGGGTTGTCGCCCATCGCGTAGAGTTGCCGCCCCGTGGTCGTGCGTCGAAGCAGGAACCACGTGGCCGCGACCATGACGGCCATCACTGCGACAGGAAGCGCAAGGTCCGCCACACCGCTGGCGGTCTTCACCTGCACGAGCGACACGCGGTTCATCCACCAGTCGGGCAGATCGTAGATCGACACGCCGCCGGTGACGAACATCAGACCGCCGAAAAACACATTGAAGGTGGCAATCGTCACCACGATCGAGACGATACGAAAGCGATAGATGAAGGTAGCGTTGATCGCGCCCAGCAGAAAGCCGAAGCCGGCGGCCGCCACAAAACCAATCGCCCAGTTGCCGCCGCCGAGATGCATAACGGTCAACGCCGTGAGGTACTGAACCACAGACGCACCCACCGCAAACGAAATATCGATCCCACCGGCGATCAACACCACCAGCAGCCCAACAGCGAAGATCAGGTTGACCGCACTCTGGTTGAGCAGATCGAACAGGTTGGGCAGCGTAAGGAAGGTCGTCGTCGAAACGCCGAGTCCGATCGACATGACGGCGATGACGAGAATCAGCAGAGCCTCGGTTGAGCCGATCCCCCATTTGCGCAAATCAGGCATGGACGTCTCGCTCGATCTGATCGATGGTCGTAGCGCCCGGCGCGTAGTGCGCGACGATCTGGCCATTGCGCATATGCAGCACACGGTCGGCGTTGAAATAGACTTCGGGGATCTCGTCGGAGATCAGCAGGATGGCCATGCCCTGTTCCGCAAGTTTGTGAATGATCGCGAAGATGCCGGCCCGCGCGCCCACGTCCACACCGACTGTCGGCGAGTCGAGGATCAACAGCTTCGGGTTGGTCGCGAGCCACTTGGCAAGCACGACGCGCTGCTGGTTGCCGCCGGATAGTGTCGACACGGCGTCGTCCGGTTTGCCGATCTTGATCGCCAGCCGCTCTATCCAGCCGCGAATCAGATCGTCACGTTTGCGCGGTGCGATCAGATGCGTGGCATCGAGCAGGTCGTCCAGTACCGCAGCCACGGTGTTGTCGCCAATCGATTGCTGTTGCACCAGGCCGAGCTGCAAACGATCCTCGGAAACGTAAGCGATGCCCGCCTGAATCGCGTCGCGATTAGAGCGCAGCGCTAGCGGCTTCCCGTCGAGAGCGATCGTGCCCGCATCAGGCCGCGTCATGCCGAACAGCGACATCGCGAGTTCGGTGCGCCCTGCGCCGAGGCGGCCCGTCACGCCGACGATCTCGCCTCGCTTCACATCGAGCGACACCGCATCGTATTCGCCGCGCCGCGACAGATTGTCGACCCGCAATACGACCGGTGCCGCCGACAGATCCGTCGTGCGTACCGCGTAGTCGAAGGTGCGGCCGGTCATGAGTTCCGTCAGCCGCGTTTGTGTCATACCCGCGGTCGGGAACGTGCCGACGTAACGGCCGTTGCGCAGCACCGTCACACGCGTACAGACATCGAGCACTTCCGCGAGCCGGTGACTGACGAACACGACAGCGATGCCATCGGCGGACAGACGCCGGACGATCTTGAGCAGCGCTTCAGTTTCGGCGTGACTCAGCGATGCGGTCGGCTCGTCCATGAAGACCAGTCGCGCGTCGGCAACGAGTGCGCGGGCGATCGCCACGACCTGGCGCTGGGCAATCGACAACGAGCGCACCGACCGGTTGAGCGCTATATCGACACCTAGCCGCTCGAGGATGCGGTGCGCCGCAATCTTCATCCGGCTGTAGTTAACGAGGCGCGGACGCGGACCGAGGTTCTGTTCGAAGGCGATATTCTCGGCAACCGTCATCTCGGGAAATAACGCGAGGTCCTGCCAGATCACCTGAATGCCGAGTTCCCGTGCTTTCGCCGGATCCAGTCCTTCGATCGATTGGCCGTCCATCAGCATCACCGCATCGGGCTCGGGTTGATAGACGCCGCTGATCACCTTGATCAGCGTGCTCTTGCCACAACCGTTTTCTCCGGCAAGGCACAGCACCTCGCCGGGCATCACGTCGAACTTCACGTCCTGCAACGCTTTCACGCCGCCGAATAGCTTCGAAATGTTCTCGAGCTTGAGCAACGCGGTGCCTTCAGCAGGGGCAGTGTCGACCACCGCCGGTACGTCGCTCGCATGACCTCGCTCAGACGAGCGAGGTGCCGTGGAAGCTATTGAATTCATCGATTGATTCCGCTCGGGCGACCCGATCAAAGGCCCGACTTGGCGAGCGCGTCGATGGTGTTCGCGTTGAGTTCCACCAGTTGGTCGACGATCAGGTTATGACCATCGGGATGGACGACGCCGAGACCGGGGATCGTCATGCCGTCCTTGATCGGTTGCCCCTTCGCCACCATCACGCCCAACGTCACGAACACTTCACCTGCCAGCTCGGGGTTCCACATAAAGCCACCGGTCAACACCCCATCGTGTACGAGACGCTTGCCCTGCCCCGGCGAGAACGGCCCAAGCACAACGATCTTTCCTTGCTGGTGGTTTTCTGCCACTGCGCGAGCCGCGCCAATCGGACCCTGGCTGCCGAAGGCAAGAATGCCCTTCAGGTCGGGATGGGCGCGCATCAGATCGAGTGCGGTCTTGCGCGATGCGTCGACATCTTCTGCCACGCCATAGCGGTCGCCGACCGGTTTCATGTCGGGATAGTTAGCCTTGAGGTACGCAATAGCGGCATCGGCCCATGCGTTGTGCAACGGCACCGTCAGCGAGCCAACGAAGACTGCGTACTCGCCCTTGCCTCCCAACGCAGCGGCAAGGCGCTTGCCATACGCTTCACCAAAGCCCTTCACCGACGCAAGTTCGAAATCCCAGTCGGTGTTCTGCTGCTTCGGAGACTCGTGTGTGATGACCTTGATGCCGGCTGCACGGGCACGTTGCAAGACCGGCTCCAGCACTTGCGCATCGTTAGGCACGACACCGATCACGTCGACGTGTTGCGCGATCAGATCCTGAATGGCCCGCACCTGCAACGCCGGGTCCGCACTGGTCGGCCCGACCATGAACGCCTTGACGCCGAGCTGATCGGCGCGCTTCTTGATCCCCGCTTCCATCGCGTTGAACCATGGAATTCCGCCGATCTTGACGACGATGCCGATGACCGGGTGATCGGGCGAAGCGCTTGCCACGCCGGTGCTTAACGCAAATGTCGCAAATGCAACGACGCCTGCGCACAGAATGCGCACGAGATTCTTTGACATGTCTCCTCCGCTGGACCACGGACCACGCGCTACGCTCGCCGGCCGTCCAAGTAGGGGTTATGAAAACGTACCGTCAGCTCGTTGCTGTAAACTTGCTGAATCCATTCAGCAATCGGCTGAAGTGCATGCTGTATCCATTCAGCAAGTACGTCAACCAGGTGAATACCCGAAATGGATTGATCCGGCAGAAGCGCTACCGTCTGCCGGACAAGAACGAGATCGATCTTTGGAGTGAACCGCCGATGGCCCGCAACCCCACGAACCGCAAGTCCACGATCTACGACATCGCGAAGGCGACGGGTTCTTCGATATCCGCGGTGAGCATGGTGCTGAACGGCACCTGGGCGCGCTATCGCATCAAGGAGGAAACTGCGCAGCGCATCCTCGCGAGCGCGGCGCAGCTCGGCTACAACGTGAACATGAAAGCGCGCGGGTTGCGACTCTCGCGTTCCGGACTGGCCGGCATGATTCTTCCGCACTATCGCAATCGTTTTTTTGCGGGGCTTGCCGAGACTTTCGAAGACCATGCGCGCAACCGCGGGTTGTGCCCGATCGTGGTCAGTACTCAGCGCGATCCTGCTGTGGAAGCGAGCGTGACCGAGACGCTGATTTCGCAGCAGGTGGAGTTGCTGTTTATCGCCGGTGTGCGAAATCCGACGCCGCTCGATGCGCTCTGCTCGGCAGCGGGGATTCCCTGCATCAACGTCGATCTGCCTGGCGAGGGTGCGCCTTCGGTGGTGTCCGACAATCGCGGCGGCGCCCGTGCGCTGGCTGACGTGTTGATGGACAAGATGAAGGCGCGCGGCAACGCGCCAGACGAACTGCTCTTTCTTGGCGGCGTGACCGACGAGTACGCGACGGATATGCGTATCGCCGGCTATCGCGATGCGTTCGAAGCGCGCGGCATCAGCCCAGCCGCCGATGCGGTGGAATGCTTCGGTTATGCCGCGTCGTCGGCGAGGCTTGCGCTCGCTCGTCGGTATGAGAGCCTGGGCCGGCTTCCCGCCGGCTTGCTGATGAATTCGATTACCGCGTTTGAAGGGTTGGTGCAGTTCGCGTCGAGTCTGTCGCGTGATGCGTGGCAATCGACGGTGGTCGGCTGCTTCGACTGGGATCCTTTTGCTGCGCATCTGCCGTTTGAGGTGACCATGATGCGTCAGGACGTGCAGAAGATCATTTCCGAGGCATTTGCGCTGGCCGACAAGCACGACGACAGGCATGACGCGACCGCGCACCCTCTCGTCGTCGTGCCGACGGGTTTTGGGCCGATGTCGGGTGAGGACGACCGGATGGTCGAGCCGGAGAGTGTCGGGAAGGTTGGCGTATCGGGTCTTTGAATGCGGCTACGCTGCTCGACGCTCGATCCAGTTACGCAAGTGGCCGGCCAGAACAGCACCGATGATCAGCGACACGTAGAGTACAAGAAGATTGTGACGCCAGGCATCGAGAGAGAGTCGATGCTCGACCAGTACCGCATCGGGCCGCGGAAGGATGACATGCGCTGCTTCGACCGCGCGAGTCATCTGAATGAACCCGACTGCCGACAATAGCGGCAGAAGAATCAGTACAGCAAGCAGTATCGGCTTCGCGCGACGCACCGTCTCGTGGTGTCGAAAGCGCAGCCACAGTCCGAGGCAACCATGCACCCAGCCCGGGGCGAGCAGCGCAAGTTGCAAGCCTTGCGTGCCGCCCGTAATCAGCGATATCACGATCCGTTCATAGTTCGGTTCGAAGCCATAGAGCGAGGCAGCAAGACGCGTCGACACCGCATGGCCAATGAGCAGAAGCGGAAGACTGAGGCCGGCCCAAAGACGGATCCAGTCGGTGAGCGGCAGTGTCCAGTGGCGACGCCCGTACAGCGTATGCATAGCCAGTGAAAAATGCAGAGCAGCTGAGCCGTACAGCAGGATCGTTCCGGGCACGCTGTGCCAGAGTCGTATGGCAAGCGTGAGACCCTGCCCGGCAAGTTCGAGCGACCAGATGCCGAGCGCGTGGTTGACCAGATGGAGAAACACATAGACCAGCATCACCACACCGGAGGTGAGCTGCAAACGGCGCAGTATCAGTTGCACTTGCGTTTCCTCCTGGCGGTGCGTGTGGGGAGAATACCGACTCTGGAGCGGCGTATGGTACGACATGCCCTGAGGAGACACGGGTTCGTTGCCGGATATTCCCGTGAAACGGGCAACGACACTTTGTCGTCACGCGCGACGCTTTTCAAGGAAGATACGGCAATCGATCCGGCTGGCGCCTGCCGAAGGCCATGCGGGTCCGCCAAATAGAGGGCATACGAAGATGACAAAGCTTTCTACAATGAAACGCTGGGTGACTCTCGTGGCGATGCTGTCCGTCTCGCTGACAGTCGGTACCACCCTGCCCAGTTCCGCATTCGCACAAACCACACAGCACGCAGGTGAATCCATGACGAAAGTATTTGCGCCACACGGCACGCTACGCGCGTCGATCAATCTCGGGAATCCGGTACTGGCCAGTCTCGACCCGGCAACCGGCAAAGCGGTTGGCGTATCGGTTGATCTTGCCACCGAACTCGCCAGCCGCCTCGGTGTGCCGCTGCAACTCGTCGTGGTCAAGTCGGCGGGCGCGTCCGTCGATAACGTCAATCAAGGCAACGCCGACGTCGGCTTCTTCGCCGTCGATCCGAAGCGCGGCCAGGAAATCAGTTTCACGAAGCCGTACGTGTTGATCGAAGGTTTTTATCTGGTACGTGACACGTCGCCGATTACGACCAACGATCAGGTCGATCAACCAGGCATAACGGTCGCGGTTGGCACGGACAGCGCGTACGATCTGTTCCTCACGCGCGAATTGCATCACGCGAAGATCGTGCGAATACCGCTCTCGCCCGCTGTGGTGCAGGGATTTCTCGATCAGCATCTCGACGTGGCCGCAGGGGTCAAGCAACAGCTGGAAAGCGATGCCGCAAAGACCGGTGGGTTACGCATACTCGATCAACGGTTCATGGTGATTCGCCAGGCGATGGGCGTGCCTAAGGCAAGAGGCGAAGAAGCGGCCGCGTATCTGTCCGGGTTTGTCGAAGAGATGAAAGCATCGGGGTTTGTCGCGGCGTCGCTGGCGCGTAATCGGATTGCAGGCGCAATCGTGGCAAAAGGCGACGACTGACACGCTTCAAGGAGGAGACATGACACAGCCGGATTCAACCGGGAGTCAACCTGCATCTGAGCTGATCGACCAGAAAATCGTCGAGCTCGGCGACTGGCGTGGAGCGACCTTGAGCCGGATGCGCGAGCTCATCAAAGACGCGGTCCCGGATGTCGTCGAAGAATGGAAATGGCGCGGCACGCCGGTCTGGTCGCACGACGGAATCATCTGCACCGGTGAGTCCTACAAGGCGGTCGTCAAATTGACCTTCGCCAAGGGCGCTTCGTTGAAGGACCCGGCCGGGCTCTTCAACTCGAGTCTCGATGGGAACACGAGACGAGCGATCGATATCCATGAAGGAGAAGAGATCGACGCGAAGGCGTTCAAGGCGCTCATTCTTGCTGCGGTCGCGCTCAATGCATCCGGTGCAAAGGCGAAACCTAAGCGTGCGAAGTGAGGTATGTGCACGAGGTGCGGTGTACATTTTCTGGAATGCGTTTACACCTTGTGTTTTGCGCGAGCTGGACCGGATGATTCGAACGCTGTCGAGTGATGACATATACAACAGCGCCCAGGCTTCCCCGAGGTGGAGTGAGCACCAGGCTGCATCTGGCGGTGGACGCGGCACGCAGGCCATTGAGATTGACCATCTCTACAATTTCTTAAGCCGCTCGGCGTCAAACCAGCTGTTGCTCTGGATAATTTCGTCGACCACATCGAGCACGAGCCGCCGACCCTCACTAACCGCTGGCGAGTGTGAGCGCGCAGAATTTTCGCAGAGCGCCCACGTCATGTGGAGGCCTCGAATGGGGCTCCACGAAATCGAATCTTCCCAGTATGCATTGCCACTGACTGCACAGCACGGCGACACCGTGTCCGCGATACCTTGACTCGCCAGCTCCATCGACAGATGCATCGCGTCCAGTTCGAACAGCAAGTTGAACTGGAGATTGCGACGAGCCAT
This sequence comes from Paraburkholderia sp. CHISQ3, assembly GCF_030464945.1. Classification (NCBI taxonomy): domain Bacteria; kingdom Pseudomonadati; phylum Pseudomonadota; class Betaproteobacteria; order Burkholderiales; family Burkholderiaceae; genus Paraburkholderia; species Paraburkholderia sp. CHISQ3. Next base: position 215,776 of record NZ_JALPRG010000001.1, read on the forward strand.
CGAATTCTCAATGGTTGTTCTGATGACGTTCTGCCTGCTGGCAAGAGCGAGTTTGCGATTGTCGAGTCGCGATAGCGGCACGGGCTTGTCTGGCCGTAAGCCGCTGTCTTTCGCTCCAACAAGAATGAGTGGCTCCCGTACCAGTGGCTTATGAACATAGCCCTGCGGTGGTGAACCTTCAAACGGGACTATCGCAAGGTCGAGCATTCCGGCATGCATGGCTTCACGCAACTCATGGCTTACACCCTCGTGGATGCGCAATCGTACGCCCGGGTATTGGGCGACAAGTCGCTGGATAAATTTCGTTGTGAAGAGATGTCGCCAGGACGGCGCAACGCCTAGAGAGAGCTGTCCGGCCGCGCGGTCACCCACCTGTTCAACCAGGGACGACAGTTGCCGAATAATCGGTCGCGCGCGTTCCTGCAGTAATTCACCGGCCTCGGTTAGCCGGACACCGCCCTTGGTGCGCGTGAAGAGGGTCGCACGCAGCTGATGCTCAAGCTGCCCGATGTGGCGCGACAACGCCGGCTGCGACAGTCGTAAGTCCGCTGCGGCCTTGTTGATGCTGCCAAGTTCCGCAACACGCAGGAAGTACTCGATGAACTGCGATTCCACTGCCGCCTCCCTAAGTCCTGAGTCGACCAACCTCGATCCTTATTACCCGAAAATTGGATAACGCGTATTCCGCTTCAGCATTATCCGGATAACTGTCGGATCGCTAGTATCGAATCTACTCCGCATCAAGAGACGAACCATGAACCCGGTCCACGCGTATCGCACGCCCCTCCTTCACGGCGACGCGTCCCATCGACCGAACGCCACAATCGAACATCGTTTCGCTCTGCCGGCGGGCAGGAAATGAGTCTCGCGACCACGACACCGATGGACTGGCGCACGCATCGCGGGTTGGTCGCCCTCGCTGTCGGCTATCAGTGGTTCTACAACGGCGCGAACTTCCTCGCGTTCAAGGTCGCCGGGAACGCCATGCATCCCTTGATGGTGGCAACGCTTCGCTTCTCGTTCGCGGCGCTCATCATGCTTCCGTTCGGAATTACGCGCTGGCGGCGCGTGCCTGCGTCAGCACGCGAGGTGGCGGGTGCCGCACTCATCGGCATCACGATGCTGGTTGCAAGTCAGGCGCTCGCCGTCTGGGGAACCCATTTTCTGCCGGCCGGCGTGGCTGCGATCTTCGGCTCATCTTCACCGCTCTTTCTGGCGCTCTTCGCATGGGCCGTTTTTCATCGGCCCCTGGCGGCTCGCCAGGTAGCCGGAGTCGCCGTCGGTATTGTCGGCCTCGCACTGATGGGCTGGACATCCGCAACCGGCAGCGACTTCCGCCCAATGGGCGCAGCGCTTGCACTGACAGCATGTGCGGCATGGGCAGCAGGTTCACTGCTGGCCTCTCACGTGGCTTTGCCTCGCGACCCCGTGCTCAGTCTCACAGTACAACTCGTGTCGGCCAGCGTGGTCCTCAGCGGAATCGTCACGGTGTCGGGCATCGCAGCTACAACTCACCTCGCGAATGTTCCAGCGTCCGCGTGGGCCGCGATTGCGTTTCTCGTCGTAGCCAGCACGCTCATTGGCTACGCCGTGTTCCTCAAGCTCAATGCAGAAGTTTCATCAACCCTTGCAAACACCTTCAACTACGCCGCACCCGTGGTCGCGCTGGGTCTCTCGACGGTCCTGCTACACGAGCCTTTGACCCTGGTGAAGCTGGTTTCGGGCGCGATAGCCTTGATCGGCGTCGCGCTAATGATTGGTGGCACGAAGCGCGTGTAATGCAGCGACTAAACCGGAGGATTCAACCATGACGAACTCGAATCGAACCACGCTAGTTTCGCGTACGTTCAGCATGAGTGATCAAACGACGCACTTCCTCGAGTGCGGGCCGGCTAGCGGACCGCTGATGATTTTTCTTCACGGCTGGCCGAGTATCGGCTTGATGTGGCGGGCGCAGCTGGACGCTTTCGCCGCCGATGGATGGCACTGCATCGCGCCCGATTTGCGCGGCTATGGTGGCTCGTCAGTTCCTTTGGTAAACACTGCCTACACCATAGAGGCAATCGTGGCAGACATGGTGGCGCTCCACGACCACCTTGGCGGCGAGCCCGCTGTCTGGGTCGGTCACGATTGGGGCAGCGTGGTCGCCGCCGAGCTAGCCGCTCATGAGCCTCGACGTAGCCGCGGCATCGTATTGACTTCGCTCGCCTATCAACCCGAAGGACATGCCCTAAGCACCGTTGTGCCTCTGATCGACCGCGCGATCTATCCCACTGAGCAGTATCCGGATGGTCAATGGGACTATTACCGCTATTACATGAACCACTTCGAAGCCGCGGTCGCCGACCTCGATGCAGACCGGGTCGCATCGTTGGCTTCTATTTTTCAAAAGGGAAAACCAGACGGCGTTGGCAAGATATCGCCCAACGCGGAAGTCACGAGAAAGGGGGGACGCTTCGGCGCAGCGCATCGTGCCCCGCCGACTCGACCTGACCCGGACATCTGGCCGCCAGCGGACTTCGATGTGCTCGTCGAACGGTTCAACGCACACGGCTTCCGTCCCGCATGCGCGTGGTACTTGAATGATGACACCAATATTGCCTATGCTCGCAAAGCAGCCGATGGCGGCCGTCTGTCGCAGCCGGTGCTCTTCGTCAATGGTCATTTCGACCAGATCTGTACCATCGTCGGCAATCGTCAGGGCGAACCCATGCGGACCGCCAGCACAGACCTCTCCGTGATCGATTTGCCCGCCGGGCATTGGCTGCCCCTTGAGTGCAAGGCAGAGCACATTCAGGCTATTCGTTCCTGGCTAAAGACCAAAGCTCTGTGATGGCGTCAAAGAAGAAGCGGCGGGCGCAGTGCAAACGAGAAACCTCCGTCGCTTCACGGTTTATCCGTATCATCGCCAAGGTATGTGTCGTTTGCCACGAACGTACTGTAAAAGATCTGCCTGACAGTCTCATTCCGTCACGAAGAGCACTCCCGTCCAAACGACTCTATCCACTGCATCTAACCCGATCGTGCCGACTGCTACAGACATTCGCCCCATCTGCGTGCCACTGCGGGCCATCGCGCCTGCGTATCGAGTGAAGGGTCGACATTTCTCATGAGCACCACCGAGACCACCCAGAACGTCCCCGTCGACGCCACGCTCGATTCCACCGCGGCACGGCACGCTCCGCTGCCGCTCGCCCATAAAATTGCGTATGGCGCAGGCTCGTTTGTCGACACGGTGACCAACAACGGTTTGACCGTGTTCGGGCTGTTCTACTTCACTAGCGTATGCGGCGTGGCTGGCGGCTCCGCGGGACTCGCATTATCGGCAGGATTGGTCGTCGATGCGGTGCTCGACCCGCTGATCGGTTCCGTTTCCGACCGATGGCGCTCCCGGCTCGGCAGGCGCCTGCCGTTCATGTTGCTCGGTCTGCCGCTGGCAATGATTGCGTTCGTGCTGATTTTCTCGCTGCCCGCCGGCGTATCTGCCACGACGCTGTTCGTGATGCTGCTTCTGTTGTCGGTGATGCTGCGGCTGTCAGTGTCGCTGTTCAATCTGCCGTACCTCGCGCTCGGCGCGGAACTGACCGACGACTACGCGGAACGCTCGAAGGTCGCCGCGTGGCGCTGGGGTCTCGGCATGGTCGGTGCACTCGCCGCCGTGCTGATCGGTTTCGGTTTCTTCTTCAAGGGTGCGGGTGGCCTTTCGCATCGTGACGCGTATTCGCCATTCGCCTTGACGTGCGCCACCGTGGCAACGCTCGGTGCGCTAGTCGCGATATGGGGCAGCTTCAAGCTGCGGCATCGTGCACATGTCGTTACCGAAGATCGTTCGGACTGGCTGCGTGCATTGCTCGCAGGCGTCGCCGAGATTTTCCGCAACCGGTCGTTTCGCATCCTGTTCGGTGCGTCGGTGCTGTTCTTTGCGGCGCAGGGCGTCGCGATGTCGCTCGGCCTGCATGCGAATACCTATTTCTGGCGACTTCATGCCGATAGCATCAAGCTCGTCACGGTCGCGTATTTTTGCGGGCTGCTGATCGGTGCGCCACTGATCGGCCTCGTCGCGGCGCGCTTCGACAAGAAACGGATGCTGCTGCTCAGTGTGTGCGTCCTGATCGCCACGCAGACGTTACCTGCCACGCTGCGACTCGTCGGGTTGCTTGCGCTGGAGGGCCCGCCGCTCGTGCTGCTGCTCGTCGCGAATGCCGCGATCGGTGGACTCGCTCTGACGGCTGCGGCGATTGCCGCTTCGTCGATGCTCGCCGACGCCGCCGACGAACACGAGTACCTGTTCGGTCACCGTCGCGAAGGACTCTACTTTGCGGGCTGGTCGTTCGCCAGCAAAGTCGCGACTGGTGGCGGTGCGTTGATAGCAGGTCTGGTGCTGGAGTTCAGCGGATTGCCGAGTGGCGCTGCGGCGCAGGCGGGTGCTCAAGCGAGTGTCGAGGTCGCGTTGCGCCCGGAGACAGTCGCGGTACTCGGATTAGCCTACGGCCCCGGCGCCGCGCTCCTTTCCATCGCCGGCGTGCTGCTCATGCTGCTGTACCGGCTCGATCGGTCCGCGCATGCACGCATCCTCGATCAACTGGCGCAACGACGCGCCGCCGGTTGACCGCGGTCTCGTCTCTCGTCGAGATCCGCAATCACACCTCCCAGCGGCGCGCCAGGTCTGCTTATATCCGCCCCAACAGCAGCAACACAATCAGGACGATCAGCACCACGCCTAAGGTGCCGCTAGGCGCATAGCCCCAGGAACGACTGTGCGGCCAGGTCGGGAATGCACCGATCAATACCAGTATCAATACGACAATCAAGATTGTTCCCAACATGACGTGCCTCCTTCCGGTTCGTTGTTCGAGCAACCCATCGCCGCTCTCCCCGGTCATCAGCAATCCTCGTGCCCCGTGCCCGGCCTACGCGCAAAACTCAACGCAGGGAACACTCCGTATCGATCCGCCGGCCTACTGGTAAGCCACCAGAAGACTCAGGCACAATCGGCGTGAGAACCGACGCGCGAACCCGGATCGGTAGCGCCGCCATCGCCTTACCGGCATGCGCGGCGCATTCAAAATCCTGAGAGGAAAAATTCTTATGACGGCCAATGCCGCGCAATGCACCACGGCACATATCCTGATGCCGCTCCCTTCCCGCGATTCCGATCCGAGCGAAGTCGCCGTGAGCTGGCAGATTCTGCGGGCGCGTGGACACCGCGTCAGTTTCGCCACGCCGGATGGCCGCCCTGCCGAATGCGATCCGTTGATGATCAATGGCCGCGGCCTCGACCCGTGGGGCTGGATTCCGGGGTTACGGTGCCTGCCGCTGGTCGGTTTGATACTGCGGGCACGGCGCGATGCACGCGACGCTTACGCGCAACTCCGCGCAGACACCGCGTTTCAAAACCCACTACGCTGGGATGCAATCGACATCGCGGACTTCGATGGCCTGCTGCTGGCGGGCGGTCACCGGGCGCGCGGCATGCGCGAGTATCTCGAGAGTGGACAGTTGCAGGCTGTCACCGCCGCGTGCTTTGCTGCGGAGATGCCAATTGCTGCGATCTGTCACGGCGTACTGCTGGCCGCTCGCAGCCGTCGCCCCGACGGACGATCGGTACTGTACGGATTGCGCACGACCGCCTTGACGTGGGCACTGGAACACAAGGCCGCATCGCTCACGCGATTCACCCGCTTCTGGGATCCCGACTATTACCGCACCTACAGTGAGTCGCCTGGTCAGCCCGCCGGCTACATGTCGGTTCAGCAGGAGGTGACGCGCGAGCTGGCCCGCCCCGAAGATTTTCTCGACGTACCACGCGATGCCCCCGACTATCGCAGCAAGACCGATGGCATTGCACGCGATAGCGACAGCGACGAACGGCCCGCCTTCGTCGTGCGCGACGGCCGCTATGTATCGGCGCGCTGGCCTGGCGACGTGCATCGCTTTGCGCGAGAGTATGCCGAGCTGCTCGAAGAATGCGCGCTCACGAAAACGCAACCGAGAATTTCTTCTTGAACTCGCTAGGCGTCAACTGCACATTCTTTTTAAAGAAGCGGCAGAAATACGCGAAGTCGTCGAAGTTGAGCTGATAGGCAATTTCGGCGACGTTCAATTCCGACTGCGCCAGCAAGCGCTTTGCTTCCATGAGCACCCGGTCGTGGATCAACTGGGTCGCCGTGCGTCCCGTCGTCGCCTTGACTGCTTCGTTGAGTTTTCGATCGGTGACGAACAGCAGCGACGCGTAGTCCTGCACCGAGCCGAATTCGAGGTAGTGGTCTTCGATCAACACCTTGAAGCTGCGCGTCAAACTATAGCTGCGCGGCAGTACCGACTCCGTGCCGTGCGGCCGATGCAGTCGACGCAACCGGATCAACAGAATCTGCAAGAACGAGCGCACGACATCGTAGCGCCAGCGCTGCTGGTTCTTGAACTCTTTCTCGAGTTCGAGCAAGAGCGGAAACAGCTCGGCATGCTGCTCGGGCGTGAGATACAGAACCGGGTCGGTGTGGGCGATATGGAAGAAAGGAGAATCGGCGGGCTCTTCCGCACGCGGAAATAGTTGCAGGAAAAACTCCGCGCTGAAATTGATCGCGTAACCACTGGCGTCGATCGTCGACGTCCATCCGTGGATCTGCCCCGGTGAAATGAAGAAGACCGAATACGGCTTGATTTCGTAACTGTCGAAGTCGAGCACATGCCGGCCTTGCGCATTGCACATCCAGAGAATGTGATAGTAGCTATGCCGATGCAGGAAGGCTCGCGGTAGTTCGTTGCGCCCCTCCAGCTTCACCAGGTCGAACAGGAAGTCGCTACCCGTCCCGCCAAAGTCGGAGACCTCGAAGTTTGGAGTAGCTTCAGGTTGGCGCCCCGCTTTCATGTCTGTCTCGCGAAGAAAAATCCAATAGAAAGTACGTTAAGTCCTACCGCGCCGAGCGCTACGCTCAGTAGCATTTTCTTCACATCGAAGCGCGCGCGAAGGCACTCACGTCTACGACGATAGCGTTGCCGCGGCGTTCGCGCCCTCCCGTTTACCCTGATACGAGCTCATTCATGCTACTCGATGTTCGCACCTACACCGCAAGGCCTGGCGCACTGCACAAGCATCTCGCGCTCTATGCCGAGCACGGCTTCGACATTCAGCGCAAACATCTCGGGGAACCGCTCGCCTATATGGTTGCCGAGTCCGGCCGTCTGAACTGCTACACGCATATCTGGGTGTTTCAGGACGCGGCAGATCGCAGCGCGCGTCGCGCACAGCTTCAGGCCGATCCGGACTGGATCGCCTACCTGGAAAGAAGTGCGCAGGCGGGTTATCTGGTCGCACAGGAAAACCAGTTGATGACGCCGGCTAAATTCGCGCCGCTACCGCGTTGACTTTCATTGCAGTCCACGCACATGACCGACGCCGCAAGGGACCGACGACCATGAGGAGATAGCACGCCGGCAAAGACGATAAAAACTGGAGGAGACAATGTTCCATCAAACCTACAACCCCGCTTACGGGTCGCTCCTGGTGTCGTCGTTATTCGCGGCGCTGCCCCTCGCTTCGATGTTCCTGATGCTCGGGTGGTTGAGAATCTCGCCGCATCTATCGGCGGTGATTGCGCTTGTGTTCGGTGGGCTGGTTGCCGGCTTTGTCTACGGCATGCCGGTATTGACGATTCTCGACGTCGCGGCATACGGCGCGGTTTTTGGTCTGCTGACCGTGTGCTGGATCATCGTCAACGCGATCTGGCTGTACAACCTCACTGTCCAGTCGGGCCACTTCGCGATCCTGCGCGATAGCTTTGCTCTTGTCAGCGACGATCCGCGCATCCAGGCCATCCTGATCGCCTTCTGCTTCGGTGCCTTGATCGAGGCGCTCGCCGGTGCCGGTACGCCCGTTGCCATTGCCGGCGCGATGCTGGTCGCGATCGGTGTCAAACCGGTCAAGGCCGCGACGATTGCACTGGTAGCGGACACCGCACCGGTTGCATTCGGCGCGCTCGCCGTACCGATCACGACGCTCGCCCAGGTCACCGGCATTTCCTTCGAAGAGATCGGCAAGCACGTTGGGCGGCAGACGCCTGTCGTCGCTGCGATCGTGCCGCTGGTGCTGATCTGGATCATGGACGGCAAACGCGGCTTACGCCAGGTCTGGCCGGCCGCGATCGTGTCCGGGTTTGCGTTTGCTATTACGCAATGGCTTAGCGCCAGTTACTTTTCGATTGTCCTTGCCGACGTTATCGCTGCACTGGCTTCCGCCGGCGCCATCGTGATGTTTCTGAAAGCGTGGTCACCTGTCAGGTTGCCCGCCGGTGCATTCGAGAATGCGGTAACCACGGCACCCGTCGGCGTTGCGCTCAGGCATTCGCGCAAGGAGTTGATGACAGCGTATGTGCCGTATGCCCTGATCGTCGTCATTTTCGCTATCGCACAGTTTCCCGTCGTGCAAAGAATCCTGGCGACGGGCACGCTGAAATTTGCGTGGCCCGGTCTTGCGATTACGACAGAGGACGACACCGCGATTAGCGCGGTCTTCACACTCAACACGCTTTCTGCCGCCGGCTCGCTGCTGCTGTTGTCGGGAATTCTCTCGGCATTCGTGCTGAAAATCCCTCCGCGCGCTTCTATCGATATCTATCGTCGAACCCTCGTGCAACTGCGATGGGCTTTTCCAACCGTGCTCGGTGTCATGGCTCTTGCGTTTGTGATGAACTATTCTGGGCAAACGACTACGCTAGGACGATGGCTGGCAGGTACCGGTTCGGGATTTGCGTTTCTCTCGCCAGTGATCGGATGGCTCGGTGTCGCGGTCACAGGTTCGGACAACTCGGCGAACGCGCTATTCGGTGCATTGCAGGCTGCAGCGGCACACGAAACCGGCTTATCGGCTGCGCTGCTCGCGGCGGCCAACGCGTCAGGCGGCGTACTCGGCAAGATGATCTCGCCGCAAAGTCTGGCGGTGGGTGCCGCGGCCGTGGGCATTATCGGGCAGGAAGGTCTGATCTTCCGTAAAGTAATCGGCTGGAGCATCGCGTTACTGGCGGTCCTGGCCGCGCTGGTCTATCTGCAATCCACACCGGTACTGGCGTGGATGTTGTGAACGCTCATCGCTTACCTCATTGCCCGATCGAGTCGGGCAACCTCGGAGCCGAACATGCAAGACTATCGAAAACTGTTTGATCTCAGCGGTAAGACGGCGGTCGTGATCGGTGCGGCATCCGGTATCGGCAAGGCCGCTGCGGAAGCGCTAGGCAGCCTCGGTGCCTATGTGGTTTGCGCCGATGCGGATATCGACGGCGCGAAGGCTACCGCGGACGAGATCAACAGTGTGAGCGAAGCAGAAGCAGTCAAGATCGATGCCGCCGATGGCAAGCAGATCGAAGCGCTGGCAGCCAATGTCGTGCGCGCACGCCACGTCGTCGACATTGCGGTGAGCACCCCCGCGTTGAACATCCGCAAGCTGATCATGGATTACACGGAAGAAGAATACGACCGTGTCATGACGCTGAACCTGAAAGGCACGTTCCACTTTCTGCGCGCTTTTGGACGTCCGATGCAGCAGCAAGGTTCTGGCAGCATCATCGCGTGTTCGTCGATGCGCGCGGTCACGATCGAACCTGGATTGGGCATCTACGCCGCGTCTAAAAGCGGCATCGCGCAGATGGTGCGAGCGTTTGCTGCGGAAGTCGGACCCTACAACGTGCGCGTGAACGCAATCATGCCGAGCATCATCGAGACGAAACTGACCGCGCCGATCAAGGAACGCGCCGACATCTACAACGTCTATGCGGCGCACACCGTGTTCAACCGTTGGGGACAGCCGTCTGAAGCGGGTGCGGCGATCGCTTTCCTTGCATCCGACGCGGCGAGCTATATCACCGGCAGTTCGTTGTCGGTCGACGGTGGGTGGACAGCGATAGATGGGCCGCCAACAGGCCTCACGTCGACGAGGCCATCGACCTGAGCACGATGCTGAAGATCAGCGGAACACCACCGTCCGGTGCCCGTTGATAATCACCCGATGCTCCAGGTGCCACTTCACCGCCCGCGACAGCGCGACACATTCGACGTCGCGCCCGATCATCGTCAGATCGTCGGGGTCCATCGCGTGGTCGACGCGCTCGACGGCCTGCTCGATGATCGGTCCTTCGTCGAGATCGGTGGTGACGTAGTGGGCCGTTGCGCCGATCAGCTTGACGCCGCGATCGTAGGCCTGCTGGTACGGCCCTGCCCCCTTGAAGCTCGGCAGAAACGAATGATGAATATTGATCGCGCGGCCCGCGAGCTTCTCGCACATATCGGCGGATAGCACCTGCATATAGCGCGCGAGCACCACGAGATCGATCGCCTGGTCCTGGATCACGTCCCAGATCTTTGCTTCCTGCGCAGCCTTCGATTCAGGCGTCGCCTTCAACAACGGGAAGTGATGATAGGGAATGTTGTAGCTCGCAGCCAGCTGATAAAAGTCCTTGTGATTCGACACGATCGCGGGAATTTCGATGTTCAGCTGCCCTGTGCGATAGCGAAACAGCAGGTCGTTCAGACAGTGGCCGAACCTCGACACCATCAGCAGCACACGTGGCTTGTGCGATGCGTCGCCAATCTGCCATTGCATCCCCCACCGTTGCGCAAGCGGTTCGAACTTTGCGCATAGATCGTCATACGTCGCATCGCTTGCGAGCAGCTGGAAGTGCGTGCGCATGAAAAATTGCGCAGTGCGCCGGTCGCCGAATTGCGCGGAATCGACAATGTTCGCGCCGCATTCGAGCAGCGCCGCCGAGACGGCATTGACGATACCGGGTTGGTCCGGACACGACAGTTTCAGGATGTAGCTGTTTGCAGGCACGGCCATGAGCGGGTTCCGTTCGATCAGCTTTTCACGCGCTCGGAGCGCGGATCGTACGGCGCTTTCAGATGAACCGTTGCGGGCAGCAGTTCGCCTGCGAGGTCGATCGTGTAGTGACCGCTGTTCAGGTAAGTGGCATCGGCGACACCGTCCGGATTGCTAATGTAGCCCATTGCTACCGGGCAGCCGAGCGTATGCCCGAAAGCAGCCGAGGTCACGAAGCCGACCGGTTTGCCGTCACGCAGGATCGCTTCGCTGCCCCACACCATGCGATCGCTTGCACCGTCGACGGTGAGCACCACCATACGACGCCGCAGCGGTTCGTCGCGCAGCTTCAATAGCGCCTCGCGACCACGGAACGGGATGTCCTTGTTGAGCTTGCACGCAAACGACAGACCTGCTTCGAACGGGTTGTAATCGGGCGTGAGTTCACGGCCCCATGCGCGATATCCCTTCTCGATACGCAGCGAATCGATCGCGTAATAGCCCGCGTTGACGAGACCAAACGGCTTGCCTGCCGCATGCAGCGTTTCGTACACGCCGGCCGCGAATTCGACCGGCACGTAGAGTTCCCAGCCCAGTTCGCCGACATAGGTCAGGCGCGTCGCGCGGACGGTTGCGTAACCGATATCGACTTCGCGGCTCTGGCCGAACGGAAAAGCCGCGTGACTCCAGTCGGCCTTCGACACGCTCTGCAGCAGATCGCGAGCGCGCGGCCCCATCACCGCTAACACCGCATACTGCCCCGTCACATCGACCAGCGTGCAATGCTTGTCGTGCGGAATCGATTTTTCGATGTAGTCGAAGTCGCGTGTGGTTTGTGCGGAGCCAGTGACGATCAGGTATTGATCGTCGGCGAGACGGGTCAACGTGAAATCGGATTCGTAGTTGCCGCGCTCGTTGAGCATGCCGGTATACACGGTCGTGCCGGTCGGCACGGCGACATCGTTGGCGACGATGCCTTGCAGTACCGCTTCGGCGTCGCGTCCCTTGACGAGCAGTTTCGAGAACGACGTCATGTCGAACAACGCGACGCTCTCACGGCACGCGCGATGTTCCGCACCGCTCCACGGCAGCCAGTTCTGCTGGCCAAATCCGTACTCGACGTGCGCTTCGGCCGGACTCGGCGCGAAGAAGTTCGGGCGCTCCCAACCCATCTTGCTGCCGAAGTACGCACCCTCGTCGCGCAGCAATGTGTAAAGCGGCGAACGACGGAACGGGCGCGCGGTATCGAGTTCGCGATTCGGCCAGGGCATCGCGTAGTGCAGACCGAGCGTTTCCTTCACGCGATCATGCAACCACGTGTCGTTGCCGTTGAAGCGTGCAAAGCGGCGGATGTCGACGGGCCACAGGTCCATCGTCGGTGAGCCCGCGACGATCCACTCGGCAAGCGCCATCCCTGCCCCGCCCGCCGACGCGATCCCCATCGAATTGAAGCCCGCGCCGACGAAGAAGCGCCGCAATTCAGGCGCTTCGCCGAGGATGAAGTTGTTGTCCGGTGTGAACGATTCCGGACCGTTGTAGAACTGCTTGACCTGCGCGGTTTCGAGCGCGGGAACGCGCTGCAATGCGTTTTCCATCAGGATCTGGAATTGATCCCAGTCGTCGGGCAGCAACTGGAATTCGAAGTTTTCCGGAATGCCATTCATGCCCCAGGGCTTCGCGTTGGGCTCGAAACCGCCCATCACGAGACCGCCCACTTCTTCCTTGAAATAGATGTAGCCGTCTGGATCGCGCATCACCGGCAGATCGGGATGCACGCCGGCGATGCGCTCGGTCACGATGTAGTAGTGCTCGGCGGAATGCAGCGGCACGGTCACGTCGCACATCCTGCCGATGGCCTTCGCCCATTGGCCCGCGCAGTTCACGACGATGTCCGCTGCGATGGTGCCTTCTTCGCCGTCCTTGTTGCGCCACGCGAGGCCGCTGACTTCGCGGCCCGTTTCGGCTTGCCGCGTATGGATCGCAGTCACGCGTGTGTTCTCGACGATGCGTGCGCCGCGCGTGCGTGCGCCGCGTGCGAGTGCTTGCGTGAGATCGGTGGGATTCGCCTTGCCGTCGCCGGGTAGCCAGACCGCGCCGAGCAGGTCGTCGGTGCGCATTACCGGCCACAAGTCGCCGGCTTCCTTCGGGCCGATCACGTCGCACGCTACGCCGTAGGCGCGTGCTACCGCGGCCGTGCGTTTGAGTTGCGTCATGCGTTCGGCCGTGCGCGCAACCGATAGCGAACCGCATTGCTTCCAGCCGGTAGCGAGACCGGTGTCGGCCTCCAGCTCGGCATAGAGCGCCGTCGAATAGCGGATCAGCTTGGTCATGCTTTCCTGCGCACGCAATTGCCCGACCAGACCGGCCGCATGCCAGGTGGTGCCGCAGGACAGTTGGCCCTGTTCGAGCAGCACGACGTCGGTCCAGCCCAGTTTGGTCAGGTGATAGGCGACGGAGCAACCGATGATGCCGCCACCGACGATCACTACGCGGGCGTGCTGAGGGATATTTGTTGACATATGTTGATATCTGTCCGGTATTACGTGTGATTTCGCTACTCGATGTGGATTTAGTGTGCCTTAAGATGACGCAAAATGCAAGATAAAACCACAAATGCCACAGGGAAGCGGCCGGATTTCGGCTTACGGCCCTCGGAGTAAGGTCACCATCAAATCCACATTCAGATCGTTGATTTACGTTGATTCGCGTTGATATAGGTAACCAACCTTACAACTCCCGCTTCCAGCACGCATGCCTGTCGGGAAATTCATGAGATCCAGCGCTGCCGGTCCGCCTGGTCAGACGGATCGGGTGCTGCCCGGAAACCCTTGCGTTTACTGGCTTTTCGGCCCGCGTCATCTCAATTGTGAAGCGCCACCTGGCAAGATCTAACAATTCGCCGGGCCGATCTTGCGTTTCTTTGCAATCTTTCAGTTCTATCTCATTTATCTTTCGCAACTGTTACATCAACCAATGTTAATGAGATCGAGATGAAAGCCTTTTTGAACCGACTGATCGCCGTTGAAACAGCCACCGGCACGAACAACCAAGACGCGGCAACGACTCGCGGATTCATCCTCCGGAAATCGAATGGCACCTCGGTGTCAGCGCGCGTGCCGTTCGAGGCAAGCGTACTCGCCATCGTCGCCACGACACTATTCCTCGGGCTCTCCGTGCCCGCCCACGCCAATACCTACAAGTCCGTCGAGGACTGCGATTCAACCGGCACGGGCACTGTCGGGCGCTCCGGCGTACCCGGTGAAAGCGTACAACCCGTCAACGGGTCCGGGACCTATTCGAACGTAGCCGGCTGCAACGCAAGCGGCAACGATCAACTCGCCGCCACGGTCTATGGCTCGTATTCCCAGGTCACCGGCGAAGGCGGCTCGGCCTTTGGCTTCATGACCTCCGCAGGAAAATGGGGCACTGCGGCCGGCACCGAGGCAAATGCGTCCGGTACCGCAAGCACGGCAGTCGGCTTCGGCAGTGTGGCGAGTGCGACGAATTCTGTCGCGATCGGTGGGGCTGGCGGTGACGGCACGACACCGCTGTCGGCTGCGGATTCGACGGTCGCTTCGGGTAACGGCGCGATTGCCATCGGTAGTAACGCAACGCGTGGGGCGCAGGCGAGCGCGGCGGATGCGATTGCTATTGGTGGTCAGGCGAGCGCTTCGCAGTCGGCGGCCGTTGCAATCGGTCTGGGTAGCGCGGCAAACAACGCGAACGATGTCGCACTCGGCGCGGGCTCGACGACGTCGGCCGCTGTCGGTACGGCAAGCACGACGATCAACGGTACGAAGTACAAGTTTGCCGGCACGTCGCCGTCGAGCACGGTAAGCATCGGTGCGGCAGGCAACGAGCGCACGATTACCAACGTCGCGGCAGGACAGATCAACGCAACGAGCACGGATGCCATCAACGGCTCGCAACTCAATGCGACGAATCAAGCCGTCACGGGTCTCGGCAAACGCATGACGACGACGGAAGCGAATGTCACGACGCTGCAAGGCAACGTGTCGACGAATGCATCGAACATCAACGGCTTGCAACAAAACGCGTTGCAATGGAACAGCACACTCGGCGCCTATGACGCGAGCCACGGTAGCAGCGCACCGCAGAAGATCACCAACGTCGCGGCCGGCGCAGTCAATGCAACCAGCACCGATGCGGTCAACGGTGCACAGCTGAATGCGACCAACCAGGCCATCGATTCGGTCACGAACTCCGTGCAGAACATCAATAGCGGTGCGGGCATCAAGTACTTCCACGCGAATTCGACGCAACCGGATAGCAGCGCGACCGGCACCGATAGCGTAGCGATCGGCCCGTCGGCAAGCGCGACGGGTAACGGTTCGATCGCGACGGGTTCGAATGCGATCGCCAACGGCGATAACAGCATTGCGCAAGGCACCGGTGCGGTGGCTGGCGTGGCCGGTTCGAATACGACCATGACTCATGATGTCGCACTCGGTTCGAACGCAAGCGCAACGGGCGGCTCGTCGCTCGCGCTCGGCGCGAATTCCAGCGTGACGACAGCGGGTGGCGTTGCACTGGGCTCGGGATCGATCGCGAATCGCGCAGCAGGAACGTTCACCGATCCGATTTCCGGCGCCAACTTCACCACGGCACTGGGTGCGGTATCGGTCGGTCTCGCCGGTTCGCTGCGCCAGATCACCAACGTCGCCGCCGGTACGCAGGCAACCGATGCAGTGAACCTGAGCCAGCTGCAAGCCGCAATGAGCTCGCTGTCGAACAGCATCAAGCCGGTTGCTCCGGCTGCATCGAATGGTGCAGGCAACAATGCTTCGTCCGCTGGCGGATCGGTGATCGCCGGCAATCCGTCTACCTATCAGGCACCGGTCGCGAATGCAGCCAATGCGACCGCGGCGGGAAGCGGAAGCGTTGCGTCGGGCACGGGCAGTACAGCGCTGGGTAACGGTGCACACGCAAGCGGCACGAACTCGGTCGCGCTTGGCAACAACTCAGTCGCATCCGAAGACAACACCGTATCGGTCGGCTCGGTGGGCAACGAGCGACGCATGACCAATGTCGGCAGTGGCGTAAGCGGCACCGACGCAGTGAACGTGAACCAGCTCAACTCCGCGCTTTCGCAGGCGAATGGCTACACGGACCAGCGCTTCGGACAATTGCAGCAGAGCGTCAACGACACGGCACGCAACGCGTACTCGGGCGTCGCGGCGGCCACTGCACTGACGATGATTCCCGAAGTCGACAAGGGCAAGACCCTGTCGCTCGGCGTCGGCGTCGGATCGTATCGCGGCTATCAGGCAACGGCGATTGGCGGCACCGCCCGGATCACCGAAAACATCAAGGTGCGAGCTGGCGCGAGTTTGAGTGCGGGTGGTACGGCGTTTGGTGTCGGTGGGTCGATGCAGTGGTAAGCGCAGGCCATCACCCGGCTTACGGCTTAGGCCGCTTCCGGTGCGCCGTAGCAAACTTCGACACCCGCCGCGGCCAGCACCTGAGCCAGTGCCGGCGACGGCGCCTCGTCGGTGATCAGCAGATTCACCGCCTCCGCGCCGAACGCATGCACCAGTGCGCTGTGTCCGAACTTCGCGTGATCCGCGACGACAACACGACGCTCCGCCTGCGCAAATGCGGCAAGCGAATACGCGACATCGGCGGGTTGCGCGTCCATAAAGCGGCCTTGCGCATCGATCGCCGTTACCGAGACGATCGCATAGCGGACATAGAACTGACGCATGAAAGCCAGCACGCTTTCGCCGAACGCCGCTGCGTCGTCGGCACGCAACTCGCCGCCGGTGATGAACACGCGATTGTCGTTGCGCGTGGCAAGCATATGCGCGATCTCGGTGGAGTTGGTGACGACGGTCAGCCGCGAACGGGCGCATAACGCCTGCGCGACGTGGACGCAAGTGGTGCCGCCGTCGAGAATCAGTGAGTCGCCGTCGCGTACCAGTTCGCCGACCTGCGCGGCGATCACCCGCTTCGCCGCGTCGTTTTCCTGCATCCGCCGCTGGAACGGCGGTTCGTCGAGCCGGTCGGGCAGCATGATGCCGCCATGGACCTTGACCAGCAGCCCCTCGGCGATCAACGGCTTGATGTTGCGCCGGATGGTCTCGTCCGATACGGCGAAAACTTCTGCAAGCTCGGTGATCGTGCAGGTCTGTTTCGCGCGCAGCATGCGCATGATTTCAGCTTTGCGTTGGGTCGAGAACATGGGGGCCGGCAGAAGATGCGATGGCGGCCAGTCTAGCAAAGGCGGCCATCGGACGATAGCCGTTCCCTCGCATTTCCAAAGAAACCCACATCCGCAACGACCATAGCGTGCCGTTATCAGAGCGGCATCAACCCCGCAGGAAGTCTCACGCCGCCGTTGATGAGGCGGATGTAGCGATCGCCGCCGCTCGCATCCTGAGGTTCCTTTTCTCCGTGCGCTTTGCCTTCGTGATCGGTGCTTTGCGCGACCGCATTGTTGCTGAAGCTGTTCGGGCCGAATGCGTTGCCCTGACCGACCACGCCACCACCCACTCCGCTGCTGCTGCCCTGACCCAATGCACCGCCGCCGAAGCCACTGCCACCGCCGTGACCGAGCAGTCCACCCAGACTCGCGATCGAGCCGTGATAACCGTTGTCAGGTTGTCCCGGTACCTGCGGGTTGGCTGGCAGCAACTGCAGCGTGCCGGCTGCATAGTTCAGCACGTAGTTGGGACTTAGCGCGCTGTAACCCGACGGCGTAATCACATACTCGCCGGGTAACGGCGTGCCGACGTTGGTGCTGAAAGTCAACTTGCCGCCCAGCACTCCGGTGGCCGTATCGTCATAGCGTAAGCCGCTGACCGTCACACTGTAGGGCGCGAGGAAACCCCAGTATCCCGTGACGTTGTCGGCACGCACGGTCAGTGTGGCTGGCGTGATCTGCAGCTGGCCGTTGACGAAGGTGATCGCGTAGTTGCTATTGGCGAGTGTGCCTTGACCGATCGCGTAGTTGCCGACGTTCTCGCCAGTCTGACGTGTCGCCGCTCCGCTCAGGCTGTCGTTGCCGACCAGATTGCCGCCGGTGATCTGATAAGCGAAGTTCGGATCCGTGTTGCCGTAGATCTTGCTTAGCTGATCGCCGGTCAAGGTGATCGGCCTAGGCGTGATTTGCAGTTGCCCGTTGACGAAAGTGATCGCGTAGTTGCTGTTGGCCAGTGTGCCCTGTTCGATTGCGTAGCCGCTGACGTTCTCGCCGGCTTGACGCGTCGCCGTGCCGCTTAACGTATCGGTGCCGATGAGGTTGCCGTTCGTGATCTGGTACGTGAAGTTCGGATCGGTATTGCCGTAGATCTTGCCTAGCTGGTCACCGGTGAGCGTGATCGGCCTGGGGGTGATCTGTAGCTGTCCATTGACGAAGGTGATCGCGTAGTTACTGTTGGCTAGCGTGCCCTGGTCGATTGCGTAGCCACCGACGTTCTCGCCGGCCTGCCGTGTCGCCGCTCCGCCTAAGGTATCGCCGCCCACCAGGTTGCCGTTCGTGATCTGGTAGGTGAAGTTCGGATCGGTGTTGCCGTAGATCTTGCCCAGTTGATCGCCGGTTAGCGTGATCGGTCGTGGGGTGATCTGTAGCTGGCCGTTGACGAACGTGATCGTGTAATTGCTGTTGGCGAGCGTGCCTTGACTGATTGCGTAACTGCCGACGTTCTCGCCCGCTTGCCTTGTGGCCGCTCCGCTCAAGGTATCGTTGCCGACCAGATTGCCGCTGGTGACCTGATACGCCAGGTTCGGATCGGTGTTGCCGTAGATCTTGCTCAACTGGTCACCGGTCAAGGTGATCGGCCTTTGTGTGATCTGTAGCTGGCCGTTGACGAAAGTGATCGTGTAGTTGCTGTTGGCGAGTGTGCCTTGGCCAATTGTGTAATTGCCAACGTTCTCGCCGGCTTGCCGGGTGGCCGCTCCGCTCAAGGTATCGTTGCCGACCAGATTGCCACTGGTGACCAGGTAAGCCAGGTTTGGATCGGTGTTGCCGTAGATCTTGCTGAGCTGATCGCCGGTTAAGGTGATCGCTCGTGGCGTGATTTGCAGTTGCCCGTTGACGAAGGTGATCGCGTAGTTGCTATTGGCTAGCGTCCCTTGCTCGATCGCGTAGTTGCCGACATTCTCGCCGGTCTGCCTTGTCGTAGCACCGCTTAGCGTGTCAGTGCCTACCAGGTTGCCACCGGTGATTTGATACGTCAGGTTCGGATCGGTGTTGCCGTAGATCTTGCTCAACTGATCGCCGGTCAGCGTGATCGGTCGCGGTGTGATCTGCAACTGGCCGTTCACGAAGGTGATCGCGTAGTTACTGTTGGCCAGTGTGCCCTGCCCGATTGCGTAGTTCCCAACGTTTTCTCCTGCCTGACGCGTAATCGCACCACTCAGACTGTCGGTGCCTACGAGGTTGCCGCCGGTGATCTGATACGTCAGGTTCGGATCCGTGTTGCCATAGATCTTGCTCAACTGATCGCCGGTTAGCGTGATCGGGCGCGGCGTAATCTGCAACTGGCCGTTCACGAAGGTGATCGTGTAATTGCTGTTGGCGAGTGTGCCCTGACTGATCGCGTAACCGCCAACGTTCTCGCCGGCCTGACGTGTCGTCGCTCCACTTAGTGTGTCGGTGCCTACGAGGTTGCCGCTGGTGATCTGGTACGTCAGGTTCGGATCCGTGTTGCCGTAGATCTTGCTTAGCTGGTCGCCCGTTAGCGTGATCGGTCGCGGCGTGATCTGCAGTTGGCCGTTCACAAAGGTGATCGTGTAGTTGCTGTTAGCCAGCGTCCCTTGAGTGATTGCGTAGCTACCGACGTTCTCGCCGGTCTGACGGGTTGCGGCTCCGCTCAACGTATCGGTGCCCACCAGATTGCCGCTGGTGACCTGGTAAGCGAGGTTCGGATCGGTGTTGCCATAGATCTTGCTTAGCTGATCACCCGTGAGCGTAATCGCCCGCGGCGTGATCTGCAGTTGGCCGTTGACGAAGGTGATCGCGTAGTTGCTGTTGGCCAGTGTGCCCTGTTCGATCGCGTAGTTGCCGACGTTCTCGCCGGTCTGACGTGTCGTCGTACCGCTCAGCGTATCTGTACCTACCAGATTGCCGGTGGTGATCTGGTAAGTGAGGTTTGAATCGGTGTTGCCGTAGATCTTGCTCAGCTGGTCACCCGTCAACGTGATCGGCCGCGGGGTGATCTGCAGTCCGCCGTTGACGAAGGTGATGGCGTAGTTGCTGTTGGCCAGTGTCCCTTGAGTGATCAGGTAGTTGCCGACGTTCTCGCCAATCTGTCTTGTCGTAGCGCCGCTTAACGTGTCCGTACCTACCAGGTTGCCGGTGGTGATCTGATAAGTGAGGTTTGGATCGGTGTTGCCGTAGATCTTGCTCAGCTGATCGCCCGTCAACGTGATCGGGCGCGGGGTGATCTGCAGCCCGCCGTTGACGAAGGTGATAGCGTAGTTACTGTTGGCCAGTGTTCCTTGAGTGACAAGGTAGCTGCCGACGTTCTCGCCGACCTGACGTGTCGTCGCTCCACTTAACGTGTCCGCGCCTACCAGGTTGCCACCGGTGATCTGATACGTCAGGTTCGGATCAGTGTTGCCGTAGATCTTGCTCAGCTGGTCACCGGTCAACGTGATCGGTCGCGGTGTGATCTGCAACTGACCGTTGACGAAGGTGATCGCGTAGTTGCTGTTGGCGAGCGTTCCCTGGTTGATCGCGTAGTTGCCGACGTTCTCGCCGGTCTGACGCGTCGTAGCGCCGCTTAAGGTATCGCTCCCCACCAGGTTGCCGCTTGTGATCTGGTATGTCAGATTCGGGTCCGTGTTGCCATAGATCTTGCTCAACTGATCGCCGGTCAGAGTGATCGGTCGCGGTGTGATCTGTAGCTGTCCGTTGACGAAGGTGATCGCGTAGTTGCCGTTGGCGAGCGTCCCCTGGTTGATCGCGTAGCCACCGACGTTTTCGCCGGCCTGGCGTGTCGCCGCCCCGCTTAAGGTGTCCGTGCCGACCAGGTTCCCAGCGGCGATCTGATACGTCAGATTCGGGTCCGTTTTGCCATAGATCTTGCTCAGCTGATCGCCGGTTAGCGTGATCGGTCGCGGCGTGATCTGTAGCTGTCCGTTGACGAAAGTGATCGCGTAGTTGCTGTTGGCGAGCGTTCCCTGGTTGATCGCGTAGTTGCCTACGTTCTCACCAGTCTGACGTGTCGCAGCACCGCTTATCGCATCCGTTCCGACCAGGTTCCCACTCGTAATCTGATACGTCAGATTCGGATCCGTATTGCCATAGACCTTGCTCAGTTGATCGCCGGTCAGCGTAATCGGTCGCGGCGTAATCTGCAGTTCACCGTTCACGAAGGTGATCGTGTAGTTGCTATTGGCAAGCGTTCCCTGAGCGATCGCATAGTTGCCGACGTTCTCTCCAGCTTGACGCGTCGCGGCTCCGCTTAAGGTATCGCTCCCTACCAGGTTACCGCCAGTGACCTGATAAGTCAGATTCGGATCGGTATTCCCGTAGACCTTGCTCAACTGGTCGCCCGTCAACGTGATCGGCCGCGGTGTGATCTGCAGTCCGCCGTTGACGAAGGTGATCGCGTAGTTGCTATTGGCCAGCGTCCCCTGAGTAACCAGGTAATTGCCAACGTTCTCGCCCGCCTGACGTGTCACCGCTCCGCTCAGTGCGTCTGTACCTACCAGATTGCCGCCGGTGATCTGATACGTCAGATTCGGATCGGTATTCCCGTAGACCTTGCTCAACTGATCGCCCGTCAACGTGATCGGACGCGGTGTGATCTGTAGTTGCCCGTTGACGAAGGTGATCGCGTAGTTGCTGTTGGCCAGTGTCCCTTGAGAGACGAGGTAATTGCCGACGTTCTCGCCGGCCTGGCGTGTCACCGTTCCGCTCAGCGTATCGGCGCCCACCAGGTTGCCCGTGGTGACCTGATACGTCAGGTTCGGATCGGTGTTGCCGTAGACCTTACTCAACTGGTCGCCGGTCAACGTAATCGGCCGCGGGGTGATCTGCAGCCCGCCGTTGACGAAGGTAATGGCGTAGTTGCTGTTAGCCAGTGTCCCTTGCGAGACCAGGTAATTGCCGACGTTCTCGCCTGCCTGACGCACAGCCACGCCGCTCAACGTATCAGTGCCTACGAGGTTACCGCTGGTGACGTGGTAAGTCAGGTTCGGATCGGTATTGCCGTAGATCTTGCTGAGCTGATCGCCGGTCAACGTGATCGGTCGCGGTGTGATCTGCAACTGGCCATTGACGAACGTAATCGCGTAGTTGCTGTTAGCAATCGTCCCTTGACCGGTCGCATAGTTGCCGACGTTTTCTCCGGCCTGACGACCGGCAGCTCCGCTTAACGTGTCAGTGCCGACCAGATTGCCGCTAGTAATCTGGTAGGTGAGATTTGGATCGGTGTTGCCATAGATCTTGCTCAACTGATCGCCGGTTAGCGTGATCGGTCGCGGCGTGATCTGTAGTTGCCCGTTGACGAAGGTGATCGCGTAGTTGCTGTTAGCGACGGTCCCCTGGTTGATCGCGTAATTGCCCACGTTCTCGCCGGTCTGACGCGTTACCGTCCCGCTCAGCGTATCGGTACCCACCAGGTTACCGCCCGTGATCTGGTAGGTGAGATTCGGATCGGTATTGCCATAGATTTTGCTCAACTGATCACCAGTCAACGTGATCGGCCTTGGCGTGATCTGTAGCTGTCCGTTGACGAACGTGATCGCATAGTTGCTGTTAGCAAGCGTCCCCTGGTTGATCGCGTAGTTACCCACGTTCTCACCCACCTGACGCACGGCAGCACCGCTCAAGGTATCGGTACCCACCAGATTGCCACCGGTGATCTGGTAAGTCAGATTAGGATCAGTATTGCCATAGATCTTGCTGAGCCGATCACCTGTCAGCGTAATCGGCCGCGGTGTGATCTGCAGATTTCCGTTGACGAAAGTAATCGCATAGTTGCTGTTGGCGAGTGTCCCTTGGTTAGTCGCGTAGTTTCCAACGTTCTGGCCCGCCAGCCGCGCAGAAGCACCGCTCAATGTGTCCGTACCTACGAGGTTGCCGCTAGTGATCTGGTAAGTCAGATTCGGATCGGTGTTGCCGTAGATCTTGCTCAACTGATCGCCAGTCAGCGTGATCGGCCGTGGCGTAACGGTCAACTGCCCCGAACTCAGGAAAACCAGCGCGTAGCCATTCAAGGCCGACACGGTGCCTTGCGCGATATTGATCTGATAACCGCCCACATTAGCGCTACTCAGCGTGCCGGCCGAACCCAGCGTAGGCGCACCGCTAAAAGCGTTAAGAGGATTCTCGCCAAGATAGGCACCGGCGACGCCCGTCTCCGCGAAACCACCACTCACGGTATACGTGCTACCTACGTTGCCAGTATTGCCGTAGACCTTGCCGAGATTGCTCGACGTGAAGGTCAACGTCGGCTGGACCGAAAACAGATAGCGGTTGCCCGTCTGCGTCACACCGCCCGGAGGTTGAGACGCATACGTCGAACTCCACACAGCGACGTTGGCGCTGTTGAGATTGTTGAAATTATCGTTAGCCGGATTGGCTGAATAGATCAGCCAGCGGCCGTTGCCTGTGCTGACAGCCCCCGCACCGGACTGGTTATTGAAAACCGTCTGCGCCGACAGCACGACTGCATTGCCGCTAGCCTGGCTGCTCACCGTAGTACCGGCACCAAGCGTCAAAGCACCACTGCCTTTAACCAGCACCGTCCCGGTGCCGGTGGTGGTGATGTTGCGATCGATGGTCAGATCGGTGGTAGCGGTGAAGTTCAGATTGATGTTCGGCGTAAGCGTCAAGCTCGAACCGTCGACCGTATAGAGAACGCCCGGGGCGGTCAGCCCGCCGAGCGGCGGCGCCATGATTCCGCTCAGGGTGGCAACGTCGGATGAATACACCGTGACGGTGTTGGCCACGATGTTGAGACCGGTAGCATTGCCGCCCACGGCGTCGATGTTAGTCAGCGCGTTGCCGACCGCGGCCCCCCCCGACAGCCAGGTCAGCACCGGGCCTTGCCGCGGATCAACCGTAAAGTAGTAGTAACCGTTAGCGCCGGTGGTGGCGTTCTCAAGCAGGTTGCCGCCGCCCGCGAGTTTCACGCCTAACGCGCTGTTGTCGCCACCGGTATTGGCCATGCCAGAGACGATGGTCGGGCCGGTAGGGAAGCGCCAGTTCAGATAGCCGTAGGAAATGCCCGGCTCGATCCCCCACACCGCGGGATTGAAACCGCTGGGCAAACCGCCCTGAAGTTGCGCGGTGGTTTGCCCAGTGATGCCGGTCGCTACACTGTTGGCGCCCAGGCTCTGGCCGCTGGTCGTTGTATCCCAGTAGGAATTGGTGACACCGCCCTTGTTAAAGCCGATGAATCCTGCAACGTTAGTGGCAGGGCTGCGCACCAGTCCGGTCGAAAACGAGTTGGTCACCGTTCCGCCGTCGTTCCAGCCGATGAACCCACCGACCGAATCATAGCCGCCGGTCACATACCCGGTCGCATAGGAATCGCTGATGTTCGCCGTCGAATAGCCAACCAGTCCGCCCATATACTGGGTGGCCTGCGAGCCAGTTGCACCTTGCACGCTCCCGGTGGCATAGGACCGGGTAATAGTCGAAGTGCGTGCGTCGCCAACCAGTCCGCCGACGTAATCATCACCGCCGTTCACTGCACCCGTCGCGTAGGAGTTGGTAATCGAACCGTTGCTGATCGCACCGATCAACCCGCCGATTTCGTCGCTGCCGCTACCGGAGGTATCGGGAGCCGACACAGACGCGGTGGAGTACACATTGGCGAAAACACCGTTTTCGCTTTGCCCCACCAGGCCACCGACGTAGTCATCTCCCGAATTCAATGCGCCTGTGACATAGGTATTGGTCACCGATCCATAGCTGGTATAACCGGCCAGGATGCCGGTAAACCTATAACCCGTAATATTGGCATTGACGATGCCAAGATTGCTGATGATCCCCGTGTTAGCAGAACCGCCAATCTTGCCGAACAGCCCGACGTAGTTCGTACTGGGCAGATTGATAAACAGGTTCGAAATCACATGCCCCTGTCCATCCAGCGTGCCAGTGAAATAGCTTCCACCGCCGATCGGTACAAAACCCGCACCACTGTTCCAGGTCGATGTCGCCGACGCGTCGATGTTCTGGCTTAGCGCATAGATACCGGCGAGGTTGTTCGTGATGGCCTGCAACTG
This sequence comes from Paraburkholderia sp. CHISQ3, assembly GCF_030464945.1. Taxonomy (NCBI): domain Bacteria; kingdom Pseudomonadati; phylum Pseudomonadota; class Betaproteobacteria; order Burkholderiales; family Burkholderiaceae; genus Paraburkholderia; species Paraburkholderia sp. CHISQ3. Next base: position 240,788 of record NZ_JALPRG010000001.1, read on the forward strand.
CGTGACGTTGTTCACGAGCATGTACGCGCTTAGCGTACCCGCGCTGATATTGCCGGTGTAGACAGTAGGCGCGGTATAGCTGCTGGGGTTGTAGTAAAGCGATATCGAACCCGCCGTACCCACGGTATTACCCGTGTTGAAGATGACCGTACCTATACCGGTACCGGTCTTGTCAGAACGCAGGATGATGTTCCCCGCACCCGCATTGGTGATATTCGCGTTGACGTTGATATTGCGGTACGCCTCCAGATCGAGGCTAAACCCGCTGTTCCAGTTGACCGCCTGGTTGACGTAGATATCGCCAGGCGCGCTGCCACCGGGCAGCGTCGCAATCGTCATGTTGGTGTTCGCCAGATTCGCGCTGAGCGTCGCGCCGGTCATGAAGCTGCTGCCGTTGCCGGGATCGTTGCCGATGTAGTAATCGGTGGGATCGATCAGCCACTGGCCGGTCTTGCCGGATGCTGCTTTCGTGGTGATCCGCGCGGTATCGCCAACCTGCACGATGTGGCCCGACGTTTCGATAAATCCACCGTTTCCACCGTTGGGTGCCGAAGCGTCCAGTGTGCCACCGACCTTGACCGTCCCCTGATCCATATTGCCGAGCAGCGTGATCGTGCCGTTGTGATTTTCCAGGGTTCGCGCTTCGATGATCCCCTGGTTGTTCACCACCGTATCGAGCAGTGCGTCTGTGGCCTTCGCGGTGAGCCACACGCTGCCGCCGTCGGCCTGAATCAATTGGCCGTTCTGTGCGAGTGCGCCCGCCACACCCTGGTCGATCTGCAGGTTCAGCAGGCGGTCGCCGGCAAAGTTCAGCGTGATGCCCTGCCCCGCTCCTAACGCCACGCTACCAAGACGCGCCTGAATCAAGCCTTCGTTATCGACCTGAGCGCCGAGCATCGCAATGTAGCCGCCATCGGCCGCATGCAGGTTGCCCTGGTTGAGCACTGCACCCGGTGTACCCGAACCGCTGAAACGGTAGCGCCCCGCGAGAAAATCCTGATCGCTGAGACCGAGCGTCGACGCAACGAGACCGCCGACGTTGACCTGCGCTCCCCGGCCGAACAACACGCCATTGGGATTGATCAGGAACACCTGGCCGTTCGCATTGAGCTGACCGAAGATCTTGCTGCCGTCGGTGCCTAGCACGCGATTCAACGCGATCGCGCTGGTACCGGGCTGATTGAAATTCACCGTCTGCCCGGCGCCGATATTGAAGCTGTTCCAGTTGATCGACAGCTTCGGGCTGCCTTGATCGACGGTCAGCGTTTGACCGCTCTGCGAGATGCGTCCGTTGCCGACGCTGATGCTTCCACCAGTAGGCAGGCTTTGTGCCGCTGCCGTACCGCTTAGCAGCAGCAACAACAGCACGGCATGCGTCACCGGATGCAAGACGAAGCGAGGATTGCGCGTAGTCATGATAGCGATCGTCCCTGGCAAAGCCGAAGGGTGCAGCCGACCTGATGCCCTGCTTCCACTCTCGTCAGCAGGCCGCAAACTCAAAAGTAATAGCTACCGCGGATCCAGACTCGCGGGTTGTGATCCGGTCCGCTATCGGGCGTACCGCCGGCAACCCGCCAGGCGAGCGCGCTATCCACACTCCAGTGAGCCGCATAGTTCCAGCGCACCGCGACACCGACATCGCCGAGCGTGCGGCTGTTCACGTCGCTGGTCCACGGGTCCTTGCTGATCGTGACGTGGCCGACATCGTAGAAACCGGCAAGCTGCCATGCAGGCGTGAGCGCATAGCGAAGTTCGAGCGTCGCGAGGTAGCCTTGATCGCCGTTGCCTTCGCCTTGCGGGTAACCGCGCACGCCATAGGCGCCGCCCAACTGGAACTGCTCGGCGGAATCGAGATTCTTGCTTGCAACCTGCGCCTGAAATGCGCCGTACAGGCTAAAGCGGTCAGTCAGGCGTTGCAGTCTTAGCAGCGAAAAATTCCATACCTGGAAGTGGCCTTCGGTATGCGCGCTGATCGCATCCAGTTCTTTCGATAGCGGATCATGAAAATCGAGCTGGCCGGTCAGGTAGCTGACGCTAAAGCTGGTCACGCCACCGCCACCGAAACCGTCGCGCAGGTTGCCGTTCAGGCTCAAGGTCCAGTTCAGCAGATTGCGCGCATTGCGGGTGCCATATAGATCGATCTTGTCGATCAGTTCAACCTTGTCGACACCGATGCGGGCGGACAGATTGAAATCGCGCCGGCGAATCAACGGCTGGGTCAGGAAACCACCGACAGTCCGCGCCGTGCCATGCGCATCGAGTTGATCGAACTCTTTGCCCAACGAATACCTGAGCGCCGAATACGCGGCGCCAATCTGCGTGCCATAACTGCCCACCGGCACCTGATAGCTGGCGCGGCCATAGTATTGATGCTCGTCGGAGACGAGGCCGTCGACATTGAACAGATCGCCGATGCCTAACGGGCTTCTCACCGCAAGCGAAGCGCCAAGACGATCGCCGCCGGTATAGCGGTTGCCGTAGTTATCGAGCGATACCGAACCCGACACCCGCCGATCCGCCGGGATCGCCACATCCAGTTGCGACGTGCCAACCGTGCTGCCTGGGTGCAGCGTCGACGCCACGTCACCGACGCCGGCCAGATCTCCCGTCAGCAACAAGGCACTCTCGAGACGCTGGGTCTGCACGACATCGCCGGGTTGCAAGACGTGCAGCGGCATGTCGGCGGCCCAGTCTCTCACCAGCGATTCGTTGTGCACGACGATCTTGTCGTAGCGGCCTTCCAGAATGGCGATAGCGACGACGCCATCGTGGATGTCCTGTGCAGGCAGATACGCACGCGCGAGCAGGAAACCATGATCCCGGTAGTAACCGGTGATGCGTGCTGCGACTTCTTCCAGACCGGCCAGATCCAGATCGCGACCGATCGCATCGTGCAGCAATGGCTGCAAGCGCGCTTCGGGGTAGACGGTGTTGCCTTGAATGCGAAAGCCCGTTACGCGAAATTTCGCGGTGGGCGGTGCCTGCAAAACGGATTGCGCGGCATTCTGGACATCGAGCTTTAACGGTGCTTGCGGCGGCAAGCTCTGTGGAGCCTGCTCGATCTGCCGCAGAATTTGCCCGGAGTTGGGTGGTGTCGGCGCTACCTGAGCTTGGGCCGGCGACGCCAGCACGACTATCAGGATCCCCGCCCCCCAACCGTACCCGTTCTTCTTATGGCTTCGGCCATGGCGGCCAGTCTCGCCATAAGGTGCACCATGCATGCCGTTCCAGCACTTGGTCATAGCGATCCTCTACAGCGCACTGAGAAGATGCCGCACAGAATCTGCCGAAAATTCGAATTCGCGTTGCATAAATTCACCCTCGGAATATTCGCGCCTCATTGCCTGTGTATCCAGGGCAGCTGTTTTACGTGCAACGAGGCAACTGATTTTTATAGGTGATTCAAATACCAACGAAACGTCTGAAGGATAATGCACCTGCCCCACATCTTTCGTCTATGTAATTTTAATTTCTGACGTTATTTTCCACATCAGAAATCGAGAAATAGACAATCACCGCACCAGTGAAACGTTTGCGCCGAAAGCGACGCAGGATAGTCACTCCCAGCCAGCGGCAGATTTCGCAGAAATAATGACTATGCAAATCAGGTAACGTGAAGCATGCGTGCCAGCAGAAGACTAAAACCACCCTCGCTTAACAGAAAAAGTGCAATCCGCCCAATTGCGGCGGTGCAATGTCATCTGGAATCGATTTGGTATTCGATGTCCGCGTATTCTCTGTCATCACGACGTCTCCTTTCACGCCTGTCATGCTACCGGTGCAAGCGGATATCCGGAATGCGCGGTAATTTCCCGGGATATAAAAAGGCCAAGACCTTGCGGTCCTGGCAAAGGTCCCGTCGAGGGTGCAAGCGGGACCTGAGAGACCGCGACACGAGGTGGCGACGCGCGCCCATCGTGTTGTGGAACGTCGTCATCACTGGCCGCCGCCCGTTCGGTGCGCGGCAGCCAGCGTGTCATCACGCGTGATGGGTTGAAATCGGCCCCGCTTCCCCCGTCAGGTTGAGAATACTGTCGAGCCACGCGAGGAAAGTCGAGAACGTGAAGTCGGACCACTGCTCGGTCCGGAACGCCTTCATGACCGGCGTATCGGACGGGTCCTTCTGGTTGAGCAGGTCGTTGACGAAATTGCCGACGTCCGCGTTGATACCGTTCTCGTGAATCCCCGAGCCTGTGAAGCTGACTGCGGTGACCTGGTGGTTATCGATGAAGTCGTTACGCGCCCACGGCATGTAATAGCCGAAGTTCGGCAACGGGTTCAACGCCTGCTTGAGTCCATCCAGCTCGTTGTCGAACATGGCGAGCGAGAGCGAGTCTTTGGTCGTGTCATCCGGCGCCGCGATGACCGCCGGTACGAACGCGCGGTAGTGATACGCCGCGATGATCTTGTCCTGCTGATACGACGAGAAGCCGAAACGGTCGTGTGGGAACGTGGCAGAGAGTGCCGCGTACGCACTACCCATATTGTTGGGATCGAAGTTCTTGAGCAGCTTGCTGTTCACCGCAATCATGCTGCCCTGTCCCGTCAGGTTCCATTCGGTGCGAACCTTGTCGTATAGCCCGACCGAAGGATGCGTCGTCGGATCGGCATTGAACGGCGTGATGAATACGGTACCGGCATCGTCCAGCAGCGAGCTATGCAACTGCGGCTGCAGCGTATTGCGGATCGTTGCGTAGTTGGCGAGTGTTCCGTAGCCGCCTGCACTCATCCCATACACGAGCAAGCGGTTCGGCTTGCTCAACCCGTGATCGACGAGCCACTGGCTCACCGCCTGAATGTTCTTGGTTCCGCTGAAGTGCTGAATACGCCAGTCGCCGGTCGGCGACGTGTAGTTACGCACCGAGTTGCCCATGTGGATGTCGCCGCTGCAGTACGGAACGTAGACCTGGGTCCAGTTTTGCGTTTCAACCGACGGCTCGCCAACCAGAATGTGCTCGAGGTCCATGCGTGTGAGCAGCGGCGACAGGAATGACGTCATCAGGCTTTCGTCGGCCGTACCGTTCACGTAGTTGTGTGGAATGCCGTCCGGATTGAAGCCGCCTAACCCTGCTTCGGCACCCGTCGACGTCTGCGTGCAGGTGCCATAGTCCCAGCACGCGCCGCCCGGCTGCATCATGAACAGCACGCTATCGGACTGCGCGCGATTCACATAGAACCGCAGCGGCGTGCCATTGCCGCAGTTCGCGCCGGTGCTTTCGGGCAAGGTCACTTCGAACCACGAATAGTACGGAATGGATGGGTCAGGTGCAGTCGTGTCGGCCGCGTGACCGCTTGCCATTGTCATGCCGAACAAACCCGCTACGCCCAGTTGCTTGATGCATTTGAATGCGGACATCTCTCCTCCTTATCGATGGATACAGGGTGTTCTTTGATTCGCAGCGGGCGAGCGGGCTACTGCGTGGTTATGTCGAATCGATGCGCGATAGCTCGGCTACCACGCGTACGCCGGCGTCATATCAGATTGACGTTAAAGAGGCTCATAAGAAACCCGGCAACCGATGTCCACGCAAAGTCGGACGACTGATCGGTTCTGAATGCCTTCATCACCGGTGTGTCCAGCGGATCTTTCTGGTTGAGCAGGTTGTTGACGAAGTCGCCGACGTGGGCATCAATACCGTTCTCGTTGATGCCAGTGCCAGAGAACGTCACCGCCGTAACCGTGTGGTTGTCGATGAAGTCGCCGCGCGCCCACGGGATGTAATAACCGAAGTTCGTGAGCCCGTTCAGTTCTGTCTTGATCCCCGGCAGCTCTTCATTGAACAGCGCCAGCGAAGCCGCGGATTTCGATGCGATATCGGGCAACGCAGCGACCGTCGGATCGAACAGGAAGTAGTGGAACGCGGAGATCACCTTGTCCTGCTGGAAGCTCGCGTAACCCAGACGATCGTGCGGATACTTCTCGCTCAGTGCCTGATAGATGCTGCCCACATTGTTGGTATCGAAAGCCTTGCCCAGCATACCGCGCAGAGTCTTCAGGAAACCTGCTCCGCCTGCCCAGTTCCATTGCTGCCGGATGACGTTGTAGATGCGAACGGAAGGATGTGTGGACGGATCGGCATTGAACGGCGTAACGAAAACCGTTCCCGCGTCGTCGAGCAGCGAGCTACTGGCCTGCGGCTGCAACGTGTCCCGAACCGGAGCGTAGTTGGTCAGTGCTCCATAACCACCCGCGCTAAGCCCCCATACCAGCAGGCGTTGTGGTTTCGCGAAACCATGGGACGCAAGCCATTGCATGACCGCCTGAGTGTTTTTCACACCCGCGAAATGCTGCAGGCGCCAGTTACCATTTGGCCCGTTGTAATTCTGGATCGCGTTGCCAGTGCTGATATCCCCACTGCAATAGGGTAGAAAAACCTGAGTCCAGTTCTGGGTTTCTACCTGAGGCTCACCTACCAGCCAGGTCAGAAAGTTGATACGCGTCATGATCGGCGACTCGAAGGTCGACGTAAGCGACTCGACTGTCGTACCGTTCATGTAGTTGTGCGGGATACCGTTTGGATTGGATGCACCGATCTTCGACTCTATGCCGGTCGTGTCGCCCGAGCAGGAACCATAGTCCCAGCACGCACCACCACCCTCGAAACCGACCAGCATGTTGTCCGACTGCGCGCGATTGATATAGAAGCGCATCGGCGTGCCGTTGCCACAACTCGCACCTGTGTCCTCCGGCAACGTCACTTCGTACCACGAGTAGTACGGAATCGATGGATCGGGCGTAGCCGGAGCGGTTGCTGCATGAGCGTTGAACACGGTCAAGCTCAACAAGAATGCGACGCACAGCCGCATGATGAGGCGTATTGAAAGCATGTCTCTTCCCTGTTTATGGATGCGACTGTTCTAACGTCCTCTGACGGGACGCTATAGGTGCGACTAAGCGACGTTCAGTTCGTGCCGGACGGAGCGCCGCCGTCGTAGATCTGCGTGCGCAGCGTCTGCAAGCGCTGGCCGATGATCGTTTGCTGCTGGTCGGGATCGCGCACGGTTGCCTGCACCTGGTCGACGATCTGTTTGGCCTGCTGCGAGTAAGTCTGAAAACGCGGGTCCTGCGCGGGCGACGGGCCAACCGTCTGTTGCGCGTAGCTGTTCCACTGCTGCTGCATGTTCTGGATCGCGGCATCACGCGTAGCCGGATCGGGCTCGGCATCCATCAGCAGCGCCGCGCTCAGTGCTTCGGCCTGCACCGGAACGATCTCGTTGCGCGCAACGTGCTCGGGCAGTTCGCCAAGGATCTGTTGCGCGAGGATGCGCTTGTCCTGATCGGACATGTTCTTGCGATTTGCGCCGTAGTCGGCGACCTGATCCTGGAAGCGCGCAAACGCGAGGATACGTTGAACTTCCGCTTCAGCGTCGGGGCGGCCGGCCAGGCTCTTGCGCAAGGCGGCGATGTCGAGGCGTCGCTCTGCGGGGCCGGCTGTCGATGCTGTCTGTGTCTGCCCGGACGGCGCTGCCTGCTGCGTGGGCACGGCAGCACTGGCGGGCTGCGTAGCCGCCGCACTCGATGACGTGCTGTACCACCATGCCGCGGCGATGGTGCCGCTCACCAGTAGTACTGCCAACAGACTCCATGAAAGCCTCGATTTTTGCATCACGTCTCCCTGCTTTATTTTGCTTCTTTATGTTGCAATTTGTTGCATTATGCGGCAATAATAGACGGAAATATTCTGCGTGGCACGCCGAAATTTAGAGGTTGAGCACTATCGGCTGCCCGGATGTGTGCTCGGTGACAATGCGTCACCGTGAAGTCGGGCGAGTCTGAGCGGCAATGTCATTTCGCATAACGATGGATCGCGCTGTCGTACCAACGATAGCCATCGCCGCGCAAACCACGCCCGACACTGAAGGATAGAAACAGCACGACACGCGAACAAGTGCACAGGTGGCCGTTCAATGGGTCCGATCCGGACAGCGTGTCATGTTGCGGCTGTTATCGCGAGCGCCCTGCATCCGCATCGCCATAAATACGCTTGCGCAGATCGCGCAAGCGTTCATCGATCTGCACACGCTGCTCGGTTCGGTCCGACACACTCGACGTGACATCGGCGATCACCTGCCGGCTCGCTACCGCATACGACTGATCTTGCTGCTCACGTTGCGGAGACGGCGTCACAGGCGGCATCGCGATGTCGCGCAACGTCTGGTGCAATGCGTCGCTGCGCGCGACGCGCTTCGTGGCATCCGGCTCCGCATCGGGCCAGAGCATGTCGGCAAGATCCGACGCGTGGCGCGGATCGATCGTGCCCGCCTGCGCGCCTTTTCTAAGCTCGTCGATCAACCGCTGCGCTTCTGTGCGACGTGCATCGACCGACAACTGGCCGCGCTTGACCCCATATGCTTCGAGTTGCGCCTGAAAATCTGCCGACGTTAAGGACGACATGGTGTTCACCTTGCTGGTCTGTACTGAAGACGCATCGCCCGCCAGCGAACTGGCGGGCTGTTGCGCACTACTATTGTGGCCGCTGCCAGGACCGCTACTGAGCAGCACGCCAGACACCGCGGCACCCGCCACGACAATCGCAGCGGCCGCCCATAGCAAGTTCTGCCGGTTCATCGCTTACACCTGCCTCGCCTTGAATAGCGGGTCGGTCACACTGGGGCTGCCCGTCTCGACGTGGCCGGCAAGCCGTCTCAGGTAACCCGTCTCGACGTTCGTCGTAACGCTCAGGTCGTACCATCCGCCGCTTGCCGACGTATTCCACTCCATTCTGCCGGTGCTTCCCGGCGCGATCTGCCCGGTACGTGTAGCGCCGCCATAAGCGTTGTCCACCACCGTCACGGTGCGCACGGTCTTGCCGGTATTGCGTGCCATGACGATCAGATTGCCATTGGGCAGATAGGCAACGGTGACTTCGAGTGTCGCCTGCCCCGTGACATTGCCCGTGAACGCGCGATAGAAACCATTCGGTCCATACACCGACAGATCGTAGAGCCCCTGTGAATCGCGCACAGGCGACCATTGGTCGGCCAGCTGGTTGCCGCTCTGAATCGTATAGAACCGCGGACCATCGCTACTCTTTGCGTCGTTCACCTGGAACACCGCGGCGGAAACGCCTTGCGCGTTGCCTGGAATGGCCTTGCCGTTGTTGGTGAACGCAAGCTGGATCGTGCCGGCAGTCAGGTTCACCGCGGCTTCCGCAAACAGCTCGTACGGTACGGGCCGCGCTTTGCGCTGTCCTGGCTCCTGGACAGGCAACGGTGCGTTCTGCGCCGGATAGGAAGACGGGTACGCCGGCGACGCGAAATAGAACTGTGTCCAGTACGCGTAGTCGAGCTGCGCCTCGGTGGCATTGAGGTTCAGCAGGTTCTGCGACACCGATGCATCGGCGGTACCGGCGAAATCGAATACCGATGTCAGATCGCCGCAAACAGCCCTGCGCCATGGGGTGATATTGCTTTCGTAGACGCTCGGATACTGACCGAGGAAGCGCTTTTCGATAAAGCGGATGACCGAGGTATGGTCGAACACTTCCGAGCTGGTCCAGCCACCCTTCGACCACGGCGATATCGCGAGCAGCGGTACACGTGGACCGAGGCCGATCGGCAACCCCGAAGTCTGTTCAATCTCGCCTTCTACGCTTACCGTCGACAGGCCTTTGCCGGCTTTCCAAGGCGGTACCGGTGCCGTGACGTGATCGTAGCCGCCGTCGCCCTCGTCGTAGCAGATCAGGAACACGGTCTTCGCCCATACGTCGGGGTTCGACGTCAGCGCCTCGAGAATGCGCGAAACGTACTGTTCGCCGAACGACGGTCCCCACCACGGGTGTTCCGACGACGAAAACGGCGGAATGATCCACGACACCTGCGGCAGACGGTTGGCAAGCACATCGTCGCGCAGCGTCGAAATGCCGCGCACGCTCATACCGCGTTGATACAGGTCCGACGTAGTCGCCGCCGATCTAAACTGTGAAAACCACGCTAGCGCATTGCAGTCGAAATTGTTCTTGTTGTCGATCCAGTTGTGGCTGGTCAGGAAGTTCGCGACTGCGTTGTACGATCCGGCGCCGCCGTCCTGATAGATGCGCCAGTCGATACCGGCCTGCTGCAAACGTTCGGGAAACGTGTTCCAGGACACCGTCGTCCCCGTATCGCTCATGAAGTTGCTGGTCGCGACGTTCGTGCCGTCGCTATTCGGCGATGCGGTACCCGTCATCAGGTACAGGCGATTGGTATTGGTCGGCCCGAGCATCGACTGATGGTAGGCATCGCAAATCGTGAATGCTTCGGCGAGCGGATAGTAGTACGGCAGATCGGTGCGCTCGTAATAGCCGATCGCGGTCGGCCACTGCACCGCCATCCACTTGTCGCAGCGGCCTTCGTTCCACAGGTTGTGATACGAGGTCCAGTCGTGATAGTCGGACGACAGCCATTGCGCCGAAGTAGTCGACGTATCGAAGTGCCATGGCACGTAATCGCGTCCGTTGTACGCCTGATACCAGTTCAGCTTGCCGTCGGCGCGCAGCACCGTACGCGGATCGTTGAAGCCTCGAACGCCGGGAAACGAGCCGAAATAGTGGTCGAAACTGCGATTTTCCTGCATCAGGACGACGATATGCGCGACATCCTCGACGGTGCCCGTCACGCGGGCCGGTTCGATCGCGAGGGCGCGCCGGATGCTATCCGGTATCGCGCCCGCTACCGCTGCCGCTCCGGCCGTCTGTGCCGCGCGCTCGAGGAATGTACGTCTGCTTATCTTTGCCATGTAAAGCACCACCTTTGTAGGGTTGTTTCACCAGGGGTTTGCACAACGATGACAAGACAGGTATTCGCGTACCCGTCGTAACGGCAGCTTCTTCAGTGCAGGGCAATTCTGGAAGGCATAGGCCGCATGTCTTCCGTTAATCTAGCGACGCGATATGACAGGTATACGTTCTTTAAGACAACTCCGTTACGGATGCCTTAGTGGATGCATTAGCAGATGCGTAGTACATCGCGGATGCTAATTTTTGGCGGGCACATGACCTTCGCTGAAGCGACGCGGTCTGGTCCACACGCGACATTGGATGTCATCCTCTAGTGTGACAAAGCGGACTTTGGCACAACGACATAATTGTTAATTTTTTGTCCTATGCTTCTCAGTGTTGGCTTGAGCGCCTCGATGCTCATCCGACCACCAGAATCTGCCTGCAGACTAGCGGTCAAATTAACGCCTTGTGCTAGGCAACGGATGTAAAGCGTACCTGGGCAGATGAATAACGGCCAATTTCATTTGAATGGATCCGACATCATGCAAGCCAGATCTCCCCACATCATTTCGTTGCTCGCCGCTAAACCCGTCTTTGAAAGCGAGGACGGTTTCATCAGTGCGGTGGATGCAAGTGTCCTGCCTATTCTGAAGTGCCTGTCCATCAAGCGTATCGTTCTGAATCCGGGCGCAATCCGCGAACCGCAGTGGAACGTCAACGCCAACCAGCTTGCGTACTGTGCATCGGGCACCGTGCTCGTATCGACCTTAGGAAACAGCGCATCGTTCTCGTCGTTCGTGGTGAAACCCGGTCAGATGTATCACGTTGAATCCGGCGCGATTTACCACATCGAGAACATTGGCCAGGAACCTGCCGAACTGATCATCGCGTTGCGTAGCGAACGCCCGCAGCACTTCTCGTTGCATTCCACCTTCAATGCGATGACGAATGCGGTGTTAGGAAACACTTACGATCTCCCTGCATCTGCATTTGCAGCGTTCGACCGCTCATCCGCTAAACAGATTGTGCGTCGGCAAGGCAATGCCGTCGTGCCATCGACCACCGGATTACCCAATGCGCGTCTGTTCGATGTCGAAGGACAGCATGCACCGCTCTCCTACAACTTTGGCTCCGCGCATCTTGCGCGCAAACAATACTGGGCGGCACTCGAAGACATCTCCATGTACTCGCTGCGGATCAAGGAAAACGGCATGAGAGATGTGCACTGGCACCCCGAGACCGCTGAAATGGGCTATGTCGAGAAAGGTAGCGCCAGAATGCGCGTGCTGGACCCCGATGGTTCGCTCGACGAGTACGAACTCAAGCAAGGCGATGTATATTTTGTCCCTCGTGCGTACCCTCACCACATCGAAACGCTCGGTGACGACGGCTTTCACTTTTTGATTTTCTTCGACCAGCCCACGCCGGGGGATATCGGCTGCAGGACCAGCGTGACTGCATTTTCACGCGAGGTGATCGGAGCGACATTCGGTGTGCTCGAGCGTAACTTGCCGCAGTTTCCCTTTACGCCGTCCGATCCCTTGATGGTTGGCCGTCTGAATCCACGCGATGCAGCAATGAATGCTTGAGTACAGGGGCGGTTGATAGCTGCCCCACCTTGCTATCGATCACAGGGAGCTCATCGATGAAAAAATTCGTGTTGTCTGTCGCAGCCAGTCTGCTGCTTGCGTCCAGCGCAATTACCAGCGCAATTGCCAGTCCCGCCGACGAAAGCGCGGTCAACGACGCGATGCAACGCTTGAGCGCAGCGATGATCGCCGGCGACGCACAACAGATGAAGGACGCGACCGCCGACACGCTATCGTACGGACACTCCAATGGTCTCGTGCAGAACCAGACGGAATTCGTCACGACGATTGCGAGCGGACAGACAAAGTATCGGCGGATCGATCTGACGCAAAGCGTGACGGCCGTCACCGGTGATACCGCTGTGATGCGCGATCACTTCGCCGGTACGGTCGAGTCCGACGGCAAGGTGAGCGACGTCAACCTCAACGTCCTGCTCGTGTGGCAGAAGCAGCATGGCGCATGGAAGCTGCTGGCGCGCCAGGCATTTCATTGAGGTCGCTACGCGCGATATCTCCATACCGAGACGCCGGCTGGATCGATAGCGAACTGGCAGCGATCGCTTTCGTGCCGGCCGTCTTCTTCGTTGGCAAACTCCAGGCAGACGCTGCCCACGTTCACGCTGACGTAGCGCTCACCGTGACGTAAGCCGACCGCGCCAATCGTGCCTACGTGCACTCCGTTCGGCGATGGCACGATTGCGTGCGACGACACTCTCCACATCACCTCACACCCCGACGGGATTGAACGGTCGGCCGTTTCCAGCACGAATCCGCCGCGGGCTTCAATCAACCCCGGCGCCTTGATCACGCCCTGCCCGACATTGTGCAAGCCTAGCAACTCGGCGACGCGCATCGTGGCCGGCCGCTCGAAGACCTGTTCGACTGGACCGCTTTGTAGAACGCGCCCCTGTTCGATTACCAGTACTTCGTCGGCGAGTAGCGCAGCCTCGTCGGGATCGTGCGTGACGATGACCGTGACCGCGGAGATTTCCCGCTGTAGATCGCGCAACGATTGCTGTAAGCGCCGCCGCCGCGGTGTATCGAGCGCCGCGAACGGCTCGTCGAACAGCAGCAACTGGTTGTGACGCGTCAGCGCGCGAGCCAGCGCAACACGCTGGCGCTGACCGAATGACAGCTGATGCGGCAAACGATCCACCAGCGCTGCGAGACCAAGATGTTCGAGCCAGTACTGTGCACTCGCTGCATCGGCATCGACGGGAAACGCGAGTTGCTGCGCGACCGTCATGTGGGGAAACAGACCGTAGTCCTGCGGCATATAACCGATCTGTCGCCGCTCGGGTGGCTGCCCGTCGAGATCGGTTCCGCCGAGCGTCACCGCACCACCCTCGTTCGGCTCCAGTCCGGCGATCAGGCGCAGCGCCATCGATTTGCCCGACCCTGAAGGACCGATGATCGCGAGTCGTCGTGTCGATGGTGCCCACGCGATGTCGAGACTGAACGTGCCGAGGTGTCTGGCTAGCTGCACAGCAAGCCGCAGATCGGGCGCAGCACTTGCGGGTGCCGAAGTCGCTGCGATGACTGACGGTTCGTCGCCGTTGTCCATCTTTGCAAGTGTGCCTGCGCGATTGCCGCGACTATAGATCGATAGTGCGGCACACACTAAAGCGATGGCTAACGTCGGCAACAACAACGGCATCATCGCGGGCAGACCCTGACCGCCGAACACGACGTAGGTGTAGACCGGCAACGAATACGGGTGATAGGCAACCATCACTGTCGCGCCGAATTCGCCGAACGCACGCAACCACGCAAGCGCGAGACCGGCACGTATCGCAGGCCATGCAACGGGGAGCATTACGCGGAAAAAACGGCTGCCTGCATGATGGCCAAGCGTCGCCGCTACATCGTCGAACACAGGATCGACCGCTGCGAACGCCGAGCGCGCCGCCACGATCAGGAACGGTGCGGCGACAAAGGTTTCGGCGAGGACGATGCCGGCAAACGAATCGGTCAACATGCCACCGAACACACGGCCGATCCAGCTATACGGCCCAAGCAGAAACAACAGCAACACACCGCTCGTGAGCGGCGGCAACGCGAGCGGCAGTTGCACCACGAAACCGAGCAACGCCGTCCAGCGCGACGACGATCGCGCGAGCCAGTAACCGAGCGGCACGCCGCCCGCGAGGATGATCAGGGCCGCTACGCTCGCACTCGCGGCAGACACGCCAACGGCCGACCACGTCGCCCGCCAGTCGACGCCCGCCCAGTCCGCGTGACCGATCTGCGGAATGCTCGCGAGAAACGGCGCGCACAGATAAACCGCGAGCAGCGCGGCGAGCCACAGCAAGGGCCGTGGCGCGGAACGCATCATTGCGCCGCGTCGATCACGGCCTGCAACGACGGCGGCACGGCGCGCGCATCGCCGGTCACCACCGGCTTGATCACATCGACGCCGTGTTCCTTCAGCAACGCACGCCCTTTCTCGCTCAACAGAAAATCGACGAAGCGCGTCGCGCCGGCCGCATTCGCCGCATCGCTCAAGATGGTCAGCGTGTAGCTGGCCTTGGCCTGCAATTCAGGCGCGGGACGGAACGCGGGAATTTTCAGGTCCGATGTTTCGGTCGAATAGAAAAACCCTGCATCGAGCTGGCCCGATTGCAGACGTCCAACGAGCGTCTCTTCGGGCAGTACCTGATCGGGATTGTCGGGCGCTCCAAGCGTCTTCTCGACGAGGTCCGGCTGATGATAAAGCCCAGCCGCCTTGTTCATCATCTCGACGGTAAACGCGCCCTTCGGATCGAGCTTCGGATCGGTTCGGCCGATACGGATGCCCGGTTCCTGCAGCACCTGGTCCCAGCGTTTCTTCTTGAAGTCGGCGGCGAAACGGCTTTGCGGGTTGTAGCCGATCATCAGCGGCGATTCGGCGAAGCTCACATACCAGTTCACATGATCGCCGTTGGCCGCACCCATGAGGCTCGTATTCACCTTCGGGCTCGCGCTGATGAACACGTCGCCGCGGCGCAGCTTGCCCTTGATCTCGTTGGCGATCTTGTTCGAGCCGGCCGCATAGCCCTGGAAGTGCAGGCCGGTTTCCTTCTCGAACGCCGGACCTACGCTGCGCTCCATCAGGTTGACCAGCGAACCGGCGTACAGCACGTTGACCGTTGTATCGTCGGCAGCGTGGGCGCTCGCGCTCAACACACCTGTCAACATCGCACACGACAGCAGCAGCTTGCGAAACATGTCATTCCCCGTATCGTTATAACGGCCCATATATTACGACGAGCTGCGGGCTTTCTGCTTGAAGACGGGGGAAACGGAGTGTGGCGTTACTGGCCTGCGGAATCTTCCGGGTGCCAGGCGGTATAGAGGAAGGGTTTGGTCGCTGCGGTGGAGCTGGCGTTGGGATTGGCTACGCTTTGAAAGTGCGCGTTGAACTGCTGCATCCGCTGGTCGACACGGCGCGCATATCCTCGTCCGCCGCCGCTATATCGATGCAGTGCGGCGCCGAGATCGCCGTCGGCGTCGTCGAGATAGCCGCGCAGTATCGCCGACCCAAGGTGCACATTGGTCGCGGGATCGGACAGATCGCCGGCGCGCGCAAGCAGTTGCGGATGCGCGGCCGGCAGTATCTGCATGAGCCCGCGCGCGCCGGCCACGCTCACTGCGTGACGGTTGAAACCCGATTCGACCGCCATCACGGCCAGCAGTAAAACAGGTGACATGCCGTAGCGGTTCGCTTCGGTGAGCACGGCATGAGCGATCTTGATCGAATCGGCTCGTGTCACGCGAAACTGTGCGCAAAGCGCGCTGACGATATCGTCCAGTTCGGGCGCAATCGGTGTCGCTGCGGTATCGGCCGCGCTATCGCTTGCAACCATTGGAGCCGTAATCGACTGCGCGTTGGTAACCGGCGAGAAACCGGCCAGCAAAAAAACGATCGTCACGAATGCAGCCTTGAGAACCGATGCCACGCGCAAGCGCGCGCCGGCCATTCCGTTCAGTGCGTTGATTCCATGCATAGGGTTCGCCTTCTTCCGGATTCAGCGACTCTACGCAAGGCGGCATAGCGAATTTCGAAAGAAGTGCGAGTTTGGTGTAAAGCGGACGTAAACGAAAGTGCGCTGTAATCTGCGGTGTAGTCGCCCGGTCTATGATTCGATGGGAGAATCTGAATCCATCGAGTCTCGCCTACTGTGGAGAAGCAATGTCCGCCCATCAAACTACCGATCACGGAGTCGTTACGGTTGCCAGCCGCCATTCGGTGCAGGAAACCGTCGCGAGGTTTGAATCGCTGATCAAGACAAAGCAATTGACGCTGTTCGCGCACATCGACTTCAGCGGCGACGCGCAACGCGAGGGTCTTGCGATGCAGCCGTCGCAGCTGCTCGTGTTCGGCAATCCGCGTGCCGGTACACCGCTCATGCAAGCGGTGCCCACTGCGGCCCTCGATCTGCCGCTCAAGGTGCTGGTGTGGGAGGACGCGGACAAACACGTCTGGGTCTCGTACAACGCGGCGCAGTATCTACAGCAGCGGCACGGGTTGCCCGATGATCTGGTGAAGCCGCTTAGCGGTGTGGCTGCGTTGGTGAGCGCCGCGGTCTCCAGCGACGCTATTTGATCGACTGGATCTGCGCCTGGCTCAACTCCCACGTATGCGGCGGCAGCGGAATGAAGTGCACCGTATCGAGGTACGCTTCATTCGTTTCGGACGGCACGATCGACCACAGCAGGAATCTGCGCAGCGCCGCGGCAGTCGTCGCGTCGGGTTGCTTCGTCGACACAATCGCATACTCATAGTTGACGAGCGGATACGTACCCGGTGCAGGCGCAAACACGAGGCTCAGACGTTCGTCGGCCGGTGTACGCGGACCGAGCGAAGCAGCGCCCGCCGTAATCGTCTCCTTGCTCGGCAAGACAAATTCTCCGGCACCGTTCTTGAGCGCCGCAGTGCCGAGTTGCGCCGCCGACAGTTTGTCGGTAAAGCTGACACCGACGTACCCAATCGACCCAGGCGTCGCCTGCAACGCCTTCACCATGCCGTCATTGCCCACTGCCGTCGCACCACCCGGCACGCTCGGCCACGCGATCGTCGTACCGTATCCGTGAGCGTTTTCCCAGTCGGACGTCGCGAACGACAGGAACTGCGTGAACACGAACGTATCGCCCGAGCCCTCAGCACGATGGATCGGCACGATCGCCTGATGCGGCAATTTCACGCCCGGATTGAGCGCCGCGATCTGCGGTGCGTCCCAGTTGCGAATCGCACCTGAATAGATCGCGGCGAGCACCGTGCCGTCCAGCTTCAGATGCGTTGCGTTCAGCCCAGGCACGTTGTAGTTGACCGTCTGCGCCGCGATAGCGAGCGGCACGTTGATGACTTGCGGGTGTTGCCGCATTTCGACATCGGACATATACGCGTCGGATGCGCCGATCTCCACCTTGCCCGCCAGCACCTGCTCGATACCGTTGCCCGAACCGGTCGCACCCACGGTGATGTGCACGCCGGGATGTGTCTTCGTGTATGCGTCGACCCACGTCGTAAAGAGCGGGTACAGCAGCGTCGAGCCGGTTTCGCGCAACGTGAGGTCTTGCGCGTGGGTCAACGAGCTTGTCAACAAGGTAAGCGCGGCCACGCACAGCGGCGCCGCGACGAGTGGTCGCCAGCGTTGTCGCCAGGACAAGCGCAACGCGTGTTTCTTACGGTGGTCGATCATCTATGTCTCCGTCGATACGCGAAAATCATCTCTTCTGCGAGAAGCCTGACGATGTGACTCAAGCGCACCTAGCGCCCGATCTCGTCAAGACTCACCCCGTTCGTTTCGATGCGGTATAGCCACGTGACCACCGCGCCGAGAATCGACGTGCCCACGAGAATGTAGAGCAGCGGCGCCGTACCGATGCCCGTCAGCAGAATCGGAAACAGGAACGCAGTCGCGACCGCGCCGATCTTGCCGACCGCCGCCGCAAACCCCGCCCCCGTACCGCGAATCGCGGTCGGAAACACTTCGCCGGCCAGCAGATAGGTCTGCGCGTTAGGGCCCAGGTTGGTCATGAAGTTGAACAACATGAAGCCCGCGAAGATCACCACAGTCTTGGTCGATCCTTCAAAGCCATCGGAAAACGAAGCAACGAGCAAACCCGCTGCGCAACCGATAAAGCCGACCACCTGCAACCAGATCCGCCCGACCTTGTCCGCGAGAATCACCGCGAACACAATGCCGACGATCAGCAGCATGGTGATGAGCGCAGCCCCTTTTGCGGCGAGGATGTCGTTGAGAATCAGATCGGTGATGCTGCGCACATGGTCGGGCTTGCTGCCGAATGCCGCGGCAAGAATGGTCGGTGTAAAGATGCCGATGCCATACGTACCGAGATCCTGCAAAAACCACGGCACCGAAGCAAGGATCGTCGCGCGCCGGTTGCGCTTTGCGAACAACGCGAGAAAGCTCCCCTTGCCGCCGTGGCCGGCAGCGGCCAGTTCGACTTCACGCGATAGCGCGATGCTCGTCGGATACTGCGGCGCACGCACGAGCAAACGTCGTGTAGCGGCTTCGGCGCGGTCGACGGCGCCACGAATATGCAACCAGCTCGGGCTCTCTGTGATGAAGAAGCGGCCGATCGTCACGGCGAGAGCCGGGATGATCGCCGTGCCGTACATCCAGCGCCACGCATCGAGATTCGGAATCGTCGACAGAACGAGGAAGCCCACCGCCGTGCCGCCCAATGCGCCTAACGCCTGGAAACCGAACGCAGCCAGCACGAGCTTGCCACGCGCGCTGCTGGGAATACTTTCGGAGATGATCATGTGCGCGGTCGGATAGTCACAGCCGAGCGCAACGCCGAGGCCAAACAGACAGATCACCAGCGAGACGAAATTCGTGCAGAACACCAGCAGCACGAGAAACGCGACGAAGATGATCATCTCGACGATGAACATCCGCTTGCGCCCGAAGTAATCGGACATGCCACCCAGACCAACCGCACCGACCAGAATCCCCATCAAGCTCGCGGCGCTGATCAGGCCGTTCTGCGCGGCACCAATGCCGAACTCGCGCGAGATCAACGGAAGCGCGACGCCCGTCATGAACACCACGAAGCCTTCGAAGAATTTGCCGGCGGCCGCGAGAGCCCAGATGCGCCACTGCATGCCGGTCATCGGTACCGTCGGGAGATGCGTTCCGTCGGGCCACATCGGGCGTTCGTCGATGTACTGCTGGACCGACTTCGTACTGCTGGGCCGCAAGCCTTGGGGATCTGCCGCGTCATGCATAACTCGCTCCTTGCTTGTGGGGTTGCTGCTGTCTTCGCGTTTGCTTTTCTGCCGACGGAGTGCGAGAGGCGCGCCTGAACGGCACACGGATCTGGAATCGGGGATCGGAGTGATGCGATGCCAGCGTACCTGCGACCGGCTTGTCGCTCTGGCATTGATTGGCCAGTCAGGCGGACATGCTGCCGATGGCGGATGTCGAATGCGTGACATCGGGCAAGAGAAGGCTGTGGTGCGGGTACGAAGGGAGCGTACCCGCGCGCGGAAGTGATTGGATGGGCGATTACGCTTACAAGGCTTTCAATTCGCGCTCACCAACACGCTACGCGCACTACGAAACAAACGGAAACTTCACATCGCGCGCCGCTGCGAGCATCGACAGTGTGATCTTGCGCACTTCAAGCTTGCTCTGCGTAATATGCGCACGCAACAGGATGCTGGCCTCGGCCACCCTCGCGCGTTCGATCAGTTGCAGCATCTTCCCGTGTTCTTCGTAGGTTGCGCTGGTGCGATGCGGCTTCAGAAAATCGAGGCGTCGCACAATGCGAATCCGCTCGGTCACGTCGTTGTGCACCCGGAGCATTTCGCCGTTACCGGTCGCCGCCACGAGTTGCCGATGAAAATCCTCATCCATCGCGAACATCACCACCGAATCGGCTTCGCGCTGCTCGGGCTCGATGCACCATATCGCCTTCAGTGTATCGATGGCGGCATGCGGCGCATCGCCGGCGCCGAGGCGTTCGAGCGCAGCGAGTTCCAGCACGATACGCAGATCGTAAAGCTGATCGAGCTGATCGAAGTCGATCTGCGCAACCTTCCAGCCGCGCCGAAAACCGACTTCCAGATAACCCTCGCGTTGCAGCCGGAACAGCCCGTCGCGCATCGGTGTGCGCGACACGCCGTAATACTGCGCGATATCGTTCTCGGAGAACCGGTCGCCCGGGAATAACCGGAAACTGAAGATGTCGGTCTTCAGCCGCTGATAGACCTGCTCGGCCAACGCGTTCGGTGCGTTCGGCACACTCGTCGCTTCGGAGTCTGCGTCTGCCGGTGTCGTGTCGCTGGTCTCGTGTTCGGACATGGTGCGCGATCTCCTCGCCGGGTTTTCAGGGTTGATCATTCGGGAGCCGCAATCAGACTGACGTGCGCAGCCACGATCTTCCAGCCCGCGCCGGTTTCCTGCGGGGCACCGAGTCTCGCCCACGTCTGCATCTGCCTGCCGAGCAGCGGTGTCGCATCGCTCGTGAATTCGGTGCTGACTGTCGCATAGTCGCTACCGAACGTCGTCACTACCGTGCGATGCAACCGTCGCGAGGCCGGCACCGGTTCGCAGTCTGCGCGCCACGCGCGGATCGCTTCACCGCCATGCTGGACTTCGGCAATACCGTAACGCACGGTCTGCGGCGTATGCCAGAACAACGCGTTCATCGTATCGACTTCGTGTGCAACGAGTGCACGCTCGTAGTCGAAAAATGCCGCCGCCACTTCGGCGACGACTTCGGGGCGGTTCACATCCATGGTCATCGCTCCATCGTGAACGCCGCAAGCGGCGCTGTCCAGCCGACAATGCCGCCCTGCGAACGGATCATCTCGAGACTCGCCTGTTTGAACGCAGGAAAATAACTCGCCGTTGCGTCTTCGACGAGTAGGCAGGTGTAGCCGCGATCGTTGGCTTCGCGCATCGAGGACTGCACGCACACTTCCGTCGTCACGCCCGCAAACACCAGATGCGTGATCTCGCGTGCGCGCAGTTCGTCGTCGAGCGTGGTCGCATAGAACGCGCCTTTGCCGGGCTTATCGATCACGATTTCACCCGCGGCCGGCGCGAGCGCGTCGACGATCGCATTGCCCGGTTCGCCGCGCACCAGAATGCGCCCCATCGGTCCCGGATCGCCGATACGCATGCGCGGTGTGCCGCGCAGCCGCTTCGCGGGCGGACAGTCGGACAGATCCGGCGCATGCGACTCGCGTGTATGCACGATCGTCCAGCCGTCGGTCCGCGCGAGCGCGAGCAGTTCGGCAACGGCCGGTACGATCGCGGCAAGCAGCGAGACATCGTTGCCGAGCGACTCGCCAAAGCCGCCGGGTTCGATGAAATCGCGCTGCATGTCGATCACGATCAACGCGGTGTGTGACGCGTCGAATGCGAACGGTCCCGGTTGTGCGGCGATTTCGACGGTCATGGTTTAGCTCCGGAGTAAGCAGACGCACGTGACGATTGCGGCGTCACGGCGGATCGCTCCGACATATGCGTGGGCTCGCTGCTGTGCCCCGCCATGTGTTGACCCAACACCGCACGCTCGGCCTGCTCTGCCGGTGTTTCGAACACCAGCCGGCCTTCCGCCATCACCGCGATCCGGTCCGCGAGTTCGAGCAGCTCATCGAGATCTTCGCTGACGAGCAACACCGCAGCGCCTGCATCGCGCGCTGCGAGCAAGCGTGCATGAATGTCGGCCACCGACGCGAAGTCGAGACCAAACACAGGATTCGCGACGATCAACACGTCTACCGGTTGACCGAGTTCGCGCGCCAGCACCGCGCGCTGCACGTTGCCGCCCGAGAGCGTACCGATCGCACGCTCGGGGACCGGCGGCCGCACATTGAAATCGTGAATCCGGCGTTCGGCGCGTTCGCGCAATGCGGCGCGGTCGAGTCGCCAGCCGCCGCGGCGAACCGGCGCGCGATCGAAATCGCGCAAGGCCAGATTCTCCGCAATGCTCATGCTGGCCACGCAGGCATTTTTCAACGGCTCTTCCGGGATCGCGAATACGCGCAGCGCAGTCATTTCTTCGCGAGTCGCGCGATACGGCCGGTCGGCGATCCGCATTTCGCCCGCGGCAAGATGTCGCTGGCCGACCAGTGCTTCGACCAACTCTTTCTGTCCGTTGCCCGATACCCCTGCGAGACCGAGAATTTCGCCGGCACGCACATCGAGCGTGACGTGTCGTACCGCTGTGTGGCCGCGATCGTCGTCGATCGAGACATCGCGCATCGCGAGCCGTACCGGTGCCTCGCGATCGACCGGTCGGCGTGCGGCGCGTCCTGGCGCGGCCGGCACATGCAACGGTACTGACCCGGACGACGCATCGGCGGTGCCCATCATCCAGTTCGCGAGTTGCTCGCGGCCGGTGTTCACCACCGCCGAGGTGCCCACGCAGCGCCCTTTGCGCAACACGGTCACATCGTCGGCGTAGGCCATCACTTCGCGAAACTTGTGCGTGATCATCAACACGGTCAATTCGCAGCGCGTTGTCAGCGCGCGCATCAGGCCGAGCACTTCGTCCGCTTCTTGCGGCGTCAGCACCGAGGTCGGCTCGTCGAGAATCAGGAAGCGTTGTTGCAAGTACAACTGCTTCAAGATCTCGAGCTTCTGCTTTTCTCCCGCAGCTAGCCCTGCGACCGGCGCATCGAGCGGCAACCTGAACGGCATGCGTTGCATGAACGCCGTCAGTGCCGCACGCTCGGTTTTCCAGTCGATCTTCCACGGCAGGCTACCGCGCGTGAGCAGCAGGTTCTCTTCTACCGATAATCCCGCGGCAAGCGTGAAGTGCTGATACACCATGCCGATGCCAAGTGCCTGCGCATCGCGCGGCGATGCAATGGCGACCTCGCGACCGTCGACGACGATCTGCCCTTCGTCGAGCAACCCATAACCGACGAGTCCCTTCACCAGCGTGCTCTTGCCCGCGCCGTTTTCGCCGAGCAGTGCGTGTATCGTGCCGGGCGCGATCTTGATCGAGACGTTATCGAGTGCGCGAAACGCGCCGAACGATTTCGACGCGCCCAGCACTTCGATGCCCGCGGCGCCGGAACGCGCCGGCAACTGACCGATGGCGGCCATGATCAGTTACCGAGCGCTGCGAGCAGCGCCTGCGAATCGGACACCGTGCCGAACACACCGCCCTGCATCGTGATCATATGCAGCGCGGCAGCGTGATTGCTCTGGTCGGTCGCGCCGCAGCAGTCCGCCAGCACCGTGCATTCGAAGCCGCGATCGTTTGCTTCGCGCATCGTGGTGTGGACGCAGACATCGGTGGTGATGCCCGTCAGCACGAGATTCTCGATGCCGCGCGTGCGCAGGATCAGTTCGAGATCGGTGGCGCAAAACGAGCCTTTGCCTGGCTTGTCGATCACGATCTCGCCCGGCAGCGGTGCGAGTTCGTCGATGATCTGCCAGCCCGGTTCGCCGCGCACGAGGATCTTGCCGCACGGGCCCGCATCGCCGATGCCGACGCCGTCGGTCCCCGCACGCCGGCTGCGCCAGCGTTTATTGGCGGGGAGATCGGAGAGGTCCGGACGATGCCCCTCGCGCGTATGAATGATCGTGAAACCCTGCGCGCGCATCACCGCAAGCACACCGCGAATCGGTTCGATCGGTGCGCGCGTCATCGACAGGTCATATCCCATCTTGTCGACGTAGCCACCGTAGCCGCAGAAATCCGTCTGCATATCGATGATGACGAGTGCGGTGTTCGCGGCTTGCAGATCGCCGTTGTACGGCCAGGGGTACGGTTTGGCTTCGATGTATCGGTTCATGTTTCTCGATCCTTGCGGGGAATCTCAGCGCGTCAGACTCAGCTCGCCCGGCGCGCCGGCAAGCGTGCGGTCCGGGCGGCAGTTGACGATCATGATGAGCAGCGTCAGCACATACGGCGCGGCGTTGTACAGGTAGTAGCCACTCGTCACGCCGATCGCCTGCAGCGCGGGACCGAGCGCACCGGCCGCGCCGAACAGCAACGCCGCGTACAGACAGCGCAGCGGCTGCCAGCGCGCGAAGATCACGAGGGCCACTGCCATCAAGCCCTGCCCGCTCGACAGTCCTTCGTTCCAGCTGCCCGGATAGACGAGCGACAGATAAGCGCCGCCGACACCCGCGCAGAAACCGCCCACGGCGGTGGCCGCGATACGGATGCGTGTGAGCGGATAGCCCAGCGCGCGCGCCGCCTCCGCGTGATCGCCGACGAGCCGGAGCGTCATGCCCCAACGTGTATTGCGCAGTCCCCATTGCAAGGCGAAGGCAAGCACCACACCGATCGCAAACAAGGGGTTGATGTGCAGCGCGTTGTGCAGTTGCGCCGAGGCGGTCCAGCGACCGAAATCGAGCGACGCCAGCATCGGCGCCTGCGGTTCGATAAACGGCTTGCCGAGAAAGAATGCGAGACCCGTGCCGAGCAGCATCAACGCAATCCCGAACGCGATATCGGACACACGCGGCAACGAGCACACGAGACCGTGCAGGCAACCGAACAGCAATCCGACCAGTCCCGCCGCAAGCACGCCGAGCCACGCCGAACCGGACAGATAGCTCGCCGCATAGCCGCTCATCGCGCCGGACACGAGAATGCCCTCCAACCCGAGATTCACGCGACCGCCTTTCTCGGTCAGACACTCGCCGAGACTCACGAACAGATACGGTGTGCTCACACGAATCGCACCTGCGATCAACGACAAGAGCAACACCACAAGCGGCGAATGCATGTCAGGCATGAGTCTTCTCCATCTGGGCTTGCACCGCTGTCGCCGCCAGCGCCTGCAACTTCACGCGCCACGCGGCGAGCCGTCCGCCGAGCGCTTCCCACGCGAGCAGATTCGCGAACAGCAATCCTTGTAGAACCAGCGTGGTCGCATCGGGTAGACCGAGGCGCCGCTGCAACAAGCTGCCGCTCGCCTCGATACCGCCGACGATCACCGCGCAAACGACAATCGCCAGCGGATTCTGGCGCGCGGCAAACGCAACGAGAATGCCGCTATAGCCGTAACCGACGAGCAGAGCCGCATTCGCACTGCCTTGCACGGCTGCGACTTCGAACATGCCGGCCAGACCGGCCGCCGCGCCGCCGAGCACGCACGCAGCGAGCGCGAGTCTCGCGACCGGCAAACCGACGAGACGCGCGGCGCGCACGTTGCCGCCGACCACGCGCATCGCGAAACCGCGCGTGCTGTGCCTGACGAAAACCCACGCCGCGACGCATGCGAGCACACCCCACAACAAGCCCCAATGCACATCGAGCCCCGGCAGCGAACCGATGGTCAGCGCATCCGGCACCGGCAACGTCGACGGTTTGTTCAGACTCGCCGGATCGCGCAGCGGTCCTTCGACAAGAAACTTGAATAGCGCGATCGCGATATAGGACATCAGCAGGCTGCTGATCGTCTCGTTGACGCCGCGCCGGTGACGCAGCGCGCCGACTGCGCCGATCCATGCGCCGCCGGCCAGCATGCCTGCGAGCGCCATCAACGGTGTCGCGACGAACCACGGCGTCGCAGCCGGCAACCACTGCGGCATCACGGCAGCCGCGAGCCCGCCAAGCGCAAGCGCCCCTTCACCGCCGATCACAATCAATCCAACCTGCGCCGGCAACGCCACGCATAACGCGGTCAGCATCAGCGGTGCTGCGCGCAGCAAGGTGCTCTGCCACGCAAACGACGAACCAAACGCGCCTTCGAAAATCAACCCGATCGCATCGAGTGCAGGCGCACCCTGCACGAGCAGAAACAGCATGAACAGCAGCAGCGTGCCGGTCAGCGCGAGCAAGGTCGGCAATGCGGGCAGCACGCCGAGAACCAGCCGCGCGGCATTTGCGTTGGTACTTGCGTTGGTACTTGCGTTGGCATTTGCGTTAGTAAGCATCGACGCTCCTTGAGAAATGACACGCCGCAACGAAGCACATCAGATCTGCCCCACCACACCCGCCACGAGATAGTTCATGCTTTCGAGCACGTAGTCCGTCTGCACGTGACTCACGCCGTCGGCGATTGCAACACCGCCCTTGTTGTCCTTGACCGGTCCCTTGAAGATCACGAACTGACCGGCCATCATCTTTGCCTTGACGGCGTCGGCGTTCGACTTCGCTTCGGGCGCCACCTTTGCGCCATATGGCGACATCTTCACGAAGCCTTCTTTCAGGCCGCCGCGCAGGATGTTCGGTTGCGGCTTGCCTGCCTGTGCATTGGCGACGATGAGCCGGAACGGTGTCGCCCAGTCCCATTCCGCGCCGGTCAGGTAGCCCTTCGGCGCGAGCGCTGCCTGGCTTGCGTGATAACCGCAGCTCATTGCGCCGCGCTTCTCGGCGGTTTCGATCACGACCTTCGGACTGTCGACGTGACAGGTCAGAACGTCGCAGCCCTGATCGACGAGACTGTTGGTCGCTTCCGCTTCCTTGACTGGCATCGACCAGTCGCCGGTGAAGATCACGTGGGTCGTGATCGACGGATCGACCGATTGCGCGCCCAATGTGAACGCGTTGATATTGCGCAGCACCTGCGGGATCGGCTTCGCGGCAACGAAGCCCAGCTTCTTGCTCTTGCTCATATGGCCCGCGACGACGCCATTCAGGTACTGGCATTCGTCGATATAACCGAAGTAGCTCACGATGTTCGGCGGGTTGCCCTGCTTCCACAGGCCGCCGCAATGCGCGAAGCGAACCTTCGGATACTTCGCGGCGATCTTCAGCACATGCGGATCGAAGTAGCCAAACGAAGTCGCGAAGATCAGCGTCGCGCCGTCCTGTTCGATCATCGCCTCCATCGACTTCTGCACCGCGATCGTTTCCGGCACGTTCTCTTCTTCGACGACCTTCACATTGGGCAGCTTCTTCACGACGTTCGCCGCCGCGGCTTCCGCCTGGTTGTAACCGTAGTCGCCGCGCGCGCCGACGTAGATCGCGCCGACCGTGAGCGGACTCGCCGCGAAGATCGATTCGAAAGGCAGCATCGTGCCGAGCGTCAGCAGGCCTGCGTGCTTGAGGAAATCGCGACGATGGGTCATGGCGTGATCCGTTTCAGAGTGTTGGAGAAAGTTGGTTAGCGAGTTAGCGCCGCGACGCTGTCCAGATAGGCGAGCCATCCGCCGTGCGCGGTGATGTCGAGCGCGCCGGCTTCATCGGCAAGCGCGGCCGGCTCGCAGATGAAACCCTTCACGCTGCGGCCGTCGGCAACCTGTACGGTACCGATCCCGAGCGGCGCCGGAATCTGCGCGACAAACGAGCCGAAGTGGCGCAGCGGCACTTGCCATAGTTCGATCGCGATTGCATTTGTGTGTGCGGTTGCAGCCGGCATGCGCGCGAGTGCGGGCTTTGGCGGTGTCGTCCCGGCTAGTGCGAAGAGCTGATAGTCCGGTGTCGTGCGGGTCGCTTCGATAAACCGTGCCCCTGCTTCGTGCAATTGCCGGTTCAACGGCTGACCGCGCAGATGTGCGCCGACTACAGCAAGCACGACCGACGGCTCGCTGCTGGGCAACGGTTGCGATTCGATGCAGGCGGCTTCGTGCGACTCGGACTCGAAGAAACGCGCCTGAATGCGCGCACCCAATACCGCCAACCGATGATCCGCACCAGCCGGTGCGATCAGCGTGACGCCGGCAGGCAGACCGTCGCCGCGGCGCACACACGGCACCGCTAACGCACACAGGTCCAGCAGATTAACGAAGTTCGTGTAGTAACCGAGCTGGCTGTTCAGCTCGATCGGGTTGGCCTGCACCGCGGCGATGGTCGGATGCGTTGGTGTGGTTGGGACGATCAGCACGTCGATGTCATCGAAGAGCTTGTCGGCCTGGCGTTTTAATTCGGCGAGACGGTATTGCGCATTGAACGTATCGACTGCGCTGTAGCGGTCCGCTTTCGCGATCACGGCGGCGACGACCGGATCGATCGCATCGCGTTGCGCGTCGAAGAATTCGCCGATAGCCGCACGCCGCTCCGCGACCCACGGGCCGTCGTAGAGCAACGCGGAGACTTGCGTGAGCGGTGTGAGATCGATGGGCAGCGGTTGTGCCTGCAACACTTCGGACAATGCGTCGAGCGACGCCTGAAATGCGTGGGCAGCCTCGCCATCGCCGAAGAACTCCGCACGCGCAGGCACGCCGATGCGCGGCGGCGCCGAAGTCGGAGCCAGCACGCTCACCTCGCGCGCGAAGCTGTCGGATGCGTCGAAGCGCGCGAGTTGTGCGAGAACGTGCCAGGCGTCGGCGACATCGTTGGCGAAAATCGATACGCAGTCGAGGCTTCTGCACGCCGGCACCACGCCGCGCTTGCTGACCAGCCCAAGCGTCGGCTTCAGGCCGACGAGTTCGTTGAAGCCTGCGGGCACGCGCCCCGATCCTGCGGTATCGGTGCCCAGCGAGAACGCGACGCAACCGCTCGCGACCGCGACCGCCGAACCGGAACTCGAGCCGCCCGACACGCGTTCGGGAAACTCCACCTGCCGTACCGCGCCGTACGGCGAACGCACGCCGACGAGACCCGTCGCAAACTGATCGAGATTGGTCTTGCCGACCAGAATTGCACCGGCCTCCAGCAGAAGCTGCACGGCAAACGCAGATTCATGCGGCGTATAGGCAAACGCGGGACAGGCCGCCGTAGTCGGCATGCCCGCCACGTCGATGTTGTCCTTCACCGCGAACGGCACGCCGAACAGCGGCATGAGTTCCAGCACTGAGATGCCCCCAGCACGGTATAGCGCTTCGAGTTCAGCGGCGCGCGCGTATAGCGCTTCGGCGGCGATGCGTTGCGTCCATATCTCGGGTCGGTCGATCGACTCGATTCGCTGTAACACTGCCTCGACACACTGTGTCGGCGTGAGGGTGCCCTGCGCGTAGCGATCGCCTAGCGTTTCGATCGAAAGAGCGGCTCGGGTGTTGAGTTGATCGTTCATGAGTCCAATCTTGAATACAAGATTGGATGCGTATTGCAGAAAGCGTGCCATTGCGCATATCCATGCGGCGATCGAGCGCGTCCGGTCTTATGCGGCAAGGCTTCTACGGTGTTTGTCTCGAGGGCTCAGTGGGCGCCTGACCCATCCTGACGAGGTCGCAGCAAGATCGACGAATGTGCATCGATCCCAACAACGGTGCGATGGGGCGCCACCATGGATCTTCCGTCGGAGCGGGCACCGGCTACGTTAGGCCTGAGCGTGCCGCCGCGTTCTTTCAGGGTTAGTCCTGATAGAGATATCTCTTAGTAATAATATTATTCATCATCTAAATTCATTACCAAAACTTCCCTGCGAGCGCCTGCTGTTCTGGCGTAGCACTGTATCGTCCGTCCAAAGGACGTTCGGAATAAATTAATAATAATGACCCAGACCTCTTATTAGACGGGATCTCAGGAGATACAGGTGCGCAATTATCTGGTGCTGGCGGCAGCAGCGATGCTGGCCGCTTGCGGCGGCAATGGCGATTCGCCATCGGCCGTCTCGACAGCAAACAAGCAGGTGCCGGTGGCCGCTAACGCGGCGGCTGCATCGGCTGCGGCGGCGTCGAATGTAGAAAGCGAATTCAAGGCGACGCGAGGCGTGGCGCTCGGGATGAAGACCACCACGCCGCCGGTCGTGATCCGCGATCCCGATCAGAACCTGCCGCCGTACACACCGCCCCCGCCGCCCCCTGTGCTGTCGACTACGACGCTCAGCTTCGGCGACTTCACGAGTTACCTCTCGCCTGGTTCGAACCAGGGCTGGGCGCCGGGTACGACGAGCGGCAGCGTAACGATTCCCGCCCCCGCAACCAACGGCACCGGTGCCGGCGACAAGGCCGTCGCGCTCGCCAATACGTATACGACCGCCTCGTACGAAGCCGACGTGACGGTTACGCCACCGGTCGGCAACGGCCCGGCGAACGCGGGCTTTATCGTCCGCACGACCAACCCGACGGCCGGCGGCTTCGACAGCCTGACCGGTTACTTCATCGGTCTCGACACCGCCGCGCACACGCTCGTGGTGGGCCGCGAGAACAACAACTGGACCAACTTCATCGACTATCCGATCAGCACGATAGTGGGTGGTAGCACGCACCATCTGAAGGTCACGACGAGCGGCACGGCGATCACCGTCGATCTCGACCAGCAACGCGTGCTGAGCCTCAACGACGCGACCAACGCACTGCCCGCGGCGTTCGCATCGGGCAGCTTCGGCCTGCGCCGCTTCGGTGTCGGCGCGACGTTCAGCAACATCACGATCAAGACGTACCCGACAGTCACCTCTCCGACCTACGATTTCTCGAAGGTCGTCGGCATGGTGTACTCGTCATCGACCGCAGTGAACGCGATCGACTTCTGGCAGAACTACGATCCCGCTGTCGTGAATCGTGAACTGACGTACGCGCAGACCTACGGCATCAACACGATCTCGGTGTACCTGCACTACCTGGTCTGGGCCAACGATCGTGTCGCGTTCCTGAGCAAGTTCGAGAACCTGCTCGAGATCGCCGCGCGTCACGGTATCAAGGTGTCGCCGATCTTCTACGACGACTGCTGGAACCAGACGCCGGAATATGGTCCGCAGCCGGCGCCGGTCTGGGGCGTGCATAACAGCCGGTGGGTACAGTCGCCAGGTACACCGATCGAACAGGCGTACTTCCAGCCGAGTGCGTCGAATCCGAACGTGACGTACAAGGCGAGCCTCGCGAACTACATCACCGACTTCGTCGCGCCGCACCGGAACGACCCGCGCATCGTGTTCTGGGAGCCGATGAACGAACCGGGTTGTAGCGGCAACGGCGCACTGCAGGAAACGCGTGCGGTGATGATGAACGACGCGCGCATCGCGATCCTGAATGCGGGCGCGACGCAACCGATCAACTCGCCGCAGGTGCAGGAAGACGAAGGCAGCTACTTCTCCGACTTCTACGCATTCCATCCGTACAACAATCCGTACACCGGTCCGATCAACGGCAGCAGCGTCAATGCGTTGAACTCGGAAACGCTGCAACGCGGTTTTCCGGGTACGACCGGCCAGACGATGGCGGGTATCGTTTCGAACTACGGCGGCACGACGGGCTTCATCATCTGGGAGTTGATGATCGGCCGCACGAATACACGCTTCCATTGGGGGCAAGTACCGAGCGCACCTGCTACCGTCGAACCGGCGACGCCGTTCCAGGGGACGATCTATCCTGACGGGCACCCGTGGTCGACGGCGGAGATGCAGGCGTTGACCGGTGGGTTCTATGTGAAGCTGCCTGTGCTGAATGTCGGGTACTACAACGATCCGACTTTCAATAGTGCTCCGGTGAAGACTTCGATTACGCCGTTGATCGACTTCGATCTGAACACTGAGCGCGGTACCGATTCGCCGGATGCTTCGGCGGGGGTGAATGCTACCGGTTATGGCGTGCGGTGGACGGGGGCGATCGAAGCCGCGGTTAGCGGGCCGTACCGGTTCTCGATCAATAGCGATAACGTGGCGCGTCTGTGGATCGATGGCGTGGAGGTGATCAACAAGAAGAGTGCGTCACTGTCGACGGTGAGCGGTACGGTCTGGTTGAAAGCGCGGCGACATGCTTCGATCAAGGTCGAGTATGTGCATAACACCGGCGCGGCGAGTATGCATCTGACGTGGTGGAGTCCGTTTGCGCGTAGGCCTGATGGGTTGCGGATTGTGCCTTCGGATTCGCTTGTGTCTTCGGACTGAAGTGTCATCAGGTACTGCAGAAAGTGAGAACTGTGGCGGGTAGGTGAAAAACCATCGCCACAGTTCGTGCAAAAATCCGTGCGGCCGATACTTCCTGCTGGAACCCGGCCGTCCGCCACTACCGGGTTCCTCTCATTCGCCGACGTTCGTCGCGAACTGCCTCTCTACCCTGCGCCGCCGATCGACGCTATCGCGCGGCGTCGTCGACTATATTTTTGTTCGCCTGCATCCGTCGATCCATCCGCTCCGTAGAGGTCAATGAGGACTCGTCGTTTCTCCGGAAGGTGATTTCGCTCTTCGTTGAAAGACGGTTTGTCTTCGCGCCTGCGATGACGGTCCGTGACAATGTTGCCGGCATTTGTTGTAATCGGTTTTGGTGCGAATCCGACCCGGGCCTTGATCGTCAGTCAGGTGGTACTCAGTATTGCGCTTCCGGTACCGATGGCGATGATCGTCTGGTTTTCGTCGAGCAGGCGATGGCCATATGCGCAGACAGCACGCGCTTTGCGCGGCCACCGCACGGCGACGTTGCTGTTATTCCCGATTACGCGCAGCCAACCCGCAGGGAGCGCGATGGACATGCAACGAAATGCAGCGACCGATGACGACCGTCTGTTGAACGGAGTTGAGGCCCATCGCCGCAATGAGCTGAACCGCCTGTTGCATGAGGCGGGCGAAGGCGACCAGGCAGCATTCGCCGCGCTCTATCAACGCACTTCCGCCAAACTGTTCGGCGTGTGCGTGAGGATGCTGCGCGATCGCGGTGAAGCCGAAGAAGTGCTTCAAGACGTCTATGTCACGGTATGGCGCCAGGCTGCAAACTTCGACCCAGGGCTCGCCAGCGCCGTTACCTGGCTCGCGACCATCGCGCGCAACCGGGCCATCGATCGCTTACGGCGCCGCCGCGAGGAACCGCTGGACGCATCGATGGAAGAGGAACTCGCCGACGAGCATCCTTCGCCGGCCGCAATGGCAGAGCGCAGTCAGGAGAAGCGGCGCCTGGAACGGTGCCTCGACGCACTGCCCGCCCAGCAGGGAACCCTCGTACGAGAAGCCTTTTTTACGGGTGCGACGTATGCCGAACTGGCTGTGCGCCTGAGCGTGCCGCTCGGTACCATGAAAAGCTGGATCCGGCGTAGCCTGATTCAGCTCAAAACCTGCCTCGATCAATGAATACGCCCTCACACGATCCCGACGAACTGCGATGCGCCGAGTATGTACTGGGCGTGCTCGACGCTGACGAGCGCAGGCAGATCGAGGAGGCGATGCAGCACGACCCCCGGCTCGCCGCGAACGTAACGCTCTGGCAGGAACGCCTGATGCCGCTCAGCGAGGATGTCGGCGAGATCGCGCCGGCGCCCTATGTGCTGGCGCGCATCCAGTCCGAACTGGGTTTCGCGTCGCCTGCACCGTATCGGCCTCGCGCGAGGCTGTGGGACAACGTTCGCTTGTGGCGCTGGGTCGGTATCGGTTCGAGCGTCGCGGCTGTGGTGCTGGCAATCGTGGCCGTGGTGCCTGTCTGGCGTGGACCCGTCGCGGTGCCGGAGGTGCCGGGCAATAGCGGCTACCTGGTTGCGAATATCGGCCGTGAAGACGGTGGAGCAGGATGGACCGCTACCGTCGACGTTCAGCGTGCCCGCATGGTGATCGTTCCGGCGAGCGGCACGGCAGTCGCCGCCGGTCGTTCCACCGAGCTGTGGCTCATCCCGTCGGGCGCTCGACCTGTCTCGCTCGGTGTGATCGCCGCCGACCGGCCGACTATCGTCACGCTGCCGCCAGCCCGACTCGCACAGCTGGACCCTCGGGCCATCCTCGCTGTGTCGCTGGAACCGTACGGCGGGTCGCCTACCGGACAGCCAACCGGGCCCGTGCTCGCGAAAGGGGGAATCGGTGGTGCATAAGCCATCTCTGCATATTTAATCGAAGTACGTGCATCCGTCGGTTCGTTCGATCCGTATCTCCGATTGCTTCCAGTCCGGAAGCGTCGATCTTTCGGGGAGAACCGAAATGCAATCCTGTAACCAGATGAAGACCATCGGTGCGATGCTCGCGCTCGCACTGGCGTTGGGAACGGCCGTGCCCGCCGCGACGGCCGGATCGATGTCCGCCGACAATACGGTGGAAGTCGGCGGCGCCGCGATGTACCCGTCGAAAAATATCATTGCCAACGCGGTGAATTCGAAAGACCACACGACGCTGGTCGCGGCCGTCAAGGCAGGCGGTCTCGTGGATACGCTGTCGGGCACCGGACCCTTCACGGTCTTCGCACCGACCAACGAGGCATTTGCCGCATTGCCGCCCGGAACCGTCCAGACGCTGCTCAAACCGGAGAACAAGGCAACGCTCGTGAAAGTGCTCACGTATCACGTCGTACCGGGTCGCATCACCGCGCACGACCTCGCGATGGCAGTCGATCAGGGTGGCGGCAAGGCGAGCCTGAAAACGGTCGAGGGCGATTCGCTGATCGTCAGCAAGGACGGCAAGGGGTGGGCGATCACCGACGACAAGGGCGACGTCGCGCATGTGACGATTGGCGACGTGATGCAATCGAACGGCGTGATTCATGTCGTCGACACGGTACTGATGCCTTGACGTCGGTGTGAAAAGCTCAGCGAGGTCTATGGCTGACGTTACTCGCCCCATGAATCAGGGTTGGCGCTTGCCACGACCACCGGCGGGTTTGCCAGCCGGCTTACGTGAACCCGCAACGGGTTTGCTGGCGGGTTTGCTGCGTGGCCTTTGCACGCTGAATGGATTACCGCCGGAGAAGCCTGTGCCGCTTGTGCTTTTACCCGCAGCCAGAACGCGCTGCGCCGCAGGCTTGCGTTTGTCTTCGCCACTTTGCACCCGCGGTTTTTTGCCAGGCACCTGCACCGCGCCCGGCGCAACTTGCAGCACTTTAGGTTTCTTCGGCTTTTTAGGCTTCTTGATAATCTCGCCCGTCGCACTGGTTTGCGGCACGCGATGCTCAGCTTCAAAACCCGGCTCTTCTTCCCGCCGCAACGTCTGCCGGATCAGCGCTTCAATCGCGGCCAGCTGCGGCGCTTCATCCGCGCACACGAGCGACACCGCAACGCCACTAGCACCCGCACGACCAGTACGGCCAATACGATGCACATAGTCTTGCGCCACGATCGGCAGATCGACGTTGATCACGAGCGGCAGGTCGTCGATATCGAGCCCGCGC
The DNA here is from genome assembly GCF_030464945.1 of Paraburkholderia sp. CHISQ3. NCBI lineage: Bacteria > Pseudomonadati > Pseudomonadota > Betaproteobacteria > Burkholderiales > Burkholderiaceae > Paraburkholderia > Paraburkholderia sp. CHISQ3. The sequence continues at coordinate 275,903 of NZ_JALPRG010000001.1, forward strand.
GCAGCCACATCAGTGGCGACCAGCATATGTACTTCGCCGGTCTTGAAGCGCTCCAGCGCACGCAAACGTGCCGGTTGCGGTTTGTCGCCGTGGATGGTGTCGACCGCATAGCCCGCTTCATCGAGCATGGCCGCCAGGTATTCCACGCCGTTGCGCGTTTTGACGAACACCAGCGCGTGCTGCCAGTTGTTCTCCGCCACAAGGTGCATGAAGAGATCAGGCTTGTTCTTTTTATCCACCGTCACCACCCACTGCTTGATCCTGCTGGCCGTGGCATTGGGCGGGCTGACGCTGATATGGACCGGGTCGCGCAGAATGCTCGCCGCCATGGCACGAATCTCATCGCTAAACGTGGCCGAAAACAGCAAGGTCTGGCGTTGAACGGGCAAGGCGGCAAAGACGGCGTTGAGTTCGCGTGCAAAGCCCAGATCCAGCATGCGATCGGCTTCATCCAGCACCAGCGTTTGCACCTGATCAAACTGCACTGCGTTCTGGCGATTCAGATCCAGCAAACGGCCTGGCGTAGCAACGAGCACATCGACGCCTTTGCGCAACGTCATCATCTGCGGGTTGATGCTCACACCGCCGTAGGCGGCAAGAAATCGTAAGTCGAGCCCTTTGCCGTAATCGACAAAGCTTTGCAGCACTTGCTCCGCCAGTTCGCGCGTGGGCACCAGCACCAGAACACGCGCTCGGTTGCTGGACACTGCCGGGCCGTGTTGCACCAGCCGTTGCAGCAGCGGCAGCGCAAAACCGGCCGTTTTACCGGTGCCGGTCTGCGCCGCAGCCATGACGTCCTTGCCATCGAGCACAACAGGAATCGCCTTGGCCTGCACCGGCGTAGGGGTCTGGTAATCGAGATCCCGCAGATTACGCAGCAACGGCTCGATCAGGCCAAGCGAGGCAAAAGACATGGGCGTATTTCCGGGCTAAAACCGCGATTCTAGCGGTTACCGCGCTCAATGCCCGAGCGACGCCTCGACTGCCAGCGCGACGCCTTCCGCCGTCGCCGCCGAAAGCGTCCAGCCAAGGTGCCCATGTCCCGTGTTGTAGAACACGCCGCGCCGCCTGCCCGGTCCTACTTTGGGCAACATGCCCGGCATCATCGGCCGCAGCCCTGCCCACGGCACGACGCGCGACGTCGACACTTCGGGAAAATGCCGACGCGTCCAGTTGATCAGCGGCGCAATGCGTTCCGCGCGAATGTCGCGATTGAAACCGTTGATTTCCGCTGTGCCCGCAACGCGAAAGCGATCGGCGCCCAAACGACTGGTGACAATCTTCGCGCCATCGTCGAGCAGACTCACCCACGGCGCACTGCGACGACTGGTTTCATCGTCGAGACAGACGGTGATCGAGTAACCCTTCACCGGGTACACGTTCACGTGATCGCCAAGCATCGCGGCGAACTGACGGCTATGCGCGCCGGCACACACGATCACGCTGTCGTAGCGATCGCCGTTCGACGGCGCGTCCGGCTGTGTCGCAACGATTTCGAAGCGACCGTCGCTGTGCTGCGCGATGTCGGCAATCTCCGTGTCGTACAGAAAACGCACACCGTCGCGCACACACGCGTCGCTGAGGCCGCGCGTGAATTTGTGAATGTCGCCGGTGGAATCCGATGGCGTGAAAAAGCCGCCGTAGAAGTTGCTGGTTAGCGTCGGTTCGATCGCGTGAATTTCGCCGTCGGTGACGGCACGACGATCGAGCCCGCCTTCACGCAGCAGCACGTTCACCTTCGATGCCGCTTCGAACCCGCGACGATCCGGATACACGTGCAGGATGCCGCGCGTCTCCAGATCGAAATCGATATGCTCGCGTTCGGCGATCGAGAAAAGAAACTCGCGCGCCTTGATCGCGAGTCTGACAGTCTCGACGGTATTCGCGCGATACCGCGGAATCTGCGCGAGAAACTCGGCCATCCACGAGTACTTGTGCCAGCTCGGTTTGAGGCTGAGCAGGAGCGGTGCATCCGCGGTGAACATCCAGCGCAGCCCTTTAAGCACGGTCGATGTGCTGTTCCACACTTCTGCGTTACTGGCGGACAGCTGGCCGCCGTTCGCAAACGAGGTTTCCATCGCGGCATAGCGATGGCGCTCGATGAGGGTGACGTCGAATCCGCGTTTGCGCAGGGCGTAGGCAGTCGTGACGCCGGTAATACCGGCGCCGATGATGGCGATATGGTGCATGACATGGTCCAGAAAGAGTTGAGCATCGCCGGTTGGCGTCGATGCCCCATCTGTCCGTGGACCTGAGAGTTTCTTCCCTGCCGTGGCGGCGCGGAAATCCCCTTCGGTGGGCGCGTGAACAACAGCGCCGCTCTCCAGATGTTCTTGCTGCGCGGTCCTGGGTGCCTGAGAGTTTCCGGGGCGGTTGCTCCGTCGGCGTCGTCCGTGAAAACCGGGCGATCTCTTCCGCGCTGCGTTGGTGAACACCGGAACGTTATACAAAGCGCGGGGTTTGTGCAAGAGGGGACGCTTCTGTTGCGGTGGCGCCTCGGCGGAGCCGGAAATGGGTATCACTGTGTTTCAAGAAATCCGCAACGTTTCATAAACCATGAAACCTATTGATACTCCGCTATCCGCCGGAAGCCAGTCCGCGCGTCTTGCATATCCGTGCGGCGCGTTGCACTAGGCGCTTTCCATTTCGTGCTCGGCGGCAAGTGCAAGAAACGCTGAGCGGCTCAGCTTGCGTGCACGCGCAACCTCATCGATCCTGACCACGAGATTCTCGGGCAGGCTGATGTTGAGTCGCACGGCCTTGGCATTGATCTTCGACAAGTCGATGTCGATAAGCATCCACGCACCACCCTGGTAATCTGGATGGCTCAGCCATTGCTCGAGCGCTGATGGTGCCGGAACCGGCTCACCATCTGCAAAGTGAGCTTCCGCAGCTTCCTGTGCATTGGCCGGAATATCGGCCCAGTCGTCGGCGGCCGAATAGCAGCCGGGAAAGTCGGGAAACTCGATGCCGTGCGCGTGTTTCGCGTCGCCGGGCTGGATATAGGTGGGATAAAGCACGATGCTCTCCTTGGCGTTGGATCTGATCACGTCAGTCCTGCTTGTTTCAGTATGCTGCGCACGGTCCCAATCGGCAGATCCTTCTTCGGGTGCGGGACTGTGACCTTACCTGGCTTTGACAAATGCTTGAACTGCTGGTGGGACCCGACCGTATGGACAAGGAACCAGCCGTCGGCTTTGATCTGCTTGATAAGGATTGCGCTATTCATGTGTGTAATCATACACAAATACACACGAATACACAATCACGAGAGCAAGCAGCGGCCCGCGATACACTTGCCACCTACGCATCCGCGCCCACACCGATACCCATGCCCGCGTCGCCCCCCACCCCGCTCGACACGCTGCTGCGCGAAATCCGCGCGTGCACGGTCTGCGCCGCTCATCTCCCACACGGCCCGCGCCCAGTCGTACGGGCGTCGACGAATGCGCGCATTCTGATTGTCGGACAGGCACCCGGTGCCCGCGTACACGCGAGCGGTATCCCGTGGAACGACGCGAGTGGCAAACGGCTGCGCACATGGCTCGACGTCGACGACACGACCTTCTACGACGAGACGCAGTTCGCAATTGTGCCGATGGGCTTCTGCTATCCCGGCAAAGGCAAGAGCGGCGACTTGCCGCCGCGGCCCGAGTGCGCGCCGCTATGGCTCGACAGGGTGCTTGCGTTGATGCCGCATATCGAGCTGACCTTGCTGATCGGCCAATACGCACAGCGGCATTTCCTCGCGGAGCGCCGCAAGGAATCGCTCGCCGACACGGTCGCGGCATGGCGCGACTATGCGCCAGCCGTCATCGCGTTGCCTCATCCGTCGCCGCGCAACGTGGCCTGGTTCGTACGACACCCGTGGTTCGATGGTGAAATTCTGCCGATGCTGCGCGCAAGAGTCGGCGAACTGCTGGCCGACGGCGCAACCGGGGCGCTGGCGCTGAACGCGCGGTAAGCGCGTAACGCACTGCCAGACGGTACGAAAGTTGCCGCACCGCGCGCTTTACAACGCGAGCTTGTAACCCTCATGACTCGCAGTGAAACCAAGCCGGTCATAAAACCGCTGCGCGTCCGCCCGACTCTTGTCGGTAGTCAGTTGAACGAGTCCGCAGTGGCGCGCCCGGCATTCTTCGATGGCCCATTCGATCATGCGCTGGCCAAGACCCGAAGCGCGGCGATGCGCCGCAATGCGCACCGCTTCGATCTGCCCGCGCCACATGCCCGTGCGCGCGAGCCCCGGAACAAACGAAAGTTGCAGCGTGCCGATCACCTCGTTGCCGTCGACCACGACCACCAACCGCTGGTTCGTATCGGCTTCAATGGCGCGAAAAGCCTCGACGTACCGGCTGTCGAGCGGTTCACCCAACACTTCGCGGTGACTGCCGATTGCGTCGTCGGCAAGCAACGCGACGATAGCGGGAACATCGGAGAGCAACGCCGAACGAAAAACAATAGATTCCACAACAACACCTTGTGACTGAAAAGAAGGGTTCAGCGCGTCGTGCCGCCCGCGTAATTGCGCTGTCCGCGCAAACGCTTCACGATCCGGCCAAACGCATACCACTGTTGCGCAAGCAGACCCTCGCCATACGAACGGGCCGCACCGTGCGGCACCGGCAGCTGATCGCGAATACCGGTCGGCTCGACGGTACGGTTCCACGACACCGTTCCGAACATCATGTCCCACCACGGAAACAGCACACCGAAGTTGCACCCGTAGCGCACGCCCTCGTGGCCATAACCGATCGCATGATGCCGCCGATGAAAGATCGGGCTCACGATCACGCGCTCGAGCAGCCATCCATAGGGAAGCCGCGCGTTCACGTGCTGCACGCTCTGCATGAAGTTGCCGACGGCGACGAGCACGACGAACTGAGCCGGCTGCACGCCGATGAACAACGAAATCGCCGCGAAGAACGCGGCCTGAATGATGTCGTCGAGGAAGTGATTGCGATCGTCGGCCCACAGCGACATCTGCTGCTGGCTGTGGTGCACGGCGTGCAGCTCCCACCAGACGCCGAAGCGATGCTGCCAGCGGTGATACCAGTAGCCGAAGAAGTCGAGCACGATCAGGTAGATCAGGAACGACACAACCGGTTGATCGGTCACGCCGGGCCAGAGGCTGTCCACATCGATGTTCGGTACGTTGTAGATCGCCATCAGGCTTTGCCAATGGTTAAACAGTGGCTGCAGCATGAAGAAGAACGCGATGTTGATGATGCCCAGCTTGGCGATCCACGTGTAGATCACATCCGAGCGCAGTGCCTTGCGATCGGACCAGGCCTCGATCGGTCGCAGCGCTTCGAGTGGCCGCAGTGCGAGATAGGTAACGACGATTTCGAGCACGCCGACGATCACCCAGTAGAGCGCGTCATACGTATCCTCGTCGTAGCCCATCAGCCCGAAACGGTAGAAAAACGGCTGCACCACATCGACGTACAGCAGCGTTTGCAGCGCCGAGATGCCGTTGTCGAGTTGCCCGAGAATTTCGTGAATCATCGAAAACCTCTTGAATTGCGGGTGTTACTCAAAGCTACTGCCCAAACTACTGCGCAAAAACCGGAAGCCGCCTCAGTCCGGGTTAGGCGCGTAAATCGGCGCACGGTTCGCAAAAAACAGTCCATGCGGCGAACGTCCGACCGCAATGGTATCGATAAGTTTATGCGTCGTCAGGTCGATGATGCCCACATGCTTGGCGAAACGGAACGTGACCCACAGGTAGCGGCGATCGGAGGACAGCTCCATATCGTCGGGACCGGGCATCAGGCCCGTGATGTCCGCAACTTTTGTTAGCGCGTTGTAATCGAGAATGCTGATCGTGCTCTCCACGCGGTTCGTGACCGCGATGTGCTGGCCGTCATCGAGATTGCGGAAGTTATGCGCGCCGCGCCCGGTCTGGATTCGCTTGACGACCTGCTGCTTGTGCCAGTCGATAACCGCAACGTCGTCCTCGCCGGTCATGCCGATCAGCAGATAGCGATCGTTGGGCGTCATCCACAGGCCGGCCGGCGTGTTGCCGATGTGCAGCTTCCACAGCACGGTCTGCGTCGGCAGGTCGATCGCGGCGACTTCGCCGGTGTCCTGCAACGTGACGAATACGGTGCGGTTATCGGAGGCGAACGTCATGTGGCTCGGCGTCTTCGCGAGCGGCACGCGTTTCGCGAGCACGAGGTTCTGGCCGTCGTAATGGTAGATGTCGACCCGGTCGAGCCTGAGGCCGGCCGTGACGAACCATTTGTGATCGGGAGAGAAGCCAAGCTGATACGGGTCCTCGATATCTTCGAGGCGACGCTGCACCTTGCCCGTGTGCGGATCGAGAAACAGCAGGTCGTTGGACACCGAATCGGCGACGATCAGCGACCGGCCGTCGGGCGTGATCTGCAGATGGTGCGGTTCCTTGCCGGTCGGCTCCGTGCCGATGACCTTATGCGTGGTTTCGTCGATCAGGTTCAGTTGTGCTTCGCCGGAATCGAGCACGATGACATTGTCGGCGGCATACGCGCGATCCGCTGTGACAAACAGGACGCAAAGCGATGCGGCCAGCGCAGCGGCCCTCTTGATCGAAACGATAGAAAATGGCATGAAGATCGGGCTCGTGCGGAAGAGATAAGCGAATCGGAAACCTGCGGGCTAACTAACGCGAGCGAAAAGCGTTGGATGTCGGCGAAATCACGCGACGGCGCGACGGTGCCCTAGGGATCCCAGTGCTCCTCTAACGCGTGAACCCGCGCCGCCGATGACACAAAGACCGCAACAAAATGCTGAATTCCCGCGAAATAGCGGCTTCGTTTGGCCCAACACTCTACTACGCCGCGCCCGCAGTTCGCCTCGAACCCGCCCAAGCCGTGGTAACTTTGCTGCCTATGTACGGACGGCCGTCTGGCCTCCAAACGACTTACGCCGGTTCATCGTTTCATTGCTGCCCGGATACTGACGCTTCGACGCTTCGGCACCTCGACGCTCCACGGTTCCGCTCGATAACTCTTATATACCCAATCTCTTTGGGAAACGGCGATGCGACTTCATCTGTTAAAGGGTGTACTTCCTCTTGGCCGCGCGGCGGCACTGCGCGATGCGCTAGCGGGCATCACGCTCGCGTCGATGAATATTCCCCAGGTACTCGGCTATGCCCGCATAGCCGGGATGCCCGCAGTGACCGGGCTGTATACGGTATTGCTGCCGATCGTCGCCTTCGCGATTTTCGGTGCCTCCCGCCATCTGGTCGTCGCCGCCGATTCCGCGACTGCGACCATTTTCGCAAGCCAGCTGTCCACCATGGCGCCGATCGCGAGCGGCGCATACGTCGCGCTGGCAGGCGCGGTGGCAATGCTGACCGCGGGGATGCTGCTGCTCGCGCGTATCTTCAAGCTCGGCTTTCTTGCCGACTTTCTGTCGCGCACGGTTCTGGTCGGCTTTCTGTCGGGCGTCGGTGTGCAGGTCGGCATCGCAATGCTCGGCGATATGCTCGGTGTGCCAGGACACGCGTCGCGTACGGTCACGCAGCTCGGGCTGATCCTGCTGCATCTGAACCAGATCAACCTGCCGACGCTGGCCATTTCGTTACTCGTCGTGATCTGCGTCCTGATCAGCAAGCGGTTTGCGCCGAAGCTCCCGGTGTCGCTCTTCGCGGTCATCGCCGGGATCGCCGCGAGTTACTTCTATGACTTTGCCGGCCACGGCATCTCGGTGATCGGACCGGTGGCAGGCGGCTTGCCGTCGCTGCACCTGCCGTTCGTCAGCTTGCGACAAACGCTCGACCTGTTGCCTGTCGCCGCGTCGTGCTTCGCGATGATCGTCGCGCAAAGCGCCGCAGCAGGACGTGTCTTCGCAGAGAAGTATCACGAAACCGTCGATGAAAACGCCGACATTCTGGGGATCGCCGTCGCCAACGCAGCGGCCGCCTTCACGGGTGCGTTTGTCGTCAACGGTAGCCCGACGCAGACGGCGATGGCCGAGCGCGCGGGCGCCCGCAGCCAGTTCGCGCAAGTGGTGTTCGCCGCGGTCGTCGTGTTCGTGCTGCTGTTTCTGAGCGGATGGCTGCAGTACCTGCCGCACTGCATTCTGGCCGGCATCGTCTTTACGATCGCAATCGGGCTCGTCAACCTGAAAAGCCTGAGCGCGATTCGCCACGAGACCCCCAGCGAATTCACGCTGGCAGTCTTCACCGCGGCCGCCGTCGTGTTGATCGGTGTGGAACAGGGCATCCTGCTTGCCGTCGTGCTGTCGCTGCTGATACACGTGCGCCACAGCTACCGCCCACACACGATGATGCTGACACCGGGCCCCGATTCGCTATGGGTGCCGGTGCCGGCCACGCCGGGCTGCGAGACGGCGCCGGGGCTGATCGTCTATCGCTTCGGCGCCGATCTGTTCTACGCCAACGATCATTTCTTCGTCGACGAAGTGCAGAGTCTTGTCGAGCGCGCGCCGGACCCGGTGCACACGTTCATCGTCGACGCCGGGGCGATTACCGATCTCGACTACTCCGCGGCACGTTCAGTCAGCGATCTGTGCGAGTCGCTCAAGGAGCGCGGCATCAAGGTCATCTTCGCGCGCGTGAACCAGTACTTGCGCTCGGACATGAACCGGCATGGCATCAGCAAAGTGCTCGGTGAGACGCAGATCTTCCGGACCATGCACGAAGCGCTGGATGCGGTCGGCATCAAGCCCACGATGGTGAAGACGCGCGAGGCGTAGCATCGGTTCGGGCGCTATTCCATCACCGATAGCGCCACGTCCTTTTGCGACTCCAATACCTTGAGCCTGCCGAGCAGCGCCTCGCGAATCGAATCGTAAGCGGAGCGGCCTAACGGCAGCCGGAACGGTGGGTTCGGACTGTCGATCGCCGCAATCATCGCGCCGACAGTCTTTCGCGCGTCGCCAAAATGAGCGAAGTACCCGGTTGCGATCGCGCGCCGGATTTCGCCAGCAGGCGTGTCGTCGTAACAACTCATCGGCGTGGCGTGATCGAGACCGGCTCCAAAATTAGTCCGTGTCGGGCCGGGTTCCACGATCAGGAAATCGATCCCGAAAGCAGCGACCTCTTTGGCGACGGACTCGACGAAGCCCTCGATACCCCATTTGGTCGCGTGATAAAGATTGAAAGCCGGGTACGCGACCTGCCCGCCTTCAGACGACACCTGGACGATGCGCCCGCCGCCCTGATTCCGCAGATACGGAATGGCCGCGCGTATCACCTGAATCGAACCGGTCAGATTGGTCGCAATCTGACGTTCGATCTGCGTATCGGTCAGTTCCTCGGCGGCACCGAATAGCCCGTACGCGGCATTGCTGACCACCACGTCGATTCGTCCCATGCGTTCGAACGCCTGCGCAACCGTTTCCCTGATAGCTGCGACGTCAGTGACATCGCACCCGGTTACCTGCAACCGGTCGCGATAGCGCGTCAGCAGATCGTCGAGCGCCCCGCTCTTGCGTATCGTCGCGACGACACTATCGCCACGCTCGAGCAGCCGCTCGGCGAGTCCGCGCCCAAGCCCACTCGATGCGCCGGTAATCAACCAGTTCTTTGCCATGCTCAGCTCCTGTTGAGTTCACATGGTCGATGCTAGAGCAGTATGATTGCGTTGAGAATCATCGCCAATCGGCATGAACTGGTGAGGAAGTTTCACCAATGAATCAACCTACTCTGTCCGACCTCCAGGCATTCATGGAAGTCGCCGCCAGGCGCAGCTTCCGCCAGGCCGCCGACCAGCTCGGTGTATCCCGTTCAGCGCTGAGCCACGCCATGCGTGGACTGGAAAACGACCTGGGCGTGCGTCTGCTGCACCGGACGACGCGCAGCGTGTCACTGACCGATGCGGGCGAGCGCTTGTTGAAACGGCTCAATCCGGTGCTAAGAGATCTCGATGAAGTGCTGGAGGATGTCGCGCAGATCGACGGGCACGTGAGCGGAACGCTCAGAATCAACGGCAACGAAGGGGCCATCAGGCAACTGCTGCAAACCGTCGTGCCATGCTTTCTTGCACTCTATCCGGACATCGAACTCGACCTCGTGGCAGACGGCAGGCTGGTCGACATCGTCGAAGAAGGATTCGATGCGGGTGTCCGGCTCGGTGAAGCTTTGCACAAGGACATGATTGCGGTCCGCGTCGGTGGCGATGTGCGGTTTCTGGCAGTTGCGTCACCGGGCTACTGTCGCAAACATGGGCGGCCGGTCGTGCCGGAAGAGCTTCTGCAGCACCAGTGCATCCGGCAGCGTCTGCCGGGTGGGAAACGATATCGCTGGGAGTTTGCGCGTCATGGGCAGGAATTCACCATCGATCCGCCCGGCGTGCTGACGCTCAATAGCAATGCGTTGATGGTCGACGCAGCGCTCGACAGCCTGGGAATCGCTTACGTGCCGGAGCCTTACGTGCGCGCCGCGCTCGCCCGTCGACGGCTCGTTGCCGTGCTTGAAGACTGGTGCCCGGTCATCCCTGGCCTGTTCCTCTACTTCCCGGGCAATCGTCACATTCCAGCCGGATTGCGTGCGCTCATCGACTTGTTAAGAGAATCGGCCAGTAGCCGCGGTCCCGCAGACGCGACCCTTATCTAGTCGTCGGTAACGAACACCTGCACCGGCGTTTCGACCGGCAGCACGAAGCTGTCGATACGCCCAGCCCTGAGATCGAAGAGCAGCTGTTCGACAGCAGCGAGCGTGGCACCCGACGCAGCCGCACTGCTGCCCGGCAGGCCGTTGCGAATTTCGAGGAGTCGTGCGACCGCTCGCCCCCTTAGCATGAACACGCGTTCCATCGATGCTCCCAGCATTGCGGCCGCGCGAAGGTCCTGCGGCGCGGCTTCGCGCTATTGAATCACGGGATCGAGTCGGGCGGTGGCGCAAAGCGACTGTCGCTCTGCGTGTTTTGCGGGAACGGATTGGCTTTCATCCGGATCGCCGCCTCCGAGTCCTTCTCGGCAAACAGCGCAACGCCGATCACACCGACATTGGCGACATCGCCATTCGACGTGTTCGCGACATAACTGTGCGGAACCGACGAAAAGCGGAATGCCGCCACTTCCCTTTCATTTTTCCGGAAGCCGTCGATTACCAATGTCTTGCCCGGATAGAGGATATATCCGCCTGTGTGATAACTGCCGGGCCGCCCCGAGATAACGTCGAGACCGTCCACACTGGAAACCACTTCATAAGGCGCCCGGCTCTTGTTATATAAAACCATCTCGTAGTGATCCCCGGCTTTCCCGACGATATTCCACCGTCCATTGCCGCCGCGCAGCAGATTCAGCGTGTTGTTGTTGCCGTCGCGAAACCGGAGATTGATCGCCCCGCTTGCCATCGAGAGACTGGCGCGCGAATCGCCGGCATTGCTCTTAATCGTGTCGTTGTAATAGATCGCCGTGACGTCGTCGGGGGTGTTGTTGTCGGCGCGCTCGAACTTGACGCTGTGGGTCACCGAGCTCACGGTCTCGCCCCAGGCGGTGCCGAGCCCGGGGCGATCGGCGGCGGCATCGGTCGGCGCCAGCGGCGATGCGGCGGACGGAAGACCAGTCTGGCTACAGGCGGCAAGCCAGAAAACCAGGGCAAGCATCAAAATGCGCTGAAGGATTTTCATTTTTAGATGGCTTTGGGATGATGGTTAATCTGATTTTTCAAAATCTTCCGGTCATGCGAATATTATCGAACTGCCGATTTCACCCATACCGCTTCATCGATTTTGCCGCTTATTTCCACCTCGCGCAGTCTACCGTAAGCAATCTGTTATGTCCGCGTCGCCACCACGCAAAAGCCCGACAAGAGAAATATCCTTTCCGATGCGCTCGTGAGATATTCGCCATACTCGATTCACGCCACCCTCTCTTGTCCTGGTACGGAGTCCGTTAGTGCAACGACGTCAATTTCTACGTCATGCCGGCGCAACGCTGGCAGTCGCAACGACCGCCGTCACCGCATCGTGCGCGAGGCAGCCCGTGGCGCCCCCGCCCACGCGCACTCGCGACACCACCGCACCGCCGCTCACCACCCGCCTGCAGCCGGACGACGTCGTACTCGCACCGATCAGGGCGCAGGTCGACCGGATCACCGGCATCTATGTCTGCACGCGGCCGTTCCGCGCCGCCGGACCGCGCATCGAAATGGAACGTGTCGGGCACACGGCGATCGTGCACAACTACGGGCACGGCGGCAGCGGCTGGTCGCTGTCGTGGGGGTCGAGTGCGCGTGCGCTGCGCATTGCGCAAACTACCGGCGTACGCAATCTCGGCGTGATCGGTTGCGGCGCGCTGGGCCTGACTTCCGCGTTGCTCGCACAGCGGGCCGGGCTCACGGTGCGCATCTATGCGAAGGCTCTGCCGCCCGATGTCTATTCGATGCGCGCCTCCGGGCTGTGGACACCCGACTCGCGCATCTGCGACGCGCAGCATGCAGACAGCTTCGGTGCGACCTGGGAAGAGATGACGCGTGCGTCGTTCGGCATGTATCAAAGTCTGTTGGGCCTGCCCGGCCTACCGGTCGAGTGGATCGACGGTTATTCGCTATCCGACACGCCGTTTAGCCAGCCCAGCGAAACCGTATCCGACGAGCCGGCGTACGGCGAACTCTACGACCGCGTGCGCGATCTCACGCCGCGCTCCGTGACTCTCGCGCCGGGAAGTTATCCATTTCCGCAGCCTCATGTACGCCGCTACACGACGTTGATGTTCAACATCAGCACCTACGCACGCATGCTGATGGCTGATTTTCTCGCGGCCGGCGGCAAGATCGAGGTACGCGAGTTCAACGAGCCGCACGAACTGCTGAAGCTCGCCGAACGCACGCTGATCAACGCAACGGGCTACGGCGCGAAAGCATTGTTCGCCGACGATTCGATCGTGCCGGTGCGCGGTCAGACTGCGCGGTTGATCCCGCAGCCGGAAGTGAAATACGGCTTGAGCACACGGCACTTCAGCGTGGTGCCGCGCAGCGACGGTGTGCTGGTTCAGGTACTCGGCGACACCGGTAACTACAACAACAGCGACGTCACGCCGGATCGCGCGGCATCCGAAACAGCGGTTCGACAGGTCGCGGAACTGTTCGAGCAAATGCAGCATGGAGCCACGGTGAAGAATCCATGAGCCGCGAGGAACCCACCTGGGGACTTGAGGCGACACGCTTCGCCGACACCGCCGTCGAATCCCCCAAAGCCGACCGCTACGACATCGCCTACGGTTCGGGGCTGTATCAACGGCGCGGCGAATATCGCGCGCGCTCGTTCAGCGCGCGTGGCGCGATCCTGTTCACAGGCAACGACGTGCGCATCCTCGCACTGGCCCGGCGCATGTTCGGAGCCGATGTCGAAATCGATCTGCAGTTGCCGCTGCGAGACATCCACAACGTCGTCGTCACCGGCAGGCTCGTGCGCTTCGAAGCCGCCACCGAAACAGGCAAAGCCCGCGTGATCCTGATCCAGGCGCAGAGTCGACCCGATGCACGCGCGATCGCCGCGCAGTTGCCCAGCACGATGACGCCTGGCTTCGCCGCCGCAGCCGCGACGCTGGAACGCTTCCTCGACGGCGTGGAAACGCGTACCCCCTACGTCTGGGTAACGTGGGCGATAGTCGCGCTCAATGTGCTCGTGTACGCAGTCATGGTGAGCAATGGCGCCGGCTTCCCGAACATCCGCAGCAGCGCGGCACTCGCTTTCGGTTCCAATTTCGGCCCCAACACGCTCGACGGCGAATGGTGGCGGCTGATCACGGCGGTCTTCGTCCATTTCAGTCTCACGCACGTCGCCTTCAACATGATCGTGCTTGCCCAGGTGGGCATGATCGTCGAGCGCCTGTTCGGCAACGTACGCTTCGCCGCGCTCTATCTGTTCGCGGGGCTCACAGCGAGTCTGGTCAGCCTGTACTGGCATCCCAATCTCAACAGTGCGGGAGCATCGGGGGCGATCTTCGGCGTGCTCGGCGCGTTGCTGGCCTATGTGATCCGCTATCGTTCGAGCATGCCGGCGACGATCCGCACGCAGCGGTTTCGCTCGGCCATTCTCGTGGTGGCGTTTGGCCTGTTCAACGGCCTCACGAATCGCGGCACCGATAATGCCGCGCATGTCGGCGGTCTCTGTGCGGGCCTGCTGATGGGCTGGCTGCTGGCGCAGCCCGTCGATCCAGCCGAGGCGCGCAGCGATCCGCGCGATACCGCATTCCTTGCGATATCGCTCGCCGCATTCGTCTCAGCTGCGCTCCTTTTCCTCGCGGTTCGTTCGAATACGAGTCCGGAGGCGCGCGAGGAACGGGCCTTCGCGCTCGCGCTGCAGCAGCAATCGACTGCGGAACAAAAGGCGCTCATGGACCTGCAGAGCGTGGCGAAAATGGCGCACGTGCCATCGCAGCGCACCGAGTTCGAAGCCAAGATACGCACTACGCTCTGGCCGGAGTGGGATGCGCTGTATCAGCGGATCAACAACACGCCGTTGCCTCCGGGCTCGGCGCGCGAGCCACTGCGAGCCGCGTTGCTTCGCTACTACGACGACATGCGACACGCGATGCTCGGGCTCGCCGACGCTTCCACGACGCACGAAAGTATCGATTCGCCCCATGCGCAGAAGATCAAGGCGGTGCTGGAGGATGCGAAACGCGAGCATGCGCTGGTCGTGAAGCTGGCTGCGCGTCGCTGAGCGTGCGCCAAACAATGACCTTGCAGGAACGAAAGACGTGACGCGCGCACTCTTCATCTGTAGCCGGAACCGGTTGCGCAGCCCGACTGCGGAAGAAGTGTTCTCGAGCTGGCCCGGCATCGAGACAGATTCGGCGGGCCTCGCGCCGGATGCGGTGACCGTGCTGTCGATCGAGCAGCTCGCGTGGGCCGATATCGTCTTCGTGATGGAGTCGGCGCACAAAGCCAGACTGTCGAAGACATACGCCGCGCATCTGAAGGGCAAAAGACTGGTGTGTCTCGACATCCCCGATCGCTATACCTTCATGCAACCTGAACTGATCGCGTTGCTGGAACGAAAGGTCGGGAAGTTCCTGCGTTAGCACAAACCCACCGCCGGCCGATCTATCATCTCCAGCAGCCGCAACAGGCACCTGAAAAACGCCGGCCACTTTCAGCGCTCCCAACGCTTCCCAGTCTTCCGAGGACCCACCCGACCATGAAAAAACTCATCAACGATGTCGCCACCGTCGTACCCGAGATGCTCGACGGACTGGCCGCGCTGAACCCGGACCTGGCGTTGCTACAAGGCACCACGATCGTCGTGCGCGCGGACGCCGCAGCGGCTGCCGCGCGCGGCGAAGTCGCGCTGATTTCGGGGGGCGGCTCCGGCCACGAACCTGCGCACGGCGGCTATGTCGGCGCGGGCATGCTGAGCGCGGCGGTCGCGGGCGAAGTGTTCACGTCGCCATCGGTCGATGCGGTGCTCGACGCGATCCGGGCCGTGGCCGGCCCTGCGGGCGTGCTGCTCATCGTCAAGAGCTACACCGGCGACCGCCTGAACTTCGGTCTCGCCGCGGAAATCGCGCGCGCCGAAGGCATCGCTGTCGAAATGGCGGTCGTGGCCGACGACGTGGCGCTCTCGGCGGGCGGTGCGCACGCGGGGCGCCGCGGGCTCGCGGGGACGGTGCTCGTGCACAAGATCGCCGGCGCGGCCGCCGCCGAAGGCCGTTCGCTCGACGAGGTCGCGCGGGTCGCGCGCGCCGGCGCCGCGGAACTCGGCACGATGGGCGTAGCACTCACGTCCTGCACGGTGCCGGCCGCCGGCAAGCCAGGGTTCGAACTGGCCGGCGACGAGATCGAATGGGGTCTCGGCATTCACGGCGAACCCGGTGTGCAGCGCGGCACGCTCGAACCGGCCGACCGGATCGTCGAGCGCCTGCTCGGGCAGATCGCCGACGATCGATCGCTACGCGCCGGTGACCGCGTCGCATTGCTCGTGAACAACCTGGGCGGCACGCCGTCGAGCGAACTGAACATCGTCGCCGGTGCGGCGTTGCGCTATCTCGGCGCGCGTCAGCTCCAGGTCGAACGTGCGTGGGCCGGTACGTTCCTGAGCGCGCTCGAGATGGCCGGCGTCTCGCTCACGTTGCTGCGCGTCGACGATCAACGGCTTGCATGGCTCGATGCCCCTGCGCTGACGAGCGCGTGGCCGACCTCAGGTGGGCGTGTGGCACGTGCTGCAACGAAGGCTGCCCGGGTCGCCCCGGCTATGCCAACCGGCACGCAGATCGCCGGGCTCGCGCCCAGCTCGACCCTGCGTCGGGCTATCGAAGCGGTATGCGCGTGCCTGCTCGAGGCCGAGCCGGAACTGACCACGATGGATCAGCGCGTCGGCGACGGTGACCTCGGCATCAGCCTCGCGCGCGCGGCGCACGGCATCCTGGACGAGATCGACGGTTATCCGGCGGCCACGTCGCCGGGTGCGGTATTGCGTGCCCTGGCCGCGACGGTCAGACGCGTCGTGGGCGGCACCTCGGGGCCGCTCTATGCGGTGATGCTGATGCGCGCGGCCGCGGCACTGGATGCATCCTCCGCGACCGGCGCCCCCGCTGTCGGCGACTGGTCGACGGCATTCACGGCGGCCGTCGATGGTGTAATGGAACTGGGCGGCGCCCATCCCGGCGACCGCACGATGGTCGACGCGCTGCACCCGGCGGCCGACGCGCTGCGGGCCGCGCTCGCGCAATCGCACAACAACGGCGCTGCGTTACAGGCAGCCGTCGATGCAGCCCGCACAGGCGCAGCAAGTACTGCTTCGATGCAACCGCGCCTTGGCCGCTCCAGCTACGTCGGCGATCGCGCATTGGGTTTTGCCGACCCCGGTGCGCATGCGGTAGCCCTGTGGCTCGCCGCCGTCCGCGACGAACTGGCCCGTCACTGACCGTTCATGCGACGCTTACACGATCCATGCGATCATGTGCGCACGTCATCGCATCGTAGCCATCGGGTCCCAGACCTCGAACGGCCGCGCCGCGAGCGTAACGCTGGCCGTGTCACCAGCCCGCTGGCCTGGGGCTTGCGCACCGACACTGCCTGTACCGTCATCGACTCCTTTATCGAGAGACACGTACATGAAGACAAAAACGATCGCACAGCTAGTCCTGGTTTCGCTGCTGGGAACAACCTCAGCCCTCGCCCTTGCCCAGCAACGTCCGGATGGTCCGCGGCAAGGCCCTGAGCACGGCGGCCCCCGCGGCGGCCATGGCTACCACGACGCCGATGTTCATAGAGAAGGCGGCCCTATTCCGCATAGCGACTGGCATCGCGGCGACCGCCTCCCGACCGAGTACCGGGACCGCAATTACGCAGTCGACGACTGGCGTGGCCATGGGCTACGCCAGCCGCCGCGCGGCTATCACTGGGTCGGGGTAAATGGCGACTACGTGCTGGCCGCCATTGCGACGGGCGTCATTGCGGACGTCCTGGTCTCCGGGCAGTAAGGCTGGAGACCAGCTAGTTCAGCCGATAGCGACGGACTGCCCACGACGGGCAGTCCGTACGCATTTTCTCCCGCGCGTACAGTCGCGCCGGCATCGTCCGGTGAGCACCGCCACACACGACGCACTTCATGTCTAGCGTGCGCTCTGAAAAACCCTCGCCGGTAGACGCGCACGAAACGCAGCAATACAACCGTCACGCTCGTCATCCTGCATTTCGTTGAGGCCGATTTTCACGCGCGTCGGTCTGGCAGTGCCGGCAACGTTGTGCTTGCGGTAGTAGAGCGTCAACAGTTTGCCTTTCTGCTCCACTTGCGTCACTTCGGAATAGAGCACCGAATGCCAGCCCACAGCCGGTGCGACCTTCGTTTCGAAGTGATCGTGACGGAAGGTCACGCGTGCGCTCTTCAATCTCCAGATACCGACCACGATCATCACGGCAGCCGACGTACCGAGACCGCCCAGGCCGGCGAGGCCATACAGATCGTCGAGCGTGATCACCAGAAAGATCGAGACGAGCAGCAGAACGCCGCCGAGCACGATCGTCGACGATGCACCACGCGTCGCGCGTACTTCCAGGATGTCGGGCATCCGGCCACTGTCGTTCATGGTCGCACCCGCGCTTGAGCCGGCGTCATACGGACGGCGGCGCAGCGTCGCCGCCAGGCGCCAGCTTGCGGCGCGCGTCGAGATCGTTGCCTAGACTCTTGATCACGTTGCGAGCACCGATGATCGCAATCAGTCCCACCGGAATCACAATGATCGAACCGACGATCACCATGATCGCGCCGGGCTTCTTCTTTCCGGTAAGGATCAGGATCAAACCGGCCAGAGAAAGCGCCCAGAAAAATACCAGCACATAAACCAGGGCGCTCGTTATCGACGGGGGCAAACCCATGGCCGCCATGTCCGCAAAATCGGAGTAAGCCGCGTACGACATCAGCAGGTTCGCGAGCAGGCCAATCACCACGATCCACATAGCACTCTCCATTCCCGGTCTTATCGAATGTTCTTGCGAATCTCAATGCGGCTGCGATTGGCGGAGCAAATCTAGCATATCCATTGGGTGCTTCAAAGGTCCGAGCCGCGCAGCGGTCGTCCATTCTGTGCTTATTTTTGCAAACTTGTGATTTTGTGTATTTGAATTTATGCTCGTCACAACCGGGCGAGACCGAGGTATCCAGGTTCCCAGGTTATCGGATCCGCAAACGATGGGCGTCCGCTGTCTGCGCCGACCTTTTCCATGATTCCCGTGAAGGAGACCACTTGATGAAACGCGTCGTACAACTGGCTGGCGCATGCCTCGCATCGCTTGCGCTGCTCGGCAGCGCCTATGCGCGGGACCCCGAAGCCTGCCGCAGCGTAACCTTCGGCGATGTCGGCTGGAGCGATATCGCCGCGACCACGGGCATCGCGAGCGCGCTGTTGCAGGATCTCGGCTACCAGCCGACCAAAACGATCGCGTCGCCCCCCATCGTCTTCGCCGGGATCAAGAAAAAGCAGATCGACGCGTTCCTTGGTTACTGGGATCCGAGCATGACATCGACGGTCGTGCCTTTCGTGCAGGCCGGTGCGCTGAAGGTGCTGGAACGACCGAACCTCGTGGGTGCGAAATACACGCTTGCGGTGCCCGCCTATGCAGCCGACGCGGGTCTGAAGAGCTTCGCCGACATCGCGAAGTTCCGCGATCAGCTAGACGGCAAGATCTACGGAATCGGCGCGGGCAATAACGGCAACGCGCATGTGCAAAAGATGATCGACACCAACCAGTTCGGGCTGAGCGGTTTCAAGCTGGTTGAATCGAGCGAGGCTGCGATGCTGGTGCAGGTCGGCAGACAGATCCGCGATCACAAGATGATCGTGTTCCTCGCGTGGGAGCCGCATCCAATGAACGTCGACTACAAGATCGCCTACCTGAGCGGCGGCGACGGTGTGTTCGGTCCGAACTACGGCTCGGCAAAAGTCTTCACAGTCGTACCGACCGACTATATGCAACGTTGCCCGAATGTCGGCCGGTTACTGACCAACCTGCAGTTCACCACCGACATGGAAAACCATCTGATGGTGCCGATCATGGATCATCAGGACCCGACGGTGGTTGCGCAAAGCTGGCTTAAGGGCAATCCGCAGGCGCTCGATGGATGGCTGGCCGGTGTGAATGCGTTCGACGGCAGTAACGGGATCGCCGCGGTAAAGCACGCGCTCAGCGCGCAATAACAACACAACGCCCGCGCGATCGACACGCGCTCGCACACCAAAAACCGAAGGGCTCGCAAGCGAGCCCTTCGAAGCAGACACCTACCGCTATCGCACCATCAACGACGACGCAACAGCCACATCAAATACGGACCACCGATCAACGTCGCCAGCACACCCGCCGGCATCTGTTGCGGGAACACGAGATTGCGTCCGAGCCAGTCGGCAACCACCATCAACAGCCCGCCGAGCATCGCCGCGATCAGCATCTGTGAGCGCGCACGCGGAAAGCCGAGCAGTCGCGCAAGATGCGGCGCCATCAACCCGACGAACGACATCGGCCCCAACACCGTAGTCGCACCCGCAGTCAGTATCGCCGCGATCACCAGCAGCGTGAGCCGCGCGCGCCGCGTGCCGACACCGAGCGCATCGGCGACGTTCGCGCCGAGCGGCAGGATATCGAGCCAGCGTCCGCAGAGCCACGCAACGGCAATGGCAAGTACCGCACACACGCACACGACGAGCGCAGTCGCCGGACTGACGAGGTACGTCGAGCCGTACATCAGCGTGCGCAACAACGTCGCGTAGCCACTGCCGCTCGCAGTCGCGAGAACGATCACCGATTGCGACAGCGCACTGAGCGCGACACCCGCAAGCAGCAGATGTCCCGGCGCGAACTGATTGCGTCGTCCGAGCATGACGATTGCGAGCAGAAACAGCAATGCGCCGACGCCCGCTGCGCTGAGCAGCCCGAGCGCCGACGGCGCGGGCATCAGCACGGCTCCCACGAGCGTGCCGAGCATCGCCCCGCCGCTCACGCCGAGCAGTTCGGGGCTCGCCATCGGATTGCCGGTCACGCGTTGCAGCAGCGTGCCGGCCAGCGCCAGCATCACACCCGCCGACACCGAGGCAACGAGCCGCGGCACGCGCCAGAATTCGACGCCGGCCCATTCGGCGGCGCCGGTCCAGTGCCAGCCGTGCAGCGTCTTCGCAAAGCGCAGCGACACGACGATCGCCACCACCAGCAGCGCCCCGAGCAACAGGCCGAGCGGCAACGGTGCACGACGCGGCGCGGCTGCATCAGCGGCTACAGGGCGCGGGCCTTCGATACGAAAGCGCCGCAGCAGCCACAACAACAACGGCCCACCGAACAGAGCGAACGCCGCGCCCGTGGGTAGCAGTTCACCGAACGCGCCGGGCAGGCACTGCACCGCCTGGTCCGCGAGCGCAAGCAAAGCCGCACCGGTAAGCGGCGCCCACAGCAGTTGATCGCGCAGACGTCGCGCGCCCGCGAGCCGCGCGAGCGCCGGTCCCGCCAGTCCGATAAAACCGATCACGCCGACGGCGCTGGCCACGAAAGCGCTGAGTACCACCGCAAGCGCGAGCGCAGCCGGGCGTGCCCACGCAAGCGACAGACCGAGCTGCGACGCACTGCGATCGTCGAGCGAAAACAGCGTGAGCGGTCGCACCAGCAGCACGACGCCGACCGCGCACACAACGACGCGCGGCAGCATCCACAGCACGGTCTGCCAGCCGGTCTGACTGAGCGAACCGCCACCCCAGATGAATACCGCAGCAAGCGAACGCTCGAACATCACCGTGAGCAGCACCACGATCGCGCCGCAGTACAGGTTCACGATCATCCCGGCAAGCACCACCGAAACAGCAGCGAAGCCCTTGCGCCAGGTCAGCGCCATCGTCGCGAGCATGGCAAGCGCGGCACCCGCGAGCGCGATCGTGAAGCGCGCATCGGCGACGAGCGCCGGCGCCCACACGGCCGCGATCGTCAGCGAGAGATACGCCCCTGCAGATACACCTAGCGTCAACGGCTCGGCGAGCGGATTGCGCAACACCTGCTGGAACACGACACCCGCAAGCGACAGCGCCGCACCCGCGAGCAATGAGATCGCGAGACGCGGCAGCCAGCTGTACTGCACGACGAGTTGCGGCAGCGTCGCAGCGGACGGATCGGCGAACGCGGACAGCATGCCGGACCATTGCGAGAACGGCAGGCGCACCGACAGCGTATGAGCAGCAAGCAGCAACGCGAGAATGGCGAGCAGCGCCGGCAGGCGCCACGGACGATGGGCAGCTGGAGCAGCAGATACGCCGGCCACGTGATTCATGAAGACACTCCTTGCAGCGCCTGCGCAAGCGCGGTCGCGAAGCGCGTCGCGGCCACGAGGCCGCCGGCAGTCGGAAACATGCCGATCTGCCGCACGCGATGCTGCGCGACGAACGGCAGCGAGCGCCAGAGCGGACTGCGCGACAACTCCGCGAGGACACCAGGCGGCGTGCCGGACAGTACGACCTGCGAGTCGGCATGTTGCGCGAGCGCGGCGAGATCGGTCTCGCCCATCCCGAGCGGATCGGTCGAGCCCTGCCACGCGTTGACGAGCCCGAGTTCGCCCATCACACCGCCGAACAGACTGTGCGGACCGGCCACCGCCACGTGCCGGCCGTCGAGCGGCCGCAGCAGATACAGCGGCCGGTGCACGTCGCGCGTCGTGGCGATAGCTTGCGCGGCTGTAGCGATCTGCTGGTCCGTACGCTGCAGCAGCGCTTCGGCTTCGGCGTCGCGGCCGAGCTTCGCGGCCAGTTGCCGCGTGGCCGTGCGCACCGTCGAATAGATATCGAGGCCCGGACCGAACATCGTCACCGTGAAGGTCGGCGCGACGCGCTCGAGCAGTCCGCGCAACGGCGCATGCCACGGTGTCACGACGATCAGATCGGGCTTGAGCGCTTCGAGCACTTCGAAGTTCGGCTGGAACAGCAGGCCCGTATCGACGACGGTCGCGGGAAGCGGCGGATTGCCGTCGAGCCGCGTGTACCACACGGGTCGCGACACACCGACCGGCACGACATCGAGCGACAGCACGACTTCGATCAAGCCCCAGTCGAGCACGACGATGCGCGCGTTGCGCGGCAGTACGGGCGACATCGTCGGCGCTGCCGGCGTAGACGCAGCACTCGCCACAGACGAAACCGCCGCGGCGACCGCGGCAGAAGCCGACGCGGCAAACGCCACCGCGCCGAGACCGGCGAGCGCCTGGCGGCGCCCGCGGTTAACGCGTTTAACGCGTTTAAGCGACTTTCCGTTCAGCATGACGACATGGGCCGCCTGCCTTGCATGTGAATCGACAGCATCTGACCATCACCATTGATAACGCGCGGTGCCGAGAACCGTCCGCGTCGAACCCCAGAAACATACGGACGAGAGGTTACAGTAGGCGATGTACTCGCGGTTGAACAGGTTGTTGACGTTCAACGCGAGCGTCCAGTCCTTCAGCGTGTAGTGCGCGCCGAGATCGACGAGCACGCGCGACGGCACCTGGAACGAATCGAACTGGTCGCCCTCGCTCTGGCTCACATAGCGCACACCCGAGCCGAAGCCGAAGTTGCGCAGCGGCCCTTGATGGAACGTATAGTCGGCCCACAGCGCGGCGGTGTGGCGCGGCGCATAGGTCGGGCGCTTGCCGTAATTGGCCGTCGTGCTCTCGGTGACGATCTGGTTCAGGTACGAGTACGACGCGATCAGCTTCACGTTTTCGGTGACGTTCGCGTGCGCTTCCATTTCGATACCGCGCGAGCGCACCTGGCCCGTCTGGATCGAGAACTGCTGATGCTGCGGGTCAGTCGTCGAGACGTTGTCCTGCGTCAGGTTGTACGCCGACAGCGAGAAGTAACCGTCGAAGCCCTTCGGCTGATAACGCACACCGGCTTCGACCTGCTTGCCGGTGGTCGGCGTGAACGCCGCGCCGCTGTACGTCGAACCGAGGATCGGCTGGAACGACTTCGCGTAGCTGACGAACGGCACGATGCCGTTGTCGAACTCATAGGCAAGACCGGCGCGGTACGTGAACGCGTGATCGTTCGCGTGATTGAGACCTGTCGGAGGGAACGAGCCGGCCGGCGAAGTGAACTGCTGGTTCGTGCCGACGAAGTCCTCGCGCAGGCCGACTGTGAGCACCCAGTTGCGATAGCGCGCTTCATCCTGCAGATAGAGACCCACCGTGCTCGACGACCAGTCGCCGCGCTGGTTGGCGGTGATCGTCTTCAGACCCGAGACGTTCGGATTGAAAATGTTCACCGTACCGGCAATGCCACCGCCGTAACTGTCGCCGAGCAACGTACGTTGATAGTCGAGGCCGAGCAGCACCGTGTGCTGAACCGGACCGGTCGCGAATTTCGCCTGACCGTGCGTATCGACTTCGAACTGCGAGTAGTGTTCGTCGTCGGTATTCGACCACAGGTACACCGTGCGATTGTCGGCCGCGGGCGCGCTCGTGATCGAGGTCTGGTAGTAGCGCTCGTCGATGTGCAGATAGCGCAGGTTCTGCGAAATGCTGAAGGTGTCGTTCAGGCGCTGGTCGAACTGGTAGCCGAACCAGTACTGCGTGCGCTGCATGTCGTCGGTATTCGGATTGCCGAAGTACTGGCCCGGGCTGATGTGGCCGTTCGGGTTCGAGATGATCGTGCCGCTCGCGGTGACCGGATTGAACAGACCACCGTTCGGATCGCGCTGGAAGCTGCCTTGCAGCGTGAACGTCGTGTCGCGGTTCGGACGCAACGTCACGGACGGCGCGATTGCGATGCGCTGGTCCTTGATCGCGCTAACCTGGGTTTCCGCCGTGCGGCCAATACCCGTCACGCGATACAGCACCGTGCCGGCCTCATCGACCGGACCGCTGAAGTCGAAGCCAAGCTGGTAGTTGTCGTGATTGCCGGCCTGCATCATCACTTCGTGATACGGCTCTTCGGTCGGCAGCTTGCTTACGTAGTTGACGAGACCGCCGGGGCTACCTTGCCCGTACAGCACCGACGCCGGTCCGTGCAGCACTTCCATGCGTTCGAGGAAGTACGGATCGATACGCGGTGTCGCGAAGCGCGGCGACTGGTACAGATGCAGCCCGTCGAGGTACGAATCGAGATCGAAGCCGCGGCCGCGCAACTGGTCGAAACGCACGTCGGTGCCGTCCTGGGTGTACACACCCGCGCTGTAGCGCAGCGCCTGATCGATGGTCTGCGCGCCGAGGTCGTCCATCTGCTGGCGCGTGACGACCGAGATGCTCTGCGGATTCGTGATCAACGCGGAGTCGGTCTTCGTGCCGGTCTTCGAGCGTTTTGCGACGTAGCCGACACCGGGGCCTTGCGGGTTTTGCGCCGAACTATTGACCTTGATCGCCGGCAGCGTGTGCGAGTCCGTCGCAGTCGCCGACACGGACGAAGCACCCTTCGCCGGTGCCGGCGCGGTAGCGGCAGGCGCGACCTCCTGCGCCCGCGCGGCGAGCGCCATGACGCCGAGCATCAGCGCGACGTGACCCGGCCGCAAACGCAGCCCTAAAGACTTTCCGACCTGTTGCTTCCTCATTTTTTTTGACTTCCCCGATTGAACCGATAACGAGCCGGCAGCGCCGCCGATGAGAGTTTTCCGATGGGTTTTTGCGATAAACGCTGCATATTAATACAAACGAGAATCAATATCATTCAAAATCAATAAAACCCCTGAGGGCAGTGCAGCAATTCGAGCAAACGCCCGCCAGTAAAGGGGTGGCGGCAAATCGAAGCTAGCCTGGAAGGGGCGGCGAACCCGCGTTCGCCGCCCCTTCCCGTCTTCTTTTCCGGTTCAGGAGAACCGTGCGACCAGCGCGTCGAGCAACGCCGGGTGATGGACGATGCTCGTGTGTGTCGCGTCGACCGGGTGGTCGACCGTGCGTCCCGTGGTCTGCTGCGCCCAGTCCATCCGGCGACGCGGATCGGCGGTATTGCGCAGCGCACGCCACACGTGCAGATCGGTAGCGACGTGCGGCAGCACGTGCTGCTCGAGCAACTGCGTGTGCAGTGCGTCGGCGGCGAATGCGGCGCCGAGTAACGACGACGTTGCGTCGAGTGCCGTGCGTGCGTCGGTGGTCGCCGGATCGTCGTCGGGCGATGTGTCCGACTCCGCGTCGCGCTCCCAATGCGTCGCCGTATCGACGATGCCGACAAACGACACGTCGCGACCGCGTTGTGCGAGCAGCGCGGCCATGGCGATCGCGAGCCGGCCGCCAAACGACCAGCCTAGTAGCGCGAGCGGGCCCACCGGCTGCACAGCTTCGACGCTTGCGACGTAATGCGCTGCAAGTGCTTCGAACGTGTTGCCGTGCCACGGCGCATCGCGCAAACCAGGTGCCTGGATCGCGTGCAGCGTGGCGCGGCCGTTGAGCGCGTGCGCGAGCGTCCTGTATTCGCCGATCATCCCGTGCCCCGGATGCGGACAGAACAACGTATGCGGTGCGCCGAGCGCGTTGAGCGGCACGACCGGCCGCAACGCGGTCCGCGACGAAGCGGTGCTGCGCAACCATTGCGCCAGTGCTTCCGGCGCGGGTGGTGCAAACGACGCTTCGAGCGACGCGCGTTCGATCCAGCTTGTCATCACACCATCGTTGACACCGCGTGGATCGATGGACAGCGGGATAGCTGGGCGTGTCGCCGGTTCGTCCGCGTTCGCAGCGGCTGCGCACAGATGATCGAGCGTCGCGGCAAGCGCTGCGTCGAACGCCGCCACGAGTTTCGCGGCGAGCGTATCGGACACGTGTTGCGGCGCGTAGCCCCACGTCAACTCGAGCGAGTCGCCGGCAATCCAGCCGTTCACGTCGAGCGCGCGATCCGGCGGCAACGCCGATGCCGCGACCGCTTCGCCCGACGATTCGCCCGCAAAGTCGAAACGGCTCGCCGACTGGAACGTCTGGTCGAAGCGGCCCAGGTAGTTGAAGCTGATCTCGGGCACCGGCAGCGCGGCAAGCGCCGCGTGGCTCGCGGCATCCGCGCCGTTGAGCAACAGCCCCCAGTTCAGGCCGCGCCGCGGCACGCTTGCGAGTCGCTCGCGCACGCGGTGCAACGCTTCGCCAGGCTCGCCGTGACACGGCAACGCAACCGGGTACTGCGTCGTGAACCAGCCGACAGTACGGCTCAGATCGACACCGTCGATCACATCCTCGCGGCCGTGCCCTTCGAGTTCGACCAGCAGTTCACTACGGCCCGTTTCGCTCCCGACAACGCTTGCCAGCACTGCGAGTAGTACTTCGTCGACGCGCATGCGGTACGCGCGCGGCGCCTCGCGCAGTAGCGTCGCGGTGCGTTCGGGCGAAAGCTTCCACGATAGTGTTTTCTGCGGCGTGGCCGTCGGTGTAAGCGGCGCAAACACGGGACCGCTGCGCAGCGACGGTGTATCGAGTGTGGCTTGCCACCACGCGAGTTCCGCGACGCGATCGGCCTGGCCTGCGTAGTCGTGCACGCGTCGTACCCATGCGCTCCATGAGGTCGACGGTGCGGGTAGTGTGACTGTCTCGCGACGTTCGGCCTGTGCGTACGCCGTCTGCAGTTCCTCCAGCAGTACGCGCCACGACACGCCGTCTACGGCGAGGTGGTGGATTGCTACTAGCAGCCTTGTTTCTTGTTGCGTTGTCTCGAAGTAGCCCACGCGCCACAGCGGACCTTCCGTCAGGTTCAGGCTCGACTGCACACGTTGACCTGCTGCGTCGAGTTCTTCCAGCGTGGTGAGTGTTTCACGATGGATCAGCGTGTCCTCTGCTGCTGCCGCTGCGGGAATCACCCGCTGGCGCCAGCCCGCTTCCGTCTGCACGAAGCGCAGCCGCAACGCATCGTGCCTTGCGCCCAGTGCGCTGACCGCCTGCTCCAGCGCCTGCGGATCAAGCTGCCCCTCCACCTTCAGCAGCACCGACTGGTTCCAGTGCGACTCGCCCTGCGGGTACCGCTCGAAGAACCACTGCTGGATCGGTGTGAGCGGGAGCTCCGTGGTGATCTCCGCGTCGTCCTGTGCGCCTGCTTCGACCGCTTCGGCCCGCAGCGCCAGCCGCTCCACCGTCGGATGCTCGAACACCTGACGCGGGGTGAGCTTCAATCCTGCCTCCCGCGCCCGCGCAATGATCTGCAGGCTCTGGATCGAATCGCCTCCCACCTCGAAGAAGTTATCCGTCACGCCCAGATCGTCGCGACCGAGTACCGCCGACCAGATCGACAGCAGGTTCGCTTCTGTTGTATTGCGTGCGCCCACCTGCTCACGCTCGCGTGCCTGCGGCGCAGGCAGCGCCGCGCGGTCGAGCTTGCCGTTAGGCATCGCCGGCAGTTTCTCCAGCACCGTCAGCGTCGACGGCACCATGTACGCCGGCAGCTTCTGCTCCAGTTCGCGCTGTACGACGTCCGTGTCTATATCACCCGCGATATAACCCGCGAGCCGTTGCCGCTCGCCCGCTCCCACGACGATCACCGCCGCCTCGCGCACGCCCGCGCACTGGCGCATCACCGCCTCGATCTCACCCAGTTCGATACGCTGCCCACGCAGCTTCACCTGCTGGTCCAGACGTCCGAGGAACTCCACCGTGCCATCTGCCCGCATCCTGCACAGGTCGCCACTGCGGTACTGCCGTGAGCCCGGTTCGCCGTACGGATCCGGCACGAAGCGCTCCGCTGTCTGGGCTGCCCGGCCCAGATAACCGCGGGCCACTGTCGGCCCACCGATGCACAGCTCGCCAAGCCCGCCCGCCGGTGCCGCATCGCCGAACGCATCGATCACGCGCGCCGTGCGACCCGGGTACGGTTTGCCGATCGGCACCGTCACCTGCTGTACGTCCTCTGCCACCGTCTCGCGGTACAGCGCGGCCACCGTCGTTTCCGTCGGCCCGTACAGGTTGTCCAGCCGGATCCCGCCGAGCGGTCCCGACTGCCAGCGGCCCAGCGCATCGCCCGGTAGTGCCTCGCCACCGACTGTCACCTGGCGTAGCGCCAGCGACTCGCGCGCCGGCGCCGAGCGCTGCCACTGCTGCCACAGCGCGGTCGGGATACGCGCAAACGTCACCTGACGCTGCACCAGCCGGTCGCTCAGGCCCTGCAGGTCCCACGGCTGGACGCCACGCATTTCTACCGTGGCGCCCGTCAGCAGTGCGGGCAGCGTTTCGTGCAGTGCGACGTCGAAGTTGATCGTCGACGAGTGCAGCACCGTATCGGCGGAGGTGATGCGATACGTCTGCAGGAAGTCCTGCAGGTGGGTCCATAGCGAGCCGTGGCTCACTGCTACGCCCTTGGGCTTACCGGTCGAGCCTGATGTGTACAGCACGTAGGCCAGCTGGTCCGGGTGCAGTGTCACAGCGGGTACCGTTCCAACAGCGCCGTCAAACGCCACCGGCACCACTTCACAGCCCGCCAGCACGTCGGCTACCCGCTCTGCACTCGCGTCATCGGCGAGCACCTGCACGATCCCCGCATCCTCAATCATCTGCGCCAGACGCGCGGCCGGATACTCCGGATCGAGCGGCACGAACGCACCGCCCGAGCGGATCACGCCCAGCAGCGCCGCGAGCATCGCCGGGCCGCGCGTCACGCACAGCCCCACGCGCGTTTCGGCACGCACGCCGCGCGCGACCAGGCGGGCAGCGATTGCGCCCGACCATGCGTCGAGTTGCGCGTAGCTCAGCGAAGCGTCTTCGCAGCGCACCGCCACGGCATCCGGTGAGCGCGCAGCCTGGGCACTTAACTGCTCCCCGAGCGAGGCAAACGCGTACTGCTGTGCAGGCTGACCTTCACCCACCGAGCCTAGCGTCAACGCCCCCACCCGCCCCCCCTCTCCCGCCGCCAGTTGCTCCAGCACCTCAACGTAATGCACCGACAACCGCTCGATCGTCGATCGATCGAACACATCAGTCGCATAGTTGAACATCAGCTTCAGCCCGCTGCGATCGTCGACCACGTTCAGCACGAGATCGAAGCGCGCCGTGTCTGTACCGCCTTCCTCGGCTTCGACGGTCACACCCGGCATCGTCGCCGCAGCTTCATTGCCGCCCGCCTGCTCAAGATTGAACATCACCTGAAACAGCGGCGAGCGGCCAAGGTCGCGCGCAATTTTCAGCTCGTCGAGGATGCGGCCGAATGGCACCGTCTGATGCGCCTGCGCTTCCAGCACGCGCGTATGCAACGTATCCAGCAGCGCATCGAACGGCAGTGCGCCATCCACTTCCGCTTCGATCACCAGCGTGTTCACGAAGTAACCGATCAGCCCTTCGGTCTCGCTGCGATCGCGCCCTGCCGAAGGCACGCCGATCCGCACATGCCGCTGTCCGCCATAGCGATGCAGCAGCACCGCATACGCGCCGAGCAGCAACGTGAACAGCGTCGTACGGCGACCGCGCGCGCGTTCGCGCAACCGGCCCGTCAGCGATGCATCGACATCGATCCGGCAACGTCCACCATCGATGCCGCGCACCGCATTGCGCGGACGGTCGAGCGGCAGTTCGAGCACCGGCCGATCGCCGCCGAGCTGCTGCGTCCAGTACGCGAGATCGCTCTCGATCGTGTTGTCGAGCCATTCGCGCTGCCATGCGGCCACATCGCCGTAATGGATCGACAGCGGCGGCAAAGCCGCAGCGATATCCGCGGCTTCGCCCTGGCGCGCCGCGCGATACAACGCGACCAGCTCGCGCACCAGCAGCCCCTGCGACCAGCCGTCCGACACGATGTGATGAGTGGCGATCAGCAACGCGTGACGCTCGCCACCGAGTGCGACGAGACTCGCGCGTAGCAACGGCCCGGCGGAAAGATCGAACGGCTCGCGTGCCAGCTCACGCAGCGTGTCGCGCAACGCGTCCGGATCGTCGAGCGCAATTTCACGCCAGCTGTAGCCGGCCGTCGCATCGATCCACTGCGACGCGACGCCCTGCTCTTCGACGAACCGCGCACGCAACGCCCCATGCCGCGCGACAAGCGCCGCCATCGCACGACGCAACGCGGGCGCATCGAGCGCGCCTGTCAGCCGCACCGCGCGCGCGAGGTTGTACGCGGGGTTCTGCGGATCGAGCTTCCACAAAAACCACAGGCGCTCCTGCGCATGCGACAGCGGATAGCGTGATGCGTGACTCGAAACGAGCGGCACCACCGGCAAGCGCGCGGGATCGATTCCCTGCTGCTGTGCCTTCTCGCGAAAGAGACGTCGCCGGTCTTCCGGCAACGCCGCGTATTTCCGCGCGATTGCATAGGCGCGCTGCTGCGCGGACGCGTCGGCGGGTTGGTCCGAAGTCACGGAACTCGCGGAATTCGCAGAACCCGCGGGTTTCGCAGAATCCGCGTCGCCGGACGTGCGGCGGTCAAGCGTCAAGGTTGTGTCACTCGGCATGGTTCGAAGCACATGCGGTACACCGCATGTGCAAAGTCAGTGGGTCGGATGGATGAAGCGCGTCTGGCATCGCTATGTGCGTCATGTCAGTCCAGTGCATCGAACAGATCGTCGAGCGCCTGCATGTCGGCATCGCTGTCGGCCTCGCTTGCACTCTGTTGAGTGTTCACGTTATGCGCATCGAGCAGCGCGCCGAGCGAAGCAGGCGTCGGGTGTTCGAACAGCGACTTGAGTTCGACCTTGCGTCCTGCGCGCTCCGACAAGCGCGCCACGACACGCACGGCCGCCAGCGAATGCCCGCCAAGCGCGAAGAAATCGTCGTGCGCACCGACCCGCGCGACGCCCAACATGTCGCCGAACAGTTGCGCGACGAGCCGTTCGTTGTCGCTGGCCGGTTCGACCCACGATGCGTCGCTCGCGACTTCGAGCCGCGCCAGCGCGTTGCGATCGAGCTTGCCGTTCGCGGTACGCGGCAGCCCGTCGACCCGATGCAGCGCCGCCGGAATCATGTACGTGGGCAGTCGTCCCGCGAGCATCCGGCGCCAGTCGTCGGGCAGCGCATCGCCCGCACTCACGACGTAACCGACGAGCCGTGCCTCCGCTCCGCCACTCGCCGCAACGAGCGTCACCGCCGCGTCGAGCACGCCTTCGTGGCTGCGCAACACCGCTTCGATCTCGCCCGGTTCGATCCGGTAACCACGCAGCTTCACCTGCTGGTCGACGCGACCGAGGCAGTCGAACGTCGCATCGGGCCGCTCGCGGCTCAAATCACCGGTGCGATACATGCGGGCACCCGGTGCGCCCCACGGATCGGGCACGAAGCGCTCCGCCGTTAGACCCGGCCGGCCGAGATAGCCGCGCGCGAGATTCTCGCCGCCGATACACAGCTCGCCGGTGCCGCCCGAGGGCGTCGCCTGGCCACTCGCATCGACGATGCGCAACGTGGTCGCGTGCAACGCACGGCCGATCGTCACCGGCACGTGCGCGGGCACCCGGCCGCCGGTCGACCAGACCGTGGTCTCGGTTGGACCGTACATGTTCCACACTTCGACGCCGCGCGCATTGAGCGCTTCCGCGAGATCGGGCGGCAACGGCTCGCCGCTCGCGAGGCCGACGAGCTTGCCGCTTGCCGGACCTGTCCAGCCTGCTTCGAGCAGCAGACGCCAGCCGCTCGGTGTCGGTTGCAGAAACGTTGCACCGCTGCTGTCGATCAGGCGCGCGAGCGCAGCACCGTCGCCAGTTGTCGCGGCATCCGCGAGTTCGATGCACGCACCGCTCACGAGCGGCAGACAGAACTCGTTCAGCGAAATATCGAACGATGCGGTCGTCACCGAGAGCAGCACGTCGTCAGGTGTGAGCCCAGGCACGTGACCGACACTCGTGAGCAACCGGTCGAGCGCACCGTGCGGCACACCAACACCCTTCGGCCGACCGGTCGAACCGGACGTGTAAATCACGTACGCCAGTTGCTGATCGACGAATGGCAATGCAGTGCGTGCAACCGTAGCAGGCGGCACGTCGTGCACATCGCCAACATCGATCGCGATGCGCCCGTCGAGCAGCGCACCGAGCCGTTGCGTCCCATCGGCATCGGTCAGCACGCGCGTCACGCCCGCATCGACGAGCATGTGCTGCAGACGATCGAGCGGGAACGCCGGATCGAGCGGCACGTAAACCGCACCGCTGCGCCACACCGCAAGCATGCTGGCGAGCATCGCCGGCGCGCGACGCATGCACACGGCCACGCGTTCTTCACGCGCAACGCCGCTGTCGCGCAGTCGTGCATCGAGCGAGACCACCCAGTTCGCAAGCGCGGCGTAATCGACCGACGTCTCGCCCTGACGCACCGCGATACGTTGCGGCGCGCGGGCGGCCTGTTCTTCGAAGCGCGCATGCATCGGCTTGAACGTGTAGGCGGGCAACGCCTCCGGTTGCATCGCATCGTGCGGCACCGCGAGATCGCCAAGCCAGCGCGGTGTGTCGTCGCTCAGTTGAGCGAGCAGTGCAACGTACTGCCGCTGCAATGCTTCGACCTGGGCGCGCTCGAGCCGTCGGTTGTCCCAGCCCCAATGCAGATCGAGCCCGTTCGACGGCAAGATGGTCAGCGTCAGCGGATAGTGCGTGCGCTCCACGGCATCGACACCGTCGATGCGCAACGCGTCCTGCGCAGGCGTTCCCGAACGCGCGGCGACCGGGTAGTTCTCAAACACGACGAGGCTGTCGAACAGCGCATCGCCGCTGCGGCCCGCCCACTGCTGCAACGACGACAACGGCGTGTGCTCGACCTCGCGCATCTGCGTGTTGTAGTCCTGCAAGGAACGCAGCCACGCGGGCACGCTTGCGTCTCCAGGCACGCCGATAAACACCGGCAGACTGTTGATGAACAAGCCGAACATCTCGTCCGAACCCGCAAGCGCTGTGGGTCGCCCCGACACCGTGACGCCGAACGCAACCGACCGCTTGCCGCCAAGCCGCGCGAGCAGCACGGCCCACGCGCCCTGCATCAGCGTGTTGAGCGTCACCTGATGACGCTGCGCGGCACGACGTACGCGCGCATCGAGTGCGGCGTCGAGCGTCACCGTGAATTTCTGCTGCACGTTCGTCGCCGTCGTGTCGGCCTGCGGTGCGGCGAGACTACCGGTGAGCGTCGCGGCATCGTCGGCGGCCGCGAGACGTTCGAGCCACCAGTCGCGCGGATCGGGCTGCTTCGCGAGCCATTCGACGTAGCGTCGATACGGCGGTGGCGATGCGGGCGCGGTCTTCGCACGGCTCGCGTCGGTGCGCTGCGTTCTGCGTTCGTAGTCGTCGAGCACTTCGGCGAAGAGCCGTGCGCCGCTCCAGCCGTCGGTCAGCACGTGATGATGCGTACGCACCAGATCGTGGCCGCCATCGGGACGGCGGAATACGTTGATGCGCATCAACGGTGCGCGCGAAGGTTCGACGCCCGCTGACAGATCTTCTGCGCGCCATGCAGCGAGACGTGCGTCGTAATCGGCAAGATCCGACACGTCGCTCCAGTCGTGCATCGCGAACGGCAGCACCGCCTGACGCTCGACGATCTGCAGCGCGTTGCCGCCATGCCGCCATTCGAAGCGCGTCCGCAGCATTTCGTGGCGCGCCACTGCCGCCTGCCATGCGTCGCGCAGTGCGGCTGCATCGAGCGGTCCGCGCAGCGTCAACTGCAGTTGATTCAAGTAGACGCCTTGCCCCTGCTGCAACTGGCTGTGATACAGCAGTCCTTGCTGCAGCGGCGTGGCAGGGTAGATATCGGCAACCCCGCCGAGTGCGAGATCGAGCGACTGCAACTGCGCCTGGTCGAGACCGGACAGCGGGAAATCCGACGCGCTCGCGCCAGGTGCTGCGACGACGCAATGCGCGATCATCGCCAGCACTTCGCGATCGAACGCGGCGACGAGTCGTTCCACTGTCGCACGATCGATTCGCGCCGGATCGAAACGCCAGCGCAGCACCAGTTCGTCACCGCTGACAAGGCCGTTCAGATCGAGCGCGTAGTCGAGACGCGCGGCGTCGCCGAGGCTGCTGCCCGCCCGTTCGGCGCTGAATGCGAAGCGCGAGTCTTCATCGAGCGACTGGTCGAAACGGCCCAGATAGTTGAAGCTGACCGGCGCGCGACGCTGACCTTGTGCGGCATCGAGCCAGCCCCAATGCATGCCCTTGTTCGGCACCGCGCGCAGGCGCTCCTTCACTGCGACGAGCGCGGTCCCCGCGATGGCCTGTTTCGCCGGCAACGTCACCGGGAAGCGTGTCGTGAACCAGCCGACGGTACGGCTCAGATCGACACCGTCGATCAGATCCTCGCGACCATGTCCTTCGAGTTCGATGGCGATTTCATCGAGGCCGCTCCACGCGCCGAGCGCCTGCGCGAGTGCGGCGAGCAGCAGTTCGTCGGTGCGCGTGCGATAGGCGCGCGGTACGGTTTGCAGCAGTTCGCGCGTGCGGTCGGCGGCGAGCGTCCATTCGATCGTTTCGCTGTCGGCGATGCGCGTGTTAGCCGCGGGGAGCAAGGGTAGATGTGCGGCGTCGAGTGCTTTCGATACCTGCTGCCATTTTTCGGCTTCGGCTTGTACCGCGGGGGTGTGCGCGTAGTCGTGCACGCGTCGTACCCATGCGCTCCATGAGGTCGACGGTGCGGGTAGTGTGACTGTCTCGCGACGTTCGGCCTGTGCGTACGCCGTCTGCAGTTCCTCCAGCAGTACGCGCCACGACACGCCGTCTACGGCGAGGTGGTGGATTGCTACTAGCAGCCTTGTTTCTTGTTGCGTTGTCTCGAAGTAGCCCACGCGCCACAGCGGACCTTCCGTCAGGTTCAGGCTCGACTGCACACGTTGACCTGCTGCGTCGAGTTCTTCCAGCGTGGTGAGTGTTTCACGATGGATCAGCGTGTCCTCTGCTGCTGCCGCTGCGGGAATCACCCGCTGGCGCCAGCCCGCTTCCGTCTGCACGAAGCGCAGCCGCAACGCATCGTGCCTTGCGCCCAGTGCGCTGACCGCCTGCTCCAGCGCCTGCGGATCAAGCTGCCCCTCCACCTTCAGCAGCACCGACTGGTTCCAGTGCGACTCGCCCTGCGGGTACCGCTCGAAGAACCACTGCTGGATCGGTGTGAGCGGGAGCTCCGTGGTGATCTCCGCGTCGTCCTGTGCGCCTGCTTCGACCGCTTCGGCCCGCAGCGCCAGCCGCTCCACCGTCGGATGCTCGAACACCTGACGCGGGGTGAGCTTCAATCCTGCCTCCCGCGCCCGCGCAATGATCTGCAGGCTCTGGATCGAATCGCCTCCCACCTCGAAGAAGTTATCCGTCACGCCCAGATCGTCGCGACCGAGTACCGCCGACCAGATCGACAGCAGGTTCGCTTCTGTTGTATTGCGTGCGCCCACCTGCTCACGCTCGCGTGCCTGCGGCGCAGGCAGCGCCGCGCGGTCGAGCTTGCCGTTAGGCATCGCCGGCAGTTTCTCCAGCACCGTCAGCGTCGACGGCACCATGTACGCCGGCAGCTTCTGCTCCAGTTCGCGCTGTACGACGTCCGTGTCTATATCACCCGCGATATAACCCGCGAGCCGTTGCCGCTCGCCCGCTCCCACGACGATCACCGCCGCCTCGCGCACGCCCGCGCACTGGCGCATCACCGCCTCGATCTCACCCAGTTCGATACGCTGCCCACGCAGCTTCACCTGCTGGTCCAGACGTCCGAGGAACTCCACCGTGCCATCTGCCCGCATCCTGCACAGGTCGCCACTGCGGTACTGCCGTGAGCCCGGTTCGCCGTACGGATCCGGCACGAAGCGCTCCGCTGTCTGGGCTGCCCGGCCCAGATAACCGCGGGCCACTGTCGGCCCACCGATGCACAGCTCGCCAAGCCCGCCCGCCGGTGCCGCATCGCCGAACGCATCGATCACGCGCGCCGTGCGACCCGGGTACGGTTTGCCGATCGGCACCGTCACCTGCTGTACGTCCTCTGCCACCGTCTCGCGGTACAGCGCGGCCACCGTCGTTTCCGTCGGCCCGTACAGGTTGTCCAGCCGGATCCCGCCGAGCGGTCCCGACTGCCAGCGGCCCAGCGCATCGCCCGGTAGTGCCTCGCCACCGACTGTCACCTGGCGTAGCGCCAGCGACTCGCGCGCCGGCGCCGAGCGCTGCCACTGCTGCCACAGCGCGGTCGGGATACGCGCAAACGTCACCTGACGCTGCACCAGCCGGTCGCTCAGGCCCTGCAGGTCCCACGGCTGGACGCCACGCATTTCTACCGTGGCGCCCGTCAGCAGTGCGGGCAGCGTTTCGTGCAGTGCGACGTCGAAGTTGATCGTCGACGAGTGCAGCACCGTATCGGCGGAGGTGATGCGATACGTCTGCAGGAAGTCCTGCAGGTGGGTCCATAGCGAGCCGTGGCTCACTGCTACGCCCTTGGGCTTACCGGTCGAGCCTGATGTGTACAGCACGTAGGCCAGCTGGTCCGGGTGCAGTGTCACAGCGGGTACCGTTCCAACAGCGCCGTCAAACGCCACCGGCACCACTTCACAGCCCGCCAGCACGTCGGCTACCCGCTCTGCACTCGCGTCATCGGCGAGCACCTGCACGATCCCCGCATCCTCAATCATCTGCGCCAGACGCGCGGCCGGATACTCCGGATCGAGCGGCACGAACGCACCGCCCGAGCGGATCACGCCCAGCAGCGCCGCGAGCATCGCCGGGCCGCGCGTCACGCACAGCCCCACGCGCGTTTCGGCACGCACGCCGCGCGCGACCAGGCGGGCAGCGATTGCGCCCGACCACGCGTCGAGCTGCGCGTAGCTCAGCGAGGCGTCCTCGCAGCGCACTGCTATTGAATCCGGTGAGCGCGCTGCCTGCGCGCTCAACTGCTCGCCCAGCGAGGCAAACGCGTACTGCTGTGCGACCTCCGCTCCAGCAGAAGAACCCAGCGTCAACGCCCCCACCCGCAAACCCTCTCCCGCCCCCAACTGCTCCAGCACCTCAACGTAATGCAACGACAACCGCTCGATCGTCGATCGATCGATACGCTCGCCATCCCACGCCCATTCAAGCGAAATCCGTTCGCGCGGAATGATCGATAGCGCGAGCGGGTAATGCGTCGGGTCGACCGATTCGGTCGCGCTCACGCGCAGTGCGTCGTCTTCACCGCGCGCAGCCGGATCGACCGGATAGTTCTCGAACACGACGAGGCTGTCGAACAGCGCATCGCCGCTACGGCCGGTCCACTGCTGTACGCGCGAAAGCGGTGTGTGCTCATACTGACGCAGGTCGGTCAGATCGCGTTGCAGGGTGCGCAGCCAGTCGCCGACCTGCGCATTCGGATCGACGTCGATCCACACGGGCAGCGTGTTGACGAACAGACCCAGCATCTGCTCGACACCAGGCAGATGCGCGGGACGTCCCGCGAGCGTCGTCCCGTATGCAATGCCGCGGCGATGTCCGTAGCGCGCGAGCACCACAGCCCAGGCGCCTTGCATCAGCGTGTTCAGCGTCACCTCATGACGGCGCGCGACATCGGTGAGACGTTCGCCAAGCGATGCATCGAGCGCACGGCGTACCGCATGCGCGCCCGGTTCGATGACCGCGGGCGCGCCGAGGCTCGAGGTGAGCGTCGCCGGTTCTTCGATCTGTGCGGCGCGCTTGCGCCACCATGCTTCGGTAGCGGCATCGTCGGCCGACTGTTGCAGCCAGTCGACGTAGCGGCGATACGGAGCAGGCGCGACGAAGGTCGCCGGCGCGGGACTCGCGCCAGCGGTCCGCGAACGATAGTCGCGCAGAATCTCGCCCAGCAGTTGCGCGACGCTCCAGCCGTCGAGCAGCAAGTGATGATGTGTCCACACAAGGTCGACCGTCTGCGCATCGCGGATAAACAGCGCAGTGCGCATGAGCGGCGCCACATCGAGCTCAATGCCGGCAGCGAGATCGCGCTCGCGCCACTCTGTCAGACGCGCGTCGTAGTCGGTGGCCGCCGACCAGTCGTGCACCGCGAACGGCAGCACGAGCCGACGATGCACGATCTGCGAAACAGACGAACTGCGAGTCGAACTGCGAGTCAAACCATGCCGCCACTCGAAGCGCGTACGCAGCACCGCATGACGCTCGAGCGCTGCCTGCCACGCGGCTTGCATTGCCGCGCGATCGAGCGGTCCCGTCAGCGTCAGACGCAACTGGTTCAGGTACGCGCGCTGCTCCGGTTCCGCGAGCGCGTGATACAGCAGCCCGGTTTGCAGCGGCGTCGCTGGATAGACGTCCTCGATGTGCTCCGGTGTCAGACCGAGCGCACGCCACAATTCGCTGTTCGCGCTACGGTCGTTATCGGGCAGCGCCACAGTCGCGACTTGCGTCGACATCTGCGCGGCTTTCGCGAGCCGCTCGACGGTGGGCTCTTCGAATACCTGACGCGGCGTCAGATGCAGCCCTGCTTCGCGCGCCTTCGCGACAATCTGCAGACTCAGGATCGAATCGCCGCCGATCACGAAGAAGTTGTCGGTCACGCCAATGTCGTCGCGGCGCAGCACGTTGCGCCACACTGCGAGCAGCGTTTCTTCTGCGGGCGTGGACGGCGCGACTGCGGCGCTCGTCGTGACCACCGTTTCGGGTGCCGGCAACGCACGCCGGTCGAGCTTGCCGTTCGGCGTCAGCGGGAAGCGCGCGAGCGCGACGAACGCGGACGGCACCATGTGAGCGGGCAGTCGCGCGGACAACCAGGTTTGCCAGTCTTCGGCGTTGCCCTGTGCGTCCAGATCCGGGTTGATCGGGACCACATACGCAACCAGCCGACGATCGCCACCGGCCGTATCGAGCGCAAGTACCGCTGCCTCACGCACATCCGGATGCACCAGCAGCGCCGCCTGGATTTCACCGAGCTCGATACGGAAGCCGCGAATCTTCACCTGATGATCGTTGCGGCCAAGATATTCGAGGTCGCCGTCCGCGAGACGCCGCGCAAGATCGCCCGAGCGATACAGCCGCGCGCCGGGCACACCAAACGGGTCCGGCACGAAGCGTTCGGCCGTGAGCGCCGCGCGGCCCAGATAGCCACGCGCGAGCCCCGCGCCGCCGACGTGCATCTCGCCGCTCGCGCCGAGCGGCACGCGGTTCAGGTCGGCGTCGAGTACGTGCAGCGTCAGATCGTCGAGTGCTGCGCCGATCACGCTGCGCGCATCGCGTAGCGCGGCCGCATCGATGTCGCGATGCGTGACGTGCACGGTCGTTTCGGTAATGCCGTACATGTTGACGAGTGCGGGCAGCACGCCACGTGCGCGCGCCCCGTCGGCCCAGCGCACGAGCGCCGCCGGATCGAGCCGCTCGCCGCCGAAGATCACGGCGCGCAGCGAATCGAGCGTATTGTTTTCGTCCTCGTGGATCAGTTGCGTGAACGCGGACGGCGTCTGGTTCAGCACCGTCACGCGCTCATCGCGAATCAGGCGATGGAATGCGGCAGGTTCGCGCGCAGTCCAGTGCGGCACGATCACAAGACGACCGCCGTGCACCAGCGCGCCGAAAATTTCCCACACCGAGAAGTCGAATGCGTACGAGTGGAACAGCGTCCATACGTCGTGCGCATCGAATGCGAAGCGCGTCGCGGTTGCATCGAAAAGCCGCGCGACGTTGCGATGCGTGATGCCGACGCCCTTCGGCAAGCCGGTCGAACCGGACGTGTAGATCACGTACGCAAGCTGCTCAGGATGCGGCGCACGGAAATCGACGCCGGCGGATGCCGTGAGTTTCCTATCACGCAGCGCGTCTGCATCGAGCGTCACATGCGCGGCGAACAACGCCGCGTGCTGCTCAAGGCTCGCCACATCGGCGACGATCGGACCGAGCTGTGCGTCGCTGACGATATGCGCGAGACGTTCGGCGGGATACGACGGATCGAGCGGCACGTAGGCCGCGCCCGCACGCAGAATGCCGAGCAACGCGGCGACGAGACCCGCCGAGCGCTGCATCGCGACTCCGACACGCGTTTCCGCGTGCACACCATGCAGCTGCAGTTCAACAGCAATGGCGCGCGACCACGCATCGAGTTGCGCGTACGTAATCTGCGTAGCGCCGTCGCTGAGTGCAACCGCATCGCCATGCTGCGCCGCCTGCTCGATGAAGCGCGACACGATGTCGAGCGGGTCTTTCCGGTCGTGCACTACGGCCTGCGAATCCGCTTGTTCTGCCAGCTTGAACGATGCAAGCGGCGTATGCGACGCCGCACTCCATTGCGTCAGCAAGCCGACGAAATTATTTGCAAGCCGATCGACCGTCGTCGCATCGAACACGTCCTGCGCGTACGTCAGCGTCAGGTCGAGCGCACCGTCATCCGCGGTTTCCGCGATGTTCAGCATCAGATCGAACTGCGCCTCGCCACTCTCGACCTCGCGCGGTGTGACGCGCAGGGCGTCGCCGAACAATGCGCCGAAGTCATGGCGCTGCTGATGATTGACGAGCACCTGGAACAGCGGCGTCTGCGCAAGATTGCGCTCCGGCTGCGCCGCATTCACGACGCTCGCAAACGGGACATCCTGGTTCGCGTGCGCGGCCAGCAGCCGCTCGCGCACGTCGTCGACGAGGCGCTCCGCGCGCATCTCGCCGTCCGGGGTCGTGCGGATCACCACCGTGTTGACGAAGAAGCCGACTACATCGGCGGCACCCGGCGCATCGCGGCCCGCGAGCGGCACGCCGACGCGAATGTCGCGCTGCCCCGAGTAGCGATACAGCAGCCCGTTGAACGCGGCCAGCAGGGTGATGAACAGCGTCGTGCGACGTTCGCGCGACTGGGCACGCAGCGCGTTCGCGATGTTTGCAGGCACACGGACGCGTGTCCTTGCACCGCACACGTAGCGACGCGCGCCGCTACGGGTACGGTCATACGGCAGTGCGAGCACGTCGTCGCTGCCGGATTCGGCCGCGAGCGCATTGCGCCAGTAGGCGAGCTGCGCGGCGTCACGCCCATCGGCAAGACGGGCGGCCTGGGCGCGCAACACGTCGCGGTACGCGGCATCCGCTGTGGCATTCGCCGCGACAGGTTGCACCGCGCCGTTCAACCGACGGCGATACGCCGCGGCGAAATCCGCGAACAGGATACCGACCGACCAGTCGTCGCTGACGATGTGATGCAGCACCAGATGCAGCACGTGACGATCCGCTGCGGTACGCAGCAGCGTCGCGCGAATCGGCGCATCGACGGTGAGATCGAACGGCTTGCGTGCGAATTCGGCGAGCTGTGCATCGAGTGCGGTCGCCACATCTTGCTGATCGAGCAGATCGGCGACCAGCAGCGCACAACGGCTCCCGGCACCGATCGTCTGATACGGCACACCCTGCGTTTCGCCGAAGCGCATCCGCAGTGCCGGATGACGCGCGACCAGTTCGTCGAGCGCGCCTTGCAGCGCGGCCACATCCAGCGCGCCGTCGAATTGCAGCGCACCGTTCACGTTGTACGCGGCGCTGTGCGGATCGAGTTTCCACAGGAACCACAGGCGTGTTTGCGCCGCAGACAACGGCAGATCGGCAACGTCTTTTGTCGCTTCCGCAGCAGGTACAACCGCTGTGTTCGTATCGCCGGTGCGTTGCGCATCGCGCACACTCGCCGCAAGATCCGCCAGCACCGGTTGCTCGAACACCGCACGCAGGGTCGGCGCATGGCCGAACGTCGCACGGATCGCTGAAATCACCCGTACCGCGAGCAGCGAATGACCGCCGAGCAGGAAGAAGTCATCGTGTGCGCCGACGCGCTCGACGCCCAACACCTGCTGCCAGATCGATGCAAGCGCGGCTTCGGTGGCATCGCGCGGCGCAACGTACGGCGCGCCAGCCGCGCCATCTTCCGGCGCAGGCAACGCACGCCGGTCGAGCTTGCCGTTCTGCGTCACCGGCAGACTGTCGAGCAGCACATACGCCGACGGCACCATATGCGCAGGCAGCGTACGTGCGGCGAACGCACGCAGTGCATCGGCAGTCAGCGCGGAACCCGCGGCCGGCACGATCCACGTAACGAGACGCTGATCGCGCACGAGCACTACAACGTTGCGCACCTCGGGATGCGTACGCAGCACCGCTTCAACTTCACCCGCTTCGATCCGGAAGCCACGCACTTTCATTTGACTGTCGTTGCGGCCGAGATAGTCGATGTCGCCGCTCGCCAGACGTCGCGCGACGTCGCCCGAGCGATACACGCGTGCCCCCGGCGCGCCGGCAGGATCGGGCACGAAGCGCGCGGCCGTCAGCCCCGGCCGGCCGAGATAACCGCGCGCGAGCCCCGCACCGCCGACATGCAGTTCACCGGCCGCACCGACCGGCACCGGCTCGCCGAACGGATCGAGCACCGTCAGCGTCAGGTCCGACAGCGGACCGCCAATCACGCTCGGCGCCTCGGCACGTACGATATCGCCGCGCCCGAGGGAGCGGAACGTTACGTGCACGGTCGTTTCTGTGATGCCGTACATGTTGATCAACGCCGGCACTGGAATGTCGTTTTCTTCGCGTGCCACAAACCAGTTGGCAAGCGCGGGCGGATCGAGTTTCTCGCCGGCAAAGACGACGTAGCGCAGCGTATCCA
The DNA here is from genome assembly GCF_030464945.1 of Paraburkholderia sp. CHISQ3. Taxonomy (NCBI): domain Bacteria; kingdom Pseudomonadati; phylum Pseudomonadota; class Betaproteobacteria; order Burkholderiales; family Burkholderiaceae; genus Paraburkholderia; species Paraburkholderia sp. CHISQ3. Next base: position 318,700 of record NZ_JALPRG010000001.1, read on the forward strand.
TCGTCGCAGACGGATCGCGCCGCGCAATCTCCGCATCGATCTCGCACAACGGCATGAACGCCGACGGCGTCTGGTTCAGCACAGTCACGCTCTGCTCGCGCAGCAGGCGTTGCAGCGCAGGCGCATCGCGCGCGATATCGTGCGGCACAACCACGAGCCGGCCGCCGTGCGTCAGCGAGCCGAACAGCTCCCACACCGACACGTCGAACGCATACGAGTGGAACAGCGGCCACACATCGGACGACCCGAACGTATAGAAGCGGTCGCCTGCGGTGAAGAGGCGCGTCAGGTTAGCGTGCGTGATACCGACGCCCTTCGGCCGCCCGGTCGAACCGGACGTGTAGATCACATACGCAAGCTGCTCCGGATGTGGCACGCGGTCGATTGCGACGTGCGCATGCTCGCCGTTCCGATCCGCGGACACCGCGTCGATCAGGTCGATGCCCGGTACGAGCGCTGCGAAGCGCGCACGTTCCGCATCGGTGGTGACGATCGCATCGAGACCGGCGTCGAGCGCGATGTCGCGCAACCGGTCGTCCGGGTAAGCGGGATCGAGCGGCACGTAGGCCGCATCGGCACGCAACACGCCGAGAATCGCGGCGACGAGCGCGGGCGTGCGGCCCATGGCGATGCCGATACGGCGTTCGCCGTCGCGGCGCGTTTTCGTAACGACCGCCGCGCAGGCGCGCGCGATGCGCGCGGACCACGCGTGCAGTTCGCTATACGTCAGCGTCGATACGGCGCCGTCCGGCTGCGGGAACACCAACGCCACCGCATCGGGCTGCGCGCCGACCTGCGCGGCGATGCGTGCGAGCGCGGGTTCGAAGGCGAACTGCGCGGGCGGTGCATCGGTGGAAGCTTCTACGTCGAGCGCGATGTCGCGCAGACGGATCGGCGTAGCGTTCGCGTCGTGCGCTTCATGCGACGTAGCCAACGCCGCCGCGATCCGGTCGAGTGCGGCATCGACATGACGCGCAAGCCGCGCAATGCCGTCGGCCTCGATGCGTGTCGCGTCCCAGCGCCACTGCATCGTGAGACCGTTCGCACCGGCGGCCGCATCGCGTGGAGCGACGACGAGTGTCAACGGTAGATGTGTGCGGTCCAGCGCTTCGACTGCGCGTACACCGAGCGCCGCGTTCGCGGCATTGACCGCTTCGTCGAGTGGATAGTTTTCGAACACGACGAGGCTGTCGAACAGCGCATCGCCGCTCAAACCCGTCCACTGACGCAGGTTTGCGAGCGGTGTGTGCTCCACTTCGCGCAGCTCCGCATTGCGGTCCTGCAACGCGGCGAGCCACGTGGCGAGCGGCGCATCGGGTGCGACGTCGACCCACAGCGGCAAGCTGTTGATAAACAGACCGACGATCTCCTGCGCGTCCGACAGATCCGCCGGGCGGCCCGATACGGTCGTGCCGAACACGACCTGCGGGCGACTCGCGAAACGCGACAGCACGAGCGCCCATGCGCCCTGCACAAGCGTGTTGAGCGTCACGCGCGCGCGGCGGGCAGCATGCAGCAGCGCCGCGTGACGCGTCGCACCGAGTTCATGCGTGAGCAGACCGGGGGCATGGTCGCTGTCTTTGTGCCCGGCCGCGCCGGCCTTCGAGACCGCCGCATGGAAATCCGGACCGAGTGCGTCGACGAGCCGAGCGGGGTCGTCGAGTGCGGCGAGACGCGCGCGCCAGAAGGCGCCCGTGTCCGGTTGACTGCGCAGCCATTGCACGTAGTTCGCATACGGTGCGCCTGGCGTTTGATCGGGCGTCTCGCCCGCGACGATCGCACCGTACGCGCGTGCGACATCCGCAATCACCTGTGCGGTGCTCCAGCCGTCGGTCAGCGCGTGATGGTGTGTCCACAACAGATCGCAGGCGCCGTCGGCACGCGTGAACACGTCGACGCGCATCAGCGGTGCATGGACTGGATCGAAGCCGCGCGCTGCTATCGCATCGCGTGTGGCGGCGAAGCGTGTGTCGTATTCATCAGCGGCGAGTGCGATGGTGTCATGCACGTCGAATGCAATCGTTGCATTGCGTTCGACCACCTGCAGCGGTTCGCCACCGGCCGGCCAGAAGAAGCGCGTGCGCAGCACCGGATGTCGCGCGACGACCGTTTGCCACGCGCGCCGCATATCGTCGATACGCAGCGCGTCGAGGGTGAGCCGCAGTTGTCCGATGTACAGACCCGGCACGCTGTCGAGCATGCCGTGGAACAGCAGACCCTGCTGCATCGGCGTCGCGGGATAGACGGCTTCGACGGTGTCGCGCGTCACGCCGGCTTGTACGAACCATGCGTCGTCGGGGCGGGCTTGCGGTGCAGAGGGTGCTGCAACGGCAGGCGTCGCCGTCATCGGTTGCGCAATCCGCGCCGCCGCTTCGATCGTCGGATGCTCGAACATCTGCTTCGGCGTCAGTTTGAGCCCGGCGCGGCGCGCCTTCGCGATGATCTGCAGACTCAGGATCGAATCGCCGCCGATCTCGAAGAAGTTATCGGTGACGCCGATGTCGTCGCGCTTCAATACCTGTTTCCAGACGTCGGCAAGCGTGCGCTCCGCGTCGTTGCGCGGCTCGACATGCGTCGATGCGGCGACATCGTTCGTCGCCGCGGACGTGACCGTCCCTTCGGCCGGCAACGCCGCGCGATCGATCTTGCCGTTCGCCGTGAGCGGCAACGCGGCCAACACCATGATCGACGACGGCACCATGTAGTCGGGCAGATCGGCGGCGAGGGTTGCGCGCAGCGTGTCGCCATCGAGCGGCACCGACGACGTCACGTAACCGACGAGCCGCAGCGGCGCATCCTCGCTGTCCGCACGCGCAATCACGATCGCATCGCGTACGCCGTCCGCCTGGCGCAAACGCGCCGCGATCTCTTCGGGCTCCACGCGGTAGCCGCGAATCTTCACCTGATCGTCGATCCGTCCGAGGAACGCGTACTCGCCGCTCGGCAACCGGCGGCTGCGGTCACCGGTGCGATAGACGCGCGTGCCGTTGCCTTCGGCATCGGGCACGAAGCGCTCGGCGGTCAGCGACGGCCGGTTCAGATAGCCGTCGGCGACACTCGCACCACCGATGCACAACTCACCGGTCGCGCCCTTCGGCACGCTGTTGCCGTCCGCATCGACAACCCGCGCATGCACGTGCGCGAGCGGCGTGCCGAGCGGCAAGGTCGCCGAGCGGCTTGCCACACCGCTGCGCGTGAGTACACCGACCGCCGTTTCAGTCGGCCCATAGTGGTTGATCAACCGGCACTCGGGCCGCAGTTGTGCGATGCGTTCCGCAAGGCGCGTCGGCGCAGCCTCGCCGCCGACCAGCAGACAGCGCCCCGGCAACACCGCTTCCGGCGACTGCGCCTGCATCAACGCGTCGAGATGGCTCGGCACGATCTTCAGCAGGTCGATGGCCTGCGTCTGCATGTACGCGGCGAACGCATCGGGATCGGCTGCGACCTGCGCGTCGATCAGATGCAGCGTCCAGCCATGCCACAGCGCGCCGAACAGCGCGGTGTGGCCGAGATCGGCAGCGGGCGTCGACAGGTACGCCGCGCTGCGGATGCCTTCCGGCAGCCGCTCGCTCACGCCTTGCAGATACGCGGACAGAGCACGATGGCTCAGCACGACGCCCTTCGGCCGGCCGCTCGAACCCGACGTGTAGATCACGTAGGCGGGCCACGCAAAGGCGCGCTCGTCGGCGGCATCCGCGGCGAAGGTGTGAGTGACATCGGATTGCGACGCGCGGGTCGCCGCGGGATCGAGCGTGCGGACACCATCGGGCAGCCAGCCTGCCACCGACGCGTCGCTCGCGATCACCGTACGCGCACCGCAGTCCTGCGCCTGCCAGCGCAAGCGCGCGGTGGGCAGCGCCGGATCGAGCGGCACGTAGCAGGCACGCACGCGCCACACGGCGAGAATGCTCGCGACGAGTGCCGCACTACGCGGCAGCGCGAGCGCAACGCGCTCGCCGGGCTGCGTGCCCGCGTCAGCGAGCGCAGCCGCGAGGCGGCCGGACCATGCCCATAGCGTCGCCCAGTCGAGCGCGCCGTCGGTGTCGACGAGTGCAGTCGCAGCAGGCGTCTGGGCCGCTAGCCGCGCCACGCGCGCGGGCAGAAAGTCGGTGTCGAATCGATAGTCTTGCATGATGTCTCTACTCTGGATTCCGGTGGGCCGGCGCAGGCCATGTCGGCCGTTCGCCCGGCGGCAACAGTAAAAGGGGGCTACGTCAGGACATGCCGAAGCTCGGCACCGGCAACGCGTCGGCGACGACTTCGTCGCCTTCTTCCGTATCGCGCAGCGTGAAATCGCCGAGCGCGCGCTGCGGCGTGTCGACCGCCTGTGCGAGCAGGTCGGCGTAGTGCTGTGCGAACTGCACGATGAACGCTTCGTCGTAGACGCCGGTTGCGTAGGTAAACGTGCAGTCGAGTCCGTGCGGGCCGCGCGCCACATCGAGCGCCAGCTCGAAGCGCACGTCGCTTGCATCGGCGTCGAGCAGGCGGCATTGCACGCCGTCCAGATCGACCGATGCATCGAAACCGTCGTGCAGCATGAACTTCACTTGCGCGAGCGGATTGCCGGACGCGCGCCGTTCGAGCTGCAATTCGGCAACGATGCGATCGAACGGTACGTCGCGATTCGCCTGCGCAGCGATGCTGTCCGCACGTACTTGATCCAGCAATGTGGCGAACGGTTGCGCACCGGAGAGCGCAGTGCGCATCACCAGCGTGTTGACGAAGAAGCCGATCAGCCCTTCGGTCTCGAGCCGGTCGCGGCCGGCAACCGGTACCGCCACGGGCACATCGGTGGCGCCGCTGTAGCGGTACAGCAGCACGTCGAGTGCGGCGAGCAGCACCATGAAGAGCGTCGCCCCCGCTTCGCGCGCGAGCGCTTCGGCCCGCGCCGCGAGCGGCGCGGGAATCCGCATCGCAACACGGGCGCCGCGCGCATCGTACGAGCGACTGCGGTCGTGCTCAGTCGGCAGATCGAGCACCGACGACAAACCCGCGAGGCGGTCGCGCCAGTAGCCGAGTTGCGCGTCGAGCAACGCGCTGCCCGCGCCGTCAAAACGCTCGCGCTGCCAGGCTGCGTAGTCGGCGTACTGGACCGGCAGCACCGGGAGATCGGCAGCTTCGCCGCGGCGTGCCGCGCGATAGCCCGCGGCAAATTCGCGCAGCAGCACGTCGATGGACCAGCCGTCCGACGCGATGTGATGCATGACGAAATGCAGCACATGACGCTGCGGCGCCAGAGCGAACAGTGTGGCGCGTAATAGCGGGCCGTGTTCGAGATCGAACGGTTCGCGAGCACGCACGCGTAATTGCGTGGCGAGCGATGTGTGATCGGCCTGTTGCAGGTTTACCGTTTCCCAGCGCCATGCGGCGGCGCTGCGTTCCGGCGCGAGGATCAGTTGACGCGGTACGTCGTCGATTTCACCGAAGCGCGTACGCAACATGCCGTGACGCTGCACGAGCGCATCGATCGCGCGTTGCGCGGCCTGCGCATCGAACGTGCCGTCGAGTTCGAGCGCGCCCGACACGTTGTACGCGGCGCTATCCGGATCGAGCCGCCACAGTACCCACAGACGCTCCTGCGGCAACGACAACGGCGCATCGCGCAGACCGCGCGGCGACAGCGCGCGCTCTTGCGAAGTAGTAGTCGAAGTAGCGTCGAGCGCCGCGGCGAATGCGCTGAGCGTCGGATGCCTGAACAGCAGATCGGGCGGCACGTCGCGCGACAGACGCTGCCGCAGCCGCGAAACGACCTTCAACGCGAGCAGCGAGTGACCGCCAAGCTGGAAGAAGCTGTCGGTCCGGCTCACCTGCGCCACGCCGAGCAACTGCGACCAGACGTCGGCGAGTGCCTGTTCGGTTTCACCGTGCGGCGCCTCGTAACGACGAGCCGCATAAGCGTCGCCTTCCGGCGCCGGCAGCGCGCGGCGGTCGAGCTTGCCGTTCGGTGTCAGCGGGAATGCGGCGAGCTTCACATACGCCGACGGCACCATGTATTCGGGCAACACGGCGCCTGCATGCGTACGCAGTTGTTCGGCATCGACGGGCGTTGCGGCCGTTGTGTTGTGCGTCGGTTGTTCCGCCACCGTGTAGTACGCCACGAGTCGCTTATCGCCCGCGGTATCCTCGCGCGCGATCACGACGGCCTCGCGCACACCGTCGTAACGCGACAGCCGGGCCTCGATCTCGCCCAGCTCGATGCGGAACCCGCGCAGCTTCACCTGGTGATCGTTGCGCCCCAGGTACTCGATGTTGCCGTCCGGCAGGAAGCGCGCCAGATCGCCTGTGCGGTACATTCGTGCACCGGGCGCGTCGCTGAACGGGTCCACGAGGAACCGCTCCGCCGTCAGATCGTCGCGGTTGAAATAACCGCGCGCCACCCCTGCTCCGCCGATGTACAGCTCACCCGACACGCCCACCGGCACCGGCTGGCCCGCGCCGTCGAGAACATAGATCTGCGTGTTCGCTATCGGCCGCCCGATCGGCGCCGATGCGTGCGTGTCGACGTGTCCCGAATTCACCAGCGCCGCAGTCGACCAGATCGTCGTTTCAGTCGGGCCATACACGTTCCACAAGGCCGCCACCTTCGGCGACAGGCGCTGCGCCAGTTCGCCGGGCAATGCTTCGCCACCGCACAGCGCCTTCAAGTCCGGCGCACCGGACCAGCCGCAATCGAGCAGCGTCCGCCAGGTCGCAGGCGTCGCCTGCATGATCGTCGCGCCGCTCTCGCGGATTGCTGCGTCGAGCGCAAACGGGTCCAGCGCGGTGGCGCGATCGAGCAGAACGATTTGCGTGCCGCTGACGAGCGGCAGGAAGAGTTCGAGCCCGGCAATGTCGAACGCGAGCGTCGTCAACGCGACCATGCGCGCGGGTACCTCCGGGCGCAGCGTCTGCCGCATCGAATGCAGCAGATTCGCCACGTTACGATGCTCGACCATCACGCCCTTGGGCTGCCCCGTCGAGCCCGACGTATAGATCACGTAGGCGAGGTGCTCAGCGGTCAGGCCAGGGACGACGGGGTTATGCGTGGGTGCGTCGCTGGCAATGTCAGCATCGAGGTCGATCGCCAGTACCGCCTGTTCGCCGAGCAAGTCACGTGTATCGCGTTGCACGAGCACGGCCACCGGCGCGCTGTCGCGCAGCGTGTAGGCAAGGCGTTCGGCCGGGTACGCCGGGTCCAGCGGCACATAGGCGGCGCCCGCCTTCAGGATGCCGAGCAGTGCCGCGACCATCGTCGGTCTGCGTTCCACGCAGATCGCCACGCGGCTGTCGGGCTGCACACCGCGCGCGATCAGCTTGTGCGCGATGCGGTTGGCCTGCGCGTTTAGATCGGCATATGTCAGGTAGCGACCTTCGTGCCCGAGCGCGATGGCATCCGGTGCTTCCGCTACACGCGCCTCGAACAGGCGGTGCAACAGTTCGTCCTGCGGCAAGTCCGCTGTCTCGGCGTTCCACTGCTTGAGCTGACCGGATTCGGCCGGTGTCGGCAACGCGAGCGAGGCAAGCGCCACGCGCGGATCGTCGAGTACCTGGTGCAGCAGATGTTCGAACCGCGCGCCGAGCGCTTCGATTTCGTCGCGCTCGAAGTACGCGCGGTTATACGTGAAATGGATCCACGCCTGCTCATCGAAGCGGTTCTCGCGGATATTCAATGCGAGCGGCAACTGCTCGTGGCCGTTCGAACACCGGTAGCCATGCGCCCCGCTGCTGCCGAAGCGCAGATCGTGGTCATCGCGTTCGTACGAGACGGACAGGTCGAACACCTGGGCGCGCTGCGACTGTCGCAGGCCGAGCGACCGGTTCAGCTCGCTCACGGGAAACCGCTGATGCCGGTAGTCCTGCTTGAGCACCTGGGCGATCGAGCGCAGCAGTTCGTCAAAGCGCAGCGCGCCGTCGAACTGCAAACGCACCGGGCTCACACCCGTGAACATGCCGGCCGTCAGTTTCATTCTGGCGGTGGGGCGATTCAGGACCGGCACGCCGACAGCAAAATCGTCGCGCTGCGCCGTGCGCGAAAAATACACGTACAGCACGCCGAGCATGACGTGGAACGGTGTCGATTCGCAGGCGCGAGCGAGTGCAATGATGCGCTCGTAGAACGCACGCGGCAGCGCCAGCGTGTGATAGCCGGCCGGCGCGGTCAACCCGTTGAAGCGTTCGCGGTAGCGCGGCTCGAAAAGCGGATCGGGTACCGAACGATACTTGTCGAGCCAGTACGCACGGTGCCGTTCGAATTGCGGGGAAGCGCGCAGCGCGAGATCGTGTTCGATGAATTCGACGTAGGACGGAGTGTCCGGTGCTGGCAGTTCGCTTGCTCCGTTCGCTTCGAGCGCGCTGTAGATCTCCGCGAGCGAACCGGTGAGCAGTTCGATCGCCCAGCCGTCGACGATCAGGTGATGGAAATTCAGCACGAGACAGAAACACGCGTCGCCCAGCTTCGCCAGCTCGAAACAGAAGAGCGGCTCGCCGTTCAGCGGAAACGGCGTGGCCAGTCGCTGCGCGGCCCAGGCGCGGGCGGCGGCGTGCGGATCGGCAGCGGACGAGAAATCGTGCAACGGCACACGGACGGTGACCGTCTTCGCAATCGCCTGCTGCGGCACACCGTCTTCGTCGCGACCGGGTACGAGCACGAGGCGCAGCGTGTCGTGCGCCTGCACGAGCAGATTCACCGCGCGCTCGAAACGCGCTGCGTCGATGAGACCGTCGATCTGCACATAGCCGCCGATCTTGTAGATCGGCGCGTCTCCATGCACGGCCTGGTCGAACCAGATTTCGCGTTGCACGGCAGTCAGCGGATGAACGTCGCCCAGCAGAACTGTCTGGTTCACAGCACACGCTCCTTCTTGCGAGGCGCCACAGCATCGATCACCGACGCATAGACAGCCTTGCGGACCGCGCACTGCGTGCCGGCCCCACTGGCCTGCCGGCGCTGCATGTCGATCAGTGACATCGTTCTCTCCTCGTGTTCGTCGACCGTCGCGGCCGTTCCTCGCATCTGCGGCAGAACGGCGAAGGCGACAGGAAATAGCGCGCCCCGGCCACCGCAGAGGGTAGCGGGCGCTCAATCGCTCAAGTTGTGGGGAGAAAAACGGCGCCTTCTTTGAGACGCCTGATGCAGCAGGTACAACAGAAGCGGGTAGACCAGCGCCCGCGTGAAGCAGGTATCAGTACGCGAAACTGATTGGCAGGCCGCCGCGCGGATGCGGCACGGTACCCATCGGCACACCATAGATCGCACCGAGCGTCTCGCCTTCGATCAACTGGGCGGTCGTGCCGCTCGCGAGCAGGCTGCCGCCTTTCAACGCGATCAGATCGTCGCAGAAGCGGCCGGCCATGTTGATGTCGTGCAGCACGACCACGACACCGAGGCCGCGCTGCTGGCTCAGATTGCGCACGAGATCGAGCACTTCGATCTGATGCGCGATGTCGAGCGCCGAAATCGGTTCGTCGAGCAGCAGGCATTCGCTGTCCTGCGCGACCAGCATCGCGATCCATGCGCGCTGCCGCTCGCCACCCGACAGACTGTCGACGGTGCGATCCGCGAAGCGCAAGAGGTCGGTGAGCTGCATCGCTTCGTGCACCTTCTCGCTGTCGCGGCCCGTGAAGCGACCGAGCGCGCCATGCCACGGGTAGCGCCCGAGCGCGACCAGTTCGCGCACGGTCATGCCTTCGGCGGCCGGCGGCTGCTGCGGCAGATACGCAACCTTGCGCGCGAACGCGCGGTTGTCCCATTCGCGCAGCGAACGTCCGCCAAAGCGGACGGTACCGCTCGCCGGTTCCTGCTGGCGCGCAAGCAGCTTGAGCAAGGTGGATTTACCGGAGCCGTTGTGGCCGATCAGGCCGCACACACGCTGCGTCGGCAGCGTGAGCGTGAGCGGATGCAGCAGCGTGCGCTCGCCCACACGGAACGACACGTCGTCGAGTTCGTACATCGGCACGGCAGTCGCGACGCCTGTTTCGGTGACGGCTGCGTCGGCTTCGAGCAGCGATGGGTTTGCGTTCATGATGAATTCGTTCGGGTGGGGGCTTCAGGTCGCAGCTTCAGGCGCAGCAAACGCGCCGTGCCCGGCATGCGATTGCGTGGCACCGTGGTGGCCTGCCGCCTGCAGTTCGCTGCCGCTTCCCTGTTCGACCACCTGACCGAAATCGAGCTTGATATAGCGGTCGGCGAGATGGAAGTAGCGGTCGTCGTGGGTGATGACGAGGACCGTCTTGCCCTTCGCCTGCAGTTCGGGCAGCAGGCGCTTGTAGAACACTTCCTTGAACAGCGGGTCCTGGTCGGCGGCCCATTCGTCGAACACATAGAACGGCCGGTTCTCGAGATACGCGACCAGCAACGCGAGCCGCTTGCGCTGACCCTGCGAGAGATCGATCGTCGAAAACGCGCCGTCCTTCACCGTGACCTTGTGATCGAGCTGCAGCTCCCGCAGCAGTTGCTGCGCGTGCTGATCGAGTCCGTCCACACGCATGCCGAGCAGGTTGTCGAACAGGTAGAAGTCGTTGAACACGACCGAGAAGTGCTGGCGATAGATGTCACGATGCGCTTCGTCGACCGGCTTGCCGTTCAGCAGCACCTGGCCGCTTTCCGGCACATACAGGCCGACCAGCATTTTCGCGAGCGTGGTCTTGCCGCTGCCGTTGCCGCCGATCAGATACACGAGTTCGCCGGGACGGAACGCCAGGTTGATCGGGCCGAGCGTGAAGACCTCGTTTTCCTTTTCGCGGAAGTAGCTGTGCGTGGCGCCTTCGAGCGCAATGCTGTCGAACGAAGTGGCCGGTGCGGCGTCGAGCGTCTGTTCGATCGGCAGTTCCGCGTTGACCTGCTCGATGCGCTCGAGTGCGACGCGCGCGGAGCCGATGTTCGGAATCGCCGAGAGCACGCCGTCGATCGGCGCAATCATGTAGACAAAGACGATCGCGTAGCCGGACATCACGTGCAGATCGACCGGCACGAAACGCCGCGCAAGCACGAAGATCGTAATGCCGATGAACGCGAACAGCACGAAACTGCCCCAGCTTGCCGCGGCCGCGTACAGCACGTAGCCGCGCGTGCGCTGCACGCGCACGGCTTCGACGTTGGTCGCGAGCGTGTCGTCGATGAAGGCCTGCTTACGCGCACGATGCAGCTTCAGTTCCTTTGCCCCGTCGAACAGCGCGCGGAAATACTTGACGAGGTCGTCTTCGCGACGCCGCGACGCACGCAGATGGAACATGCCGCGCGCATTCACAAGGCGGAAACCGAGCGCACCGATGAAGATCGTCACGATAGCGGCAATGAGGATCGGCCACGACAGGTAGCCGAGATACACGAGACAGCCAAGGATCACCGCGCTTTGCATCGCCAGCGTCGGCATGCTCGTGAAGAAAATGACGATCTGGTCGAGATCCTGCGTAAGGATAGCGAGCGACTTCGCCGCGCCCTGCTTCTCCAGATGCGGAAACGACGCTTCACCGAGGCGGTGGATCGTGCGCATGCGCAGTGTCGCCTTCGCTTTCTGGCCGAGGTACATGAAGAGCGTTGCCGACAGCGTGCGCGTAACGAGCACGACAATCCCGATCACCAGAAACTGCAAACCGAGTCTGGTGATGCTGTCGGCGGGTGCGCTGAGCGCCTGGTTGATCAGCGCCAGCAGTGCCGCGTTGCCGAAGCCGCTGACAAGACTGGTCAGCAGTGCGACCACCAGCACCCAGCGTGAATGGCGGACCAGATACCAGAGCAGGGACATGAAATTCCTTTATGTGCTGCGACTACGTGACGCTAAAAAGCTTCTCAAGAGCGCCAATGGTAACGAAACGATGCGTTCACGACAATGACAATCATTCTTATTTACAGTGACCGTCGAGCCGTAGGAACGCGTTTTTCACGTGACGAAATGACCGCTACATCCTATTCGTCGTTGTTGCCGTCGTGCCTGTCGAGAGCACCCGCATGAGGCCGCTCGGCAGCGCGCCGCGCATCGCCATGCTCGAACACACCCGCGCGCTCGCCGGACACCACCGGCCGCCACGACGTGCCGGGTGCGTGGCTCGCCTCGGCTTCGGCGGACTGTTGCGCATGGGTGTGGGCATGCGGGTGCGGATGAGCGTGCGGCAGATGCGGTGTGTCGCGATGGCCATGCAGCGGTTGCGCGACGTGTGCGGCGTGCGAGGTGTGAACAGGCTGCGGCACCTGTAGCACCGGCGACGCATGAGGCACGTGCGGAACCTGCGATACCTGCGCCGTCGCAGGAACAACGGCCTCTTTCTGCCTGCGCAAAAACGGACAACGATCGGCGGCAGCGGTGTTGTCGTCGGAGAGGAAGTACTGCTTCCACTCGAGGTTGCCCGGATCGCCGTAGAAGCCGAGGTCCGGATGTGCGGACACGTCATCCCACGTCTCGAGGCGCTTGCGCACCTGGTTGCGTGCTTCGCGGCCAATCACCTTGTTCGTGATCGTATCGACGAACACGCTACGCGGCTGGAACAGCAGCACCATGCCTGGCCCAAGATTGCGGCTGTGCCGCTCGTTGAACGACGGGCACGCGCACACGACGAACATCTGCACGCCCGCGAACGAAAACTCCCAGTCTTCATGCGACGGTTCGGGCTGGTCCGCGGCGCTCGGGTCCGGGTCGACGTTATGCAGGGTCTGCAGGATGTTCCAGAACAGATCGTGATACGTGTCATGCGTGAGCGGCTGCGCATCCGGCTCGAAAAACACCGCGATGTTGTTCTTCCGGTACTGCGGCAGCGACGCGAGTTCGGCGAACGTCTGCATCGTCGCGGGCAGCGTGCCGATGTCCTTGCCGTTCACGAACGCGTAGAACATCTCGCCGCGTTTTTCCGCCATCGTGCCGAAGAAACACGGGTACTCCGGATGCATCACCTGTTCGCGCAGCGTCTCGTACGACGCGTCGAGCCACGCGGGCAGCGTCACCGCGGCACCGGTCGCGCGGCCGTCGATGATGCGGCTTTTCCAGTCTTCGGCCACGAAGCCGTCGAAATTCGTCACGCCGACATTGCTTGATTCCATCGTCATCTCTCTCGTTCTCAGCCAACGGTTACGCATGCGCCGCGCGCATGCATAGGGCCCCGCGCACTCGGCTGGGGCAGTCGATACAGCACCTGTGGGGAGAACCGGCGCCTTCTGTCGAGGCGCATCGGAGAGAGGCGGCGTAGCGCCTCGTTCACAAAGCTTCAGGCAGCCGCTTCCGCGGGCTGCTCGAGTTCGGCGACGAGCGCCTGAACCCAGTCGTCCGGAATGATCGGCTGGTGATACGTACATTCGCCCGACACCACCGTCGACCCGTGCAGCCGGCCATCGGGAATCAGCACCATGTCGCCCTGGTTCATCTTCAACTGCATGCCGACGTTGCCCCAGAACAGCATCTCGCCTTCCTGGATCGTGACGAGCCGGTGATCGTTGTGCACGTGCGTCGTCGAACACATCTCGTGCGGCTCGATGAAGGTTTCGCGATCGATGTCGGGACACTCGGCATCGATGCGCGTGCTGATGCGCTGCGCGAATTCGACGTAGCGGCGAATCGACGAGAGCCAGCGCAACTGTTCGCCGAGATCCCAGCGACCGCGTTCCGCCAGTCGCTGCCCGGCAATTGCGCCCTGAACACATTGACCCGACGCGGCCGCGCCGAAGCGCTCGACGATGCGCCGCTGCGCGTTCGCGAAACGCGCGACCAGCTCGGCCTTGCGTGCGGCGGCATCGGCAGGCTGGCGCGAGGCCGGCTGCAGATGCGCGCACGCCCGTTCGAGCGCGAGACCGAACGCGACCCATTCGGCTTCGGCCGCAAACACCGCGCCGATGAAACCGAACGCGCGATCGGGCCGGCGCGCGAGCGCATACAGCAGGTTGCATTTCGCCATGCTGGTCGGCAGATAGAACTGCCAGTACGCGTGCTGCTGGCGCGTCACACCACAGGCGGCGGCTACCCGTTCGAGCAGCGCGTCGTCGGGCAGATCGCCCGTGAGCGACGGTCGCTCTTGCGGCGGCAGCATGTCGAAGAAACCGCTCGCCGCAGCCTGCGCGACCGCGCGGCGCTTCGACAGCGCGAGCGCCCAGCACTGAACCATGATGAAGCGCAAACCTTCCTCGAGGTAGTCGTTGCGCATCAGCCGGCCGAAGGTTTCGCTCCAGAACGCGGTTTCGTCGTCGACGATCTGCGCAAGGCGTGCGCTTGCCGACGACACGTCTTCGGTCCCATCGACGCCTTCGGCCAGATATTCGAACGCATACGCTTCGAGGAACGGCGCGATCTGCGCGCCGAGCACTTTGGTGTCGTCGCGGTAGAAGTCGGAGAAATGCTGCCATTCGGCGGGCTCGCCGCTGCGCGGCAGACGCATCACGTCGAGCTCGTAAATCGACAGCAGCGTGCGGTTCGACGCGAGCGCCGGCAGGCGGCTCACGTTATGCGGCCGCACCGGCTTCATGAACTTCAGGAACTCGAAGTCCTCGGGACGCAGCGGGCGACGATGGTAGTCGTCGTCGAGCAGCAGTTCGTCGACAGTCGCGCTGCGAAACGCATGCGCGGCGGAGAACTGCTTGATGAGCGAGACGTAGTGTTCGCTCTGCCCGTCGAATGGCGAGAAGGCAAAGAGCGGTGGCAGTGATTGCGTCATGATCGGTCGATCCTTTTGCTGGGGTCCTGGCGTAGGAGGCATACGGAAGTGAATGGGGGGCGCGGCGCGCGACGGCGCTCAGCCGGTCATCGCGACCAGCACGCGCCGCTTGCCCGAGAACGGCGCGCGGCCATGCGACATCAACATGTTGTCGAGCAGCAGCGCGTCGGCGGGCTGCCAGTCGAACGACAGCATCGTGTCGCGATACACCGCGCGGATTTCGTCGAGCAATGCGAGGTCGATCGGCGTGCCGTCGCCGAAATACGTGTTACGCGGCAGGCGGTCTTCATCGACCACATCGAGCAGGGTTTCGCGCAAAGTCAGCGGCAGATTCGAAATGTGGAACAGATGCGCCTGGTTGAACCAGACCGTTTCGCCCGTCACCGGATGACGCAGCTCCGACTGGCACACCTGCTTCGTGCGCAGCGCGTCGCCGTCGTCGAGCCATTCGAGGTCGATCCGGTGCACGCGGCAATACGCTTCGACCTCGTCGCGATCGTCGGTGCCGAACACCTGCTCCCACGGCAGATCGAGTCCGTTGCCGTAATTGCGCACGTACATCACGCCGCGTTCGGCGAACAGACGCCGCAGCGCGGGATCGAGCCGCTCGTACACCTTGCGGCTATCGGCGATCGGCGTGGCCCCGCCCTGCTCTGCCGCGATTTCGCAGTAGAACCAGATCGTCGCGGGCCACTTGCGCGTGTACGACTGCTCGTTGTGCTGGTCGATCCATTGATCGGCTGGATACTCGGTCGACGAATACACGCCCTTCTCGACACGGCTGCGCGGCGTCGAGCCGAATTCGTACGTAAGCAGCGGCGAGCCGAAACTCGCGACGAAGCGGTCGAGGCCGCCCGCGCCGAGTGCGTCGAAGCCGCGCAGCAACACGCCGCCGTAAACCGGCTTCGCCCGTGCGGCGATGGCGTGGATCTGCGGCAGGCAGGTGTCGAGGCTGATGCGCTCCTTCGCGCTCACCACCAGTACGCGGGTGCCGTTTTGCTCGAGCACACTTTCGCCGAGCACATCATTGCTGATCAATGCATCCATGCTTCGCCTTTGGTCGGTTGCGCAGGCGTGACGTGAATCGGCGGCGCAAGCGCGCCCGCGAGAGAAGTGGCGACGCACGCGAGGACCCGGTCCGGCGTGTCGTCGAGATAGAAGTGGCCGCCATCGAACATGTGCGTCGTGCACGGGCCGCGCGTTTCGTGCGACCAGACCGCGACGTCGTCGGCATTGGCGGTCGCGCTATCGTCGCGACCGATCAGCACCGACACCGGACAGTCGAGCGGCGCGCGCGCGGCCTGCGCCACATGCCGCGGATGCAGCCCGCACAGATGGAAGTCGGCGCGCATTACCGGCATCACGAGGTCGAGGAAATCGCGGTCGGCGAGCAGCTCGGCGGGCGTACCGCCGCGCTTATGCAGCATGTCGACCATGACGTCGTGCGGCGCATCGATCCAGTGCGTTTCGGTCTTGCGCCGCCGCGGCGCGACCGTGGCGGACGCACCGAACCACACCGGCGAACAGCCGTCACGCTGCCGCAGCGCGTGAATCAGTTCGAGTCCGACGAGCGCGCCCATGCTGTGACCGAATACCGCGAACGGACGCGCCGTATCGACCTGGCCGCGCAGATCCGCGCAGAGCTGATCGATCAATGCAGGCCATTCGGTATGAGCGGGCAACATGCGGCGGGCGCCGCGGCCCGGCAATTCGAGCGTATGCACGCGCACCGACGACGGCAGACGCCGCTGCCATTCGCGATACAGCGCAATGCTGCCGCCGGCGTGCGCGAGACAGATCAACGTAACGGACGGCGTCACGGCGGACGGTCCAACGGTAACAGTCATCGGTCAGGCCGCCGGCGATCCCGAACGGGCGGCGGGGTTCGCATCGCTCTCGGCCATCGCGTTACGCAGGCTGAGCGGACGCATGTCAGTCCACACTTCGTCGATCCACGCGAGACATTCGTCCTTCTTGCCCGACTTGCCCGCTTCGCGCCAGCCGGCCGGGATGGCCTTGTAGTCCGGCCAGATCGAGTACTGCTCTTCGTCGTTGATCACGACGTGAAAATTGGTGTTCTCGTCACCCCAGCTCATTCGAACGCTCCGTAAATGTGCGAAATGCTATGCGAAATAAGTATCATTCAGCTTCTCATCGACTATGCCGCGCGACGGAAACGAGGCGGGCCGGTTAGCCCGGAAAACTCATGCATTCTCATGACCTGCCGCTATGCGGCTTGGCGCAAATGAGAATCATTGTTGTTTAAGACGCGTAAATTAGTGCCGCGCCAGACCTTTGTCAAGGAGTTTCAAGATAAATGGTGACAGGAAAAAGAACCTCGGCGAGTTCGTTCTAGCGCGATGAGAGATATGCCGCGCGGCTTTGAACGGTTATGCGCATTGAGCCCAACGGCGGGCGGAAAGCCGATAAACTCCGGCGCTGGCGTGGTCGATCCGACGACGCCGTGTCCGTTCTTCTTCGATGGCGAACCGCCGCATGAGCAATAACCGACGCAGTCAGCAGATCGACATCACCCGGGGCATCGCCATCCTCGTCGTGCTGTTCCATCACTTCAACATCGCGTACCCGTTGCGCGATACCTGGCTTGCGAACACCTTCGGATGGGATGCGGTTCGTGCCGTCGCGCGCAACGGCAACTACGGCGTCACCGCGTTCTTCGTGGTGTCGGGCTTCCTGATCACGTCGAATGCGTTGCGTCGCTGGTCGTCGCTGCGCAACGTCGACGCGCGCACGTTCTACACACTGCGCGCGGCGCGCATCCTGCCCTGCCTCGTACTGTTGCTCGTCACCGTCAACCTGCTCGCGTTCGCGGGCATCGAGATCTTCCAGAACCGGCCCGAGAACGGCGACATGCTGTCGTTCTGGCTCGTGAACTTCGCGTCGCTGACGTTCTGGATGAATGTGCTGATCGCACATCACGGCTGGTTCAACTACGCGCTCGGCGTGTTGTGGTCGCTGTCGGTCGAGGAAGTGTTTTACCTGTCGTTCCCGCTGCTGTGCCTGCTGTTACGACGCGAGAAGGCGCTGTTCGTGTTCTGGACGCTGATCGTGATCGTCGGGCCGTTGTACCGCTTCGCGCATCGGGGCGATGAGGCGGGTTTTCTCTACGCCTACTTTGCATCGTTCGACGGCATCGCGATTGGCTGCTGTGCCGCGCTGCTCGACGCGCGCATCGTTCTGCAACGCAGTCATGCGTACTTGCTGCGCCTCGTCGCGCTGGTGGGCATGGTGGCGCTGTACCTGTCCGGGCCGATCGGCGAAACCCATGTGTTCGGTGTGACCGCGATGGCGCTCGGCACCGCCGTGCTGATGCTCGGTTCGCTCGACGAGCCGGCTGCTGTGCGCAACCGCCTGGACCCGCGTGTGTGGGCCGCCGCACTGCCTGCCTGGTTTGGGCGCCACAGCTACGAGCTGTACCTGTTCCATCTGATCGCGCTCGGGGCGCTGCGCACCGTCTATCCACCGCACCAGACGGCAGGTAACGACAAGCTGGTTCTGATGGCGCTGTTTTTCGCGCTCGCGGCTGTGCTGGCCGCGGCGATCGCGCGGTTCTATGCGGAGCCGTTGAACCGCTATTTCAGGCGTCGACTGGCCGGGCGGCCTGTCGGTAGCGCTGCGCGCGCGGGATAACAGTCGACATCTTTCACACCCTTACCCGCGCCCGATTCCTTCCACCCCGCAACACCCCGTAAGCCCCGCCAGACATCCCACGCTGTTCCCCCCATTCCATCGCAGCGGCATAACGATAATTCGATCCGAACGTGATCGAGCGACGCTGCATCGCGCAGCGCTCGACGTATCGAAGGCACTCTCTGCGGGCTTCAGGACATGCGGCGATCCATCGTTGTCTTATTCATCGTTTCCCTGCTGAACATGCAGGGCTGCGCCACGTCCTGGCAGACGTTCCTCGCGGGCAGCGCGGTCGGAGCGGTAGCGGCCGTGAGCAGTATCGCCTGCACCATCACCTGCCACTGACAACGCTGGAGCCACACGTCGATGCCATGCAGAAGCCTCACCCGGCCAGCCGGATCGAATTACTTGAAGCGGCCTTTAAACCCCTAAACGGAGCGATCAGCATGAGGACGAAAACCCTTATCGACACCATCGGGCAAGCACGCCTCGCCCGACATTCCCTCGGCGCGGCGGTGCTGCTGGCGGCGCTGTCGGCGGGCAGCTACGCCACGCTCGCACAGGCAGCGAGCTTTCAGTGCCCGAAGAATGCGTCGAGTTCCGAACGGCTCGTGTGCGGCGACCCGACGCTGTCGTCACTCGACGACAAACTCGCCACCGTCTATCAACGCGCAAAGGATGCGACACCCGACCGCGATGCGCTCGAGGCGGACCGCGTGAACCAGTGGCAATGGCGTCAGCACAACTGCAAGGACAAGACCTGTGTGGTCAACTGGTACAACCGTCGCATCGGCGAACTCGAAGCCGACCTCAATGAAGGTCAGCAGGCCCAGGTCGTGGCGCTAAAGACGAGCGTTGCCGAGCAGGACCTCGACCCGTCCGCGCGGGACGCGATCCTCAAGCTCAAGGCCGCCGACCGCGCCACGCTACACGCACAGCAGTAGGTTTTCAGCGTGCGGTGGGGGCGTCGCCCGCCCCCTCAGCGGTGGTGCGACAGGTGTCGGTGAGCCGGTGTCCTCGTCATCGGAAGCCATGAACCGCCAGCCGCGAGGATCTTCCCTCGCGGTCCCATCGCACGTGTTTTTAGATGACGAGCCGCGAGATCTTGGTCCCTTCGAGCGAGATGCCGGCCATCAGCCCCGCGTTGGTCAGCACGAACGCCTCGACCGGACTGGCCGCCGTCGACGTATCGATGTTGCCGTTCGCACCGACCTTCACGACGGCGACCGTCGCATCGGCACCTGCTGCCCAGCCCTGACTTTGCAGGAAACGATCGAGCGCTTCCTGGTTCATGAACGCGAAGATGATCGCTTTCGACTGCGCGCCGATCTGCAAACCAAACGACCCACCCACCGTGGTGTAGTAGCTCGTCGTGCGCCCGTCCACACGCAGTGCGCCCTCGCCGTATTGCCCGCCGATCCAGAAGCCGGCCGCAATCACCGAGGGGAACACGAGCACGCCGCGCGCCTTGCCGATCAGTTCGCGCGAGCCGTTGACCGAGTTGTAGAGACGTGCAAGCGTGGAGTCGATCCCCGTGTTGATCGTCGCGCGTTTCGCGGTGTCTTCGCTCGTGCCGTCGCGCGCGCTCAGCGACGTAGTCGTACAACCCGTCAGCGCAAGACCGCCCGTTGCAAGAATTGCACTGCTGCCCGCGATGAATTGACGTCGACGCATGGTCTGGTTTCCTTTAATAAAGAGTTATCGCATTGAAGTCTGTTTTCGATTCGTCCGCAACCGGTTGGGTACACTCGGTTTCCCCGATATCATCGATAGCGGAGTATGCGGACTGTGCGTGACTCCGTCGACCCCGTTATGGACCGCGCCATGAGCATGAGGTTCGCGACGTTCAACTACCCGATGCAGGCACAGGAAGTGCAAAGACACCCAACACGCCGGACAAAATGGCAATCAAGCATAGAGCGACGGTGATCTGTCACGAGGCCGGCCATGTGCTGCTGGTCGCGCGGACATTGAGCCGCTGGGCGTTGCCGGGCGGCAGGGTCAAGCCCGGTGAAACGCTGCGCGATGCCGCGCTGCGCGAACTGCGCGAGGAAACGTCGCTGCATGCGACGAACGTGACCTATCTGTTCCAGTTCGGCGGCATCCGCACCCGGCACTACGTGTTTGTTGCGACGCTGCCGGGCGACGCCATCCCGAAGCCCGCCAACGAGATCGAACGCTGCGGCTGGTTTCCGGTCAGCCGCATCGCGTCGCTGCCCGCGAGCGTCTCGACCCGCGGCATCGTCCAGTTGATGGGGCACGCAATGGGACACGCGCACGCGTCGCTCAAACGGCCGCATGAAGGAATGCGGGCCGCCCGACGCCGACTGCGCAAACAGAACGCCGGCACGCTCGGGGCACACGAGCATGCGCCGACAAGGAAGCGCGGCCATGCCGTAAAACGCGGCAAGCAGTCGCTCCGATAAGCAAAACCCGCTCCTGGCCGGGTGGTACACTCCGTGCATCGCTTCGACTTTTACGTCGTATGAGTGTCGATTCCCGCCCTGTCGCGATTGCGCGCGGCACGCCGAAATCCTCTTCCCCTACCCCGTTCATCCCGGTTCGTTTCCAGAGGAAGCGACAGTCCGACAGCCCGGTCTCCTGGCCGCCGATTCAATCCCTGCGCTGCGCGATGGCGGGTTCATTGCGAAACCCGCGGCATGTGCCGCCTGACCGATCCGTGCGCCGTCCGCTCGCGCCGCCCTGTCACGCCGCCCGTTCATTGCGAGCGACAGCGCTAACCCTGGACTTCATCATGAACGACACTGTCAGAACCTACCGAGGTCTCGAGATCCATCCACTCGTCTACCCTCACACGCCGCGCGGCGCGACCGGATCGTATGACTACGCTGCGGGCTTCGACGCCGCCGTGAAGATATGCCGCCGCGGCGACGACGATTCGCAGACCGCGAGCCGTGTGTACCCGATTCCGCAGCAGACACCGTTCTTGTCGGCGGGCGAGGCGCGCAAGGCGTCGACCGCGTACGCCGAGCGGCTGATCGACGGCGAAGTGGACGGGCAATCGGTCCACGACATATGTTGAGGTTCGCGCTGCCCAGCGAAACTCGCCGCGACGTCAGAACAGGAGCCGCCCATGCAGCACCGTGAACGCAGCCGCGACGATTACGCGGTGGCTGCGTCGTACAGACGCACGTCGAGCGGTTCCATTCCGACACTAAAAGTAATCCGCCTGTCCGACAAGCGCGTGATCTATCCGTTTCGCGGCTGTGCGGACATGCCGTTGTGCGCGGATGCGGAAAGCGCAATCAGTTTTGCCGAGACCTACGGGCGGCAACTGGTCGACGGCGACATCGCAGTGCCGGAATGAAACCGCGCTGCCAATGGCAGCGCGTGTCGACAGTCCTCATAGCCTCACTTCAGGACCCCGCTGCCTCGACATCGGCGGGCAGTTCCTCCTTCACTTCAGGCGGCCCCGTAAAGCGCGAGCGCACGCCAAGCCCATACCAGCACACCGCCATCGCCACCACCAGCGCGAAGCTGATATACAGCACCTTCTCGTTAGGCGGCTGGATGCCGACGTACACCAGCACGGCCCCGCCGAGCACCGCCAGCAGCGCCACCGGCTTCGACCAGACACCGAGGTTGAACGGCCCCTTGTGCACCCACGTGCGGCCTTCCGCGCTGAGCCCGGCGGCCACCGGCATCACATACGACACATAGAGAAACACCGCGCTGCCCGTCGACAGCACCGCGAACGCATCGCCATATAACGTCACCGCAATGGCGAGCACCGCCGACACCCAGATCGCCGTGCCCGGCGTGCGATGCGTATCGTTGACGCGGCGCAAAGCACGCGATGCGGGCAAGCCGCCGTCGCGTGCGAACGCATACATCATGCGCGAACACGAGGTCAGACACGCGAGACCGCACAGGTAGTTCGACAGAAAGATGCCGATGCCGAGCGGCACGCGCAGCCACGTCGGCAGCGTACCGAGTAGCGCGTTGAAAAAGCCGCCGCCGGCTTTCACGCCTTCCTTGATGTCGGGCATCACCAGCAAGAATGCGCAGACCATGATGTAGCCAAAGAGCGCAGACCAGCCGACCGAGCGCAACATCCCTTTCGGTACGTTGCGCGCGGCGTCGTGGGTTTCCTCCGAGGTGTGCGCGGACGCATCGAACCCGGTGATCGTATAGACGGTCAGCAGCAGACCGGACAGGAACGCCGAGACCATGCCTTCTTTCGGCCACGCACCGCCGTCGAAGCCGGTGTAGTTCGTGAAGTCGACGAGCCGCCCGAAATCGAACGGTGTCTTTGAGAAACCGAGCAGCGCCAGCGTGAGGATCACCGCGATCGCAAAGATCAGATAGCCGGAAATGTCGGTGAGCAGCGTCGTGATCTTGATACCGCTGTGATTGAGCCACGCCTGGCTAAACGTGATCACGGCAATGAACGCGGTCTGATGCCAGAACGTCAGCGAGTCGGGATTGATGCCGAAGAGCGGCGCCACGAGCGTCTTGAAGAACGGATCGTAGACGCCGAAATTCACCGACGCGACGACGAAGATCAAGCCGAGCAGGTTGAACCACGCAGTCGCCCAACCCCAGCCCTTGTTACCGAGAATCGAGCTCCAGTGATACAGCCCGCCCGCGGTCGGGTACGACGACGCGATCTGCGCCATCGCGGCCGCCACGACGCCCGCGAACAACGCGCCGAGCGGCCAGCCGATCCCGACCGACGCGCCGCCCGCCGCGCTCAGTGCCTGCGGAAACGCGGTAATGCCGCCCGCGAGTATGCAGATGATCGAAAACGAAATCGCGAAATTGGAAAAGCCGCCCATCCTGCGCGACAGTTCCTGCTTGTAGCCCATTCTTTGCAGTTGCCTGGCGTCGTGGTCGAGCGCGCCTGGCGCGTCGCCCTGCTGCAGAGGTTCCATGATTTACCTCGTGATCGGTTGGACTACCAAGATGGATGAACCGAAGGCCACTACCACTACCACTACCACTACCGCTACCGCTACCACTACGTGACCCGGCACTACGGCACTACTCGAACTTCGCCATCACATGACGCGCGCACGTATAGTCTTCGAGCGCATACACCGACATGTCCTTGCCGTAGCCGGAGCGTTTCATGCCGCCGTGCGGCATCTCGCTCACCAGCATGAAATGCGAGTTGATCCAGGTGCAACCGTATTGCAGTTCGGCGGCAACCTTGAACGCGCGGCTCACGTCGCGGGTCCAGACCGAACTGGCGAGACCGAAGTCGGAATCGTTGGCCCAGTCGATTGCCTGCGCGGGATCGTCGAAGCGCGTCACCGACACGACCGGTCCAAACACTTCGCGCCGCACGATCTCGTCGGCCTGTAACGCTCCGGCGATCACCGTGGGCTCGTAGAAGAATCCGCGCGACCCGGCGGCCTTGCCGCCCGCCGTCACTTCGATATGACTCTGGCTCGCCGCGCGCTCGACGAAACTCGCGACGCGGCTGCGCTGGCGCTCCGAGATCAGCGGTCCCATCTCCACGCCTTCGCTGTGCTGCTCGCCGAAGCGGATCGTGCTCACCGCGCTCGACAGGTCCGCGACGAGCTTCTCGTAGATCTTCGGCCCGGCATACACGCGACACGCCGCCGTGCAGTCCTGCCCTGCGTTGTAGTAGCCGAACGTGCGCAACCCCTCGACCACCTGTTGCAGATCGGCATCGTCGAACACGATGACCGGTGCCTTGCCACCCAGCTCGAGATGCGTGCGCTTCACGGTGCGCGACGCGGCCTCGAGCACCTTCTGCCCCGTCGATACATCGCCCGTGATCGAGATCATCCGCACGTCCGGCTGCGAGATCAGCGGCGCGCCGACCGTGTCGCCGCGCCCGGTCACGACGTTGACCACGCCCGGCGGAAAGATCGCGGTGATAAGTTCGGCGAGCTTGAGTGTGGTGAGCGGGGTTTGCTCGGACGGCTTCAGCACAACAGTGTTGCCCGCTGCGATGGCTGGGGCGATCTTCCAGGCGGCCATCATCAGCGGGTAGTTCCACGGCGCGATCGAGGCCACCACACCGAGCGGATCGCGTCGCACCATGCTGGTATAACCCGGCAAATATTCACCGGCAAGCTGACCGTGCTGCGTGCGGCAGGCTCCCGCGAAGAAGCGGAACACATCGGCGACCGCGGGGATTTCATCGTTGAGTGCGCCCAGATAGGGCTTACCGCAGTTCAGCGATTCGAGCCTTGCGAATTCGGTGGCGCGCGCTTCGATTGCGTCAGCGAGCTTGAGCAGCAACGTCGCGCGATCCTTCGGCACGGTCTTCGCCCATGCGGGGAACGCCTGGCGCGCCGCGGCAACCGCTGCCTGCACCTGGTCGATCGACGCTTCGGCCACCCGCGCAATGGTCTCGCCGGTGGCGGGATTCAGGATGTCTTCCAGTTCGCCTTCGCCTGCGATCAGCGCGCCGCCGATCAATAGTCCGGTCTGTTCGAGTTGTTCCATGTGCCTGTCTCTCATGTCGAAGAAAGGAAGGAGCTGCGGCCGGCCGGCTGGCAAAAAACGTGACTGCCATTGCAAAGACGACCGCGAATGGAGCGATTCTAGGATCGCGATTTTTTTGAACGCCAGCCCGAAACGCAGATACGAGTCATCTGGAAAACCGAATTCGCGAAGGCATCCAGCGACATGCTGCAGTTGCAGCAACGCACGGCTTGCGGGATTACCCTCGAAAGCGCCGCAACACGTCGCGCTGTCTTCCGTCAAACAGAATGCAACGTGAGTACTATCGGAAAACTATATGGGGGATTTCGCGTGACTGCGCGTGTATTCGCGGGCGACGACGAGAAAATTCTGTGCCGTCTCGGACTGGGTGAGCCCGCGCCGCCATGCAATGCCGATGTCGATCTTCGGCATGTCCTCGGCGATGTCGCGCACTTCCAGGCGGTCGCCATCGAGCGACCATGGCCGGTACAGGATGTCCGGCAGGATCGCGAGACCCGCGCCGGTCGCGACCAGACTGCGTACCGCCTCGACTGAAGCCGTGCGCATCGCGACGTTCGGCTTGAGCCCGGCTGCACGCCAGTAGGCCGTGGTGTTGTCTTCGAGTTCGTCGACCTTCAGCATGATCAGCGCCTCGCTGGCGATGTCGCGCAGCGACACGCTCTCGAGCCTGCGCAATGCGTGGTTGGCCGGCATCCACAGTCGCCACGCGGCACGAAGCAGCGATTCGCTTTCGATTGCCTGAACGTTTTCGATGTTCGATGCGATCAGCACGGCGACATCAAGTTCGCCGTTCACGAGCAGGTGCTCGATATAGCTGCGCTGGTCTTCGGTGACGTTGATCTGTACCTGCGGGAACACGCGCCGGTAGTGATCGAGCAGATACGGCAGAAAGTAGCCGGTCATCATCGTCGTGACGCCGATGTTCAGGCGCCCTACCACCGTATCGGGCCGCGACGACATCGCCTGTTCGGCGTTGCGCACGGCGACGAGGATCTGCTGGGCGTGGCGCAGGAACTGGTGGCCCGCATGCGTGAGCACCATCCCGCGCGCGTGACGCACGAACAGCTGCGTGCCCACTTCGGTCTCCAGACTTTTGATCGCGTCCGTGATGACCGATTGCGAAATGTTCAGCGACTGCGTCGCGCCCGTGATCGATTCGGCTTCGGCGACCGCGATGAAATAGCGCACGCTTCGGAGTGACAGGGACATGGGCGTCGACCGGGGCAACGAAGCGCAAAGTATATCGGAGCCACCGGACTGAACTCCGGTGGCTCCGTCGTGCCTTCGTGTGCTCGTACGGTCACGCCGTCACTTACACACCGTAACGCGCGGCCGGCTTGCTACGCGACAGATTAGGCCCAAGCGCCGCACGCGCCGATTCGAACGCGGTCCAGTCGGCAAGCTCCGGCAGCGACGGCACCGTCGCGAGTTCGCCCTGATCGAAACCCGCGAGCGCCGCATCGACGAGATCGCCGGCGCTCATCACGATTTCCTGCGGCAGGTTGTCGACCGGGTGGCCCGCCACGTCCCAGAACTCCGTGCGTGTCGCGCCCGGCAATACCGCCTGCACGCGCACGCCCTTCGCGCCGAGTTCGTGATGCAGCGACTGGCTGAACGCGAGCACGAATGCCTTGGTGCCGCCGTAGACGCCGTTGAGTACCTCCGGCGCCACCGCTACGATCGATGCGATGTTGACGATCGCGCCAGCGCCCCGCGCGACGAACTTCGGTGCGACCGCGTAGGTGAGCCGCGTGAGCGCGGTCACGTTCAGATCGATCATCGCTTCCATCTGGTCTGCATCGGACTGGAGCAGCGGCGCGGCGCCGCCTATGCCGGCGTTGTTCACCAGCAATGTGATGCTCGAATCCGTGCGCAGGATTTCCTCGATGCGACGGACGTCCTCGCGCTTGCCGAGATCCGCCGCGACAACTTCGATCGAGCGGCCGGTCGCGTCCGTCAGGCGGCTGGCCAGCGTGTCGAGCCGTTCGCGGTTACGTGCGACCAGGATCAGGTCGTAGCCGCGACGCGCGAGACGGTCCGCATAGACCGCGCCGATGCCCGATGAAGCGCCGGTGATTAGCGCGGTGCCGGGGTGTTGCGTCGTGTTATCAGTTGTCGTGCTCATGTCTGTTCTCCAGTAAGGCCGACCGGTATCGGTCTGCATGAAACCGAGAATAGAGGCATAATCGAGCGGCACAAATGTCATAGATGCCTCTTTTTAGGACATCGCTGGAGCAAACCCATGCTGCGTATCGGACTCGTGCTGTATCCCGGCTTTCAGGTGCTGAATCTCTCCGTCACGACGGTGTTCGAGTTCGCGAACATTACCGCGGGCGAAACGCACTACGACGTCGTGCTGTTGTCGCCACAGGGCGGCCCGGTGCTGAGTTCGGCGGGCTTTGCGGTGGCGACGCAGGCGTTCGACGACAGCCGCTTCGACACCGTGCTGGTGGTCGGCGACAACGACGTATCCGAGCCGCCGCCCGGGCTGACCGCCTTCCTGCAACGGGCCGCGCAAACCGTGCGGCGCATCGGTTCGACCTGCACCGGCGCGTTCAACCTGGCGCAAGCCGGTCTGCTCGACGGGCGACGCGCGACGACGCACTGGGCGTTCGCCGCGCAGTTCCGGCGCACCTATCCGGCGGTGAAACTGGAGGAAGACCGCATCTTCATCATCGACGGGCCGGTGTGGACTTCGGCGGGCATGACCGCGTGCGTCGATCTCGCGCTCGCGCTCGTCGAAAAAGACATGGGCGCCGAGCTCGCGCGGCTCGTCGCGAAGAAGCTCGTGGTGTATCACCGGCGCGCGGGCGGCCAGTCGCAGTACTCCGCGCTGCTCGATCTCGAACCGCGTTCCGATCGCATCCAGACCGCGCTGGCCTATGCGAAGCAGCATCTGCATACCGAGCTATCGGTCGAGCAGCTCGCGCAGGCCGCGCATCTGAGCCCGCGGCAGTTCAGCCGGGCGTTTCGCTCGGAGACCGGACAATCGCCGGGGAAAGCGGTCGAGCATCTGCGCATCGAAGCCGCGCGGCTGATGCTCGAATCGGGCCGGCATCCGATCGACGTGATTGCGCGCGACACCGGCTTCGGCGATCGCGAGCGGATGCGGCGTGCGTTTTTGCGGGCGTTCGGTCAGCCTCCGCAGGCTATCCGGCGCGCGTCGCGTACCGAGGATGAGCAACCCGCGTGAACGGTGCGCATCACGTGCGCTGTTCAGGGAAATTCTCGCGGCTTGCCGATAGAATGTCGGCAGCCATGCGCGTTGCGCGTTGGAAGGGCCGTCGAACCAGTGAGAGCGTGATGCCGATTTACGACTATGAGTGCGCGGATTGCGGTGCCTTCGAGGTGATGCGTCGCATCGCGGAGCGCGATGATCCTGTCGATTGTCCGCAGTGCAGTGGTGCGGTCGAACGTATCCACACCGGTGCACCGATGCTCGCCTCAAGCGACGGCAACAGCGACGGCGACAGCGAGGGGTCGTACGGCATGCGACACCGCGCAGGATGCTCGTGCTGCTGACTACGCGAGCACCGCGCGTGGCAGAAATTACCGTTCTCGCAAACACCAGGGCCGCGCTGCAGGGAATCTACTTAATGTAGGGTCCCTATGTTCAGTTATGCCAACTCAGCGGATGATTCATGCCATAAATCAAGCATGAATGACGGGGTAAAAAATGCTGATCGCTTTTCTGATTGCTTCGCCAATTGGTATCCTGGCGCTCGTTGCATTCGCAACGTTCATCGATCCTTCCAGCGGCCATTTTCGCCGCCGATAAATCGCTTGTCCCGGCCGACCGCCGAGGTTTGCCGGCACCCCTCTCTACACTCAACCGTGCGTCGGTAGCCGTAGATCCGGATTGCGCTGCACGAGTTCGCTAAACCAGTCCGCAAAAGCCCGCAGCCGTGAGCTGAGATTGCGCCGATGCGCGTAGAGAATAGATAGCGGCGTGGAAGGACAGCGATACGACGTCAGGATTTCCCGCAACGCACCTTGCTGGATTAACTCAGCCACCATGAAGCGCGACGGCTGGATAATCCCGTAGCCCTGCACACCGGCACCGATGTACACGTTGCCGTCGTTCACCGCGAGCACGCTCTTCATCTGCACCTTGACGCTCTCGCCGTCCACCTCGTACTCGAACGGAAAGGTTCTGCCACTGCGCGCGGACACGTAGTTCACTGCGCGATGCTGGTCGAGATCGTCGAGCGTCTCCGGTACGCCGTAGCGTTCGAGGTAAGCCGGCGAAGCACACGTGACGATGCGCGAATCGCCGATACGCCGTGCAACGAGACTCGATTCTTCGAGCGCACCCATGCGGATCACGCAGTCCACGCCGTCCTGGATCAGATCGATGTTGCGGTCCGCGAGACCGAGCCGCACTTCGATGCCCGGATACTTCTGATAGAAATCGCCGAGCGCGGGAAGCAGCAGCACCCGCGCAAGCGTGCCCGATGTGTCGACGCGAATCATGCCGGTTGGATTGTCGCGCTTGCTCGAAAGCGACGACTCCGCATCGACCACTTCCGCGAGAATCCTCACGCAGCGTTCATAGAACAGTGCGCCGTCTTCGGTGACGCTGACCTGGCGTGTCGAACGGTTCAGCAGCCGTACGCCGACGTGTTCCTCGAGTGCCTGGATCGTCCGGCTCACTTTCGCGCGCGGCAGGTCGAGCAGTTCGGAAACCTTGGAAAAACTATTCGCCTCGACGACGCGAGTAAAAATCTCCATTGCTTCGAAGCGGTCCATATTTATGCCCTGAAATTCCGGTTAATCACGAGCGTCTCCGGACGATGCGCGCAGGCGGATAGCCGTTGCCGGTCGACGGGGGTGACAGAGACGTCAAGCTTACACGACGGGAGGGGGTGGATAGAACAGATGGCGTCTGGCTCGTCGGGGTATCCGGACATGGCGCACACCGCGCGTTTGTCACACTACGATTTCCACCCATGGCTACCCGTAGCGACGTATGGCAACATCGCGATGCTCTTTAAATCACGTCGGGCCTCGCACAAGCCCATATATCTCAGGAAAACTCATGTTCGACCACATCAAATTCGGCGTCCGCGATTATCCCGTGAGCAAAGCGTTCTACCTCAAGGCCCTCGCGCCGATCGGCGTAGCAGTGATCGGCGAACGGCATGCGCCGCCGGAATACGGTGTCGAGATGAGCGCACCGGGTGAGTCATCGTTGTGTCTGTACCAGACTACGGAAAAACCGGCGCATCTTCATCTGGCGTTCGTCGCCGAGAATCGCGAGCAAGTCGATGCTTTCTATCGCGCGGCACTGGAGGCAGGTGGGAAAGACAACGGTGCGCCGGGTCTTCGTCCGCAATACCACGCGAACTACTATGCGGCCTTCGTGTTTGATCCGGACGGGCATAACGTCGAACTGGTTTGCCACAAACCCGGCGCCTAGCCGCTCCATCGAGCAAATTCGGCCGGCTGCTTTGCGCAGTCGCCGGCCAGAGACGGCCCCTGGACGGGCGCATGCAAATCGTCGAATATCGTAGCGCGCTCTCGCGGCGCTCTACCCGCCACTGGCGCCGGAATTCGCACGCTTCGTCGCAAGACGCTCGCAAGGAATCCGGCTACCGCACAGACTCCGGCCATCGAGTTATCTCGTCCCGCCAAGGAGTCCAGCATGCCTTCCCCTATCGCCGTGCATCTCGCCGCTGCGACCCTTTCTGTCATACTCGGCGTAGCTGTGCTCGTGCTCGAAAAAGGTACTGCGCGCCACAGGTTGCTGGGCCGCATCTGGGCAATGGCCATGTTCGTTACGGCGCTCAGTTCGTTTGGCATCCATGCAATGAATCCCGGCCATTTTTCCTGGGTGCATGGACTGTCGCTGCTGACGCTCGTTGGCCTCGCGCGTGCTATCTGGACCATTCGGCACGGTAACGTGCGCAGCCACAAAACCGCCATACGAGGCTTGTTTGTCGGTCTGGCGGTGGCCGGTATCGCGGCCGTGGCCGTGCCGCACCGCGTGCTGAACGTCATCGTCATGGGATGGATTGCATGACTTCCCGCAGCAACAGCAAGCCGCCGGGTATATCCGTCGATCTGCCCATTCCAGGACGACAACTCCTGGCCAGGTACGCGCGCGAGTCCCTGCCGGTCGCAGGCGGTAATGCGTTGATCGCGGCGGGTCTCACTGCGGTCGGCGGCGGCCTGGGTTTCGGCGAAAACCTTGTCTTCAGCGAAGCGATCGGTCTATCGATCATGCTGCTGATCCAACTCGGCCGTTTTCTCCTCCAGCGCCGATACGCACTGACCGCGCCGCGACTCGCCGTTCTGATGATCGCGGCGGTCGTGGGCGGCACTGCGATCGGGCTGGCGCTGGCTAGCGGCCTGCTCGGCCTCGAGATCAGCAAAACGTTCGCCACCACAGGGCTGGCTGCGACTGGCTGGATCGCGCTTGTGGCAACCCTGCTGGCTACCTGGTACGGATGGTCGCGGGCCAGGATCGCCGGTC
This sequence comes from Paraburkholderia sp. CHISQ3, assembly GCF_030464945.1. NCBI lineage: Bacteria > Pseudomonadati > Pseudomonadota > Betaproteobacteria > Burkholderiales > Burkholderiaceae > Paraburkholderia > Paraburkholderia sp. CHISQ3. The sequence goes on from NZ_JALPRG010000001.1 coordinate 349,880, forward strand.
TGAGTGAGCAAGTGGTTCGCACTGCATTGTTGAAAGAAATCGCCGACAAGAATGCGCTGAGCGCCCGTTTGCAGGCATTGCAGGCGCAGATCGAACCGCACTTTCTTTTCAACACACTCGCGACCCTGGACAGCCTGATCGCCTCCGATCCGCCCAAGGCAAGAGAGCTGCTGGGTAGCCTCAACCGGCTGCTGCGGGCGACGCTTGAAGCGTCGAGAGCCGAGCGCGAAACGCTTGCGGACCAGTTCGCGGTACTCGAATCGATGCTCGGCGTGCAGGCAATACGGCTCGGCTCGAGGCTCTCCTATGCGCTCCATCTTCCTGCCGATTGTGCGAACCTGCAGGTTCCGCCGATGCTCCTGCAACCGCTCGTCGAGAATGCGCTGAAGCATGGTATTCAGGTCGCGGTAGCCGGCGGCCGGATCGAAGTGCGCGCGATGCGCAGTGAACAACAAGTCGAACTCACCGTGAGCGACACAGGCCGCGGCTTCGGTGCGACTCCGGCTACGCAGGGCTCCGGCGTCGGACTCGCGAATGTGCGCGACCGGCTTGCAGCGCTACACGGCGAGCGCGCGTCGCTGGTTCTCAGCGAGAATCTGCCGCACGGCGTCGTTGCCAGGGTCTTGCTTCCCGTGGACGACGATCCACGTAAAGAGGAGATGAATTCATGAGGGCTGGTCGAGCGCGGGCTCCGGTTTCGAACGATAGCGACATGACGCGCCCGGCTGCTGCATCCAGCGCCCCGAGCGCGCTGATCGCCGAAGACGAACCGCTGGTAGCAGCCGCGCTTCAGCGCGAGCTGGGAGCGCTGTGGCCCGAGTTAGAGATCGTTGCGACAGTCGGCAACGGCGAGGATGCAATCGAGCGAATCGTCGCATTGCGGCCAGACGTCGCGTTTCTTGACATCTCGATGCCTGGAGCAACGGGTCTCGACGTCGCGCGTGCGTGCGCAGCGCTCGCGGCGCCGCCACAGATCGTATTCGTGACCGCCTACGACAAATATGCGCTCGCCGCATTCGACGCTGCGGCCATCGACTATCTTCTGAAGCCCGTCGATACCGCGCGGCTGACGCGCACTATCGAACGGTTACGGGCGCAGCTTCGGCACCCGGCATCGGGAGAAACATCCGGCGTCAACGTTCAGGCGGACCTGCAGCGCCTGCTCGGGCAACTTGAGCGGATTACGCTAAACCTCGACGGGAAGAAACGCACACCGGACGACGGCCACGGTGCACCGCTACGCTACCTGCGCGCATCCAGCGGCAACGACGTCCGGATGGTCCCGGTAGAGGATGTATTGTTTTTCGAAGCGGCGGACAAGTACGTCGTCGTCACGACGCGCAGCGGCGAGTTGCTGATCCGTTCGAGTCTCAAGGAACTGTGTACGCAGCTAGATCCCGAGCGCTTCTGGCAGGTACACCGCGGCACCGTGGTGAATGTCGATCAGGTGGAGAGTGCGTCCGTCAGCGCGCTGGGGAAGACATCGTTGAAACTGCGTGGTCGTGGCGAAGCAATCGCGGTGAGCAGGCAATACGCACACCTGTTCCGGCAAATGTGACGCGGTGAACGCGCATCGGATTGACACACCAGCAGCGGCATCGAGACTTTGCAACAAACTACCCGGCAATCAGCGTCCCTGCGCGTGATAAGCGCCAAGCCGCTCGATCAGCCCGCCCACGTTCATATGGCTGAACACATCTTCTAGCGCGAGAAACGCCGCGCCGAAAAGCACGCTGTCCTTAGGCGGATCAGCCAGAACGATCTGCAGTTCGCGCGTGGCAAGCGGCAGGCATCGCTGGTAGACAAGTTCGCGAATACCTGACAGCAGCACTTCCCCGCCCCGGGCGAGCGTGCCGCCCACCACGATCAAGCTCGGATTCAGAATACTGACCACGTCGGCAGCAACCTCGCCGATTACGCGACCTGCACCGCGAAGCAACATCAGCGCTTCAGGCTGCTGCGTTTCGACCAGCGAGATGACATCGCGCGCGTTCTCCGCCTTGAACCCTTGACTCGACAGATGCCGCGCAATCGCCCAGCCACCCGCGCGCGCTTCGACACAACCGAGCTTGCCGCAGCGGCACAAAGGCGCATCGTCGGAATTGAACTGTATGTGGCCGATATCGCCGGCCGCACCCTGAGCGCCGCGAAAAATCTTGCCACCCGTCACGATGCCGCTGCCTATCCCCGTGCCGGCCTTGATGAAGAACATGTCTTCCACGTGCGGGAAGTTCTGGCGATGTTCGTAGATCGTCATCAGGTTCACGTCGTTCTCGACGTAGATCGGCGCGTCGAAGCGCTCGCGCAGCCAGCCGATGATGTCGAATTCGTCCCACAGATGCAGCACCGACGGGCCGACGATACGACCGCGTTTGAAATCGACCGGCGTGGGCAGGCTAAGGCTGATACCGAACAGCATCCCGTGACTCGCACGAACCTTCTTCGCCAGTTTGTCGAACTCGCGGGCGATCTGCTCGAGCGTGCTGGCCGGCCCATCCGAAGCACGAAACGGTACCGTGCTCTGCGCGATCACCGCGGGTTCGAGATCCATCGCGGCGAGATGAATATAGGTCTCGCCGATATTGGCGACCAGCAGGAAACCCGCGCGTTCGTTGATGCGTAACACGCGCGTCGGCCGCCCGCCGCTCGGGATGGTTTGCGCGGCTTCTCGCACCACGCCCGAGTCGATCAGGGCATTCAACCGGAGCGTGACGGTCACCCGCGACAAGCCCGATGCATCGAGCAGCGCGGGACGCGACGTTGCCGCCCCGGTTGCGATCAACGAGAGAATTTCGCCGCTGTTCTCGAGCGCAGGACGCTCCGCCACGCTATTCACCTTCGACATTTCTTCCACGCTCCGAATTGGGTCACCTGCCCGGCCAGGGCCGCCTCCACGCGACCGGGATACGCCTTGGTATGTTTTGGACAGTAATATACAAAACATATTTGACTTACGCCTAATTTATTGCTTAACTTGCCGTCAACAACACGATGCGGCGCGCCGCCATCATCGCAAATCTTGCGGCACGGAGACAAAGAGCATGACCGAGACTTATATCGTCGGACTCGACTACGGCACGAGCTCAGCCCGCGGCGTATTGCTCGACGCGGCGACCGGCGAGCAGATCGGCAGCCATATGCACGCCTACCGGCACGATGTCATGACGCGGAGCTTGCCCGACGGTACGCCGTTGCCCAGAGCCTGGGCCCTGCAGAACGCCGCGGATTATCTCGAAGCGGCGCAGGAAATCCTCAGCAAACTCGGGCGCGGTCGCAACATCGCGTCGATCGGGCTCGGCTTCTCCGCCAGTTCGCCCATGCCCGCCAGAGAAGATGGCACCGCCCTTTCCGAGCTGTATCCCGGCGAGCCTCACGCCTACGTGAAGCTATGGAAACACCACGCCGCACAACCGTACGCCGACGAGATCAATCGTCGCGGCGGGTCTTTTCTGCGCAATTTCGGCGGCAAGCTCTCCGGTGAATGGCTGCTGCCGAAGGCCGCCCAGATCGCCGACGAAGCACCGCACATCTGGGATGCCACAGATCGGTTCATCGAGTCGGGCGACTGGCTCGTCTGGCAGTTGACCGGCACGGAAGCGCGCAGCCTCGGCTTTGCTGCCTACAAGGCTCAATACTCCGCCATGGATGGCTATCCGCACGGGATCGTGCCTGGCCTGACGGACAAACTGGCGGAGCCGCATCGTATCGGCAGCGCGGCCGGCAGCCTGTCCGAAGACTGGCGCCAGCGCACCGGGATCAGTGGCAACGCCGTCGTTGCGGTCGCAGTCATCGATTCTCATGTGGTCCTGCCGGCGGCCGGCGCGGTCTCGAATGGTTGCCTCGTCGGCGCACTCGGCACTTCAGCCGCCTATCTCCTGCTGAACGAGCGGTTCCAGCCGTTGCCACCCGGTATCGAAGGTGTCGCCAAAGACGGTTCGATTCGCGATCTCTGGTGTTACGAAGCGGGCCAAGCGGGTTTCGGCGATACGCTCGGCTGGTTCGTCAATGCGTTTCCGCGCGGCGCCGATTCGGCGGAGAGCTTTCGTCACTACAACCGCGAGGCCGCGCAGCTCGAACCGGGCGCGAATCATCTCGTGGCGCTCGACTGGTGGAACGGCAATCGCGTGCCGTTGGCAGATTCGAGTTTGAGCGGCCTGCTGGTCGGCCTCACGACAAACACGACCGCCGTCGATATCTATCGCGCACTGATCGAGTCATTGTGTTTTGGCGCGCGCGCGATCGTGGATCTCTTCGAAAGCGGCGGACTCGCGATCAATCGCGTCGTCCTCACGAGCGGGCTCGCGCAGAACAATCCGTTTCTGGTCCAGACCATGGCCGACGTGCTGGGGCGCGAAGTGGAAGTGCCGGACATTGCGCATGCAACGGCCGTCGGCGCAGCTATCCATGGAGCCGTTGCAGCCGGACTCGTCGCCGGTTTCGTGGCGGGCAGTGCGAAGTTCGGCGCACAACGCTTCGAGCGCTTCCAGCCCAACCCGAATTTCGCGGTGATCCATGCCGAACAGTACGGCCAATACCGCGAACTGAGCGCCGACGAGACGATCCTTCATTCGATGCGGGTCTTGAACGGCCTGAAAGACTCGTTGAGCGATCCAGCCTGCGAACACCTGGCGTTGAGCGACCAGGAGCACTGATGTCGACACGCATACCGAAAGCAAGCGAAGCACCGATCGTCACTCAAGAGCATTGAAGCAACAACCTAACGAGACAGACCCGAACCGTACAAGGTCGAACAGGAGGCAAACATGGAGTTGCATCGTAAAACCACACGCAGGCCGCATCATTTTTCTACCCGAGTGGCGCTCACACTGCTGAGCCTGCTGCTACCCGCTTCGTGGCACGTCGCTCACGCAGCCGACGCCCAGCCCACGATCGGGATCGTCGAGTTGCAGTTGTCCAATCCGTTCTTCGACAAGCTGGAAAAATCGGCGGTCGAAACCGCGACGAAACACGGCTGGAAAGTCATGACCGCCGAGGCAACGGTGGCGGGCGACTCGTCCACACAAATCGCGGCGATCGAAAACATGATCAATCGCGGCGTGAAAGGCATTACGCTCGATAACGCCAATGCCTACGCGCTGGTTCCGATCGTCAGGAAAGCACGCGCCGCCGGCATCGTGGTCGTCACCGTGAACAGCTCGCTGAATCCGATGACCGCTGCCGACGCGTCGTTCGAAACGGACAACGTCACCGCCGGCAAACTGATCGGCCAGTGGGCCAAGGTCCGGATCGGCACGACCGCGCCTCACGTTGCCATGCTCGACTACGATCTCGCGGACCGAACCGCGAATGCACGCCACGTCGGTTTCCTGCAGGGCTTCGGCATTGCCGACGGTTCGCCGCAGATCGCCGGCACCGCGCTGACACTGGGCAATGTCGAGACCGGTCAGGTGGCGATGGAAAATCTTCTCTCCGCGCATCCTGACATCAATATTCTCTACACGATCAATGAGCCCACCGCGCAGGGCGCTTATCTCGCCATCAAGAAAGCGAAGCGCGACATCATCGTGACGTCGATCGATGGAAGCTGTTCGGGTGTACGCAGCGTGGCAAGCGGTCAGATCGGCGCCACCGTGATGCAATTCCCGTCGAAGATGGGTCAACTGGCCGTCGAATCGATTATCCAGGCGGCCGGCGGAGGAAAGAAACCGACTGGCTTCAACAATACGGGTACCGTGCTGATCACCGACCACCCCGTGCCGGGTCTCGATTCAAAAGATTCGAAATGGGGTCTCGCCAATTGCTGGGGAGGATGAGATGAACTCGAACCGTCATTCGAGTGGCGACCTTCCAGTGATCAACGAGCCCAGCGATCGCCGTAACGGGATGCGCGACGTCATGCGTACCCTGCTCGCGCAACCGATGTCGGGGCCGCTGTTCGCGCTGGTCGTCATCACATTCGTGTTCTCGGTGACGACCTCGACTTTTCTCAACGTCGGCAACATCTCGCTGCTGTTTCAGCAATCGGTGGTGGTCGGCACGATTGCGCTGGGCCAGACGCTGATCGTGCTGGTGGCCGGCATCGACCTCGCGTGCGGAGCAATTCTGGTGCTCGGCACCGTCCTCATCGGGAGCCTCGCTGGGCACGGCGACATGGCGGCGATTGCGGCCGGTCTGCTCGTATGCCTCGCGGCAGCGTCGCTCAACGGGCTTGTCATCACGCGTTTCAAGTTGCCGCCGTTTATCGTCACGCTTGGAACGCTGACCATTCTGGCGGCCGCCTCACGTCTCTATACGCACTCGCAAAGCTATCCGGTCTCGTCGGATGTTTTGACCATTCTGGGTAGCGGATTCACGAGCGGCGTCGTGACCTTCACTTACGGCAGCCTGCTCTGGATCGTTCTGACGCTGGTGCTCAGCTATGTGTTGAACCAGACGGCCTGGGGCGTGCGCGTGTATGCGATCGGCAATTCGTCGAGCGCTGCGAGACTGAACGGTATCCACGTCGGGCGTATTACGTTCAGCGTGTATGCACTTGCGGGGCTGTTCTATTTCTTTGCTGCCTGGCAAGCGTTGGGCCGCACGCCCATAGCCGATCCAAGCGCTTATCAGACGGCCAATCTGGATGCCATTACCGCGGTTGTGATCGGCGGCACGAGTCTGTTCGGCGGGCGTGGCGGCGTAGCAGGAACGTTCGTCGGCGCGCTGATCGTGACGGTGCTGAAGAACGGCCTCACCCAGGCCGGCATCGACTCGCTGTATCAGCAGATCGCCACAGGCATTCTTGTGATCCTCGCGGTCGGCGTCGATCACTACCTGAGCAGGAGGAAACAATCGTGAATCCGCAAAGCTCAACGGTTCAGCTGGTCCTCCAGGCGAAAGAATTGACCAAACGATACGGCCACGTCGTCGCCATGGACAGCGCCGACTTCGAACTCGCCCAGGGCGAAATCCTCGCGGTCGTGGGCGACAACGGCGCGGGCAAATCAAGCCTCATCCGTGCGCTCACCGGAGCGGTGAGTCCCGACAGCGGCGAGGTATTCATCGACGGCGAAGCGGTCCGGTTTCGCAGCCCGCTCGACGCGCGGCTGGCAGGGATCGAAACTGTCTACCAGGAACTCGCGGTCGCGACCGAACTCGACATTACGCAAAACCTGTTTCTAGGCCGCGAGTTGCGCAAGCCCGGTGTACTCGGGACTCTCTTTCGCCAACTCGACAAGGCAGGCATGCGCAAACAGGCCGCCGAGCACATGAAGAACCTCGGTATCCGCGTGCAGTCGATCCGGCAGAAAGTCGAAACGCTCTCAGGCGGACAACGCCAGGCCATCGCGGTTGCGCGGGCCGCAGCGTGGGGAAGAAAAGTTGTCATTCTCGACGAGCCGACAGCCGCGCTCGGCGTCAAGGAAACGCGACAGGTACTCGACCTGATCCTGAAGGTGCGCAGCCATGGGCTGTCGATCGTTCTGATCAGCCACAGCATGCCAAACGTGTTCGAGATCGCCGATCGCATTCACATCCACCGGTTGGGCCGGCGCGCCACCATCGTGGAGCCGAAGTCGACGTCGATGAGCGAAGTCGTTGCGGTCATGACGGGCGCACTCGATCCCACTGCCGTCAAGCCGGCCGTTTATTCCACACCATCGCTTGCAACGCTTTAATCGGAGAAGGAAAACATCGTATGTCCATACTGGATCGTTTCTCGATGCGCGGGAAAGTCTCCATCGTTACCGGCGGCAATCGGGGCATTGGCCGTGCGATCGCACAGGGGCTGGCCGAGGCCGGCTCTGCGATTGCGATCGCGGCCAGAGACGAGGAACAGAGCGCGATCGCCATCGGCGAGCTGCAGAAGCTGGGCGTGGAAGCGATCAGCGTCAAGGCGGATGTATCGAATCGCGAAGAACTCGAAGCGATGGTCGATACGGTGACCCGTACCCTCGGACCCATCGACGTCCTCGTCAACAACGCGGGCATCGGCTTCCACGCTAACGCATTGACGTTAGAAGACGACGAATGGCAACGGCTTTTCTCCATCAATCTGGACGGTGTCTGGAAAACCAGCCAGATCGTCGGACGACAGATGGTCAAGAACGGTCGCGGCTCGATCATCAACATCGGCTCGATCTCGGGGCTCATCGTCAATCGGCCGCAATGGCACTCGCCCTATGGCATCGCCAAGGCCGCGGTCCACCATCTGACGCGTTCGCTCGCGGCCGAGTGGGCGCAATCGGGTGTGCGCGTCAATGCCATCGCGCCGGGCTATGTGAAGACCGAGATTGCCAGCACCGAGTACGAGGACTACCGGCACTACTGGCGCGACGAAGTGCCGATGCAACGCTATGCGACTCCGGAGGAAATCGCACCGGTTGCGCTGATGCTCGCGAGCGACGCATCGTCGTTCATGACGGGCTCGGTTCTTGTGGTCGATGGGGGTTATACGCTCTGGTAATACAATGGCTCACTAACGGACGTTCGAAGGAACAGGTAGTGAACCGCACACACTCGTCGGCGCATTCCGATGCGCCTCGCGACGAAGAGCATCAACAAATCCTGGATGCCCTTCAAGAACATGGCTGGTCGGAACAGGACAATTTTCTCCCCCATGATTTGACGCTCGCGCTCGCGCAGGAATGTGCCGGGCTTGCGGCGTCCGGTGCGCTCGCATTGGCGCGGGTCAGCCAGGGCGCGGCGCGTGCGCTTCAGCCCGACATACGCGGCGACCGGATCCGCTGGCTGGACGCGGGACAATCCGCAGCCTGCGATCAATATCTTGCGATCATGGAAACGCTGCGTACGGCGTTGAATCGCAGGTTCTTCCTCGGACTCGAAGAATACGAAAGCCATTTCGCGTTCTACGCACCGGGCGATTCCTATCGACAGCATCGCGATCAGTTTCGTCACGACGACAGCCGCGTCGTGTCGGTTGTCGTCTATCTGAATGCAGACTGGCTGCCTCACCACGGCGGCGAATTGCGACTGCATCCGGAAGGCTCGAGCATGCGGGATATCTTGCCGGTCGGTAGCCGGATCGCGGTATTTCTGTCCGCCGATATGCTGCATGAGGTATTGCCCGCGACACGCGATCGCCTGTCGCTCACCGGATGGTTTAAACGCCGCACTTAATGTTCAGGAAATCATCCTCGTCCTGTAACGTGTCGACGGTACGCTAGACGCGATACAGAATGTGCCGGACGGTTTCGAGGGCGATTTCACCGATCACGGATTTCAGGAAACCTGGCTGGCCGACTATTCACGTGAATGATCAACACATTCAGGAGAGGATGAGTCATGGTCGCAAGAAAACGCATTCATGCTGTGCTTCTCGCCACGTTTCTCGCCGCGGCATTCGCCACGATTGCGCCGGCCGCTCAGGCCGGGAACACCATCGGTTGGCTCGCCAACACCTACGGCACCCTCGCCGCCCAGGTAGGTAACACCGCGCGCTCGATGTGGGTCGCGCCCGAAGGCGTTATCTATACGGCATCGATGTGGGACGAGTACGAGGGCGGTGTCGCCATCTATCAGAACGGCCGCAGCGCCGGCTCGATCGGTATTCACGGCGAGTTCCAGGGCAGCGCGATTACCGGCAATGCCACGTCGATTTTCGCGGCGCTCCAGTTCAGCACGGTGTACGGAAGCGGCGCTGTAGGGCGCTACAACCGCACGACAAAAGCGCGCGATGTTCTGATACACGTCAGCGCGGCGACCAATCAGCAGAAGGTCGACACCATCACCGGACTCGCCACGGCAGGCTCGCTACTGTATGCGAGCGACTTCTACGGCAATCGTGTCCGCGTCTACACCACCGACGGTGTCTGGCAGCGCGACATCAACATCTCGGGCCCGGGCGCACTCGCCGTGGATGGCACAGGCAACCTCTGGGTCGCACAGAAGAGCGAGGGTGCGATCGTCGGGTTCAGTCCTACCGGCGCCCTGCTGAACACCATCCGGATGTCGACCAGATCGCGGCCGTCGGCGCTCTATTTCGATGCGTCATCGAAACAGCTCATGGTCGGAGACGAAGGCCCCGACATGAACATCAAGCGCTACACGCTCGCGGGCACGCCGACGCTGGCCGGTACCTTCGGTGTTCAGGGCGGCTATCTCGACACCACCACCGGGATCAAAGGCCAGGTCGGTGCGAAGCGCTTCACACGTGTTGCTGGCATCGGCAAGGACACCGCGGGCAACCTCTATGTGCTCAACAACCCGTGGGGCGGCGGCTGGGATCTCGCCCGCGACGGCGGCACCGACATTCATGCGTATAACAGCGCCGGCAACCTGCGCTGGACGCTTCAGGCGCTGAACTTCGAGGGCATCGCGACCCCAGACCCGGCCACGGACAGCACGCTGTTCTATGGCGGCACCAACATCTACAACGGCAACGGTAGCGCCGGGGGCACCTTCGTCGCCAACACCGTCGATCCGTTCACCTACCCGACGGACCCGCGCATCGCCACCAATGGCGACCGGGATGAGCACTTCAGTCAACTTGCCGCTGTCGGCGGCAACCGGATCCTCGTGGTGTCCGGCCAGAATCCCGAGACGTTCTACTTCTTCCACTTCAACGCGGCGAATGGCGACATCGCCATTCCGGACGCCGTGCTTCCCAGTCCGGCGTTCAACGCGACCACATGGGTCAGACATGGATTCTGTCTGGATAGCAAGGGCGGTATATGGGTCGGTCTGGACAAGACCGGTTACATCGACCACTACCCGCTGACCGGCTTCGACGCCAGCGGCAAGCCGACATGGGGACCCGCAATCCGCTACGCCATTCCGAAGACCATCCCGCAGTTGACGCGCATCGTCTACCTCGCGGACAGCGACACGATGATTCTCGGCCAGGGCGTAACGGGAAGTACGGACTGGACCGCGATCGGCACGCGGATCGAGGTGTATCACGGCTGGAGCGCGGGCAACACCACGACGCCCAACCCGGTGATCACCCTTCCCCATGCCAACGCCAAGGCGATTGACGCAGCCGGCAACTATCTCTTCGTCGGCTACTGGTTCAGCAGTGACGACACCCTGTCGAACATCGACGCCATCAATCTCTCGACCGGCAAGCTCGACACGACGCTGGTCAACCCCAGTCCCAGTACCGTCGACGCCAGCAGCGCCATCGATTCGATGTACGGCGTCAGGGCGTATCTGCGAACGACCGGGGAATACGTGGTCACGAAGAACAACGTCAAGGGCGACAGCGTCACGGTTTATCGCTGGACGCCCTAACTCAAGAAATCCGTGCCGCCTGCCGTTATGCAGGCGTACTTCGTGGACAAGGGCCCCACGTCGGCGAGGTATTGCCCCACGGATGCGGAGAAGGCACATCCGCACCAACCCTATAAAAACGACTATCTGAGAGACCTCCATGAAACAGCCGGAAGAGTTGTTGCATACGGTTTATGTGAAGGCCGACAGGCTCATGATTATTGTCGTCTGGAGCCTGTTCGCGATTTCCTGCCTGCTGGCGATACGCGACTACAACCTGCGCGCCGTCCTGTCGATCGGATTACCTGTCGCCGCTATTGCGTCGGGGCTGGTTTACTGGCGGCCAGGCACACTCGTCACACGCCTCTTTCTCGCTGCGAGCCTGATGACGTTCGCCGCGCTGCAGATACATCAGGCGCACGGTCTGACCGAATTGCATTTTGGCGTTTTCGTGCTGATGTCGTTCCTGCTGGCCTATCGGGACTGGCGGCCAATCCTCTGCGCCGCCGCTGTGATCGCGGTGCATCACTTCACGTTCAATTATCTGCAGCTGGCGGGACTGGACGTCTATTGCTTCACCGAACCCGCCTGGTCGATCGTGCTGTTGCATGCAGCGTACGTCGTGGTCCAGGCCGGCTTGCTGATCTTCATCGCGTTGCATATGAAAGCCGATGCGCAAACGGGCCGGGAACTGGCCGTACTCGGCGAAAACCTTTCACGGCAAGCTGGCCAGTTCGACCTGCGTCTTCCGCCCATGGAGCTCGCCGGAAACAGCAGCCGCACGTTCAAGAACACGCTCCACGCGATCCACGATGCGATGCGGGAAATCACCCGGACGATCGATCAGATGGCGGCATCGTCGGACAACATCGCTGCCGAAAACCACATCCTGTCGCAGGAATTCACCACCCAGGCCGAAACGCTCAACGCGACCAACACCGCGATGGAGCAGATCGCGCAACGGGTTCGGGAAAGCGCGGAACATGCCGCATCGGCAAACAGCCTCGCGCGGCAAACGTCGAGCGCGGCGAAGCAAAGCGAACAGGTGGTCAGCGAGGTCGTCGACAAGATGGGCGAGATCGATCAGGCCGTGCACCGGATGGGGGATATGACCACGATGATCGAGAGCATTGCGTTTCAGACGAACCTGCTCGCGCTTAACGCGTCGGTCGAGGCGGCCCGCGCGGGTAACCAGGGACGCGGTTTTTCGGTGGTGGCCGAAGAGGTTCGTACGCTCGCCCATCGGAGCGCGAGCGCCGCGCGCGAGATCAAGAGTTTGATCGTCGATTCGCTGCAACGGGTCGAGCACGGCTCGACGCTCGCGATACGCGCCGGCACGGCGATGCGCGACGTGGTGGGCGATGTGGAAGACGTCGCGAGGTTGATCGACCAGATCAGCACGTCGAGCGATGCCCAGAGTCACGATGTCGACCGGCTCAGCAAGGGCATGGGAACGATGGACACGATGCTCGGGCGCGATGTCGAGCACGTGAAGGGAGTTGCGTCGGCGTCGGCGGGTTTGCGCGAGGAAGCGCGAACGTTGCGTAGGGCGATGTCGATTTTCCTCGTCGAGCAGGAAGTGAGCTAGACCTGTGGGTGGTCTACGCGCGCTGCGCGGTCTCATGCTTAGGCTTCATGCTTCGGTCTCGTAGTGCAGACCGTAGCCCCCGTTCGTTCGCCTGATTCGCGCGAAGCCCGGTTCGCCCAGATGCATACCGGCTACTAGCAACCGCTCCGCACTGACCAGATCCAGAAGCCGCGATCGCGTGGCGGCTGCCAGCGAAGCATCCTGATCGAACGCAATCGATACGTCTGGCCGCTCGATCTGGATGTGAGGAAAGTGAACGATATCTCCCCAGACAAGCAGGCTCTGATCGCGGGATTCGAGAAGATATCCGGTGTGTCCATCGGTATGGCCCGGTAGCGGCAGCGCCCGGATGCCGGGCAGCACTTCACCTTCATCGAAAGTGCGAAGCCTGTCGCGGTAGCCGTCGAACACCCGACGCGCGATCAGGAAGTTACCGCGGGCCCGCTCGCTGGCACGCGCCAGATTTCCGTCGTCCTGCCAGAACGCTAGCTCGCGCTGATGAACAACCAGCTCCGCATTCGGAAAGGCGATGTGCCCGGCTGTGTCGACGAGTCCTCCAACATGATCAGGATGCGCGTGTGTGAGCAGGATCGTATCGATTCCGGACGGTTCGACACCCGCCAGCGATAAATTGCTTCTCATCCGGCCGCCCCATTGCTTGATGCCACCCGCTCCACTGTCGATGAGCACTGTGTGCCCCGCTCCGCGTACGACGTAGCAGTTGATATGCACGGCGGAAGGCTCATTCTGTCCTGCATCGCTTTGTATTCTCGCGGCCTCTTGCGGATCGATGTTCGAAAGAAAGTCGAGGCTAGCGGTGAGGTAGCCGTCGCTGATTGCCGTGACTGTGAAATCCCCGGTTCGCTGATCTGGAAAGACAACGTTGGACACTATGCTTCTCCCTAAAACTTTCTAATTTCGAGCGTGAATGTTCGACGCGCCATAACCAAAACAGCGGATGCGCGCCGTCAGACCCGTGCAGCGCGCGATGGTGTTCTCCAGGGCTTCCATGAACCTGTTCATTACCTCGGGCGTGCGAAACGTCTCAAGACGATATTGGACTTCCGCGAAGACGGGATGCCCACGTCCATGTCGAACGTCGACGAAGATGACGTGAACGTTGTCGAGCGCCGCTGCAAGGACTCTCGTACAGAGTTTGGTGCAGTCGCTTGAAAGCTCCGCAAGCCTCTGGTCACACGGCATCTGCTCCATAGGAATATAGATAGTGACGTTGGGCATCGCGGACCTATTGCTGCTGTTCTGTCGAAACAACGCGAGAGCGTGTCAGCTGTTCCGTCATCGGCGCATAGAGGTGAATGCCTTCAGGCACGCTCTCGATAAACGGAGCGTTGCGCCGAGGCAATCGTGCGAGCCAGCGGCGCTCCGGAAATTTCTCCAGCGCAACGGCTTGCATCGCCAACGGGGTGAGGCCCATCTGAATCAAAGGATCGGGACCGCTCGCACAAAGCACGAGGAGTTCATCTGCATTTATTGCCGGCGCAACGCCGATATCGCTATAGAGATTTCGATGCCAGTCGGTGATGTGTTGCTGCCATCTTGCGAAATTACCGCCGCCTTTCTGGCGATACTCATCTCCCGTCAGAACTTCAAGACCGTCGATCGTGTGAATCGCCAGGTAGAGCGGGCAACCATCGCTTAGCGACTTGAAGCGCTGCGACGTGCGAAAGCCGCTAACCGAGATGAGCGCGGGCAGTTTTTCGAGGCTGTAGAAGTCGTTCCATTCGGCTTCGCTATTGGGATCGGCAAAGCTGCATTCCACGGTGTAGATCATCGGATTGTCCTTCGTGACGGGTGAGCGTATTGCAGCAAATGACTCACGCTCATTGCATTGAGGTAATGCTAATCTGACATTTCCCGCGTATATATCGATATAAAGTCAGCTTTCAGTGACGTTTTATCAAGCTGACGTCGAATGCATACCCACCGCAGAGACTCCAATGCGACGTAAGATTCCAAGCAATTCCGCGCTCATGGCTTTCGAGGCCGCGGCTCGACACGGCAGCTTCGCTCGCGCCGCCGAGGAACTCGCGCTGACCGAGGGCGCCATCAGTCGTCAGATTGGTCGACTGGAGGCGTTTTTGAATGTCACGCTATTCGAGCGCGTTGGAAATCGGGTTCGGCTAGCGCCCAATGGCACGCGATACGCGGTGCAGGTTCGCGAGACGCTGGACCGGCTGGAACGGGACAGCCTGTATCTGATGGGTCAGCCCATCGAGGGGGCGAGCATTGATATCGCCGCCATTCCTACCTTTGCTACGCGCTGGTTTATCCCCCGGCTAAAGCGCTTCCAGGACAAGCATCCGAACATTACCGTGCATATCGCCGAACGGATGGAGCCCTTCCTTCTCGCTGGTAGCGGTTTCGACGCGGCCATTCACTTTGAACATCCTGCGTGGGCGGGTATGCATCTGCATCATCTGCTCGAGGAAGTGCTGGTGCCGGTCTGTAGTCCGGCGCTCCTCGCAGGCACCAATGCGAACGTATCGCTAGATGATTTGCCACGACTTCACCGGCGACAAAATCCCGACGCGTGGCAGCTTTATGCACAGGAGGTCGGTATCGAGTTGACCAATTCGGCAGTTGGCGCGCGTTACGATCTTCATTCCATGCTGATCGAAGCGGCGTTATCCGGTCTGGGTGTGGCATTGGTGCCGCGCCTTTACGTCGAGGCAGAACTTGAAGAAGGTCGTCTGGTTGCGCCATGGCCGGACGGCAAGGCGATTACCAAAAACTTCTGCCTCGTGCTTCCTGAGCCGATTGAGTTGAGTGAAGCGCCAGTGCAGGCGTTTGCTAGATGGATTCTTGAGGAAGCCCGGAGTTAGCACCCTAAAGTAACGCCTGATGTCCGTCGCAAAACACGAAACGCTCCTGTTCACCTGAGAAGATCAATCGATGTTCGACAAGTATTTACAGCAGTGGGATCTGACGATAGATGGCGATCCGTTTGCTACACGCAGCGGTAACCTTCTCCCGGTACGTCAAGGCTGCGTACCTGCCATGCTCAAGATTTCGCAAGCAACTGAGGAGCAGGCGGGAAGCCGTCTAATGGTGTGGTGGAACGGTGACGGTGCGGCGCCTGTACTCGCTCACGACGACAAAGCGTTACTCATGGTGCGCGCGCAAGGCCCTGGCTCGCTCACACAGATGGTCAAGCTCGGTCGCGACGACGACGCGACGCGCATCTTGTGTACAGCCATCTCGCGCCTGCATGGACCGCGTGCCAAACCACTTCCCGCGCTGGTTCCGTTGACACAATGGTTCAACGCGCTGTTGTCCGGGACCACCGGGCGCGGTCGCATTTTCGGGCACTGTGCGCGTACGGCATCCGATTTGCTGGGCGCGCCGCGCGACGTTACGGTGCTACACGGCGACGTTCATCACGAGAATGTGCTCGACTTCGGACAGTCTGGCTGGCTTGCTATCGACCCAAAAGGTTTGCTTGGCGAGCGCGGTTTCGACTATGCCAACCTCCTTTGTAACCCTGACAGCAAGGCTGCCCTGGCGCCAGGTACCTTCGCGCGTCGCCTCGCGTTAATCGCTGAAGCCTCCAGTATCGAGCATCGTCGACTTCTGCAATGGGTACTCGCATGGAGTGGGTTATCGGCAGTATGGATGCTCGACGATGGGGAAGACGCAGGCAGTAGGCTGGAAATAGCGAAACTCGCAGCATCTGCGCTTGGCATCGTCGATTGAGCATCGGGCTGGGGCATTTTTGGCAACTGCAACTGCAGATGGATCGACGGGTCGCAACGCGCAACGAACTCATCATTTTTTCGACCATGCTCTTAGCCGTACAATCTGGCAAAAATCGCAGCACCCCGGAGAAAGCAATGTTCACCGAAGCAATCAAGCGCATCTTATGGATTCTGGTTCCCGCTGCATTGATCACCTTCGTCATTCAGTACCGTGAAACCGGCAAGGTGAGTGCTTTGGGAATCGTGGCGTACGTCATCGCGTTCCTGGCTACGACGATGGCCTTTGAAGGACTGAATGTGTTGTGGACACGGCGCTTCGGGACAAGCAAGGCCTCGGGCGCTGCGCGAGCCGCGGTCTGGTTCGCTGTGGCAGTCTGCATGTATTTGTTCTTTCGCCACTTCGACCACGGATGATCACTCGCGGTCGTCGATCAACTCCCTGGCATATGCGGCAAGCGAGCGGTTGTACCTTGGCAGATGGCGAGACAACCTGTCGAGAGCGAGTGCAACCGCTTCTCGCTCGCGTCCAGTGTCTACCAGCGCCAGAGCGAGAAATGCCGCAACCGCATCATCCAGTTCGTCCGAACCCGCATTGCGCTCCGCAGTAAGAAGGGCGACGCTCTCTTCGGCCTCACCGAGGTTACGCAGCGTGCTCGACAACTGGATGACGGCACGGCGACGCCGTATTCCAGCGAGCCCGGCAGCAAGCGCCTGCCGATAAAGCGGGGCAGCTTGCTGCTCGTGACCGGTCGAGTCGTTTGCCGAAGCGAGTTCGAATAAGGCAATTGCATTGCCTGCAGGCAGTTCGTCAGTGAGCAGGCGCATTTTCTCGACGAAGTCATCGGGCGTGTAGCTATCGATGTTGGCCCACAGACCAGCAATACGTTGCTCCCAATCGGGTTGGCCAGTTTTCTCGTCGTTCGTCATGTTTTGATTCGACCTCTTAGGGGAGAAGTAACTGCAACTGCAGATCGTGCAAAAGCATCGCACACTTTCACTCATTGCCTGATAAGGCATTGCAGCAAATACCGGAATCGGTTATAAAAAAGCGTCCGGGCCACGAACCCGGACACTCTCTTTCCTACGCCTACCTTCGGAGGATGCTATGTCACCGTTAAACGTAACGACGCTCTAATCGCCGCAACAACCTCACCGTCTACCGATCATTCCCACCTCGAACGCAAGCGTCATTGCGCGCAGCGTTACCCTGTTCCCCTTGCTGGTTCATCAGAACTTTTTGCCACCGCTGGCGTGATGGCGAGCCCTATTCGCGTTCCGGACAAGCCGCAACTCGAAGGCATCGAAGCGCGATGGTCTGCGCAATGGGAAGCGCAGCACACGTATGCGTTCGATCGTAACGCCGATCGTGAAGCAGTCTTCTCGATCGATACACCGCCGCCAACCGTGTCGGGTTCCCTGCACGTCGGTCACGTGTTCAGCTACACGCACGCCGACATCATCGCCCGCTTCCAGCGCATGACGGGCAAGACCGTGTTCTATCCCATGGGTTGGGACGACAACGGACTGCCGACCGAGCGGCGCGTGGAAAACTTCTACGGCGTCATGTGCGATCTCGAGACCGCCTACGATCCGGACTATCGCGCCCCCGAACCCGGCACCGTGCCGACGCGGAGATCGTCGTTCGCCCGCATCAGCCGGCGCAACTTCCTTGAGCTTTGTCATCGCCTGATCAAGCTCGATGAAGTGGCGTTCCGCGATCTGTTCACGCGCCTCGGCATCTCGGTCGACTGGAGCCTCACCTACGCGACCATCGACGAACGCGCCCAGCGTGCCAGTCAGCGCGCGTTGCTGCGAAATCTGAAACGCGGCGAACTTTATAGCCAGCAGGCACCGTGTCTATGGGACGTGACGTTTCAGACCGCAATCGCCCAGGCCGAACTCGAAGATCGCGACACCGTTGGGGCTTATCACGATCTGCGTTTCATCGGCGCTAGCGGCCATGCAGTGACGGTGTCCACCACGAGGCCCGAATTGCTGCCGGCCTGTGTGGCACTGGTCGCGCATCCCGAGGACGAACGATTTCGCTCGCTGATCGGCAGTCTCGTTCACTGTCCGCTGTTCGGCATGGACGTGCCCGTGCTGACACATCGGCTCGCCGATCCGGCGAAAGGAACCGGCCTTGCGATGGTCTGCACGTTCGGCGATCTGACCGACGTGATCTGGTGGCGCGAACTTCACTTGCCGACGCGCGCGATCATCGGCAAGGACGGTCGCTTGCAGCGCGATGTGCCTGACTGGATCGCATCGGAAGAAGGTCGCAACGCGTACTCGAACATCGCGGGCAGTACCGTTGCAGAGGCACGTCAGCGGATTGTCGAGCTGCTGACGTCGAGCGGTGACCTGCTCGGGTTGCCACGACCGCTCACGCATGCCGTCAAGTTCTTCGAGAAGGGTGAACGCCCGCTGGAGATCGTCGCGACGCGGCAATGGTATCTACGCAACGGCGGCCGTGACTCCGCGCTACGAGACGAACTTCTCGCGAGCGGCGGAGCGCTGTGCTGGTATCCCGGCTTCATGGGGAGCCGCTACGCGAACTGGGTCGGCGGTCTGAATGGCGACTGGCTGATCAGTCGTCAGCGCGTTTTTGGCGTGCCGATTCCGTTGTGGTATCCGCTCGATGCACAAGGACAAGCGGACTTCAGCGCGCCGATCTGTCCGGACGAATCTGCGTTGCCGATCGATCCGCAGTCGCATGTGCCACCTGGGTTCGTCGCGCACCAACGGGGCCAACCCGGAGGGTTCATCGGCGACACCGACATCATGGATACGTGGGCGACCAGTTCCCTGACGCCGCAGATCGCAGCAGGTTGGGAAGAGCCCGACAGTTGCTTCGAGCAGGTGTTTCCAATGGACCTCAGGCCACAGGCGCACGACATCATCCGGACGTGGCTCTTTTCTACGCTCGTCAGATCGCATCTGGAAACGCAGCAGTTGCCGTGGAAGCACGCGATGCTGTCCGGCTGGATTCTCGATCCCGATCGCAAGAAGATGTCGAAGTCGAAGGGCAACGTGGTGACACCGGTCGCGCTGCTCGACGAATACGGATCGGACGGTGTGCGCTACTGGGCCGCGCTCGGCCGCCCCGGCATGGACGTCGCCTTCGACAAGACGCAGATGAAGAACGGCCGGCGACTCGCGTTGAAGCTACTGAACGTGTCGAAGTTCGCGCTCGGTTTTGCCGATGCCGCAGACACTGCCTACACCGCCGACGGCACGCTTACCGAAGCAACCGATCGCGCGATGATTGCGCGTCTCGCGAAGGTTGTCGCGCTCGCTACCGCTGCGCTTGCCGCATTCGACTACAGCAAGGCGATCGAGCATACGGAGACCTTCTTCTGGTGGTATTGCGACGATTACGTGGAACTGGTGAAGAACCGGGCGCGCGGCACGGACATCGGCGCGGCATCCGCTCACCGGGCGCTAACGGAATCGCTGTCGGTCATCCAGAGGCTATTCGCGCCGTTTCTGCCTTTCGCGGCCGAGGAAAGCTGGTCGTGGTGGCAAGAGACCACGATTCACCGTGCTGCGTGGCCCGATGCCGCTGCGCTTGAAACACTCGCCGGACAGGACGCAAGCAGCGCTACGATCGATGTGCTTTCCGATGTCTTGCGCGAGATTCGCCGCGCCAAGTCGGAGGCAAAGGTGTCGATGAAGGCGGGCGTGGCTCATCTCGCCGTCAGCGATTCCGCGCAACGGCTAGCGTTGTTGCAACAAGCGGAGAACGATCTGCGCGACGCGGGACAAGTCGCACAGATCGAAATGATCGCATCTGAGACGTTTCAGGTCAGCGTCACGCTAGCCTGAACGACGACACGCACAGGTCATCAACGCTCCCAAGGCGGCGCCTCAACGGGCGCCGCCGCCCGATACCGCCGCAACGCATCGTCAGCCACCTGCGTATCGATCGCACCGTCATCGGCCAGCGCCCGCAACGCCGCGATCACAATCGCGTACCGGTCGACCTCGAAGAACGCACGCAACGCCTCGCGCGTATCGCTACGACCGAACCCATCGGTGCCGAGCGTCACATAGCGATGCGGCACATACGCGCGAATCAACTCGGGCAACGCGCGCACGTAATCGGTCGCAGCGATCACCGGACCTGCGGCACCTGCCAGCGCAGCCGTCACGTGCGGCACATTTCCGCGTTCGCCAAGACGCACCTGCCGCTCGACGGCGATACCGTCACGCTGCAATTCGGTGAAACTCGTCACGCTCCACACCGCGGCATCGATAGCCCAGTCGTCTTTGAGGATCCGCTGCGCGGCAATCGTTTCGCCGAGGATCGCCCCCGCGCCAAGCAGTTGCACCTGCGCATGTCCAGACGACGCAAGCGGATAAATGCCCTTCAGAATGCCTTCGCGCAGCACGGAAAGATCGCCATCCGGCGCCGACGGCTGCGCGTAGTTTTCGTTGGTGACCGTCACGTAATAGAACACATCGCGCTGACGCTCGACCATCTCGTGCATCCCTTCGTCGACGATCGCCGCCAGCTCATATGCAAACGCCGGATCGTACGCACGGCAGTTCGGAATCGTCGACGCGCTCAGATGGCTCGTGCCGTCCTGATGCTGCAAGCCCTCGCCGCCAAGCGTCGTCTTGCCCGACGTCGCACCGATCAGAAAACCGCGCGCCCGCTGGTCCGCGGCCGCCCAGATGATGTCGCCGATCCGCTGGAAGCCGAACATCGAGTAGTAGACGTAGAACGGCAGCATCGGCAGATCGTGCACGCTGTACGCGGTCGCCGCGGCGATCCACGACGACATCGCGCCCGCTTCCGAAATGCCCTCTTCGAGAATCTGCCCGCGTGTATCTTCGCGGTAGTACAACATCGAGCCAAGATCTTCGGGCTCGTACAACTGGCCGAGCGGCGAGTAGATACCGACCTGGCGGAACATGTTCGCCATGCCGAAGGTACGCGCCTCGTCGGCGACGATCGGCACGACACGCGGGCCTAGTTCACCGTCTTTCAACAGTGCGGTCAGCATGCGCACGAGCGCCATCGTCGTGGACATCTCGCGGCCGTTTGCCTCCAGCGAAAATTGCCCCCAGGACGGCAGCGAAGGAACGGTCAATCCCTTCGACGCCACTCTCCGCCTTCTGGGCAGATAGCCTCCCAGGGCAGCCCGGCGCGCGTGCAGGTATTGCATCTCCGGGCTGTCTTCCGCTGGCTTGTAAAACTTCACTTGCTCGACGTCGTCGTCCGAGAGCGGCAACCGGAAGCGGTCGCGAAACGCCTTCAGATCGTCGAAGTCGAGTTTCTTCTGTTGATGGGTTGTCATGCGGCCCTGCCCCGACGCGCCCATGCCGAAGCCTTTCATCGTCTTCGCGAGCACCACCGTCGGTTGGCCGCGATGCGCGAGCGCCTGCGCATACGCTGCGTGCAGCTTGCGCACGTCGTGACCGCCGCGGCGCAGGCGGTCGATGTCGTCGTCGCCAAGCGATGCGGCAAGTGCCGCGAGTTCGGGGTTCTGGCCGAAGAAGCGCTCGCGGTTGTACGCGCCGTCGTTGGCCGAGAACGTCTGGAACTGCCCGTCGACGGTATGCGCGAACGCGCGCAACAACGCGCCGCTGCGATCGCGCTCGAACAGATCGTCCCAGTCCGAACCCCACACCACCTTGATCACGTTCCAGCCCGCACCGGCGAACTGCGCTTCGAGCTCGTCGATGATGCGGCCGTTGCTGCGCACCGGACCGTCGAGCCGCTGCAAATTGCAGTTGATCACGAACACGAGGTTGTCGAGCTGCTCGCGCGCCGCCAGCGACAACGCACCCAGCGACTCCGGCTCATCCATCTCGCCGTCGCCGAAAAAGCCCCACACTTTGCGGCCTTCGGTGTGCGCAAGCCCGCGGTTCTGCAGGTAGCGCATGAAGCGCGCCTGGTAGATCGAGTTGATCGGACCGATGCCCATCGAGCCGGTCGGGAATTGCCAGAAGTCGGGCATCAACCACGGATGCGGATATGAACACAGCCCAGGACCTGCGATCTCACGCCGGTAATGTCGTAAATGCTCTTCGCTCAGAAATCCTTCGAGGTACGCACGCGCATACACACCTGGCGACGAATGCGGCTGAAAGTAGACGAGATCGCCGTCCGCGCCATCGTCGGCTGACGCGCGGAAGAAATGGTTGAAACCCACCTCGAACAGATCGGCCGCCGACGCGTAGCTCGCGATATGACCGCCGAGTTCGCCGTACGCGCGGTTCGCGCGCACCACCATCGCGAGTGCGTTCCAGCGCAGCGCTGCCGCGAGCCGCGCTTCGAGTTCGAGGTCGCCCGGATAGCGCGGTTGCTGCGCGACAGGAATCGTGTTCGCGTACGGCGTCGCACGCGAGCGCACCGGGCGCACGCCGAGCGACTGCGCATGGGCGGCCAGACGCTCGAACAGATACTGCGCGCGCTCCCGGCCGACATGCGCGATCACACCGTCGAGCGCGCCGAGCCATTCGGCGGTTTCCGCGGGATCGCTATCGTCTTCGGCGCCGGCAACACGCCGGATCGGGTCGCTGCCGCTGGATAAATCCGTCATCGTCGTACTCCGCAAAGGGCGGTTTCGAGCTATCTCAAGCCATCGAACATTCGAAATATGCTACCCGCCCGCTCGCAGAATATGCGTCTCATCTGCTTGTCAGAATGGCTTTCTATAGTGTATTTATTCCGGTTATCCGCCAATCAACAGAATATTTAGACTATGAACTCCCCTCGTCGGCTGGATCGCATCGATATTGGCATCCTGAGCCAGTTGCAGCAGAACGCCCGCATCACCAATGCCGAGCTGGCGCGCGCGGTGAATCTGTCGCCCACGCCGTGCTTCAACCGCGTGCGGGCGCTCGAAAAACTCGGGCTCTTCAAACAGCAGGTCACGCTGTTGAACCCCGAGCCGCTCGGGCTGCGCATCAACGTGTTCATTCAGGTCAGTCTGGAGAAGCAGGTGGAGGATGCGCTGCGGCGCTTCGAACAGGCGATCGGCGAGCGCCCGGAAGTGATGGAGTGTTATCTGATGACGGGCGATGCCGATTACCTGCTGCGTGTCGTCGTGCCCGACATGCCGACGCTCGAGCGCTTCATCCTCGATCAGTTGACGAAGATTCCTGGCGTGTCGAATATCCGCTCGAGCTTTGCGCTCAAGCAGGTGCGCTACAAGACGGCGCTGCCGCTGCCGGCGTCGGGGCTCACGCTGATCGATCCGGACGACGTCGCAACCGACTGGCGTTGAACGCGCGCCGCGCCTTTAGTGGTTAGCGGTTGTCGGTGGCCGCTCGCGCCAGCGCCCGGCCACGCTGCACCGTCCGGTTGTAAAGCGCGCCGCCGGCCATCAACACGCAGGTGCCGAGAAACACCGCACGCATGCCGAGATGACCGCCCACGAACCCGCCGAGCAACGGCCCCACCACCTGCCCCGCGTACTGCGAAGAAGTCGAATAACCGAGCAACGTGCCGGCTACGCGATCGGGCACGTTGTGCCGGATCACGCTCGCGATGCACGGCAGCAACCCACCCAGCGCGAGTCCCATCAGAAAACGCAGCACGATCAGTTGCCACGCGGCAGTGACATACGCCTGCGGAATCAGCAGCACCGCGGCTACCGCGAGGCAACCGACGATCACGTTCCAGTGCCCCACCCGGTCAGCGAGCTTGCCGAGCCGCGACGCGGACAGAATGCTGCCGAGCGCCGCGCCCGACATCACGAACCCGGCCACCATCGTGACGTGCTGTACGTCGACGAGTTGCGCAACGTAGACCGTGATGATCGGTTCGATCGACATGTTCGCGACCATCAGCAGCAACCCGGTGACGAGCATCGCGACGGCGGGGCGGCGATCGTCGACGGAAGCCCATGCGCCCTGCTGACGTTGCTTCGACGAACCGGCTGAACGCGGCGGACGCGGCGCCTCGCGGATCAGGAACGCCGTTGCGAGAAACGCGACAAAGATCGCGGCGCCTGCTGCGAAGAACGTTTGCCGGATGCCGATCAGCGGCGGCAGTATTCCACCGATCAGCGGGCCAACCAGGTTGCCGGCCATGATGCCCGACGCGAGCACACCGAGCGCCCAGCCGGTGCGCCCTTTCGGTGTCTGTGTGGCGACCAGCACCGTCGAGCCCGATGCATAGCCGCCCAGCAACCCCGCGAGCAGTCGCAGCGCGGCCAGTTGCCAGACGTTGTGCGCCATGCCGATCAGCGACATCGCGACGGCCATGCCGAGGCTGGAGCGGATCAGCATCAGCTTGCGGCCGTAGAGATCGGCAAGCCGGCCCCACAGCGGCGCAACCAGCGCCGCGCTGAAGAACGTCGCGCCGAACGCGATACCGGACCACTGGACGATCGCCGCATGATCGGTCACGCCGAGATGCTCGACGTACAGCGGCAGAAACGGCAGCAGCAAGGTCATCGCGACGATCGTCGTGAACGAGCCGAATACGCAGACGATCAGGTTGCGCTGCCAGTGCGGCGCGCCGCCGTCGTTGTCGTCGGTGGCCTGCGCAACGCTGCGGGGAGAGGGAGTCATCGTGGGGCCCTTGCATGATGCGGGCACGCGGCGCAGGCCCGGTCCCCGATCGTATAGGCGTTGCGCAGGTGCCGCCAGTTCACGCGCGATTCCGGTATCGGGACTACCCGGCAAAGGCGCTACGGCCCTATGGCTGCCCCGCGTCGGGGTACGTTGCGACCTCGTGAGGTGAACGCCCGGCTCAGCGATGCAGTTGCTGCGCGGCAATATCCTCAAGCGAGCGGCCGCGCGTCGGCACGCCCATCAGCACGACGGCCAGCGCGCCGACGAGCAGCACCGTCGTCGTCGCACCGAACACGCCCGCGAAACCGAACACCGGATACAGATAGCCGACGAGAATCGGCGCCGCAATCGCACCGAGCCGACCGATCGACGAAGCGAGTCCCGAACCGGTTGCGCGCACATCGGTCGGAAACACTTCCGGCGTGTACGCATAGACGCCGGCATAGGTGCCGTTCATGAAGAACGACAACAGCACACCTGAGGCCATGATGCCCGCATCGCTGCGCGTAAGCGCGAGACCGAGCGCCGATACGCCGCCCAGCACCATATAGCTTGCGATGGTCGCCTGGCGGCCGATCTTCTCGTTAAGCCACGCACCCGAAAAATAGCCGGGAATCTGCGCGAGATACATCACGAGCGAATACGAAAAGCTGCGTGTGATCGTCATGCCGCTTTGCACGAGCAAGCCGGGAATCCATGTGAAGAACGCGTAATAGCTGAACGTGATCGAGAGCCACATCAGCCAGGTCATTGCGGTGATGCGCGCAAGCGAGCGCGACCACAGCGCCTTCACATTCGCGACAACCGATGCGCGTTCGGCGGCGATCGGCACGGCGCCCTCGGTTGTGGCGTCGGGTGGCAATGGGTCGAGATGGATGCCATCGGCGAGCATCTCGGCTTCCGCGGCGGCGATGATTGCTTCGGCTTCGACGTGCCGTCCGCGCGCTTCGAGCCAGCGCGGCGATTCGGGCAACGCGCGGCGCCACCACAGCAGCATCACGATCGGCAATGCGGTGATCACCATCACGACGCGCCACGCTTCGGAACCAAGCGGAATCACGAAATAGCCAAGCAGCGCAGCAGCGACGAAGCCAAATGAGAAGAACCCCGCGAGGCTGCCAGTGAACGCACCGCGATAACGCCGCGCCACGAACTCCGACAGGAACGGCGCGACGATCGCGCTTTCCGCGCCGGTGCCGAGCCCCGCGACGATGCGCGTCGCGAGGAAGAACGGCCAGTCGTGCGCGGTCGCGCTGGCAAGCGACGCGACACAGTAGATGACAAGCGCCCACATCATCACGCGACGCCGCCCGATCAGATCGCCGAGCATCCCCGCCAGCATCGCACCGACGAAGTAACCGATGAACGTGCCGCTGCCGAGTACACCGGTCTGCACGCTGGTCAGATGCCATTGCTGACGTAATACGGGCAGCAGGAACGCGAGCACCGCGGCATCCATCGCGTCGAAGGTGTAGCCAAGGCCACCCATCAACAGCAACCGACGATGAAAGCGCGCGAACGGCATGCGCTCGATACGGGCAGAAATCGAAGTCATGGCGGCCGCTCCCGGCTATCGACGGATCGTGACAGGCACACTGCGTTCACACGTGCCCGCGCAGTGTGCCCCCGTGTCTAGCCGTGCTGCAACTCGTCAAAATGAATGTGGCCGCCTTTCATCACGAACGGGATGTGTTCGCCTTGCCCAAGCAGACAGTCGATCGACTTGAGCGGGTTGCCGTCCACGACCAGCACGTCGGCGAACGCGCCCGGCACGAGTTGCCCGAGCTTGCCGGTCATGCCAAGCACTTCGGCGCCGACCAGCGTCGCGCTTGCGATCACCTCGCCGGGCGTCAGCACCTGGGCGCGCAAGCGGAATTCATCGCTCTGCAGGCGTTGCGATTCGCCGAGCAGATCGGTGCCGAAGCCCATTTTCACGCCGGCTCGCTTGAGTATTTCGAGCGAGCGCAAGCCCGCTTCGTGCACGTCCGCGACCTTCGCAATGCTCGCCTCCGGCAGGCCGTACTTCGCGCCTTCGCTTGCAAGCGCATCGTAGGTGACGAGCGTCGGCACGACGAACGCATCGTGCGCAGCGACGACGCGTGCGGTCGCGTCGTCGATCAGATTACCGTGCTCGATGGTGCGCACGCCGCAGCGCACCGCGCGGGCAATCGCATCGGCCGTGTACGCATGCGCGAGCACATAGGTGTGACGCGCCTGCGCTTCGCCGACTATCGCGCGAATCTCGTCTTCCGAATAGCCCCATGCGCCCACCGGATCGGTCGGCGATGCGACGCCGCCGGACGCCATGATCTTGATCTGGTCGGCGCCCATCTGCAGCTCTTCGCGCACGGCGCGGCGCACTTCGTCGACGCCGTCTGCTACGCGTCCAAGTGCGCCGACTCGCACGCAGCAACCGCACGGCGCATCGGGCGCGATGTAGTCGCTGCGCGCGCGTGGATCGCCGTGACCGCCGGTCTGACTCAGCGCGCGGCCGGAGACGAACATGCGCGGTCCTTCCGCGAGCCCGGTTTCGACGGCCTGCTTGAACGGATAACCGGCGCCGCCCGCATCGCGCACCGTCGTGAAGCCGCGGCGCAGCATCGCGCGCATCAGCGGCACGGCGCGCAGCGTGACGAGCACGTTGGGTAAGGTCGCGACGCGCGGCAGATTGAATTCGACGGCGACGACATGCACGTGCAGATCGATTAGGCCCGGCATGATCGTCTTTCCTTTCAGATCGACGACACGGGCACGACTGCTCGTAATAGGCCGGTCCGATACTTCGCGGATAAGCCCATCTTCGACCAGCACGTCGTGGCCGGGTAACAGTTCGGGTTGGGTGGGATCGAGCAAGGCGCCGTTGCGGAACAACACGGGATCCATCGTGAGCCTCCGGAGAAAAACAGCACGACATATGAGGGCGCGTGGTGCGCGCCGCTATCTCGCATCGTACACAGACTGCGGGTTGAGATGCGGATGTCCGACGTGCTTTGTTTTACAGCGCAGCGCGCGGACCCATTCGCTTACGAACAGGCCACGCGCCGCGATCCATCGATTACCGGCTACGCGCCGGCGCCCGGTTATCCAGCTGCGGACGCACCGCTTCCCGCCCAAGCCGCGTGATCTGATACGGCCGACCATCGATGCTTGAAATCAGGCCTCGGCGCTTCAGTTTCCGGAAAACAGAAGGCGTGCAATCGCTGAGCCTCAGCCCGTAACGGTTGAAGCAATCTACGTCGATGATCTGGTTATCGATACGCTGAAGGCGAATTTCGCCACCCTGCGCGAGTACGTGCAGAACACGTTGTTCCTGCCTGGAAATATTCATGTTGGAGCATAGGTTGTAACCGCGAACGCAAATAGCGCTGCCCGCTGTGTGCGGGCACGCTGCCAGGGTTCGGCTAACGCAGCTTCATTGAAACGAAGCGGTTAGCAGGCGGCTACAAGCTCCAACATAGTTCCTCGGACAATCCGCGCTTGAAGCGCGGAAGGGTGAGATGAAGGCGGAATGCTACCTTCGGTTTGTCGTGTGGTCAAACGTGCGCTGTGGCGCGCAGTTCACGCAGCGCGCGACGTGTCGGTCCAGCCCGCAAGCAGCGCATGCAGTTGATTCATATCCTCGAACACCGCGACGGCGCCTGCCGCGCGCAGCGCATCGGGGCTTTGCTGCCCGACGACCTTGGGGCTGTAACCGAACACCGTCGCGCCGGCCGCGACGCCTGCGGTTATGCCGGTCGCCGTGTCTTCGACCACGGCGCAACGGGCCGGATCGACACCGAGCGCAGCCGCGGCTGCAAGATAAACATCGGGGTAAGGCTTGCTGCGCGCCATGTCGTGACCGCTAAACACGTGGCCATCGAAGCACTCGAGAATGCCGACCTTCGCCAGTTGCATTTCGACCTTGGGCTTGTCGGCGCCCGACGCCACGGCGATCCGTCCGCCCAGCGTACGATGCAACGCGCGCACCGCATCGGGTGCGCCGCGAATCTCGACCAGGTCGCGCTCGAGCGCTTCGTTGCGCCGCGCACGAAACTGCGCGAGCCACTCGGACGTGACGGCAAAACCGGTGTGTGCTTCGATTTGTGCCGCTTCGTCTCGCACCGTCTTGCCGACGAAAATGCGCATCGTCTCTTCGATGCCGATCGACCAGCCCAGTTCGTTGAGCATTTCGGTGATCACGCGGTTGGTGATCGGCTCCGAATCGACGAGCACGCCGTCGCAGTCGAAGATGACGGCATCAAAAGGGAAATCGGACATCGAACGGTAGCGAAGAGTGAGCGGAGCGCACAAGCATACCGCAGCGCCGCTCATTACATCGTTCACGCTGCCGTTCACTTCAGATAGAACGCCCCCGGCAGCAGCGCGTCAGCGCTAGTCACCTCGACGGCGCCGGTCAGATTGCTCAGCACGACAGTAAGCGCCGGCGTACCGAGTTCGATCATCACCTGACGACATGCGCCACACGGCGCGATGGGATCGTCCGTGGCGCCGATCACGGCGATTGCATCGAACTGTCCGGGTTTGTATCCCTCGGCCACCGCTGCGAAAAACGCTGTGCGTTCCGCGCAGTTGCACAACCCGTACGACGCATTTTCGACGTTGCAGCCGTGAAAGATCCTGCCGTCTTTCGCACGCAGCGCAGCGCCGACGTGGAAATTCGAATACGGCGCATAGGCGTGCGTGCGTGCCTTGCGGGCTTCTTCGATCAGTTGTTCGTGGGTAGTCATAGCGACTCCTGAGTTCGGTTCATTGCGGCGCGGAAGGAGCATGAGGTGCAGGACGTGCGCTGAGAAACGACACACCGTCCGCGAACGGCGTGAGTCCGAACCAGTCGGCCAGACTCTGCCCGACATCCGCAAAACTCTCGCGCACGCCGAGACTACCCGGCGTCACGCGCTTGCCGTACACGAGTACCGGCACGTGTTCGCGCGTGTGGTCGGTGCCCGGCCACGTCGGATCGCAGCCGTGGTCCGCGCTCAGAATCACCACGTCGTCGTCCGCGAGCAAGTCGTAGAGTTCCGGCAGCCGCGTGTCGAAGTATTCGAGCGCGGCCGCATAGCCGGGCGTATTGCGGCGATGTCCGAAGTTCTGATCGAAGTCGACGAAGTTCGTCATCACGATGCTGAAGTCGGGCGTCTCGCGCACCGCATCGAAAGTCGCCTGCCACAGCCCGTCGAGTCCATGCGCCTTGATCTTGCGCGTGATGCCGACGTGCGCGTAGATGTCGGCTATCTTGCCGATCGACACCACCTCGCCGCCTGCCGCAGCGAGTTTCTCCAGCACGGTCGCAGCAGGCGGCGGCACCGCCAGGTCGCGGCGATTCGGCGTGCGCGTGAAGCCGTGTTGCGCGTCACCGGTAAACGGCCGCGCGATCACGCGGCAAATGTTGTAGCGGTCCACTTCCTCGCGTGCAATCTCGCACAGGTCGTATAGACGCTGCAGGCCGAACGTCTCTTCGTGGCACGCAATCTGGAACACGGAATCGGCGGATGTGTAGAAGATCGGCTTGCCGCTCGCGCGGTGTTCTTCACCGAGCGCGTCGAGTATCGTCGTGCCCGACGCGTGGCAGTTGCCGAGGTAGCCTGGCAATCCCGCACGCCGCACGAGCGCATCGAGCAGTTCGGGCGGAAAAGTATGAGTGGGTTGCTCGAAGTAACCCCAGTCGAAACGCACGGGCACACCCGCCAGTTCCCAGTGCCCCGATGGCGTGTCCTTGCCCGACGACAGTTCGCGCGCCGCACCGTATGCACCGATCAACGTCGGCGTCGCGGTAAAACCCGGTGCCAGCGCGCCGGTCGCCAGCTGATTGGCGAGGCCGATGCCGAGCTGTTCGAGATGCGGAATCCGCAACGGTCCGCTACGCCCCACCTCTGCCTCACCGCGCGCGCAACTCGCAGCGATGTGGCCGAGCGTATCTGCACCGACATCGCCGAAACGCACGGCGTCCGGCGCGGCACCGACGCCCAGCGAATCAAGGATCAAAATGATTGCACGCATGACGACGTCCGTTGAACTAGTCGATCACATCGTACAGCGACGGCGGAACGTTCGCATCAGCGTCGGCGATCGTGCAGGCGGCGAGAATCTCGCTGGCCGCGCGCTGTGCCGCCGCGGTGTCGCGAGCGTGGACAAGCGCGAGCGCTTGCCCTGCTTCGACACGCTCGCCCAGTTCGACGATATCCGTGAGCCCCACCTGGTAGTCGATTGTGTCTTCGGGACGACGTCTGCCGCCACCAAGACCCACCACCGCGAGACCCATTGCACGACAATCGATCTGCGCAACAACACCCGCACGCGGCGCAGCCACCGGCAACACAACCGGCGCATGACCGAGCTGACGATCGTACGTCTCGAGCAGATCGGCAGGACCGCCAAGCGCGGTCACCATCTGCGCGAAACGCTCGGCGGCCGCGCCTGAATCGAGTGCAGCGATGAGCTTGTCGCGGCCCTGCGCGACATCGCTGGCGAGACCGCCCAGCACGAGCATCTGCGCAGCCAGCGCCAACGTCACCTCATGCACGCGCGTGGGCCGCGTGCGACCGGTCAGGTAGTCGATAGAAAAACGCACTTCGAGCGCGTTGCCCGCACACGGTGCGAGCGGCTGGTTCATGTCG
This sequence comes from Paraburkholderia sp. CHISQ3, assembly GCF_030464945.1. Lineage (NCBI taxonomy): Bacteria > Pseudomonadati > Pseudomonadota > Betaproteobacteria > Burkholderiales > Burkholderiaceae > Paraburkholderia > Paraburkholderia sp. CHISQ3. The sequence continues at coordinate 381,499 of NZ_JALPRG010000001.1, forward strand.
GTCAGCACGGCCGTCGTCTTCATGCCCGCGCCATTGCCGACCGCGACGATACTGCGCGCGAGTTCCACCGATTTCTCATAGCTCGGCATGAACGCCCCCGAGCCGACCTTGACGTCCATCACGAGAGCGTCGAGTCCGGCCGCGAGCTTCTTCGAGAGAATCGACGCGGTGATCATCGCGACCGATTCCACCGTCGCGGTCACGTCGCGGATCGAATAAATGCGTTTGTCGGCGGGAGCAAGCTGCGCAGTCTGGCCGATGATCGCCACACCCACGTCGCGCACCACGCGACGAAACGCGTCGGTGTCGGGCGTCACGTTGTAGCCGGGAATCGACGAGAGCTTGTCGAGCGTGCCGCCGGTGTGACCGAGCCCGCGCCCCGAGATCATCGGCACGTAACCGCCGCACGCGGCCACCATCGGTCCGAGCAGCAACGACGTCAGATCGCCGACACCGCCGGTGGAATGTTTATCGAGTACCGGCCCCGGCAGCTCGAGATCGCGCCAGCCGAGCACCTGGCCCGAGTCGCGCTGCGCGAGCGTCATCGCCACGCGCTCGGCAATGCTCATGTCGTTGAAAAAGACCGCCATCGCAAACGCCGCGACCTGTCCTTCGCTGACACTGCCGTCCGTCACGCCGCGCACGAATGCTGCGATCTCGGCTTCATTCAACGGCTGGCGGTCGCGCTTCTTGCGAATAATTTCCTGGGTTAGAAACATGTTGATTCACTTGCTCGAATGGATTGGACGCTGCTCAGTGTAAGGACAGGAACGTGCCGGCGATGGCCGCGCTCATCAGGTTCGACAGCGTACTCGCCGCGACGACGCGCAGGCCGTAGCGCGCGACTTCCGAGCGGCGCTCGGGCGCGACCGCGCTGAAACCGCCGGCAAGAATCGCAATCGACGAAAAATTGGAGAACCCGCACAGCGCAAACGTGACGATCGCGACCGTCTTCGGGTCGAGCACCTTGAGGCCCGCTGCGGCCACGTCGTGCGCGCTCTTCAGGTACGGCGACAGATCGACATACGCGACAAACTCGTTGAGGATCAGCTTTTCGCCGATGAAGTTACCCGCGAGCGGCGCATCGTGCCACGGCACACCGAGTATCCACGCGAGCGGTGAAAACACGTAGCCGAGAATAAGCTGCATCGTGAGATCGGGGTGGCCGAAGAGCCCCGCGATTGCGCCGACAATCATGTTGAGCAGCGCAATCAGACCGATGAACGCAATCAGCATCCCGCCCACATTTAGCGCAATGCGCAGGCCGACAGCCGTGCCGGATGCAACGGCTTCGATGACGTTCGCCGAGCGTCGTTCGTCGAAGCTCAGTTTCTCGGGGATCGGTTGCGGTGCTTCGGTCGTCGGAAAGATGATCTTCGCGAACAACAAGCCGCCCGGCACCGCCATGAACGAGGCGGCGAGCAGATAGTCGAGCCGCACACCGAGCCCGACGTAGCCCGCCAGCACCGAGCCGGCCACCGATGCCATCCCGCTCGTCATCACCGTGAACAGTTCGGCGCCGGTCATCTGCTTCGCGAACGGTTTGACGAAAGCAGGCATTTCGCTCTGCCCGAGAAAGATCGTCGCCACCGCGGAACACGCTTCGATGCGGCTCACACCGAGCAGTTTTTCGAACAGCCCGCCGAAGCCGTTGATGATCAGTTTCATCACGCCGATGTGATACAGCACGGCGATCAGCGCGGTGACGTAGATGATCATCGGCAGCACGCGCAGGGCGAACACGAAGCCGTTGTCGCCGAACACCTTGAACATCTGGTCACCGACCAGACCGCCGAACATAAACGTTACGCCGCGATCGCCCATCTCGAGCACACGGTTCACGCCGTGCGCGGCACCCGCGAGCGCCTCGCTACCGAGCGGCACGAATAGCACGAATGCGCCGATCGCCACCTGCACCGCGAAGGCCGCAATCAGGGTGCGCGGACGAATTGCGCGCCGGTTGGCCGACAGCGCATACGCGATCAGCAACAGAAACGCCATGCCAGACAGGCTGCGGACGATATTCACGTTGGGCTCACAGGGATAGTTAGGTTGACTGGCCGGACGACGCGACCGGTGCAGGGGAAGTGCCGTTGTACTGTGTGCCGCCGGGCGAGCCGGTCGATTCCGGGTTTTATGATAGTTACATAACAAAAAATGTTTCGAAATTCTCATTACGATTCGACGCGGTCACAATGCGGGTTTTCACCAAGCGAACGCTGGGCGAACCGGGAGTGGCGCGATCGTGGAGGAAAGTGCGGCGACACGCAAATCGATGCATATTGCATGGTGAGTGCGGGACGGACTGGCAGGAATATCGGTGGGGTTCGGAGCGGACGAGCGGAATTCGAAGGGGCGGTGCGCGTCGGCTGGGGGACAGCCGACGTGTTACGAAGCTAACGGACCCAGGCGGGTCCGGATGGAATGGAGGCTTTCGATGTTAACTTCATCGCGAGCTGGAAAGCGCACAAGCGCGCACGAATGCGCCGCGCTCAGCGGTCGAAGGCAGCGAGCTGCGCAACGGCCTGATCCACCGCTGCCGAGCGCGTTGCACGACGCTGCGCCGACGCAGCCAGCAACCGCTCGACGACTTCCGGCGGCGCAACATCAGGCGAACCAGCATTGAACGGCGGCGCCGGATCGTACTCGATCTGCAACTGGATCTGCTGCGCGACGTCGTCGCCGGCCAGCTCCGCCACGACGCGCAGCGCCATGTCGATGCCGGCCGTTACGCCGCCCGACGTGAACAGATTGCCGTCGACCGTAAGACGTTCGGTACTCACTGTCGCGCCGAACTTCGCAAGTTGCTCGCGCGACTGCCAGTGGGTGCCCGCGCGCCGCCCGCGCAAGAATCCGGTCGCGCCCAGCAACAACGAACCGGTGCAGATGCCGAACACGTACTCGGCGCGCTGGGCCTTGTCGCGAACAAACGCGACGGTTTCGCGATCAAGCATCGCCACATCCACGCCCGGACCGCCGGGTACCACCAGCAGGTCGTAATGCGCCGCTTCGGCGAAGGTGACGTCGGGCTGGATCACGAGGCCGCTATCGCTGCGCACCAGCGCACGCGACGCCGCAACGAGTTCGGCTTTCCAGCCCGGCATGCGCGTCAACACCTCTTGCGGCCCGGTCAGGTCGAGCTGCGTCACGTTGGGAAACAGCAGAAAGCCGGCGGTGCGGACGGGACTGGTTTGCGACATCGCGTTCATCCTTGAGGTTGGTGGTCCAAAGAACCCATTGGAGCATTCCCGCCGATGGCAAGAAAGACAACCAACCTTCAGTTTCTGCCAAGCACCCGTTAAGCTCGCGCCGCCGTCAGATTGAGCGCGAGCGCCTGCGCTACCTCGATGCCGTCGATGGCCGCCGAATAGATCCCCCCGGCATATCCTGCGCCTTCGCCGGCCGGATACAGACCTTCGACGTTCATGCTCTGGCAATCGTCCTTGCGGCGCACCCGGATCGGCGACGAAGTGCGCGTCTCGACGCCGGTGAGTACGGCGTCGTGCATCGCAAAGCCGGCGATCTTTCTATCGATCTGCGGCAATGCTTCGCGGATCGCTTCGATCACGTAGTCGGGCAGCGCCGTGCTGAGATCGGTGGGATGGACGCCCGGCTTGTACGACGGCACGACGGAGCCCAGCGACGTCGACGGCCGGCCCGCGATAAAGTCGCCGACCAGTTGACCAGGCGCGTTGTAGTTGCTGCCGCCGAGTTCGAATGCGCGCTCTTCCCATTTGCGCTGGAACGCGATGCCTGCCATCGGGCCGCCCGGATAATCTTCTGGCGTGATGCCGACGACGATGCCCGCATTCGCGTTGCGCTCGGCCCGCGAATACTGGCTCATGCCATTGGTGACCACGCGGCCCGGTTCGGACGTCGCCGCGACCACCGTGCCGCCTGGGCACATACAAAAGCTGTAGGCGGAACGTCCGTTACTGCAGTGATGGACCACTTTGTAGTCGGCCGCGCCGAGCAGCTTGTGGCCCGCAAACGTACCGAAACGGCTACGATCGATCACACCCTGCGGATGTTCGATGCGAAAGCCGAGCGAAAACGGCTTGGCTTCGATATACACGCCACGATCGTGCAGCATCTGGAAGGTGTCGCGCGCGCTGTGGCCCACGGCCAGCACGACGTGGTCGCAGCGCAGCGTGTCGCCGTTCGAGAGCTTGAGCGAGCGCACCTTGCCCTGATCGATTTCGATGTCGTCGACCCGGGTTTCGAAGCGCACTTCGCCGCCCAGTTCGTGGATCGTGGCGCGCATCTTTTCCACCATGCTGACAAGGCGGAACGTGCCGATGTGCGGCCGGCTCAGATACAGGATGTCTTCCGGCGCGCCTGCCTTGACGAATTCTTCGAGCACCTTGCGGCCATAGTGGTTCGGGTCCTTGATCTGGCTGTACAGCTTGCCATCGGAAAACGTTCCAGCGCCGCCCTCACCGAACTGCACGTTCGATTCAGGGTTGAGTACGCCCTTGCGCCACAGGCCGAAGGTGTCCTTGGTGCGCTCGCGTACGGCCTTGCCGCGTTCGAGGATGATCGGACGAAACCCCATCTGCGCGAGGATCAGCCCGGCGAACAGACCGCACGGTCCCATACCGATCACCACTGGGCGCAGGCGATCCGTGTGTTCGGGGGCCTGCGCGACGAAGCGGTACGTCATGTCGGGCGTTACCGCGCAATGCGGTTTGCCAGCGATCCGCTTGAGCGCAGCCGCTTCGTCCTTGACTTCGACGTCGACGATATAGGTCAGCCGGATATCGGAGCGCTTGCGCGCATCGTGCGCACGGCGAAACACCGTGTAGCGGACGAGGCCGTCTGCCGCCACGCCGAGCTCCGCGAGGCGCGCGCGAACCGCGGCTTCGAGATCGGCTTCGACATGGTCCAGAGGGAGTTTGACTTCGCTTAAACGTAGCATGTGTATTGGGGGCGGCCACCGCGGGAATCGCGGCGAAACCGTATTTTATAGGTTCGGCGGGTTTTCGAAGGGAAAGCTGCCGTACGACGCGGTGCACAGGCTTCAGCGGCACCCTGAGTTGCAGCGAGAATAAATTCAATCTATCGATTCATAAGAAAACAAAATTATTTTTATACGCGCGAGCTTCGTATAGTCCGGTCAGTCGATTGCGGCGCCTCGCCGCCTTGTCGCCACATTCTCACAGCGCGTTACTCCACTTCCACTGCCCGGATCACGATGAAACTCCGCAAGCTCACTCCGCTGGCAATGTTCAGCACGCTCGCCGCCACCGCTGCTGCGCCGGCCTGCGCGCAAAGCAGCGTGACGCTCTATGGCCTGATCTCCGCGGGCGTGGGCTTCGCGTCCAACCAGGGTGGCAAGAATGCCTGGCAGGCGCTGAGCGGCACCAACCAGAACCCGCGCTGGGGGTTAAAAGGCAAGGAAGACCTCGGTGGCGGACTGAGCGCGATCTTCCAGCTCGAAAACGGCTTCAACGTCATGAGCGGCACTGCCTCGCAGAACGGCCGCGAATTCGGCCGCCAGGCGTTCGTCGGGCTGTCGGACAAACACTACGGCACGCTGACTTTCGGTCGTCAGTACGACACGATCCACGACTACATCGGACCGGTGATCATCGCCAGCAACGGTGTGAACATCGGCGACAACGACAACGGCTATAACGACATCCGCGTGCAGAACTCGGTGAAGTACGTGAGCGCCGCCTATCGCGGCCTGAAGGCGACGGCGCAATACGGCTTCAGCAATACGGTGGGCTTCAGCAACAACAACGCGTACAGCTTCGGCGTCGGCTACGAGAACGGTCCGCTGCGCTGGAGCGCTGTCTACGCGCAGTACAACCATCCGTACAGCAGCACGAATCAGGACGGCGCAATCGCCAACGACTATGCCTCGTCACTGCTGATCTTCGACAAGAGCGCGACGAACCCGTCGGTATTCGCGAGCAAACAGCGCATCCTCGGCACCGGCGGTTTCTACACGATCGGCCGCGCGCAGTTCGCGGCGCTGTTTACCGATGTCCATTACGACTACCTCGACAACTCGCACCTGCATCTGCAGAACTACGGTGTGAACGTCGTGTACACGCTGACACCGGCGCTCTTTCTCGGCGCCGCGTATGGCTATACGGCCGGCAAGTACGACGTGATCGACACGCATCCGAAGTGGCATCAGGTCAATCTGCAGGCAGACTATTTCCTGTCGAAGCGCACCGATGTCGCGTTGACGGTGATCGGACAGCTCGCCGCCGGCGACGCGAAGTACGCGCAGATCTTCGCCTATGCCCGCTCGACCAGTACGCGCCAGGTCATCGCGACGGTCGGCATCCGCCACCTGTTCTGACTATGAGCGATACTGACGACTTCCCGCGCCGTGCGTTTCTCAAAGGCTCGCTTGCGCTTGCCGCCGGCGCCCTGCTCCCCACTACTGCATGGGCCTCCACCATGAACCCGACTCCACGCCGCACGGTCATCATCGACACCGATCCTGGTCAGGACGACGCGATTGCGATTCTCTTCGCGCTCGGCGCAAGCGACCGGCTCGATGTGCGTGCGCTCACGGCCGTTGCCGGCAACGTGCCGCTCGACCTGACCGAACGCAATGCGCGCATCATCCGCGACTGGGCCGGCCGCACGACGACACTGCCCGTCTATGCGGGTTGTCCGCGGCCGTTGGTGCGCGAGCTCGTCACCGCCGCCAACGTGCACGGCAAGACTGGCCTCGAAGGCGTCACGCTGCATGAGCCACTGGCGCCGCTCGCGCCCGGACATGCGGTGAACTATCTGATCGAAACCTTGCGCGCGGCCGCGCCGCATAGCGTCACGATCTGCTCGCTCGGTCCGCTGACCAACCTCGCCACCGCGCTCACCGAAGCACCGGATATTCGCGACCATCTAAGCGAAATCGTGCTGATGGGCGGCGCTTTCTTCGAGCGCGGCAACATCACGCCGGCCGCGGAATTCAATATCTATGTCGATCCGCAGGCGGCGCAGATCGTCTTTTCGAGCGGCGTGCCGATTGTCGTGTTGCCGCGCGACGTGGCGGTCAAGGCGCCGATCACGCCCGCGCGGATTGCCCCGTTCCGCACGCTCGGCACGCGTTGCGGCACGGTCGTAGCGGACATCATGACCGCGGAAGTGGCGTATCAGAAGGGACGCCACGGCGTCGAAGAAGCGCCGATGTACGACCCGACCGCCACCGGCTATCTGATCGATCCGACGCTCTTCAAGGGCAGGCAGGTCAACGTGGAGATCGAGACGACCGGCGAATGGACGCTCGGCGAAACCGTCGTCGACTGGAGTGGGCACAGCGGCCGCGCGCCGAACGCGCTGTGGATCAACGAAGTCGATGCGGACGGCTTCTATGCGACGCTGCGCGCCAACATCGCTAACCTGCCCTAAGCGCGTTTCAGATATGCGCGGCGATCCACTCGCGGCAGCCGCGCACATGCGGGCCGCGATCCTCTCCCGCCAGCGAAATCAGCGCAATCGCGCGCGCGACATGTGGCCGGTTGAGTCGCACCGCTACCAGCTCGGGGTCGTGCAGATGCGTCGTGTAAAGGCTCGGCAGTACCGCGATCGCAAGACCGTTGCGCACGAGCGCGTAGAGCGGCTCGGTGTATTCCATCCGGTAGCTCACGGTGAGCCGCAGGTTTTCTGCACCGCCGGTGCGTTGCAGTGCCTCGCTAACACTGCCGCGCACAAACACCGCGAGATCGCGCCCGACGAGTTTCGCCCACGCGATGGCCTTGTGCTTCGCAAGCGGATCGTCGCGCCGTACGACCACGACGATCTGGTCTTCGAACAGATCGTCGTACCGCAGCACGGGGTCGTCCGCACCCGGCTCATGCACACCGATGCCGAGGTCGACGACGCCCTCGCGCACCGCGTCGATCAGCGCGGTGTTCGGCAGGTCGGTCAGTGTGAAGCGCAGGGTTCGCGCACGCGCGCCGAATGCGGTCAGCGCCGGCAGCAGGCGACCGGCCACTGAAGGGATCAGCCCGATGCGGACCGTTTGCACGCGGTCGGCGAAGGTGCGTGCCATGTCGTCGAAGGTACCGCGTGCCTGGTTGAGCAGACGTTCGGCCAGCGGCAGCACGCTGGCACCAGCAGCAGTCAGCGTCAGACGGTGTGCGGACCGCGCGAACAGCGGACCGCCGAGCAGGAATTCGATCTGCCGGATCGCGGCAGTCAGCGCGGGTTGCGTCAGCGAAAGCGACTGCGCCGCCTCGGTAAAACTGCGCGCATGCGCAAGCACGACGAAGTACTGCACTTGCCGCAACGTCAGGGCCGGCAACAGAGACGAACGGTCGGACATGAGGCCTGCGCAGTCGGGACAGAATGCGTTGGAGTATAGAACGCGTCAAAGTACGGGATACAGGACAAATTAAATGCTGAACAAGGACTCGTCGATGTCATCGTCCGACGCGATGTCTCACCGGAGCGGTAGCTCATGGCTCGACCGGCGCTTCGCACTTGCCGCGCGCAACACGACCGTACGCACCGAAGTGCTCGCGGGCATTACGTCGTTTCTCGCAGCGGCGTATCTGCTCGTCGTGATCCCTTCGCTGCTGGCAACGGGTGGCATGGAACGCGGTGCGACGACGACGGCGACGATCATCGTGTTCGTGCTGGGCACGGTGCTGATGGGGCTCTACACGAACCTGCCGTTTATCGTGGGGCCGGGGATCGGCGGATCGGTCGTGCTCGGGGTGACGCTCGCCGCCACCGAACACGTCGCATGGCAGACCGGCCTTGGCATCGCGTTCATTTCGGGTGTGCTGTTTCTGGTCCTGACGCTGGCCGGCGCGCGCAGCCTGGTGGTCCGGCTGATCCCCGCGCAAATCAAGCTTGGGCTCGGCGCATCGATCGGTCTCTTCATTGCGTTGCTCGGTTTTCGCAACGCGGGCATGGTGATCGCCAACGCGAAGACCAACGCGCTCGCGCTCGGCGACTTCACGCGGCCCGGCACGCTCGTCGCGCTTGCGGGGCTCGCCGCCGCGGTCGTGCTGCAGGGGCGCCGCGTGCCCGGGGCGATTCTGTGGGCCATCCTGATCGCGGCCGCTGCGGGCATCCCACTCGGCGTCACGCATCTGCCCGCGTCGCCGATGGCGCGGCCGCATAGCATCGTGCCGGTCGCGTTCAAACTCGACATCGCCAGTGCGCTCACCGTGTCCGCGATTCCGTATCTGTTCGTATTCTTTGCGTCGGAGTTCTTTTCCACGCTCGGCACGACGCTCGCGGTTGGCGCCAAGGCGCAACTGCTCGATGAACACGCGAACCTGCCCAACATCAACCGGCCGTTTCTCGTCGATTCGATTGCCGCGACGCTCGGCCCGGTGCTCGGCATTCCGGCGTTGACTGCGCTGGTGGAATCGGCGGCGGGCGTCGAGGCCGGCGGGCGCAGCGGGTTGTCGTCGCTGGCGGCGGCCGCGATGTTCGCACTGATGCTGCTGTTCGTCCCCGTCGCACTCGCGATTCCCAAGGAAGCGACCGCGCCCGCGCTGATCCTGATCGGCCTGTCGATGTTCGGCACGATCCGCCACACGCATTTCGACGACTTCACCGATGCGCTGCCCGTACTTTCGATGGTGCTGCTCACGCTGATGTCGAACAGCTTCGGCACCGGCATCGCCGGCGGACTGCTCTGCTACGTACTCGTGAAGCTGCTGGCCGGACGCTTTCGCGAGGTACCGTGGGGGCTCGTCGTACTCGCCGTGCCGCTCGGCTATTACTTCTGGACCGTTGTCAAACCGCATTGACGCCTGCATTGACTGAACGCGCCGTAACGGTTTTCCCCTTTGGCATGACCCGCACTACCGAGCACCACATCGACATGAACGAGACCCTGGGTAACGTGCCCACATCGCGCAGCGGCGTCGCTATCACGCCCGCACACCGGCACTTCTTTCGCGCGCTGCCGAAGGCCGAACTGCACTGCCATCTGCTGGGCGCCGTGCGGCACGACACCTTCGTCGCGCTGGCCGAACGGACCGGCGCGCCGATCGCACGCAGCGAAATCGACGCGTTCTATACACGCGGCGAAAAGCCGGTCGGCGTATTGCGTGTGTTGCGCGCCCTCGACGAATACCTGCTTACGCGTGCCGACGACCTGCACCGGATCGCCTACCAATATCTGCAGGACGCAGCCGCGCAGAACGTACGGCATAGCGAGTTCTTCTGGAATCCGACCGGCACGGTGCGCGTCTCGAAGATCGCCTACGCCGACGCGCAGGCCGCGATCGTCACGGCTATCCGCGACGCCGCGCGCGATTTCGGCATCAGCGCACGACTGATTCCGAGTATCGATCGCGAAGCCGATCCCGACGAGGCCGTCCAGGTTGTCGCGTGGATGAAGGCGCATCGGGCCGACGAAGTCGCGGGACTCGGCATCGATTACCGCGAGAACGATCGTCCGCCGGAACTGTTCTGGAAAGCGTATCGCGACGCGCGTGCGGCGGGATTCAGGACCACCGCACACGCCGGCGAGTTCGGCATGCCTGCACGCAATGTGGAAACCGCGGTCGACCTGCTGCAGTGCGACCGTATCGATCACGGCTACACGATCGTCGACGATCTGGCGCTCGCCGCGCGCTGCGCCGAACGCGGCATCGTGTTCACCGTGGTGCCGACCAACTCCTATTACCTGCGCACGCTGCCACCCGAACAATGGGCCGAGCTGCATCCGCTGCGCCGCATGGCCGCCCTCGGCCTGAAAATCCATCCGAATACCGACGACCCGACCTTGCACAAAGTCGACCCGGCCGGTGCCTGGCAACTGATGTTCGATCATTTCGGCTTCGGTATCGCGGATCTGCGGCAGTTTATGTTCAACGGTATCGATGGCGCGTGGGTGGACGAGTCGCAACGCGCGCAGTGGCGGACCGCGTGGGCGGCGGAGTTCGACGCGCTGGCTGCCGCGTTACCGTGAATCCGTAAAAATTTTCCCCGCCGACCACAATATTCCCGCTCGCGAAACGTCTTCAGCCCCATGGAACCGCCGCGCACCCCGGACCCGATGGTCGAACGAGATAGCGAGATCACCGCCACCGTGGTGCGCGAGCGGGCGCGGCTCGGCAATTTCATCCGTCAGCGCGTGCGCGATCCGGGCGACGCCGAAGACATCCTGCAAGACGTTTTCTACGAATTCGTCGAAGCGTACCGGCTGCCCGCGCCGATCGAGCAGGCCAGCGCGTGGCTGTTTCACGTCGCACGCAATCGCATCATCGATCGCTTTCGCAAGAAGAAGGAGCTGCCGATCGCCGATCTGGCGGGGAGTTCCGGCAGCGATGACGACGACAGCGAATATCGCCTCGATCTCGCGCTGCCGTCCCAGGAGGCCGGCCCCGAAGCCGTCTATGCACGCTCGGTGCTGCTGAAAGCGCTACAGAACGCGCTCGACGAACTGCCGCCCGAACAACGCGAAGTCTTCGTTGCGCACGAACTCGATGGACACAGTTTCAAGGAGCTGGCAGCCGCAAGCGGTGTCGGCGTGAATACGTTACTGGCTCGCAAGCGCTACGCGGTATTGCATCTGCGTGCGCGTTTGCAGTCCGTGTATGACGAACTGGATATTTGAAGGAGCAGGTCGATGAAATTCAGAATGAGATGTTTTGCCAAGGCACTGCTGGTGCTGGTCGGCATCGCGGTGCTGGGATGGATGACGATGCTGCTATGGAACTGGGTGGTCCCCGCGCTGTTCGTGAGCGGCCGGATCATCGACTTCCCACATGCGTTGGGGCTGCTGGTGCTGAGCCGTATCCTGTTCGGCGGATTCCGCGGGCACGGTGGCTGGGGCGGTCGGCGGGCCTGGCGTCGCTGGGAGAAGATGACGCCCGAAGAACGCGAGAAATTCCGTCAGGGGATGCTGTCCGGTCGCAACGATACGCCGCGAGATCCGACATGAGCACCGCATCGGCTGCTGTCTGCAAGCAACCCGCGGGCGTCATCGTCCCGGTCGTGAACCTGAAGCGCTGCGAAGGCAAGGGCGATTGTGCCGAGGTCTGCCCGGAAAATGTCTTCGTCATCCGCCGCATCGACACGGCCGACTACGAGAACCTCGGCGCGATGAACCGATTCAAGTTGCGCGTACACGGCATGAAAGTCGCGTACACGCCGAACGCCGATGCATGCCGCTCGTGCGGCCTGTGCGTGACCGCGTGTCCCGAGCACGCCATCACGCTGGCGCGGATGAAGTGATCTGATCGGGCGCGCGGTCGGAACTACCGGGCCTCAGAACGATGCGCACGCATCGGTGAGCACCAGCCCGACTGACTCCTGATGGAACTGGTTGATATAGGCGCTGCGCACTTCCGATATGTGGTCGAGCGTGTCCTGTGTGCCGCTCGCCACGATCTGGATCACGAAGCTTTCTTCCTTCGTCACGTGGTTCTTGTCCTTGTCGAGCCATTGCCCCTGGGTTCTCCAGGTGGTGAAGCCATCCGGAAAGCGCGGCGTCACGACATCGGCGAGGAACTGGCGAATTTCCTTGTCGCTGACCGGCCGGCGTCCCTTCACATTGCGGCCGAACAGCAGTTCGGCGGAAATTTCCTGCACGCCGTTGACCCTCGGGCACAGTTGCGCGGTCGACACCGGGTCGGACGCGCCGACCGGCGCGGCGGCCGCATTCGTAGTTTGCGTGTCCGCGCCCGCGGCGCCGGCTGCGCCGGCCTGGGTGCCGCCCAGCTGGCAAGCGGAGAGCGCGACGAGCGAGAGCGATGCGACAAGCATCTTGATCTGGAGAGTCTGCATGTTGCCCCCTGTTTTCATATAGGTGATAGATAAACCAGACGAGCGCCACCCGGATAAATTTGAAACGCCGATTGGCGGGCTGTACGGGTGGCGATCTGCGCGCACCCCGACGATAATCACGCCTTCGACGTTTCCGCTCTTATCCGCCATGACGACTACTGCCGCTTTTGTGCCGTTCGCGCCGCTCGCTTCGCTCGCGCAAACCTTGCTCCAATACGTGAAGGACAACGACGGCGACGGCTCGCACGATGTTTCGCATCTGCAGCGCGTCTGGAAGAACGCAGCCACGATACAGGCCGGAGAAGGCGGCGATGCGGAAATCCTGCTGGCGTCGACAGTACTGCACGACTGCGTTGCCGTCGAGAAAAATTCGCCGTTGCGCGCGCAGGCCTCGCGGCTCTCCGCGGAAAAGGCTGCGCGTGTGTTGACGGCTCTGGGCTGGCCCGAGCAGAAGGTGCTTGCGGTCGCGCATGCGGTCGAGGCACACAGCTATTCGGCGGGTATTGCACCGGTCTCGCTCGAAGCGAAGATCGTGCAGGACGCGGATCGACTTGATGCAATCGGCATGCTCGGTGCTGCGCGTTGCTTCTATGTGGCTGGGCGCATGGGTAGTGCGCTGTATGACTCTAACGATCCACACGCACAGGCACGGCCCTACGACGATGCGCGCTACGCGATCGATCATTTTCATACGAAGCTGTTTAAACTCTCGGCGGGGTTTCAGACGGCTACTGGGGCGCGGCTTGCCGCGGTCAGGCAGGAACGGCTTAAGCGGTTTCTTGAGGAATTTGCGGAGGAGATTTGAGGTGTGTGATCCGAATGACTGCCGGCTTTCAGGGGCAACTTGACTGGATCGTAAAACAGTCTAGAATGTACATGCTATGTACATGTACACAGGAGCAAAGAAATGGCCACTGCCACGGAGCGAATTGTCGTACAGGTAACGACGGTTCAGAAACGCGCTATCGCGAGTACCGCCAAACGCCTTGGTCTGAACGTGAGCGAATTGATGCGTCAAGCCGCACAAGGTTTCACCCCGTCCGACGACGAACAGGAAATCAATGTATTGATCGACCGCGTGAATGCCTCCACCAAAGAGGCAAACGACGCACTCGATGATGCACTGTCTTTCATTGCCGAATCGAACAAGCGGATTGCCGCGATGACCAAAGGGAAACACTAATGGGTGTCACGGACAAAGTGTGGGACGCGCTCACGACAGTCATCAAGATGAATGACAAAGTGGTGTCGCTCGCCGGCACAGTGAAGGAACAGCAGTTGAAAATCGAAGGTTTGACCGAACGCATCATCCGGCTCGAAACGACACTGGAACTCATGATGCGTTCGAGTAGCGACACGAAGAAGCTCCCACGCTAACGGGGATCTCCTGATTTTCTTCGCCCACTCGATATCCGCCTCAAATTGCAGCAGTTCCACGAATCAGCAGCATCCCCTCCGCAGTAACCCCCTGTAAGCAATCCATCACAGCGCCACCCCCGGCCAGTAAGTAGCGAGTAAGTCGACCGACCCTACAGTCTCTCGCGTCGACGACTCCGGAACTTCACTGTGAACAGATTCATGCGCCACGCGCAACCGCTGCTACTCGCCGCCGCTTTTCTCTGGCTATACGCCGCACCGGCCCAGGCCGACGGACCCGACGCCTCAACGTCGCTCCCGGTCGCCACCGACGACGACTCCGGCTTCACCATCCTCAACAACGCCACCAACGTCACGCACTGGGGACTCGGCGCGGGCACCGGCTACCGCCAGCAGCCCTACACCGGCGACGGCGCGAAATTCACGCCGATTCCGCTCTTCTACTTCGACGACAAATGGGTCCATGCGCTCGGCACGACACTCGACCTGAAAATCGGCAAGTGGGCCGGCGTCGCCTTCAGCCTGCGCGGCAAATACGCGCTCGGCGATGGCTACGACGGATCGGATGCGCCGATCCTGAACGGCATGCAGGATCGCAAGGGTGCGTTCTGGTACGGCCCCGCGTTCTCGTGGCAAAGCACCTACGGCACGCTAACCGGCGACTTCCTGACAAGCGCGAACAAGGGGCAGCAGGCGCATATCGAGTTCGGCAAGTCGTTCCAGTATGGCAAGCTCGGAATCGAACCGCACGTCGGTGCCGAATGGTTGAGCCACACCTACGTCGATTACTATTACGGGGTTCGCGCATCGGAAGCGCAGCCCGGCCGGCCCGCCTACACCGGCACGTCGACCATCGACGTCTCGCTCGGCGCCCGCTTCAACTACAGTTTCACCACACACCAGTCAGCCACCGTCGATATCGGCGTCGCGCGTCTGGGCGGCGGCATCACCGACAGCCCGCTCGTCGACAGGAAGTTCATTCCACAGGCGACCGTCGGCTATCTCTATCGATTCAACTGAGCCGGTTCAATTGAGCAAAGCGCCATGTCGCGAGTCGCCCTGATCGAAGACCACGAACGCCTCGCCGCGATGGTGCGCGAGGCGCTATCGGGAGCGGGCATCGAGGCCGATCTGTTTCACAGTCTCTCCGAAGCCGAGTATGGCGTGAGTCTCGCGCACTACGCGGTGCTGATCGTCGATCGCGGTCTGCCCGACGGCGACGGGCTCGCGTTGCTACGCTCGCGGCGCGCCGCCGGCGACATGACGCCCGCCCTGATGCTGACGGCGCGCGACGCGCTGCACGACCGCATCGACGGGCTGGAGAGCGGCGCCGACGACTACCTGACCAAACCGTTCGCGATGAGCGAGCTGGTCGCACGTGTACGCACGCTGATGCGCCGGCCGCCGGCACTGGCCGAGCTGGTGGTGTCGTTTGCCGACCTGACGATTGACCCCGCACAGCGTGCGCTTCGTTGCGGCGCCGATTCAGTCCTGCTCGCGCCGGCCGAACTGCAGATCATGCTCTGTCTGATCCATGCCGCGGGGCGCACGGTCCGACACGGTGTGCTCGAACACGCAGCGTGGGGTCTCGGCGAAGCGGTCACGCCGAACGCACTTGAGGTCACGCTGCATCGCTTGCGCAAGAAACTGACGACACTCGGCGCGCTGACCCGGATAGTCAACGTGCGCGGCACGGGGTTCGCACTGCATGACAGCGCGCAAGCCTGAGGCCGCGGATGCGTCGGCATATCGCACGGACAACGGGTCCGCGCGGCCGCATGCCGGTTCGCGCGTCGTCGTGATGCTGCACCGCTGGGTGCACAGCCTGTCGGCGCGACTGTGGATCACGAGCGTCGTTGCACTAGCCGTGTGCCTGAGCCTGCTCGCCGCGCTCGTTCTGTACGCGGTCAATAACTTTCCGCAGCAGGTGATCGGCCAGCACGGGCAGCTCGAAGCCGTGCGGCACCTTGCGGACGGACTCGTCTTCGATGCGGCAGGCCGCCCCGTGTCCGTGCAGCTCACCGATCCGCCCGCGTGGATGTTCGAGTCGTTGCCGACCGAAGTGAAGTACCGCGTGACAGATACGCACGGTACCGTGCTGCTCGCGTCGCCGGACGCGGGCGGCCCGCCTTGGCTCAACGTGCCGCGCAGCGGACATCCGCCGACGGTCGACGAAGCGACTATCGACGGTCGCCCGTTCTACGTCGCCACCCTGCAGATCGTGCACGCAGGCACCGTATTTCGCGTGCAGACCGCAATGAGCACGCGTCTGAACGCCATCAGCGTGCAGGTAAAGATCAAACCGTTCCCGCGCATCGTGAATGTGACGTTCCTCGCAGCGACGATCATCTTCGGGCTGTCGCTGACGATCACACTGCGCCGCATACTCCGGCCGCTGCGCAAAGTATCGGATGCTGCGGCGCTCATCACGCCGCGCAATCTGACGACACGCCTGTCGACACGCGACATTCCCCACGAGATCCGGCCACTGATCGACGCGTTCAACGCAGCGCTCGACCGGCTCGAAAACGGCTTTACCGTGCAACAGCAGTTTCTCGCGTCGGCTGCACACGAATTGCAGACGCCGCTCACGTTGATCCGCGGGCAGATCGAGCTGCAGGGTGACATTCAAGGTAGAGAACCACTGCTCAAGGAAATCGATCTGATGGCGCGGCAAGTGCGTCAGTTGCTGCATCTCGCGGAAGTCAGCGAAGCGCAGAACTTCAGCTTCGGCGCGATCGATCCCGCCGAAGTTGCACAGGACGTGCTCACGTATCTGTCGCGCAAGGCAGAAGCGCTGCATGTCGGGCTGCAACTGGAAGGTGCGGCCGCCACGCTGTCGATCTGGGCAGATCGCAGCGCGCTTTTCATCCTGCTAAAAAACGTGGTCGAGAACGCGATCAACGTATCGCCGGCTGGGAGCACAGTGCGCATGATTATCGACGGTCGTTCGATCCAGATTCGCGACGAGGGGCCCGGCATCGACGACGCGCATCTGCCGTTTCTGTTCAAACGATTCTGGCGCGCGCCAAGCGCCCGGCATGACGGCGCAGGGCTCGGACTCGCGATCTGTCGTGAGATTGCAATCGCACACGGCTGGCGGATTGCGGTCAACCGGTTGGGGACGGGCACCGGTATCGTTGTGAAGTTTTCGGACGACGCATAAGCGGTTCCGCCTACGCAGTCTCCGCAGTAGCCCTCGCCTCTTCCAGCTCACGCACCAACGGCAACACGCGCTTGCCGAAATACTCGACCTCTTCGATGAAGTGTAGAAAGCCACCGAGCACGAGATCGACACCAATCGCCTTTAGCGCAACGATCTTGCGCGCGATCTGTTCTGGCGTGCCAATCAAGCCAGTCTTGAAACCATCGTTGTACTGCACCAGGTCTTCGAACTTCGAGTTCGACCACATGCCCTGAGCTTCCGGCGAAGCGCTGCCCGCCTGTTTGACCGCGTGCCCAAACGCGTGCACCGCTTCGGTATCCGCATGTCGAACGATATCGTGCAGCACCTGCTGCGCTTCGTCCTCGCTATCGCGCGCAATGATGAACGCGTTGACACCGAAGCGTACCGTGCGTCCCTGCGCGGCGGCGGCCGCGCGGATTTCGTCGATCTGCGCGCGATGATTCTCGAGCGAATTGCCGTTCATGAAGTACCAGTCCGACACCGCTGCAGCCATGCGCCGCGCGGCTGCCGAATTACCGCCCTGGAACACTTCCGGATGCGGTTGCTGTAATGGCTTTGGCTTAAGCGTGTAGTTGTTGAAGCGATAGAAGTCGCCCTTGAACGTGAAGTCGTCTTCGGTCCAGACGCCCTTCACTGCGCGAATGAATTCCTCGGAGCGCCGGTAGCGTTCGTCGTGTTCGAGCCAGGGTTCGCCGATCGCGGTGAACTCACCCTTAAACCAGCCGCTCACCACGTTGATTGCGACACGGCCGCCGGTGAGTTGATCGATGGTGGCAAGTTGCTTCGCGACCACGGCCGGATGCCAGGGGCCAGGCAGGATGGCAGCGATGACTTTGAGCTTTTCGGTGGCGGCGAGCAGCGCGTGGCTGAATGCAACCGACTCATGCTGATACTCGGCGCCATATCCCGCGGTAAAGCGGATCTGCGATAGCGCGTACTCGAAGCCGCTGCGCTCGGCGGTTTGCGCGAGCCGGCGGTTGTAGTCGATATCCCAGCTCGTGCGCTGCTCGATCTTGCTGACCACGAGGCCACCGCTGACATTCGGCACCCAGTAGGCGAATTTCACTGCGCGTTCATGATCGGTTGTCATCGGGTTTCCCTGCTGGCCCGCGAACGGACCTCCTGTTGAATGAAAACGGCTGCCGTATACCGTATCGGCGCCAACAGGTGCGGGGAAACAATAAAAACTGCTATGAATAGACGCTCGATCGGTTTTACGTTTTATTGCGGGTCGGCTTGCCGTCATGCGGCCCTATCTCGCGTACCGGCCAGTCGATCCACCGATCAGGACGTTTGGCCTCATGCGCTTCGTTCTTCGGATAGCGGATGCGGTTTTCATCCTTAGGCGTTTCGCCGATCACCAGCAAACGGACCTCATGCTCCGTGTTGTTGATGAAGGTATGGCAAATCCCGGTGCCGGCTGGAAACGCAACCGAATCGCCAGGCTTCAGTGCATGCAGATGACCGTCGATCCAGACATCCGGTGTGCCTTCGAGCACGTAGACGAACTCCTCTTCCGCGCTTTCCGCATGCGGGTACGAGGTGCGACGTCCAGGCAGCAGCCGGTTGTGGTGAATCCCGATGCGCGTAAGTCCGAGCGCATTGGCAAGCGGTGCGCCGATCGCCATGAGTTCGGTATCGCCCGTGTAGTGCGAGTCGTCCGCGCCCTCCAGCTCGGTCCAATGACGAATGAAACTGGGTCGTTCCATGAAGTCTCCGTGACATTTGTATCGTGTGGGGTTCCCAGGCGCACTCGATTCGGCGCGCCGGTGTGCAGCAATTCTACTGCGGGCCCTATCGGGCAGATACGATGTTTGGTCCGCGCGATTCGTAGTGCGTCGCGTCTGGATGACGTAGAGGGTCTACATCGCTACTACGAGGGCGCAGCAAATGCTTGAACGCAACCTATGCGCCGTTGGCTGCAACACCCGCTGCGGCCAGTTCAAAGGAGAACGTCGTGCCCGGACCCGCGCGTTCGATCAGGCGAATCTCGCTGCGGTGCAACTGCAGCATGCGCTGCACGATCAGCAATCCAAGTCCGCCGCCACGATGCGCGCCGCCCGAGCTGAACGGCCGCTGAAAGAGACCCTCGCGCAGCGCCTCGGGAATGCCCGGCCCGGTATCGCTGACCGTCACCGTCACCCTGCCTTCGCGGCTCGTGAGTGCGATATCGATCGTGCCGTCAGCGGGCGTGTGGCGGATCGCGTTATCGAGCAGATTGGTCAGCACACGTTCGATCATGCCGAGATCCGCGCTGACGTTCGGCACGCGCTGCGGTACATCAGCGCGTAGACGGACATGGCGTGCCTCGGCAGGTAGTTCGAACTTTTGCAGCACGTCCTGCACGAGATCGACGAGCGAGAATTCTTCGAGCGCAGGTTGCACGAAACCATATTCAAGCCGCGCGAGTTCGAACAGCGCCTGCGCGAGCGCACCGACCTTCACGCTCTGCGCGAGCGCGATGGCTAGATAACGCTTGCGTTCGGTTTCGCCGAGCGTGTCGGACTTCAGCGACAGCGTCTCCAGATAGCCATGCAACGACGTGAGCGGCGTACGCAGATCGTGCGAAATGTTGGCGACCAGTTCGCGCCGCTGCTGGTCCTGGCGCGTCAGCGCGCGCCACTGTTCGCCGATGCGCTCAGCCATTTGCGCAAACGCCGTTTCGAGCACCGCGATTTCGTCACCGCGCCCGAGCGTCGATACGCGCGGCGTCGCCGCCGATGTAACAGCAACGGGTGGCACACGTGGCTCGCCATCCGCATCGAAATGCCGCATCGCTTCGGTAAGCCGGCGCAACGGCCGCGTGATCAAACGAAACGCCACCAGCCCCGCGACGAGCCCGAGCAGTGCTACAAGCGCCATCGACCACAACGTCGTACGCAACACCGAACTGGCCGCGACGCGCGCCGCGAGTTCGTCGTGTGCCTCACCGAGCAGCACGACATAGATATAGCCCGCCGGCGCCTGCCCGTTCATCCGCAACGGGGCGGCGCTAAACACCTTGCGACCATCGATGCTGCGCGGATCGTCGCCGAGAATCGGCAGCGTATCGCCAGCGATGAAACGCCGCAGCGGCTCGAGATTGACCTGTTCGCGCTTCAGATGACCAGGCGGCGCGTCATCGCCCTGCACATGACCTTCGCTGTCGAGCAGATACACCTCGACGCTCGGATTCACCACCATCAACTGGCTGAACAGACGCCGCACTGCGTCGGGCCGCAGGCCGTTGTCGTCCATCAGCGGCGCACTCTGCGCGATGTGCTGCGCGAGCCCACGCGACAGGCCCTGGACGACCTCTTTCTCGTGTAGATCGCTGGAACGGATCTGCAGCCATGCCGACGCACCGCAACACGCGAGCAGCAGCGCCGCGAAGACAATCGACAGCCGTTGGGTAAGCGTCAGGTTCACGGCGCATCCTTGGGTGCGGCATCGGGCGCGTCTTTCGCTGCTTCCTTCGATCCAGCAGCGAGCTTGTAACCGTGCCCCCATACGGTCAGGATGCAGACCGGCTGCGCCGGGTCCGCTTCGATCTTCGCGCGCAGCCGGTTGATATGCGTGTTGACGGTATGCTCGTAGCCCTCGTGTTGATAGCCCCACACCGCGTTCAACAGATCCATGCGCGAGAACACCTTCCCCGGATGGCGCGCGAAGTAATACAGCAGGTCGAATTCGCGCGGCGTCAGCTCGATGCGCCGACCGTCGACGGCCGCTTCGCGCGCGAGCGGATCGATGGTCAGACTGCCGAGTTCGAGCGTCCCTGCGTCGATGCGCGAATCCTTTGCCAGCGCATCGACGCGCCGCAGCAACGCCTTCACGCGCGCAACCAGTTCGAGCACCGAGAACGGTTTGGCGAGGTAGTCGTCGGCGCCGAGTTCGAGACCGAGGATGCGATGCACCTCGCTGGAACGCGCGCTCGTGATGATGATCGGCGTATAGCGCGCCATCGCGCGGGCGCGCCGGCAAATCTCGAGACCGTCGACGCCAGGCAGCATCAGATCGAGGATCAGCGCATCCCAGCCGCCCTGTTCGAGCAGGCGCAGGCCCTCGTTGCCGTCCGCGCTGTGGACGACCTCATAGCGTTCGTCGCGCAGGTGCAGGCTCAGCACGTCGGCAATGTCGACGTCGTCTTCGACGATCAGTACGCGCTTCGGTTGATCCATATGGGGGCCTTCGGGCGCGGCGCGAACCGCGCGGGAACAACGGGGACAGGCTGTCATTGTGCAGAAATTCGGCGCGCCGAAGTATCACATTTAATTTAACTTTCTGTGAGGACTTCGGTATCGCGCCGGGCATACGATGCCGACATCGACCCGTCGGGTCCAGCAAGGAGCGCATCATGCAAGGCAGGAGACGATTTCTGGTGTCAGGCGGTAGCGCCGCCGCAGCGCTGTTCGCCCTCACCCGCTGGCGTGGTCTCGCGGCCGCACCCACCGCCGCCGCGCCGGCAACGGAAACCTTCACCGTCGTCCACACCGACGCCGAATGGCGCCGGGTGCTGACGCCCGCCCAGTACATGGTGCTGCGCCAGGAAGGGACCGAACGGCCGTACACCAGCCCGCTCAATGATGAACATCGCGCGGGCACGTTCGCTTGCGCGGGCTGCCGGCTCGACGCGTTCGCCTCGCGCACGAAATTTGACAGCCATACGGGCTGGCCGAGCTTCTGGGCGCCGCTCGATCATGCGGTTACCACGCGTGAAGACCGCTCGTTCGGCATGACCCGCAGCGAAGTGCATTGCGTGCGCTGTGGTGGGCATCTCGGCCATGTGTTCGACGACGGTCCGCGGCCGACCGGCCTGCGCTACTGCATGAACGGCGTCGCACTGACCTTCACGCCGGCCGCTACCTGAAGCCCTGACGCAAACCCCAAACCCGAACCCCGAACGGAACCACCATGCTCCTCATCGTCCTGGCCTACCTGGGAGGCGTCCTCACCATCCTGAGTCCGTGCATCCTGCCGGTGCTGCCGTTTGTATTTTCGCGGGCCGACCAGCCGTTCGTGCGCAGCAGCCTGCCATTGCTCGCGGGCATGGCGCTCACGTTCGCGCTCGTTGCGACGCTGGCGGCTGTCGGCGGCGGCTGGGTGACGCAGGCCAACCAGTACGGACGGTGGCTCGCCATCGTGCTGCTCGCCGTGTTCGGCCTGACGCTGCTGCTGCCGAAGTTCGCCGAGCGTCTGATGCGCCCGCTCGTGAACGCCGGCAGCCGGCTCACCGAGTTCGCCCAGGCCGACGGCAAGGCGAGCGCGGGGTCGTCGTTCCTGCTCGGCATCGCGACGGGCCTGCTGTGGGCGCCGTGCGCCGGCCCGATTCTCGGCCTGCTGCTGACGGGTGCTGCATTGCGCGGCGCGAGTGTCGGTACGACGATTCTGCTGGCTGCGTATGCCGCGGGCGCGGCGACCTCGCTGGCGGTGGCGTTGCTGATCGGCGGAAAGGTGTTTGCTGCGATGAAGCGCTCGCTGGGTGCCGGCGAATGGATCCGGCGTGGCATTGGTGTTGCAATGCTGGCCGGCGTCGCGGCGATCGCGCTCGGACTCGATACCGGCGTGCTGACGCGGCTGTCGACGATCGCTACCGGCGGTCTCGAACAACGTCTGGTGGACCGGTTGTCACCGAATGCGAATGCTGCGGGTGTGGGCGTGTCGGGTAATGCGGTGGACGGTGGCGCAATGACTGCGACGAACCCTGCGATGCAGCGTACCGCCGATGCCGACGGCAACAACGCGGCGAATGGATCGTCGGGCGCGATGATGCGTGCCGCCGATCCGGTCGCGGCCTCTGACGCACCGTTGCCTACGCTGCCTGTCGAAGGCGCGCTGCCGAGCCTCACGGGCGCCGTGCAATGGCTAAACTCGCCGCCGCTCACCACCCAGGCGCTGCGCGGCAAGGTCGTGTTGGTCGACTTCTGGACCTACTCGTGCATCAACTGCCTGCGCTCGCTGCCGTATGTGAAAGCGTGGGCGCAGAAGTACCGCGATCAGGGGCTCGTCGTGATCGGCGTGCACGCACCGGAGTTCGCATTCGAACGCAATATCGGCAATGTGAAACAGGCCACCCACGATCTCGGCGTCGACTACCCGGTCGCCATCGATAACAACTACGCGATCTGGCGCGCGTTCGGCAACCAGTACTGGCCGGCTCACTATTTCATCGATGCGCAAGGACAGATCCGCTATCACCACTTCGGCGAAGGCGACTACGCGCATTCGGAAAAAGTGATTCAGCAACTGCTCGCGGAAGCCGGACACGCCGGCGCCGAACACGTTGCAACAGGCCTGACCGGTAACGCGCAAGGTGTGCAAGCCGCAGCCGACGATGCCGACATGCAGTCGCCGGAAACCTACATCGGGTACAACCGTGCGGAAAACTTCGCGTCGGCAGGCGGTGAGACGAAGGATCGTGCGCATACGTATGCCGCGCCTGTGCAGCCCGCGGTGAACGACTGGGGGCTGGCCGGTACATGGAACGTCGGTGGCGAACACGCGACGCTCGATCACGCGAACGGCAGCATCGTGTACCGCTTCCACGCACGCGATCTGCATCTGGTGCTCGGCCCGGGCAAGGACGGCAAGCCGGTGCGCTTCCGCGTGAGCGTCGACGGCGCGGCGCCCGGTGCTGCACACGGCACCGACACGACCGCCGACGGCACCGGCACGGTGACGGAACAGCGTCTGTATCAACTGGTGCGGCAAACCGGCGATGTCGCCGACCACACGTTCACCATCGAGTTTCTGGACCCCGGCGTCGAAGCGTATGCGTTCACGTTCGGCTAGGCATTGCGCAGCACATTGATCACTCAAGGAGCAGCAATCGTGACCTCAACTTCTCTTAACCGTGCGCGTCGCTGGGTCCGTTCACCGGGCGCCCGCATCGCCAGCGCACTTGCTGTCGCTATCGGCGCACTGGCCTGGCACGGCATGGCGAACTCCGTCGAAGAAGCGACGAAGATTCCCGCGCCCACCGTCGACGAACACGTCGCCGCGACGCACAGCGAAACGGCTGTGTTCGCGGGCGGCTGTTTCTGGGGCGTACAGGGCGTGTTTCAGCATGTGCGCGGCGTGACGCAAGTGACCTCGGGCTACTCCGGCGGCGCGGCCGACACCGCGCAGTACGAGACAGTGAGCGGAGGCGATACCGGGCATGCGGAGTCGGTACGGATCACGTACGACCCGACGCAGATCACATACGGCCGTCTGCTGCAGATATTCTTCTCGGTCGCGCACAACCCTACCGAACTCGATTACCAGGGCCCGGATCACGGCACGCAATATCGTTCGGCGGTGTTTGCGGTCGATGCGGACCAGCGTCATGTTGCGGAGGCGTACATCGCGCAACTGAATGCCGCGCACGCGTATGCGCAACCGGTTGTCACGCGCGTCGAGGCCTTCAAGGGTTTCTATCCGGCAGAGAGCTATCACCAGAACTACCTCACACTGCATCCTGACCAACCGTATATCGCGATCAACGATCTGCCGAAGGTGGGTTATCTGAAGCAGATGTTCCCGGCGGTTTATCGTACTCAGCCGGTGCTGGTCAAGACGTCAGGGTCCTAAGCGCGGCGGCCACTGTGCTCCCGGCTTCCCGTTTGTTCTCTTGAGCAAGCTTGCGATACCCAGAAATGGGTGTCGCGCTTTTACGCGAATTTTGCAAGAAGACCGAAACTTTTTCGATGAATTGAGGCGCCATTCTCCATAAACTCTCCGAGCCTTCGGCAAACAATCAAGGAAATTCGTGGAGTATAAGAAAGTGAGAAGCAAGCTTGTTGGCGCAGCAACCTTGTCGGTCTTTGCAGTGGCGGCTCATGCGCAGAGCAGCGTCACCCTCTATGGTTTGATCGACACAGGTATCGTCTATACGAACAATCAAGGTGGCCACAACGCGTGGCAGGAACAAAGCAGCATGCTGTCGAACGAGGTATGGGGCCTCAAGGGCAGTGAAGATCTCGGCGGCAATCTGCATGCAATCTTCCGGCTCGAAAACGGTTTTAACATCCAGAATGGCCGGCAAACCTACTCGGGCACGATGTTCGGCCGCCAGGCCTACGTTGGCCTGCAAAGCGACCAATACGGAACGTTGACGCTTGGTCGTCAGTACGACGCTGTGGTCGATAATCTCGGGGCGATTGCATTAGCGAATAACGGCGATGGCAACAACCTGGCCGCGCATCCGTTCGACAACGACAATATCGACGATTCGTTCTATATCAACAACTCAGTCAAGTACGCGAGCCCGACGTACAACGGGCTTCAAGCAGAGGCGCAGTACGGCTTCAGCAACGCGGCGGGCGGTTTCTCGAACAATCGCGCCTATAGCTTTGGCGTGACTTATGGAAACGGCCCGATCAACCTGGCCGCCGCATACCTCCAGCTCAATAGCGGTGGTTTGACCGCAGGTGGCGCGCTGACGGACAACGACTTTGTGAGCTTCCCTGCCGCGCGCCAGCGCGTAATGGGGGTAGGTGGAAACTACACATTTGGTCCGGCCACGCTCGGTCTGCTATGGACGCATACCCTGTTTGGCAATACCCAGCCCGGCGCAAATTCCACGATCGCGCAATCGTTCAACACGCTGCACTTCGACAACTATGAAGTCAACGTGCACTACTCGCTGACGCCTGCGATTTCGCTTGCCGGCGCTTACACGTTCACTCAAGGTGCGTTTAACACTGGCACAGGTTCGGCGGATCCGAAGTGGCATCAAGTAACGATGATGGCGGACTACTCCTTCAGCAAGCGCACGGATGTCTATCTCGAGGGCGTGTACCAACACGCGTACGGCGCCGCCGGCACTGCGTTCGAGGGCGCATATATCAATGGCTTGTCACAAGCCTCGACCGGCAATCAAGTTGCAGCGACTGTGGGCATTCGGACGCGCTTTTAGTATCCACGGTGCTTGTTTGAGTTAGAGACTGGCCCCGGCATCGGCGCATCACGTCGGCCACCCGACTTCGATGCGCGGGTATGCTTGTTGGCGTTCGTTTTCTGGCTATCCGAGCCCGTGCCGGATAGCCAGCGCGAGGCCCGCGGGATTGTCCCAGGCCATCGAATGCCCCGCGTTTTCGACAATGGCAACGTTCACGCCTCCGGCTGGGAGACGTTCGGTGTCCGCGTCGGGCAACGAGCGTTCGCCAAACACAACCGTTCTCGGCATCGTCATGGCAAAGAGTTGCTCGCGCCAGCTGGGATCACTTCCTTCCACGAGCGACATCGCGCTTCGATGCACTGCATAAGGGGCGCTGACCAGCATCGAAGCGGCCCAGATGTCGTCGCCATCTTTCGCGGATGCTGCTACCAGTTCTGCATGACCTGTGCGCACATAGTCGGCCTCTGATAGCGCGGCGATCTTTCTGCTGTAGAACCCACCGCCTGGCTCCATATTGGGTTCGCTAAGCACCAGACGCCCTACACGCTCACCGAGCACGCGAGCCGCAGCGATGGCAACCGCGCCGCCCATGCTATGACCGAACAGGTTCAGCGCTGAAAGTGAAAGATGATCGGCGAGTGCCACGATCGTTTGTGCGTGGTCCTCGACGGTGTAGGCAAAGTCTGTTGGACGATCGCTAAAGCCATAGCCCAGCAAGTCGACCAGCAGCATTCGATGCCCTGCTAAAGCTGGGGCTGTCACCACGCCTGGGTAATCGCAGGAGGATGCGCAGCCTAGTCCGTGGATGAACAGGGTCGGTGTTCCTTGCCCGGGGAGGTCGTGGTATCTGAGAGTTCCTTGAGCTTTATCTATAGCGAAGGTTTTCATTTTCGGTGTTCAACTTTTATATGCAACCGTGGTAGTGACAGCCCGTTAGTGAAGCATTGGTTATGCGCCTTCAGTGAAATCTCCGCGCTCAGGCCGCATAGTTCACATGCGACGCATAAGTCGACGATATCGTCAAAAGAGTTTCACGGATCATTGGCACGCTATCCTTATTTTTTCTTCCGGAGACAGGATATGCGCAATCGATTGCTGTTGCTCTTGCTGTGTTTTCTTCCCGCGCTGGGATGGGCCGACGATCACAAACAACAAGATGGCCTCGCGGATACGACGGTGCTGATCGTGCGTCATGCGGAAAAGCCTGACAGCGGTTCTGGATTGAGCCAGCAAGGCGAGCAACGCGCAGTGGCCTACGCGGATTATTTCGATCCACTCGAACTAAACGGCCAGCAGCTCACGCCGCAAGTTCTGATCGCAACCGAAGACAGCAAGCACAGCGATCGCCCCCGTCTGACCTTGACGCCGCTTTCGCAACGCCTTCAATTGCCTATCCAGCAGAACTACAGCGACGATGAGGCGGACGATCTGGTGCAATCGCTTCATCAACAGAACAGTGCGAAGGTCGTCTTGATCGCCTGGCATCACGGCGAACTCGGCAACATGATCGACGACTTCGGGGGTGACTCCAAAAAACTGCTCGGCCACAAACAATGGCCCGGCAGTGTGTATAACTGGCTGATCGTGCTGCACTTCGATCACAGTGGGCAACTGGATCAAAGCCAGCGAGTAGTGGAGCATCTGTTGCCTGGCGATCAGTGAGTCTGTCTTCACTGGTTTGACCGATTCTGCTTTATACCGGCGTGTGAGGCGCAAGCTTTAACGCCGGAATTGCGTCTTCCGCAGGTGGCCATTTATGCGGGCTCACGCGACCACGTGAAGTAAAGAAAGAGCCAGCAAGCGAGACCGCTCACCGCTCCAATGGGCACGACGAGCTGGACAAACGCATTAAATGTAAAGGCTGCCCGCTCACTGGGAATCGAAGACAGAAGGGTCACACTCGCCCAAACGCACAGGAGCAGCGCGATGCCCATCGTTGTGAAATAAAGCCAGTGCGCCGTGCCGATTTTTTTGGCGATGATCATTCCGACAATGTAGAGCGGAAGCACCGGCAACGCGAAAAACAGCAGGCCAAACCAGGCAGCGCCCAGTTCAGCTAGCGCAAACTCAGCGATGCTATCGAAAATCCTGTGATTTGAGGCGCTGCCTGCGGTTTCGGCCATCAGAGCAGGAAACAGTGCCATTGCGCCCGCAACCATGGAGATCAGATAGGCGATGGTTGACCGCCCTACCGTGATGAATTGCTTGTGCTTTGTCATTGCAATCTTGTTCCCGGTGTTCACGGCTATCAAGCGATAGTCGGCGCTCCAAACCCTACTTGCCTCTATGCCGCTCGATCCCCGCGCGACAAATCCGCTCACACAACTCGGCAAACGAGATCCCACTAGCTCCCGCCGATTGAGGAAGCAAGCTCGTCGCCGTCATCCCCGGCAAGGTGTTCACCTCAAGACACCACAGGTGCCCGTTCGCATCGAGACGAAAATCCGCCCGGCTATAGCCTTCCAGCTTTAACGCACGGTGCGCCCGCAGCGCCGCGTCTTGTGCGGCCGCGACGACGTGGTCGGGCAGATCGGTTGGAAATATTTCGCGAACTGCCCCGGGTTGGTACTTCGCTTTGTAATCGAAAATCGCGTCCGGTTCGATCACGATCTCCCCAACGGACAATGCCCGATCACCGAGCACACCTACGGTCAGCTCCCTTCCCGCAATGAACTGCTCCAGCATGATCTCGTTGTCGAATTGGGAAGCGTGTTCGATAGCGGCACCAAGCGCATCGGGATTCCTGACCACCGACAAGCCGACCGTCGAGCCTTGCCGATTCGGTTTAACAACCCGTGGATAGCCAATCTCCCGCAAGATCTCTTCTGGCGCGGATGGCGTCATCAACCAGCGAGGTGTCGCGATTCCGGCTGCGACGAACAAACGCTTCGACATGTCTTTGTCCATGGCGATTGCGCTGCCCAGATGGCCACTACCTGTATAAGCCATCCCAGCCATGTCCAGCATGGCCTGGATTGTTCCGTCCTCGCCGGTCCCGCCATGAAGTGCCAGAAAAACCACGTCGACATCAGCAAGCGCGGCAGAGCGGATCAGACCTGCTTCGGCTGACCGAAGTACCGCGAGCGCATCGGATGCAGGTGGCACTTCGTCGACCCGCGAACTCAACAAATGGTCTTCCTCTTCAGCCGTCAAAAGACCTCGCGATGTTTCAATGGCAAGTACTTCGTGTCCCGCACCGCGTAGCGCATTGATGACCTGCGCCCCGCTCGCAATCGAGACTGCGCGCTCTTCGCTCGTTCCTCCAAAGAGCACCGCTACCTTGAGTTTCATTTCCGGCATGTTGTATCAGCTCACTCACATTTTGAATAGATTCGTGTGTTTCGCAAACTACCGTCCGGAGCCCGTCGCTCCTGCCGCAACACGCCTTCTAGTTGCATGCCGATGCGTTCGCAAACTCGAATGCTGCGTACGTTCAGATCGTCGCAGATTGCCTCGACGCGCTTTGCGTCGAAACTGGCAAAGGCAAAGTTCACTAAAGCATCCGCGGCCTCGCTGAACAAGCCGCGACCCACAAACGAAGACCTACCCCAGAAACCGAGTTCAAAAGCGGGTACGGTCCATCTTGGCCGGTGAAGACCTCCGGCGCCCACGACAATGCGCGAGGTCTTATCGATAAACAAAAACGGGAAATCTTTTCTCGCCTGAAAACTCTCGGAACCGGCAACGCAAAATGACTCCGACTCATCGACGGATGGCGTTTCCATCGCCCAAGGCAAGGACGCGGGAAACTGCCTTAGGTCCGCTAAGGCATCGACAACTGCATCGAACAGGTCGGGACCGTCACCAGGTTGGGGGGATCGGATGATCAAACGGTCTGTCTCAAGCACCGCAGGTAGATCTGGAATGGCCAATGTCATCGAGAACGCCGGAAAGATGCAGGTGCATCGAATTGTCGGCGATTCGGTATGCCTTGTCGACCGGACCGTTGAAAGCAAACAAAGCGGAATCGATGATGCGCTTTGCCGTTAGCTGTGCCATCCTGTCTTTGCGTGGGTACCCGTCTGTCTGGTCAGTATAAAAACGGATCAATCATGAACCTCAAATATCAAATCTTGCCTGCCGTTCCCTTCATGCTTGCGGCTTGCGGCGGAGGCATTCAGACCGTACCTCCCGCGTACACCAACGCACCGAAGATCATCATCGATTCCGATTTCAATACGATGGGCGACGACGGTCAACTCTTCGCGATGACAACCCAGTTGATGGGACAAGGAAAGGTGAACTTGCTGGGTCTCACGGTCGTAACCGGGAATGACTGGTTGCTCCAGGAGGAAGCCGACGCGCTAAAGGCGGTAGAGCGGATGGGCGTACAGAGCACCGTTGGAGTCTACGGCGGCGCGGATTATCCGTTGCAGTACAACGTCGCGAGTATTCGTGCACAACAGGCCGCTAATCCGCAGGGCTATTTCGGTGCATGGAGCCGACCGGAACCGACCACGCAGTCGCAGCTTGTCGCGCCGCCGGATGGCTTTGCGGTATCGACCAAACTGCAGGCGCAAAGCGCCGCGGACTTCATGATCCAGACTATCAAACGCTATCCGAACCAGGTCACCATTCTCGAGGTCGGGCCGCCTACGAATCTCGCCACGGCAATCACGAAGGCACCGGAGATCGTGCCGCTGATCAAGCAGATCGTCTACATGGGTGGTGCGATGGCGGTACCAGGCAACGCGAACGCGGTAGGGGAACTCAACTGGTGGTTTGATCCGCTCGCGGTGCGCACGGTTCTGCAAACGACGATCCCTCAGAGCGTCATTCCACTCGACGTGACGAACACCGTACCGCTGACGCAAACCATCTACAACGAGATCGTGAACAACCCGAGCAAGCAGACGGCGGTGACGAAGGTGTACGGCACGATCAACGCAGGGGCGGTCGACGAGAACACCAATATTTACGACACCTTGACCATCGCCTACTTCATGGATCCGACCTACGCCGTGCAGACGAAAAGCGCCTACCTCGATATCGACACGACGAGTGGCGAGGATCAGGGGCACGTGACGGTGTATCCGGATCAACCGGCTGCAGGGGCTTCGCCGCAGAAGATCACGTATGTCACGCAGTTCGACAACAACCGGTTCTTCAATCTCTATGTCGATTTGCTGACGCGGCCGGTGCCGGTTGTTACGGTTCTTCAGTAAGGGCGGCGTTGACGAAGCGGAGCAGTGGGGCTCAGGCAGGGCATCAGCGCGACATCTGTTCGATGCCCTGTTTCCAGCTCACTTTAGGGATGTAGCCAAGATCGCGACGCGCCTTGTCGTAGCGAATCGTGAACGGCTTGCCGATCAATCTGAGCATCTGCCGGGTGATGGGCGGCTCGCCGCGAAGATGGAACAGACGCCAGACTCCAGCCATGAGACCCGCTATTGTCCACGCCATACTAAAAGACACTGACTTGTTCGAGGCCGTGACATTGCGGGTCGCAAGCAGGTCGCTCAAGATACTTTTCAACGTACCTGTCTCAGCGTCGGTGACGAAATACGCCTCGCCACCGCGGCCGTGATCGGCCGCGAGAATCAAGGCTTCGACAAGATTGTCGACGTGGCAGGTCGAGGTGGGCTGTACACCTTCGTCCACCCATTGCCAGTTCCCGGCCTTTACGGTTTCCACCATCTGATCGAGCATCGGCATGTCTGCGCCCCAGATCATCGGCGGTCGGATCGCGATTGTCTCAAGCCCCTCGCGTCGGCCGTTCGCAGCCAGCAACACCTTTTCCGCTTCCGCTTTGGATGACCCGTACGGCGCGAAACTCCGCGTCTGAAGAGGAAGACTTTCGTCCGCTTCCAGTATCGGCTCGGGGTCGCCCATCACGACCGCTGCGGCGCTCACCGCGATGACCTTCCGGACGGATCGACCTGTTGTTGCGGCCTCAACGATGGCTTGCATACCGCCGACGTTGACCTCGTCGAACGCTTTGCGCTCACCCCAAAGCTTGAAGTGCGCGGCAACGTGAAAAACTACCTCGCTGCCGGCCATTCCTTGCGACAGCGCTTTTACGTCGCCGAGCCCACCAGGAACCGCAATCGCGCCGACCGCCCTGACTGCTGCCATCGCTGCTTCGCTTCTGGCCAGGGCGCGCACCTCCCAGCCTTGCGCGACCAGTGACTGGATCAGTCGCTTCCCTACAAACCCGGATCCTCCGGTAACAAAAGCCGTACGGTGTGTACTGTCGGCGTCATTCATCGCTGCCTCCCGTTGAGTGCATTGGCCGTAGTGTACACGAACAATTAACAACGAACAAATTCTGTATTTTGTTCGTTGTTCCAATTCACTGGAGGATGCGATATCCTCACGGCACTATGGACACGACAGACAAGACAGAACCCGGTGACGACGCGCTCACGACAGAGCGGATCCTCGATGCGGCCCGCACACATGTGCGGCGTTTCGGGGAGGCAAAGACGAACGTAGTAGACATCGCGCGCGTACTTGGCACATCGCACACCACGATCTACCGCCACTTCCGTTCCAAAGCGGAGGTCTTCGACGCAATCGTCACAGCGGCGATGCGCGATGAGGAAGAACTGGCGCGCTCGTTCACAGGCACGCCGCAGCCGGCCTCCGAACGGCTGACTGGATTACTTCTCGCACTCCACCGTCGCAAACGCGAGCGATTCGCCGAC
Source organism: Paraburkholderia sp. CHISQ3 (assembly GCF_030464945.1). NCBI lineage: Bacteria > Pseudomonadati > Pseudomonadota > Betaproteobacteria > Burkholderiales > Burkholderiaceae > Paraburkholderia > Paraburkholderia sp. CHISQ3. The sequence goes on from NZ_JALPRG010000001.1 coordinate 414,293, forward strand.
GACCCTGAGCTGTACCAGCTTTATCGGCGGGTTGTGGATGAACGCCCGGACATCGTTCGTGACTACGCTGAAGCAATTACTCGCCTGGTGGTCGAGATCCTCGCGGACGGTGTGCGCCAGGAGGAGTTTCAGATCGACGACGTTCAGGCTGCAGCGGAAGTCGTTCGCGATGCCGTCACTGTGTTCGTGCATCCGGCACATGTTGAAGCCGCCGCGAAGGCCGGAATCTCGATGGAACCTGCGGCGCTTCGGGTCATAGCAACGCTCATTCGAGCGTTCACGGCTGGCGTTTCGTTTGCAGAAACCGATTCGCAGGGCGGGAAAGCGAAGCGCGCGCGAAAGACTGCGGCTCGCAAAGGGACCAAGGGTTAGCGCAAGCGAAGCATGCATTCGACCGGGTTGGGCAAGAACTTCCGCGCATAGCGGACCCAATGCCGAAGTGCCGGGTAGTTCTCAACCGCGAAGCGCCACAGTAGCCGCTACAAGCGCCGAAAAAACCAGCGCTGGCGCAAGATGCGCAAACGGCTCGCGGTTTCGTAGCAACGTGAAAAGCGCGCCGATCATGATCGCACTGGCCAGCACGAGGCCCAGAACCCTGGTTTGTTGCCCAAACAGAAGTGCCGCGCCAAGCAACTCAAGCGCGCCGCAAAGCCATCGAAACCATACCGGGTAACCCCAGCGTGCGAAGTCGGACCTCACCGCGCCGCGTCCAGCGAGATTGATCGCTCCAGCGACCACGAACAGAGCCGCGACGATCATCGCGAGAATCGATTCAAAAGATGCACTGTTCCACGCCATGATCATGCTCCGTCAATTTGCTGAAAGTGCTTTTGCACAGCGAGGTCGGCAATCAGGCCGGGGCTATGGGGCTTCCACGCAAGAACCTGCCGGGCATGCTGGCCGCTTACTGTCTGATCGAGCGCGAGCGCATCAGCGAACGGTCCAAACGATTGGCGAGCATCGTCGAGCGGCCACGGTTCGACACGATCGGCGCCGACCGAGGCCCGAATCGCTTCACCGATTTCGGCAACGGCAACGGCATCTTCCGCAACGACGTTGAAGGTCTGTCCCGCGACCCGATCGTCCCCGCTTGCGGCTCGCTCCACCGCGCTCACGTAGGCGGCGGCGAGATCATCGACGTGCACCGCAGGCCAGTGATTTCGACCATCGCCGATCACCCTCACACTGCCAGTCTGACGCGCCATGCCGGCAAGCATGCCGAAGACGCCGCCACCGTAGCCGTACACCATCGCCGGTCTGAGGATCACTGCGGCAATCGAGCGGCGCGCGGCCAGCGCCAGCACCTGTTGCTCCACTGCGGGCCGCCACGCGATGAGCGGTGTCGGGTTCAGCGCCGACGCTTCCGTCGCAGGTTCTCCGTCCGTATTGCCGTAGACCCAGGTGCCCGACGTATAGACAAACGCCGCGCCCGGACGCAAGTGCGCAAGTATCGCTAGAGCGGCGGCCTCATCAACAGCAGCGGCGGAGGCATCGTTGGTCGACGCGGCGTGCACGACGCCATCGGCGGCGCCGGCAGTTGCAGCGAAAGACTGTGGCTCGCGCAGGTCGCCGGAATGCAGGGTCACCCCAAGACGGACCAGCGCGCCGGCGACCGCCGAGCTGTCCTCGCGCACCAGCGCCGTTACCTGATGACCGAGGCTGATCGCCTTGCGCGCGACCGCTTGCCCGATAAAGCCGGTACCACCTGTCATGAACAGTTTCAAAGCGTTCTCCAATGATTAGCTGCGAAGTCGTTTCGTCATACAACGAGACTCATCAGTCTCGTTGTGGCGAATTTAAACGAGACTACCCAGTCTTGTCAACTACTCGACGATCTGCTATTTCTCTCGCATGGACACTTCTTCCCTCTCCGACCTGAGCCCGCTGCAATCCCGCAAGCGGTCTGCAATCCTCGACGGCGCGAAAGCCGTTTTCTTACGCGAAGGCTTCAGTCTGGCAACCATGGACGATGTCGCCGCAGCCGCCGGCGTCGGCAAACAAACGGTCTACCGCCACTTCAAGTCGAAGGAAGCGCTCTTCGTCGGGCTGGTGAGCGCGATGTGCACTCAGGAGGGTGCGTTACTTGCCGGCGCTGTGGGCGAGCGATCCGAAGACGCACCGGAAGACGAATTGCGCGAGTTGGGATGGTTGCTGGCACGAAGCCTGATCACGCCGGATCTTTTGAGGCTCTACCGGGCCGTCGTTGCGGAGGCCGAGCGTCTTCCGGAACTCGGCCGGGTGTTTTACGAAAACGGTGCGAAGGTCGTGCGTGCCATCGCCGCACAGATTCTGCGCAAGCGATTTGATGAATCGACCGCTGCATTGCGCGCAGCGACGTTCGTTCAACTGGTGCTAGGCGACGCGTATCTGGAACTGTCGATTGGCTACACGGTGCCCGATGTCGAAGCGCGCTTTGCGCTGCAGATTGACGAGGCGATAGCGGCTGCACTTCGCTAACGAGGACCGCAGAAGAAGCACTTCGAATTAGAGCTACAAATTATCGGTTATTGCCGAGCAAAATATTGCTGTAGTGCAATCGAGCGACATAGATGGAAGCTTGCGAAAAGACGAACCCGCCCACACCGCCGCCGACGGCTGCACCGAGCAAAGAATGCCCCCAGAGAATCCCCAGATAGCATCCCAAGGCGGCGCACGCAGCGCAACCAGCCATGCCCATCCAGGTTTGCCAATGGCGGAATGTCGATAGATATGTCCGCCGCCATGCCAGGCGTCGCTCTTTGGCCGTGAGTTGCGAAAGTTCTGGAATGCTCTTGAGGGTCCAGTAGATAGCCATGCCTGCGTCCCCGAATGTTAAAAAACACTATACGAAGCGACGTTTCTATTGAGGCGAGTGTTCCGTCGCCGAAGTGTACATGACAGCAGATTTGCATCCTGTCTGCTAGCGAATAGCTGGATTGAAGGTCATCTCGCAGCTCCCCGCCACTGCCGCACTTCACCCCCCGCCCGCAAACCCCCGAGGCTCCATAAACGTATGCCTGAAGTACTCGCGCACCGCATGCATCGCCGGGCTCAACCCGGTACTTCTGCGCCATGCGAGACCCACGCTCATCGGCGGCACCGGGTCGCGTAGCTGCACGGTCTCGATGCGCCTGCCCTCCAGCGACCACGGGCGATACACCATGTCCGACAGGATCGCCACGCCGCTGCCATTCGCCACCATGCTGCGCACCGCCTCAACAGATGAAGTACGTAGCTTCACGTTCGGTCGGTACGGCGTCTCGTTCCAGTAGCGCAAAGCCGTAAACGCCGCCTCGTCGACGGTCAACATCACGTAGGGCTCGGGCGCGACGTCGGCAAGCGTCACGTTTTCGCGCTTGAGCAACGGATGTTGCGCACACAACCACAGACGTCGCACCGAATGAATCACCGGCTCGAGTACGAGCTCCGGATTCGCTACGTTCGAGGTCAGCAGCACGGCCATGTCGTAGCGCTCCGCGATCAACCCCTCTTCGATCGACTCGCGGTTCAACTCGTGCAACTGGATGGTGAGCCGCGGATAAAGCGTGTTCAGGCGCTGCAGATGATGCGGCAGAAAATAGCCCAGCACGGTATAGCTCGCGGCGAGCGTGAGGGTACCCGTGAGCGTGCTTTCGAGGTTTGGCGTACGCATGGCCTCGTCCACCGACGACAGGATCGTGTACGTCTGGTTCAGAAAACGCTGCCCCGTCGTGGTCAAGGTCATCCCGGAAGCGGTACGCAAAAAGAGCTGCGTACCGAGGCTGTCTTCGAGGTCCTTGATGGCAGTGGTCACGGCCGACTGCGAAATCGTCAATTGAATGGCCGCCTGTGAAATCTGACCGAGTTCGGCCGTGGCGACGAAGTATTTCAGTTGCCGAAGCGTCAACGCCATAACGTCCACCTGAAAAAGTGATATCGCATCGCTCAATATCTTACCTTCGCAAGCGATCAAAGACACCCCTGGCCGCTCTGCCCTTAGCCCGCCTGCCCTAAGCCCGATTTCCTCAGACCAGATACCACGGAGTGTCATCTAAAAAACAGATAACGAGCCATATAAAAATAGAACTATTTTGGCGACCGGTGAGCGGTTAACGTTCATCCGAGCAGATCGGGCAAGCGTCCTTTCTAGCCGGCAAGACTGTTGACCAGGAGGAAATTCCGTATGAAGAAGCGCAGCGTCGACCTGAATTCCGACATGGGGGAAGGTTTCGGCCCATGGAAGATCGGCGATGGCGTCGATGAGGACATCATGCCGCTCATCAGCTCGGCCAACATTGCGACGGGGTTTCATGCAGGGGACCCCAACATCATGGCGCGCACGGTGCAACTTGCGAAACAGGCAGGCGTCGGCATCGGCGCGCATCCGGGGTTTCGCGATCTGGTGGGCTTCGGCCGCCGCAACATCACCGAGACGCCGCAGGCGCTCGTCAACGACATCGTTTTTCAGCTTGGCGCACTGCGCGAATTCGCGCGCCTTTACCACGTCAGCGTGCAGCACGTGAAACCGCATGGAGCGTTGTACATGCTCGCCGCGCGCGACGAAGCACTCTCGCGCCTGCTGATCGAAACGCTCCAGGCGCTAGACCCCACGCTATTGCTGTATTGCATGGAAGCGTCGGTGACCTACCGGATTGCACGCGAACTCGGCCAGCCGGTGATCCGCGAGTTTTACGCGGACCGCGACTACGATCGCAGCGGTTCGATCGTCTTCACACGGCACGTCGCGCGACTCGATCCGGCGCACGTAGCGGCAAAAGTGCTGCGCGCCTGCGTGGAAGGACGCGTGACCACGGTCGATGGCGACGACATCGATATCGATTTCGACTCGGTCTGCATTCACAGCGACACGCCCGGTGCATTCAAGCTCGTCGAAGCTACGCGCGCCGCGCTGACAAGTCACGATATCCGTGTGGCAGCCCCGGTATACACAATCGCCCGCTAGTTCGATACCCCCCAAAAAAACAGAGGAGCCTACCCATGCCACTACACGACATCGTCAGCCCGCTGCCTGGCACCTTCTATCGACGCGCCTCGCCGGAAGCCGCGCCCTACGTCGAAGCGGGTGTGTCGATCGAAAGCGGCGCGGTGGTCGGGCTCGTCGAGGTGATGAAGCAGTTCAACGAAGTCGAGGCGAGCATGGCTGGGCGCGTTGTCGAGATTCTCGTCGACGATGGCGAGCCCGTCGATGCAGGACAAGTCTTGATGCGACTCGAAGGATGAACACGATGACCCTGTCGAACACGGACCGATCCACAAACCCGTTCTATCAACCGAAGCGCATCCGCACGGTGCTGGTTGCCAATCGTGGCGAGATCGCGGTGCGCGTGATCCGCGCGGCGCATGAGCTCGGTATGCGGGCCGTCGCCGTAGTAAGCGATGCCGATCGCGAGAGCCTGGCCGCCCGCATGGCCGACGAGGCCATTCACATCGGCTCCGCGCATGCCGCAAAAAGCTACCTGAACCCCGCGGCGATTCTCGCCGCCGCCGAGCAGTGCGGAGCGGATGCCATTCATCCGGGCTATGGCTTCCTCTCCGAAAACGCGGCGTTCGCAGCTCAGGTCGAGAACGCCGGGATCATCTTCGTAGGCCCATCGTCGAGCGTCATCGCCACCATGGGCGACAAGGCGAAGGCGCGAGAAACCGCGCAGCGCGCCGGCGTACCGACGGTGCCCGGTAGCAACGGCGTCGTCCTGTCCCTCGACGAAGCGCGCCAGATCGCAGCAAGAATCGGTTACCCGATAATGATCAAGGCCGCAGCCGGCGGCGGTGGACGCGGCATCCGCGTGGCGCACGACGCCGCGCAACTCGACGCTGAGCTGCCGCTTGCGCAACGCGAGGCACAGGCAGCGTTCGGCAACGGTGGGGTGTATCTCGAACGATTCATCGCGCGTGCCCGGCATATCGAAGTGCAGGTACTCGGCGACGGCGACAATGTCGTCCATCTGTTCGAACGCGAGTGTTCGCTGCAGCGGCGGCGCCAGAAAATTCTCGAAGAAGCGCCGTCGCCGTCGCTCACGCCGGCAGTACGTCACGCGCTATGTACGTCCGCGACGCGGCTTGCCAGGCAGGTCGGTTATCGCAGCGCGGGCACGCTGGAATACCTGTTCGATGAAACGCGCGATGAGTTCTACTTCATTGAAACGAACACGCGCATCCAGGTCGAGCATCCAGTCACGGAGGCCATCACCGGAATCGATCTCGTGCGCGAGACGCTTCGTATCGCCGACGGCGAGCCATTGCGTTTTGCGCAGGACGACATCGCGATGCGCGGTGCCGCGCTCGAGTGCCGGATCAACGCGGAGGACCCCGAGCATGACTTTCGTCCTTGTCCCGGTCGCATTGAGGAACTGGTCTGGCCGACGGGCCCCGGCGTGCGCATCGATTCGATGCTCTACCAGGGTTACGTCGTCCCGCCGTTCTACGATTCGCTGCTCGCCAAGCTGATTGTGTTCGACGAAAGCCGGTCTGCCGCGCTCGCACGGCTCGGGCGGGCATTGAACGAACTGCGTATCGCGGGCATCAAGACCACTGCGACGCTGCACCGCGCGCTGCTCGAAGACGACGATATCCGTGCCGGGCGTTACCACACCAACTACCTGGAAGCGTGGATGACGGACTGGCGCGCCAGAACAGCGACAGCAGCCGGCGACAAGGAGGCCGCATGACGATCCGCTACACATTCGGTGGCGACGAGTTCATCTTCGTGGAAATCAGCGAAGACATGTCGCTCGAAGCGTTCTTCAAGGGCACCGCGATCACGCGTGAACTGCAGCGTCGCAACGTGGATGGCGTCACCGAAATCTGTCCCGCCAACGCGTCTTACCAGGTTCGATACGATCCCGATGTCATCGAACCGGATGCGCTGCTCGCATTACTCCAGCAAATCGAGGCCGAGGTTGCCGGCGCAACGGATCTGGACATGGCGACGCGTATCGTCGAAGTGCCCGTGCTTTACAACGATCCGTGGACGCACGAGACACTCATGCGTTTTCGCGAACGACATCAGGACCCGACCTCGACGGATCTGGAGTACGCGGCGCGGATCAACGGGAAGAAGGATGTCGACGACTTCATCGCGGCGCACTCTGGCTCGCCCTGGTTTGTGTCCATGGTCGGCTTCGTGGCCGGCTTGCCGTTCATGTTCCAGATGGTCGAACGCGCCCGTCAGTTGCAGGTGCCGAAATATCTGCGACCGCGTACCGATACGCCGAGGCTGACGGTCGGCCATGGCGGCTGCTTCGGTTGCATCTATTCGGTGCGCGGCGCGGGCGGGTATCAGATGTTCGGCGTGACGCCCGCACCGATCTTCGATCCGGCGCAACGTCTGGATTACCTGCGCGACTTCATGGTGTTCTTTCGCCCCGGTGACATCGTCAAGTTCAAGCCGATCGATCGCGACACTTACGACAAAACCGTGATCGCGGTCGATGCAGGGACCTTTTCATTGCGCGTGCGCGAGGTGAATTTTTCGCTCGCATCGTTCATGCGCGACCCGGAGGCCTACAACCGCTCGTTGATCGAGGTGCTCAATGCCGACTAACCCGCTCTACGCCATCGAGGTTGTCAAACCCGGCCTCGCCACATCGGTGCAGGACACGGGCCGGCACGGGTATTACCACGTCGGCATCCCGCCTTCCGGCGCGCTGGATCAGTACGCATTACGCGCCGCCAATCTTCTGGCGGGCAATCCCGAAGGCGCGGCCGTGCTCGAATGCACGCTGCTCGGCCCGCAACTTCTGTTTCATGTGGACACGCTCATCGCTGTAACGGGCGCTGAGATGCAGCCCAAGATCGACGGCGTTGCCCACGCCTGCAACGTCGCGTTACGCATCAAGGCAGGCAGCACGCTGACGTTCGATTATGTGAAGGGCGGCGCGCGAGCCTGTCTCGCGGTGGCCGGTGGCATCGACGTACCTGTGGTACTCGGAAGCCGCTCCACTTACACACTGGGTGCGTTTGGCGGCCACGAAGGTCGTCGCCTGCAAAAGGGCGACCAGTTGCGCATCGGAAAAACGCGCGGCCCCGCTCGCGAAGGCACCGAACTGCCCGAGAAACTGCGTACACCGCTCGCTCGCGAAGTCGAACTGCGGGTGCTGCCGGGTCTCTACTTTCATCGGTTGACGGACGAATCGTCGATTACGTTTTACGAGGACACGTGGACCGTTGCGCCCGAAGCGGACCGCATCGGTTACCGCTACAAGCAGGGCCGACCGCTCAAGTTCCGCGAGCGTGAACAGCCGTTCGGCGCCGGTTCCGATCCCTCGAACATCGTCGATGCCTGCTATCCGATTGGCTCGATTCAGGTCCCAGCCGGGCTCGAACCGATCATCCTGCATCTCGATGCGGTGTCCGGTGGCGGCTACGCCACGATCGGCACGGTCATCAGCGCCGATATGGATCTGATCGGGCAAATGCAGCCGAACCACCAGGCGCGCTTCCTGCCGGTCACCATGACGCAAGCGCTTGCTGCCCGTCGCGATGCTCAACTGAGACTCGCACGGTTGCGCGAGGTGTTGCTGCGCTAGCGCATTCGTTGCGCGTTCGTGGGGCGGTGGTATCACGCGTCGACCCCACGATCTTCAGATGCAATTCCGTGAGTCGGGTCGCGCAGCGCCATGCGCCGCACGGGACGCATGCATTCGTCGTTTTGTACTGGTCCGTTGGTCTCTCCTTCATACGTCGCCATAGCGCCGGTCACGGTCGCTATCGCGACGCCGTTCCTAAAACCCGCAAGTGCACTGAGGAATACGATCATGGCTAACCTCGCGCAGGAACCCGCCACAAGCGAGCTCGATCTATCGACCATCGCCATACCCGAGCACGCCCGTATGCCGGCGTTCTCGCTCACCATGGCCTGGTGGGCAGTATGCAGCGCGGTGTTTTACATCGTCGTCGGCGCAACGCTCGCGCTCAATTACGGCGCGCGCAATGCATTAGTCGGGATGGCGTTGTCGGTCGTGTCGTACGGTCTCGTCAATTCGATTATTAGCCGCTATGCGGTGCGCACTGGCCTGTCGGTTGCGTTGTTTTCGCGCGTGCTGTTCGGCAGTGCGGGGGCCGCGCTCGCCACATTGATCTTCTTCGCGACTGCGATCTATTACGCGGTATTTGAAGGTTCGGTGATTGCCGTTGCGGCACACAGCCTGTTTCCGGTGCTCGACTACCGATGGGCTGCGCTGCTCGTCGTTTGTTATAGCGTGCCACTCGTGTTCGGCAGCGTGCAGCACTGGCTCGACAAGTTCAACGGCGTTCTGTTGCCGTTCTATCTGCTCGGACTGATCGCCGCTGTCGCGCTGGCCACCCATGAATACGGCTACAACGCAGCGTGGCTCGACTTCGGCCCGAAAGGCAATACGCCGGCCAATGGCTGGTGGAGTTGTTTTGTGTATTACATGGGTGTCTGGGTACTGATGATGTTCACCTTCGACTACGCCCGCTTTGGTCGCACGAAGGACGCGGGCTACCACGGTCGCTTCAACTTTGGCATGCCGTTCTATCTGGTCACGTTCCTGCTGAATGGCGCGGTCGGCATCTATCTGGTCAGTACGATTCCTGGTCTCGGCACGCTCTCGGAGGTATCCGTCGTGCTTGCGCTGCTCAAGCTGATGGGGATCTGGGGTTTGCTGTTCGTATGGGTAACGCAATCGCGCATCAACACTGCGAACTACTATCTTGCGGCCATCAACATGCAGGCTTTCTTTCAGAAACTGGCGGGGCTTCGTGCGCCGAAGTTCGTGTGGGCACTTGTCGTCGGTGTCGTTGTTTATGTCTTGATGATGGCCGACGTGTTTTCGAGGATCCTGCAGGCGCTCGCATATCAGGGAATTTTCGTGGTGGCATGGGTCGGCGTGGCACTTGCACACATTCTTTCGACGCGTTACGACGAACTGATCGGTGGTGAAGTCGAATGCCGCGATTCGCATGTGCCCGCTTTTAATCCCGGTGGCCTGACCGCCTGGTTTGCGGGTGCGCTCGCCGGTCTGGTGTTGATGAATGTGCCGGGCACTGTGCAATCGTTTTCCGCGCCGGCGAGTTTTGTCGTGTCGTGGCTCGTGTATCGGGGCATGCTCAATTCGGCCAAGCGAACGTGGTTCGTGCGTGGCTAGAGCGCGGGTAGAAGCAGATAGAAGCGGGAGGTGGCGAGCCACCTTCCCGGACTTCGATCCGCGGTTTGCATGGGACGTTGGGTTTCCTCATACCTATTAAAAATCGTATGCGATTTAATCTTATGCGCTTGACATCGATGACTTCATTGTCCATTATTCGACGCATGCGATTGAATCGCATACGCGTTAAAAGCTTCTTACCCCTCACTCACGAAGGAATCCATCATGACCAGGATCGAAAAAATCATTGTCTCAGGCAACAGCCATGCCACGGTCAACCACGACCCCGATGTCGAGCACGGTGAACTCGGGGTTCTCGACCTCAAGCTATCGGCGCCCGATGGCGACGCCAGCGAGTTCATCGCCACCGGGTTGCACCCAAGAGCGGAGCAGCTGTTTTCGGGCGCATGGTCTGCCTGTTACATCAGCGCGTTCGAAATCGCCGCGTCGATGAAGAAGATTACGCTGCCGGCCGACTACTCCGTGGACATCAAGGTAAGCATTGGGGAGACGGGGACAGGATGGTGCCTTGGCGCCGGGTTCACCATTCGCGCGCCGGGTCTCGCGGCGGAAGTAGTCGAGGCACTCGCGCACCGTGCCCATCAGATCTGTCCGTACTCGAAGGCTGTGCACGGCAACATCGAAGTCACCCTGAACGTCATCACTGCATGATCGGGCAAGTAGAGCGGTTTCCGCTCAACGCAAGGTTCATTCTGCGCATTTAATATCGCATACGATTTAATCGGTAGAGATTTAAATTCATCTAACGTCAACTCACGAAGGAATCCATCATGGAAAAGATCCAGAAAGTCCTCGCCGCAGGCAACTCCCACGCTACGGTCAATCACGACCCGAATCTCCAACGTGGCGAGTTCGGCGTGTACGACCTCAAGCTGACAGCGCCGGGCCTCGAAAACGTCGAGTTCATCGCCGCCGAGCCGCACCCGAAAGCCGAGCAGTTGTTTGCAGGCGCCTGGTCAGCCTGCTACACCACGGTGTTCGGAATTGCTGCCTCGATGAAGAAGGTCAAGCTGCCAGCCGATTACTCCGTGGACATCCAGGTCAACATCGGTCAGACCGGTGCGGCCTGGTTCCTCGGTGCCCAGTTCACCGTTCGTGTCCCAGGAGTGGAAAAGGAGGTCGTCGAGGCAATCGCGCACCTTGCCCATCAGATCTGCCCGTACTCGAAGTCCGTACACGGCAACATTGAGATCGAAACGAACGTCGTCGCCGCGTAATCCGCGAGGGCATGTGCCTCGCCGACTGAGGCACATGCCTTTCAATGAACACTCTGTTGCGATAAAATCGCACGCGATGTATTGTGCGATTTCCACAGAACGCGGTGCTCTAGCCAGAAAGGATACAAATGAAAACTGCAAACCAGGCACCGGCTACCGCCAGACCGCTTTCAGATTACCTGTGCTTCGCCGTCTATTCCGCGAACCTCGCATTCGGCAAGGCCTACAAACCGATCCTCGATGAACTCGGGATTACGTATACCCAATACATCACGATCATTGCGCTGTGGGAGGAAGAGCACCAGACCGTCAGTGGTCTAGGCGAAAAGCTGTTTCTCGAATCCAACACGCTCACGCCGATCCTGAAGAAGCTCGAGGCGTCGGGTTATGTCGAAAGGCAGCGCGACCCCGAAGACGAGCGTCAGGTGCGCGTCAGCCTCACGAAAAGCGGTCGAAAGTTGCGCGAGAAAGCCCTCACCATGGATCTCGCCAAAGCGACGGGCCTGACACCTGACGAGTTTGCGAAAGTGCAGAAAGCGATCGTCACATTGCGCGACAACCTCGTCAGGTCCGTGCAAGAAGGTTGATGAGCATTGAGTGGTCCGGATGACGCAATCTTGTCTGCGCGATGCCTAATTGAAAGCGCTGTGGCCGTGACGCAGTTGCCCCGCCACGCGACGTGCTTCAATCCTTATAGCCCGGATCCAGTCGGTCCAGCCGGCGCAGCAACGCGGGCCAGATAAGCGCACCGTCGTTACCTTTAGTCACCCGACGCACGTCGTCCCGCAAGCGCTCGCGCGCCGCGGGGGCCACCACGGCGAGAGCGGCCCCGCCCGATTGCGCCATGATCTGCGTCTCGCACGCACGCTGTAGCGTGTACATGCGCTTGAACGCGTCAGCCACTGTACGACCTACAGTGAGCAGACCATGGTGACGCAGCATCAAATATTCATTCTGGCCGAGACTCTTCACAAGGCGCGGCTTCTCGTCGTCGTGAAGAACCAGCCCTTCGTAATCGTGGTAACCGAGCGAGCCGAGCACGAGCATGGCCTGTTGAGAAACTGGCAAGAGCCCATCGCGCTGCGACGATACCGCGATGCCTGCCTGAGTATGGCAATGCACCACGCACTCCGCGTCGGGTCGACTCTCCTGAATCGCACTATGGATGACCAGTCCGGCAGGATTGACACGCTGTTCCCGAGCAACCGCCCCGTCGCCGGAAAAATCGACCTTCACCAGATTCGATGCTGTGATTTCCTCGAAGGTGAGATCGAACCGGTTGATGAGGAATTGATGCCCCGGCCCCGGCACGCGCACCGAGATATGCGTGAAGACGATGTCGTCCCATCCGTACAGATGAATCAGGCGGAAACAGGCGGCTAGATCAACGCGCAATTCGGCTTCGGTTTGCATGTTCGATGCTCCTGAATGACAGACGATTTCTAGCGCGGATTTAATGGCGTGGATCGTTTCGCCAGGCGAAAGCAAGCGTTCCGCTCTACCGATTTTGTCTCTTGTAAATCATCAGACCTATCCTAGACTTGTTTCTAGCCACCTGCCTCAAAACCCGAATCAGTTCGCCTTTTCTTTTTCCGCTCGCGTGCATGCGCGATAAGCGGACGGCTCCGCTTTGCGTAGCGATACACGAAAGAACGCACCGCGCGAACCGATATGCGGCGCTCACAAGTCTCAGCTCACTCGCATCAGTCTGCACCTCGACGAGGCCGCCTGGCCCGACGACCAGGATCTTTCCTCAACGGCTCCTTTCATTCGCACAGGAGACATCGTATGCAACCGCAACGCACATTACTGTGGATGGTTCTCGTCGCACTCGGACTATCAGGTGCCGCCGCTGTGCAGGCCCAGACCACCGTGGTGGTTGACAATGGGCTGGGAACCCAGGTCTCCAGCCTTCAGACCGATCCAGGTCAGCCGGATAACGTGAACGTGCCCATCCTTGGGGGCGAGCTCCTGATGATCAATCCCAGTGGAACACTCACCGCGTTCAGCGATTTCGGCAACCCCGCCCAGGGCCCGATTGGCAGTGGCAATCTCGGCGGCACGGCCTGGGTGCCGTCCGGGCCGCCGGGTGAAGGTGGCGGCAGCGTGGCAGTCACGGATGCATTTGCGGGCAGCAACGGAGCGGGAGCCCTGTTTCTGGTCAACCCCAGCAACGGGCAGCGCACGCTCCTGAGCGACTTCGGTAACGGCTGGCAGGGTCTCGGAGAAAACCCGGTAGGCGTCGCATACGTCAGTGGACCATCCGGGCAGGGCGGCACACTCTATGTCGCCGACAGGAACTCCGGCACGGGCCACAACGGTGCCATCTTCGCGGTCGATCCCGTTAGCGGGAATCGAATCTATGTGAGCGATTTCGGCAACGGCTCGCAAGGCGCGTTAGGCGTGAATCCCATTGCCATCGCTGCCGTACCACCCGGGGTGTTGAGCGTGTTCGGCGCGAGTGGGGGACTCGTCGTGCTGGATAACGATGCGGGCCTTGGGCGTGTGGGGGCGATCTTTACCGTGGACTTCCTCGGCAATCGCACCTATCTCAGCGACTTTAGTGACAGCACGCAGGGACTACCGATCCCTGGAGCGCAGGCCATCGCCGTAGTCCCCACCGTGCTGGGCACCTCGATCCTGGTGACGGACAATCTCGGTGGCACCAATAGTCAGGGCGCGTTGTGGCGTATCTCCAGCAGCGGTGTCCGCACGCTGATCAGCGATTTCGGCGTTAGGTCGCAGGGGCCCGAGGGAATCACGCCAAGCGGAATTGCGCCGACCACCGACGGTAGCGGAAACGTCCTTGTGACAGATGATTTCGGTGACCAGCTTCCGAGCCAGGCGCAAATATTTCTGGTGACACCAGGCGGGCAGCGCACGATTTACAGCAGATGCGCCGTCGCCCGCCTCGCGCCATGCCGGGCCCCTATGGCGATTACCCAGTACTGAACTGGCGTCTGCCCATCCGCCTGCCCGTTGCCCGTTAAAACGCCACGATTACTCCATGAGCACAAAGCGAGGAGTTAAAACATGAACACGCACATCAGCCAGCCCGACGCGTTCAGACGCGCGCTATCCCTGTCTGGCATTCCAGTCCTCACCTTGGCACTGGTGCTGGGATTGACGGCGGGACACCCAGCATGGGCACAGGGGAGTCCCAAGGGACCCGCTGCGTGTACGACCTCGTCCGCCAAGGTGGCATCGCTGATATTCCCCCCCGGCAGTCTACTGGGGGGCGTCGCTGGCTATTGCCAGAAATCCCCGTCGCAGTGGTTCTGGCGTCTCGAGGGCGACTCAACCGTTGCGAGCCACCCCGCCCTCGCAATGTGGTCCCAGGTGCGGAACATATGTACGCAGGCGGGTGGGATATCCAGCACACCAGACGTGTTGTATACCCTCACCGTGCTTTGCAGATTTCCAGTCCCCAGTGAACGCGTCACTCAACTCACGCCTCGCGCGCAGCCGTAAATCGCGCCTTGATATAGCGAGGCGTCTCAAGCTCATCGACGATCGCCACGGCGAGGTCGGCTACCGAAATACCGGCCGGCTTGTCGCCGTCCATTAGCAGGTTCTCTGCGCCAAGACGATAGGCACCCGTGCGCTCGCCTTCTTCGAGAAATGCCGGCGGGCTCACGAACGTCCAGTCGAGCGTGGTGTTACTGCGCATCGTATTTAGCGCGTCGCGTGCCGCTCTCGCGCCAGGCTGGATGTTCGGCGGGACATGTGCGATGAAGTCCTCGGTGTCGACGAGCTGGACACCGGGCGCGACAAAAAGACTACCAGCGCCACCGACAATCACAAGACGCCGTACCCCGCTCGCTTCCACGCCACGAACAATCGCGTCGTGCCCACGCAGGAAGTTATCGAACAGTTCCGTATCGTTCCAGCCAGGGTTGAACGCCGACACGACGGCATCGTGGCCGCGCACGGCGTTCGCCACCGACTCCGATGAGTAAGCGTCGCCGGTCACGACATCGAGGCCCTGCTGCGGCGCAATCCCCGCGCTCTTTCGAACCATCACCGTGACCTCATGCCCACGCTGCAGCAACTCCTTCTGCACGTGTTTGCCGACAAAGCCCGACGAGCCAATCAATACAACTTTCATGGTCTTCCTCACAAGTAGAGATGAAAAAAGACCATGCTACCGATCGATCTTCGACTTTAAAATACACTGCAAACTACGATCTCTTTTAAGCCTGACTTCAAAATGAACGATCTACGCCAACTGGTGGTCTTCGCGGAGACGGTCTCGCACGGTTCGATGAGCGCGGCGGCGATACGGCTGGGGATGACGCCTTCGGCGGTCAGCCAGACCATCAAGGCACTGGAACAGCAGGCAGGCGTCACGCTGCTGCATCGTTCCACGCGCAAGCTGACGCTCACCGAAGACGGCAAGCAGTGTTATGCGCACTGCCTGCAACTGATGGCGTCGTGGAAAGCGGCAAGCGATTCACTGAGCGAGGCTCGCGACGCACCAACCGGGGAGTTGCGCATTGCCGCGCCATTGGGCCTTGGACCGTACATCGCGCCGGCGCTAGCGTCGGTCCTTTCCACCTGGCCGCAGCTTCGCCTGCGCCTATTGGCGAGTGACGATATGGTCGATCTGATCGACGCACGCGTCGACCTCGCGATCCGGATCGGCAACATGGCCGACTCCGACTGGACTGCCCAGAAGCTCTGTGAACTCGAAACGATCTTGTGCGCATCTCCTGCTTATCTGGCGCGCAACGGCACGCCGAAGAATCCGCAGGAGTTAAGCGACCATCAATGGATAACCCTCGAGATGCAGGTTGAGGCTGCCCGCTCCGTCAGTTCTTCCGATGGCGCGGCGCCAGTCATACCCATGACGCTCGTCGGTGAGAGGCGGACGAAACAGACGGTGCAGGTTAGCGTGCGCGTGATCAGTACGACTCAACCCGCGGTTCAACAGATGTGCGAAGAGGGGCTGGGGATAGCATGTCTTTCGTATATCGAGGTGCTGAGCTCGCTCAAGCACCACCATCTGGTTCACATCTTGCCGAAGTGGGCACTGCCGACTCGCCCCGTAACACTGGTGACACCGCGCAAGGATGGCCAGCCGGCAAAGGTACGGGCCGCCGTCGAGGCGTTGCGATCGTACTTCCGCGACCTCCCTACGGTGCGCCCATCCTCGGGTTGATCTCGCGCAGGCAAATGCACGAGCGGATAATCCACTGCTGCGGTGGTGGCGGTGGGCAGAAAGCGTAACCCCGATTTGACGAACCACTGACTCCGATTCCGATAGACGGTCACCAGAGCGAACAAGGAAATCAACTTGATCCATGACGTTGTAATCGCCGGCGCCGGCCCGGTCGGCCTGTTTCTCGCGTGCGAGCTGCGCCTCGCGGGCCTCTCGGTGCTGGTGCTGGAGCAGGCCGCGAACCCCGACTCCCCATTGAAGCGCCTGCCGTTCGGCATGCGCGGCCTGTCGGTGCCGACCATCGAAGCCTTCTACCGTCGCGGCCTGCTGAACGACATCGCGATGCCGCAACGCGCGCAACCGGCGCGTCGCCAGGCTGGCCACTTCGCCGGCATCCCGTTCGACTTCGACAACATCGATACGTCGAAGTGGGCGTATCGCCTGCCCAGTCCCGCCGACACCAACATGGCCGCCGATATGGAGCGCATCGAATCCGCGCTCGCTGCTCGCGCAGCGTCGACAGGCGTCGAGATCAGACGTGGTTTCGGCGTCGAAGGCTTCGATCAGACAGACGAACAAGTGACTGTTCGCGCGGGCGGCGAGACTTTTCGCGCGCGCTGGCTGGTCGGTTGCGATGGCGGCCGCAGCGTCGTGCGCAAGGTGGGTGGCTTCGAGTTCGTGGGCACGGACCCAGAGTTCACCGGCTATTCCGTTCAAGTCGAGCTGGCCGATCCGGACAAGCTGAGCCTGGGCCGCCACTACACGCCGACGGGCATGTATTTTCAGTCGCAGCCCGGCATCATCGCGATGGTCGCATTCGATGGCGGCGCGTTTCATCGAACCGAGCCGATCACGCTCGATCATGTACAGACGGTGTTGCGTCATATCTCCGGCACCGACGTCACGTTGACGGCCCTGCACCTTGCCACGACCTGGACCGATCGCACCTATCAGGCAACGGCGTACCGCAATGGGCGCGTGCTGCTCGCCGGCGACGCCGCCCACATCCATTCCCCGTTAGGCGGCCAGGGACTCAATCTCGGGCTCGGCGACGCGATGAACCTTGGCTGGAAACTTGCCGCTACCGTTCGTGGCGACGCGCCGGACGACCTGCTCGACAGCTATGCAAGCGAGCGGCATCCGGTAGGCGCGCAGGTACTCGACTGGTCGCGCGCCCAGGTTGCGCTCATGCGGCCCAGCCGGAGTTCGCGCGCACTCGAAGCGATCGTCCGCGATCTCATCGACACACGCGATGGCGCCACCTACTTCGCCGAGCGCGTGTGGGGCGTTTCGCTTCGCTACGATCTGGGCGGCAACCACGCGCTGGTGGGCCGCAGCGCTCCCGATTTCGAGTTGCTCGATGGAGCAAAGCTCGGCGAGCTGCTCGCAAATGGAAGAGGCCTGCTTCTCGACTTCGACGCTCGCCCAGCGCTTGAGGCACTGGCAAACCGCTGGCGCGACCGGATCACGTACGTTGGAAGTGACGTCAAGAATCGGCTCGGCTTGAGCGCGGTGCTCGTGCGACCCGATGGCTTCGTCGCCTGGGCGTGCGATGGGGATGTGTCTCCCGATCATGACGAAGCTGCACAGATCGCATTGCGATTATTCGGCGAACCGCGCGAATAACATCTGCGCAAACCCGCGCATCGATGCAATAATCACGACTCGCGCTCACCCCTGTCTCACCACCCCACGCTGTCCATGTCGCTTGTTCCGAAGGCTTTCATTGCCCCCATGATCGTTGCGTGTGCAATGTTCATGGAGAGCGTGGACGCCAACGTGATCGTCACCGCGTTGCCCGAAATGGCGCGCGCATTCGGACGCGATCCCGTCACGCTGAAAATCGCCGTGACCAGTTACGTGCTGGGGCTCGGCGTGTTCATTCCCGTGTGCGGCTGGCTCGCGGACCGCTTCGGTGCCCGCACGGTGTTCCGCACGGCGATCGGTATCTTCGTTGCCGGTTCGCTGCTGTGCGCAGCCTCCACTTCGCTCTTCACCTTCACGCTTGCGCGCTTCGTACAAGGCGTGGGCGGCGCCATGATGGTGCCGGTCGGGCGGATCATCATCTTTCGCGTCGTCGATCGATCGGAGTTCGTCCGCGCGATGAACTACCTGAGCCTGCCCGCCATGCTCGGGCCCGCGGCCGGTCCGCTGCTGGGCGGTTTCATTACGACTTACCTGCACTGGCGCCTGATCTTCTTCATCAACATCCCGATCGGTATTCTCGGCATCTACCTGACCAACAAGCACATCAAGAACACGCGCGAGCCGCACCCCGGGCCGCTCGACTGGACCGGCTTCGTTTTGTCGGCCGGTGGCGCATCGCTGTTCCTGCTGGGGCTTTCGCTGGTGGGCAGCGAACTCGCGTCCGGCGCGACCGCCACGGAGATGACGGTGCTCGGCGCCGTGATGCTCGGCCTGTACGTTCTGCACGCCCGCCGCGCGACGTTACCGCTGCTCGACCTGCGTTTTTTCCGCGTGCCGACCTTTCAGGCAAGCGTGTTAGGCGGATCGCTGTTTCGTATCGGCCTCGGTGCGGTGCCGTTCCTGCTGCCGCTCATCTTGCAGGAAGGGCTTGGCATGAGCGCGTTCAAGTCGGGGCTGATTACCTGCGCATCGGCGTTCGGCGGCATGTTCATGCGTACGCTCGCCACCACCACGCTGCGCCGCTTCGGCTTTCGCACCGTGCTGATGTACAACGCGGCGTTCTCCGGTATCGCGATTGCCGCATGCGGCGCGTTCGTACCGGGCACGCCCACCTGGATCATCTGGGTCGTCGTGCTGCTGGGTGGTTTCTTCCCGGCGTTGCAGTTCACCAGCCTGAACTCGATGACCTATGCGCAGATCGAGAGCCGCGACGTCGGTCGCGCCACCAGCCTCGGCAGCGTCGTGCAGCAGATTTCGCTCGGCCTCGGCGTGACGATCGGCGGGATCGTGCTGCAGATCACACGCTCGCTGCACGGGCATCCGGCCATCACGTGGTCGGACTTCTGGCCGGCGTTCCTCGTCGTCGGGCTGTGCTCGTTCGCCTCGATCCCGGTCACGCGCCGGCTCGCGCACGATGCGGGCGATGAAATTGCGCGCGGCAGCCGGGGCCCGGCCCCGGCAAAGACCTAGCCGAACCTGCGTGCAGGCTCACCCGACGCCCTGTCACAAACATGCGCAACCGATATGTTTATCGGCATTTAATATTTAAGCTTTGCATGGCCCGGTGTTAACCTGCGAGGCAGTCGGCAGGTGCTCGGCGCTTCGCTCGCAGCACGCTGCCTGTTGCTATCCGTACGGCGCCACACGGCGTCGGCGCGCAGACAAGGAGCCAGCGTGAGCGTCGAATTCATCGGCATGATCCAGCCGCAAAAAGTCTCGGAAACCCATCTGGCGCAAGGCCCCGCCCTCGACATCGATTACCTGCGCGAGTTCGCCCAGGCCCACGAAGCGGCCGGATTCGACCGCATTCTCGTGCCCTACCATTCGACGAGCCCGGACGCGATGCTCACGGTCGCGTATGCGGCGAGCGTCACCTCGCGGGTGCATTTCATGCTCGCGCACCGGCCCGGCTTCGTCGCGCCGACGCTGGCCGCGCGGCAACTCGCGACGCTCGACCAGCTATCTGGCGGCCGGCTCGCGGTGCACTTCATCTCCGGTGGCAGCGACACCGAGCAGCGGCGCGACGGCGACTTCCTCGCGCACGATGAGCGCTATGCGCGCACCGACGAGTATCTGCAGATCCTGCGGCGCGTGTGGACCGAAACAGCACCGTTCGATCACGAAGGCCGTTTTTATCGCTTCGAGAAAGCGTTCTCCGAGATCAAGCCGAAGCAGACACCTTACGTGCCGATCTATTTCGGCGGTGCATCCGCGCCCGCGCTCGAAGTAGCGGGCAAGCACGCGGACGTCTACGCGCTGTGGGGCGAATCGAAGCAGCAGGTGCTGGAGCAGGTCACGCGCGTACGTGCCGAAGCCGCGAAGCATGGCCGCAGCGTGCGTTTCTCGGTGTCGTTCCGGCCGATCCTCGCTGCCACCGAGGCCGCCGCGTGGGAACGCGCCGAACACATCCTCGCCGAAACGCGGCGCCTGCGCGAAGTCCAGGGGCTCGGTACGGGGGCACCGCTCGAAAGCGAAGGCGCGCGCCGGTTGCTAGCCGCATCGGGCTCGGGTGTGCGTGCGGATGAGCGGCTGTGGACTGCGGTCGCGAAAGAAATCGGCGGACGCTCGAATTCGACGGCACTGGTCGGTACACCGGCCCAGGTCGCGCAAACGCTCGCCGAGTATCACGAACTCGGCGTGACGACGTTTCTGATCCGCGGTTTCGATCCGCTCGAAGACGCTGTCGACTATGGCCGCGAGCTGATTCCCGCGACCCGCGAACTCACGTCGCGCGTGCGCCACGCCGCCTGAACTCAAGGACATCCCACGATGAGCACCACGCTTTCCGCTGCGCCCGCTTTCGCTCCGGCAGTCGCACTGCGCGACACACCCATCCGCAAATTCTGGTTCGACGAAGTGCCCACCGCACCGACACTCGCCGCAGAACGCCGCCACCGCCAGGAGCGACTCGCCGGCGCGTTCCGGTTGTTCGCGCGTTACGGTTTCGATCAGGGGCTCGCCGGTCATATCACCGCGCGCGATCCGGAATGGCCCGATCACTTCTGGGTCAATCCGCTCGGCCGGCACTTCGCGCGAATCCGCGTATCCGATCTGTTGCTCGTGAACAGTCACGGTGAGATCGTGGTCGGCGAAGGGCCGCTCAATCAGGCGGCTTTCGCGATCCACTCGGCAATTCACGAAGCGCGCCCCGACATCGTCGCCGCCGCGCACACGCATTCGCTGTACGGCAAAGCATGGTCGACGCTCGGCCGCACGATCGATCCGCTCACGCAGGACTCGTGCTCGTTCTACGAAGACCATGCGCTGTTCGACGACTTCCAGGGCGTCGTGCTCGACACCAGCGAAGGCGCTCGCATCGCCGAAGCGCTGGGCTCGAATAAAGCCGTGATCCTGAAGAACCACGGCATCCTCACCGCGGGCCCGAGCGTCGGTGCCGCGGCCTGGTGGTACATCGCGCTCGACAACGCGTGCCATACGCAGCTTCTTGCCGAAGCGGCCGGCAAACCGCAGCTCATCCCGCACGACGTCGCCGCACTTACGCATGAACGCGTCGGCCGTCCAGGCGGCGCGTACTTTTCATTCGAGAGCCTGTACGAAGGACTCGTCGAGGCCGAACCGGACCTGCTCGACTGATGACGATCGGCAAACTGCGGCACTTCGTCGGTGAAATCGCGGCAATCGTCGACACAGCACGCGCCGAAGCCGAGCTGATCGAACGAGGTTCGGCCGCGCTGCGCCAGCTCGTCGCCGTCGACGACTGGCTGCCCGATGCGTACGCACAACCATCGCCGGATCGCTATCAGCAGTTCCTGCTCTACGCCGATGCGCGGCAGCGCTTTTCGGTGGTCAGTTTTGTCTGGGGGCCGGGCCAGCACACACCGGTTCACGATCACACGGTGTGGGGCTTGATCGGCGTGTTGCGCGGCGCCGAGCGCGCAACGTCGTATCGACGCGACGCGCATGGTGTATTGCACACCACCGGCGACGACGTACTGCTCGAACGCGGTACCGTCGACGCAGTCTCGCCCGATCTCGGCGACATCCACCGCGTCAGCAACGCCTACGACGACCGCGTGTCGATCAGCATTCACGTGTACGGCGCGAATATCGGCGCCGTGCGACGTTCGGTGTATCCGCCCGGCGGAGCGCCGCCGAAGCCCTTCGTCTCCGGCTATTCGAACGACACCCTGCCCAATCTCTGGAATCTCAGCAAGGAAGCCCTCGCCACATGAGTTCATTTCCGCTGCGCACCGTTCATGACGTGCGCGAAGCCCTGCTCGCCCGACGCGAGATCGCCCTGCTCGACGTGCGTGAAGAAGATCCGCATGCGCAGAGTCATCCGTTGTTCGCTGCCAACCTGTCGCTGTCGAAGCTCGAACTCGAAGCGTGGACGCGTCTGCCGCGCAGGACCGTACCGATCGTGCTGCTCGACGCGGGCGAAGGCCATGCAGAACGCGCCGCACAGCGTCTGAGCGAACTCGGCTATACCGACGTCGCGTTGCTCGACGGAGGTCTCGACGGCTGGATTCGCGCGGGCGGTGAAACGTTTCGCGACGTCAATGTGCCGAGCAAGGCGTTCGGCGAATTCGTCGAAGCGCAGCGGCATACGCCGTCGCTATCCGCACAGGCGGTCGACGCGCTGCTGAAAAGCGGCGAAGACGTCGTCGTGCTCGATGCGCGGCGCTACGACGAATATCAAACGATGAACATCCCCGGCAGTATCAGCGTGCCGGGTGCCGAACTCGTGCTGCGTGCCCGCGCGCTGGCGCCGAACCCGGCAACGCGCGTGATCGTCAATTGCGCGGGGCGTACGCGCAGCATCATCGGTACGCAGTCGCTGGTGAATGCCGGGTTGCCGAATCCGGTTGCGGCGCTGCGTAACGGCACGATCGGCTGGACGCTCGCGGGCCAGACGCTCGAACATGGCAGCGCGCGCCAGTTCGAACCACAAGCCGGCCATGCCACCGACGATCTCGCGCAGTCCCGGCGCGCCTCACGCGCACTCGCCGATCGCGCAGGCGTAAGCCGGACGACACTCGCCGAAGCGGCGGCATGGAGCACTGACACGTCGCGCACCACGTACCGCTTCGACGTCCGCACGCCCACCGAATATGAAACCGCATACGCACCCGGTTTTCAGGGCGCACCGGGTGGCCAGCTCGTGCAGGAAACGGAGATGTTCGCGCCGGTACGCGGCGCACGCGTCGTGCTGTTCGACGACGATGGCGTGCGCGCGAACATGACGGCGTCGTGGCTCGCGCAGATGAACATCGATGTGTACGTCGTCGACGAGGCGAGCCGTGAAGCGTTGACCGAACATGGCCCCTGGCGAGGCCCTAAGCCGCAACCAGTCGCGACGCAGACCGTCACGCCTGAAGTGCTGGCGACGTGGCTCGCTGATCCATCGAGCGGCACCGTCGTACTCGACTTCACGTCGAGCGCGAACCATGTGAAAGCGCATATTCCAGGCGCATGGTGGATGCTACGTTCACGACTCGCCGGCGACGCTGCGGACCTGCGCGCGCTGCCCGATGCGAAACGCTATGTGGTGACCTGTGCGACCAGCGCACTCGCGCCGTTCGCGGCGCCGGAGATCGCCGCACTCACGGGCAAGCCGGTGCATCTGCTGGCAGGCGGTACGGCAGCGTGGATTCAGGCCGGCCTGCCGCTCGAGGCAGGTGACGCGCGGCTCGCGTCGCCGCGCATCGATCGCTATCGGCGGCCGTATGAAGGCACCGACAGCGCGCACGAAGCGATGAATGCCTATCTGGAGTGGGAGTACGGTCTCGTCGCGCAACTCGAACGCGACGGCACGCATGGGTTCTTCGTGATCTGACAGCGGGCCTTGATTGCGGGCCGCGCAGACACACTCAGGCGGCGCGCGCTACCCGCGCCGCCTTGAAGCGCTGCTCGATACTCGCCGACAGCACCGCAAGCGCCGCCTGCAGTTTGCCGAGCGCACGCGAGCGCACCATCCACACGGCAATTTCCGGCTTGAAGTCGCTCAGCTGGATCACGTCGAGTTGCGCCGCGTGCGGGCTTGCGTGCAGCAACGGCAGCGGCACGAGACCGAGCCCCACACCTTCGGCCACCAGCCCCAGTTGCAACTCGGTGCCGAACGTTTCGAGGTTCAATTTCACCGTCAACCCCTGACTCGCGAGCGCATGCTGCAGCCCCGCGCGAAACCCGCAACCGTCCGGGTTCAACACCCACCCGAAGGCGTGACATTCCGCCAGCGAATACACGCGCCGCTTCAAGCTGCCCTTCTTCGCCACCACGGCAAGCTTCAACGCACCGAGCGCGTCGGCCTGCAACGTGTCCGGGAAACTCCGGTTTGCCGGCAGTAACATCACGGCCGCATCGAGCGTGCCTTCATCGAGTTTTTGCAGCAACTGCGCGCCCCACCCTGTGGATATGCGCGCCTGCAATTCCGGATGCGCGAGCTTCAGTTCACGCAATGCGTCAAGCAACGCGACGTCGGCAACCGTCTGCGCAACGCCGAGCCGCAATACACCGGCAAGCGGTGCATCGACTGCGACGAGTTCGCGCAGCACGTCCATCTCGCGCACGATCGCGCGACACTGTTCGTAGACGACGAGCCCCATCGGCGTCGGCTTCAACGGCTTGGTATTGCGATCGAGCAGCTCGACGCCGAGCGCTTCCTCGAAGTTCTGCAAACGCCGCGTCACGGCAGGCTGTGTCAATTCAAGCGAACTGGCTGCCTGGTTGAGCGACTGGCAACGCACGACGGCGACAAACGCCTCGATGTCATCGAGCTTCATTGAATCGATTCTCTGTTGAAAAAAGCCGGCCGGATCGCGGCAATGCGGATGAGCGTACCGTACGCGCGGCGCGTTCGTCCAGAGAAGCGCACGCATCCGCGGCATTTCGTCTTTGCATATTTAGAAAGCAGAACAATGCGTTTGCCTTATAACGGGCGCGTACGTATCGTGGACTGCCTGTTTGTCCGCTCCTGTCTCTTCACCGGTTCTCTATGCGCGTTCTGCTCGCCTCCCTGTTGCTCGCCGTGCTGCCTTCCGTGCTTCCCGTGGCAAGCCATGCCGCTACCGAAACCGTGCTCAAAGTCGGCGATCAGCAACTGCAGACTCGCGGTGTGCTCGAAGCGTCCGGCCAGTTGAAGGACGTGCCGTACAAGATCGAGTGGTACAACTTCCCCGCTGCGCAGCCGCTTGGCGAAGCACTGAACGCGGGCGCGATCGACGTCGGCGGTCTTGGCGACGCGCCGCTGATCTTCGCGTATGCCGCAGGCGCGCGCGTGCGTGCGGTGGCCGCGACGCGTTCGCAGCCGGTCGATTTAGCAATCGTCGTGCCCGAGAATTCACCCATCAAAAGCGCCACCGATCTAAAGGGCAAGCGCATCGCCACGACGCGCGGCTCGATCGGCCACTACCTCGCCATCGCGACGCTCGAACGCGCGGGCATCAAGCTCTCCGATGTCTCGCTGCGCTTCATGCAGCCCGCAGACGCGAAGGCCGCGCTCGCCACCGGTAACGTCGATGCATGGTCGACGTGGGACCCGTACGTGGCCCTCGCCGAACTGCGCGACCACGACCGCAGCATTGCGAACGGCGTGGGCGTGTCGTCGGGCTTGAGCTTCCAGGCAGCGACTGACGAATCGATCAAGGCCAAGCACGCGCAGATCGAAGACTTCCTGCACCGCGTCGCGATCGGACAGCGCTGGGCGCTCGCGCATCCCGATGAGGTTGCGGCGATGCAGTCGCAGGTCACGGGCCTGCCCACCGACGTGCTGAAGACCGTCTATCAACGCGCACAGTTGCATCCGGTTGCCATCGACGACAGCCTGATCGCCGAACAGCAAAAAACTGCCGACCTGTACCACCGCGCTGACGTCATCAAGGCGCCGTTGAACGTGACGCCGAGCTTCGACCGGCAGTTCGGTTTTAGTGATCACTAGCAAGCACTAATGCGCCCTGATGCGTGCTGACGCTTCCGGTCGCACGCCCCTGGAACCACCGATGACCATCCGCCACCCCGATACCGCGCTATCCGATGTGCGACCCGACGCCGACGCGCACGCCGCACTCGCGGACCTCGACAGCGCAGCCGCCGATGCATGGCTCTCCACGCTCAGCGACACGTTCGCCGCTGGCGCCGCAGAACTCGACCGCGGCGCCCTGTTTCCGCACGACAATCTCGCGCGTCTGCATGGCGCCGGTCTTCTTGCGTTGACGGTGCCGAGTGCGCTCGGCGGTCGTGGGGCGACGCTCGCGCAGACGCTCAAGGTGATCCGTGCGGTGGCACGCGGCGAGCCGTCTACCGCGTTGATACTCGTCATGCAGTACCTGTATCACCTGCGTCTGCAAGCCAATCCGAACTGGCCCGTAACGCTGAAAGAGCGCGTGGCGCGCGACGCCGTCGAACACGGCTCACTGATCAACTCGTTGCGCGTCGAGCCGGAACTGGGCTCGCCATCGCGTGGCGGTCTGCCTGCTACTGTTGGCGCGCTGAATGAGGATCACTGGGTATTCAACGGCCGCAAGATTTATTCGACCGGCAGTCCCGGCCTCACCTGGTTTGCCGTGTGGGGGCGCACTGACGAAGCCACACCGCGCGTCGGCACGTGGCTTGTACATCGCGATTCACCGGGCATCCGTTTCGGCGAACCGTGGAATCACCTCGGCATGCGCGCCACAGGCAGCCACGAAGTGATCTTTGAAAACGTACGCGTCCCATTCGATCAAGCCGTCGATCTACAGTTACCGGGACCCGGCATCGGCAGTCTCGATCCGCTCACCGCGGTGTGGATGAACGTGTTGCTGCCTGCTGTCTACGATGGCGCAGCACGCGCCGGGCGTGACTGGTTCGCACAATGGGCCGCTACACGCGTGCCGTCCGGACTCGCCGCACCGTTGTCGAGCCTCGACAGTTTCCAGCAGACGCTCGGACGCATCGATGCGTTGCTCTTCAACAACCGCGTGCTGCTCGATGCGGGCGCGCGCGGCGACATCGCCTCTGCGGATGCACCGGTTATCAAGTATCTGGTCAGCCGCCAGGCGATCGAGGCCGTCGAACTCGCGCTGGAAGCCAGCAGCAATCCTGGCCTCAGTCGCAACAACCCGCTCGAGCGCCACTATCGCGACGTGCTGTGCGCACGCATTCACACACCGCAGAACGACACCGTGCTCGGCAATCTGGGCCGCGCGGGTTTCGCGGCACGCTAACACGCTGCCGGAATCCGGCGCATTCGAAACAGGAGTCGAGACGATGAGCGTCGAATTCATAGGCTACGTGAGCCACCAGGAGTCGAGCGAGATCCGTTTGCCGCACGGGCCGGCAGTGAATCCGCCGTATATCGCGGCCGTTGCGCAGGCGCATGAATACGGTGGCTTCGATCGCGTGCTGATCGCGCATTCGAGCGCATCGCCGGACGGCTTTCAGATCGCATCGTTTGTCGCACAGCAAACGAAGCGTCTCGGCATCCTGCTCGCGCATCGGCCCGGTTTCGTTGCACCGACGCTCGCCGCGCGCCAGCTCGCGACGCTCGATCACTTCAGCGCGGGCCGCGCGGCCGTGCACATCATCTCGGGCGGCGACGACGTCGAGCAGCAACGCGACGGCGATTTTCTGACGCACGACGAACGCTATCAGTGCACCGACGAGTATCTCGACGTCGTCAAGCGCGCATGGACCAGCGACACACCGTTCGATCACACCGGCACGTACTACCATGTAGTCGGTCATCGGTCGCAGGTACGGCCTCTACAACAACCGCATCTGCCGGTGTACTTCGGCGGTTCGTCCGATGCAGCGATAGCGATCGCGGGCAAGCACGCCGACGTGTATGCGTTGTGGGGCGAATCGCTTGCGCAGGTGGCCGAGACGATCGCGCGCGTGCGCGCGGCGGCCGCCGTTTATGGGCGCGACAAACATATACGCTTCAGCCTGTCGCTGCGTCCGATCATCGCGGCCAACGAAGAGGACGCATGGGCGCGTGCAGATTCGATTCTCGAACGCGCGAAGGAAGTCGTCACACGCTCGCCGAATTTCACGCGGCGGCCGAAAGATCCGCAGAACATCGGCTCGCAGCGGCTACTCGCCGAGGCCGCGAAAGGTACGATCGTCGATACGCGTCTATGGACCGGCATCGCCGCACTGACGCGTGCCGCGGGCAATTCGACAGCGCTTGTCGGCACGCCGCAGCAAGTCACGGATGCGCTGCTCGAATATCGCAAGCTCGGTGTGTCGACGTTTTTGATTCGCGGTTTCGATCCGCTCGAAGATGCGCTTGCATATGGGCGCGATCTACTGCCGCTCGTGCGTGCGGCCGTGGCGCAAGCCGATGCGCAGGTCTCATCGCGTGAAGTGGCAACGGCGTAAGCCGGAGTAATCTGCGGCAGGGTCGTAAAAAGACACGCTATTGGCAATAGCGCTAACATAGCGAACGGTTTGTGCTTACAGAAATTACATCGCCCCGTTCACTGTTTTCGTATATAGCCGATGGATCCATCCGCAACCTTGATGTCGTCATCCGCGTCGGTGCTGCTTGTCGACGATCAACCGATCGTCGGCGAGATGGTCGCGCGAGCACTGGCAAACGAAAGCGATATCGAGCTTCATCTCTGCTACGACGGCCGCGAAGCCGTCTCGGTCGCGCGCGAACTCAAGCCTACGGTGATCCTGCAGGATTTGGTCATGCCTGGCGTCGAAGGGCTCGATGTCGTGCGCAGCTATCGCGCCGATCCCGCTACGGCGCACATTCCGGTCATCGTGCTGTCGTCGCGCGAACAACCGATCATCAAAAGCGCGGCCTTCGTTGCCGGCGCAAGCGACTATCTCGTCAAGCTTCCCGATGCGATCGAACTGATCGCGCGGATCCGCTACCACTCGAATTCGTATATCGCGGCGCTTCAACGCAATGAAGCGCTCGACTTTCTATCGCACGACACGCGCTCGCCGCTTGCTTCGATCCTCGCATTGATCGAAACGCATCGCGGCAAACCGGAACCGCAGCAGGCGCTGCTCGAACGCATCGCATCGCATGCCAGCACGGCGCTGGCGCTCGCGGATGGCTTCGCTCATCTGGCGAGAGCGCAGTCCGAATGGTTGCACGTCGAAGAATTCGATCTCGGCGATCTCGTTGAAGTAGCCGCCGATCAGTTGTGGGAGAAGGCGCAGGCGAGGCACTCGCGGATCTCTGTGAACATACCTGCGCAGGCGCATCCTTTTGTCGGCGACCGGTTGATGTTGACGCGCGCCGTATCGAATCTCATCGACAATGCGCTCAAGTACGGGCCGGCCGGATCGGAGGTACGTTGCACGCTTGCTGGATCTGAGGGTACCTGGTCGATCAGCGTCGAAGACGAAGGACCCGGCATTCCGGAAAGCGCACACGAGAAAGCGTTGCAGCGCTTCGGCAGATTGCCTTCGCATGTGGCGAGCAACGTCGACGGTTATGGGCTCGGCCTCGCCTTCGTCAACGTCGCGGCGATGAAACATCATGGGTCGGTGGCAATGCGGCGGGCGGACACGGGGTTTGCGGTGACGCTGTTGCTGCCGCGAACTGCTGCTGCATAGCCGATACTGCTGCTAAGCGAGCACGTCCGAAAACACCCGTGCCGAAAACCGGTTTGAATCCGTCCCGCTGTTCAGCACGCCGACCGTCTTCAGATCGTCCGCATAGAGCGCGATCTCTTTCCTGAACGCATCGCCGACCGGATGATGTTTGTCGGTATGACTCTTCAGCATCGCCGTGAGCTGCCCGACGTCCGCCGACGGCGCATACGCGGAGAATATCGCCGCCGCATCCGCCGGGTTGTTTGCTGTCCACTCAGTCGCCTCAAGTAACGCTTGAGTCAGCGCCTGCGCGGTCGCGCGGTCCTTGCGCACCAGCGTGCCACGCACACCGAGCACGCAGCACACGCGGTTCTGATATTCGCCGCACAGGTTGTTCGACACCTCGTACAAGTGATCGGATTCGCGCAGCGTCCAGATGGTCGGATCGCCATCGGCGATCGCGTGCACCTCGCCCTTCTTCAACGCAACGCCCAACAGATTGGCCGGATACTGGCGCCATTGCACGTCGTTGTCGGGATCGATGCCGATCTTCTTCAGCGTGATCGCAAAGAAATTCTTTGCGGGACTCGCCATGTCGCTGACGCCGACCGTGCGTCCCTTAAGCCCGGCCAGATCGACGATGCCCGACGTGCGCGTAGCGAGCAACCGCATGCAGCCGCCATGAATGCCCGCGGTCAGCTTGACGTCGAAACCCTGTTCGAGCGGCTTGATCCAGCGCAGCGCCATGCCGACGCCCGCATCCGATTTGCCGGTGGCGATCGCTTCGAGCAGCTGATCGGTGGAACCGGCGAAGTTGATCAGCTCGACCTGCAAGCCGTGGCGTTTGAAGAAACCCTGCTTCACCGCGACCGGTACCGGGGCGGTACAGATCGCGCCGGCGTTCCATGACAGCTTGAGCGGCTTGAGTGTGTTGTCGGCCGTGTTGTCCGCGTACGCGAGTGGTCCCGACAGACCCAGCGACACACCGCCCAGTGCGGTTGCGCCCGCGGCCCACGCAGTTTTACGCAACCAGGCGCGGCGCTCGGAGTTGATCGGTGTCGTATCGTCGAAAGTATTCATGGTGCTGCATTCCCCTTTGTCTAGCGTTCTATGTTGTCGACGCTTGGGCCGCTCATGCATCCAGCCCAAGCTGCGCCAGCACCTGCCGGCGCAACGCCACCAGCTTCGGATCGTCGCGATGCCGCGGATACGGCGCGTCGTTGCGCACTTCGGTGAGGATGCGTGCCGGTCGCTCGCTGAGCACGATCACGCGGTTGGCCACGACGAGCGCTTCTTCGACGTCGTGCGTGACGAACAGCACCGAGAAGCGCGCGGCCTGCCACAAGCGCACGAGTTCTCCCTGCATGCGGATGCGCGTCAACGAATCGAGCTTGCCGAATGGCTCGTCGAGTACCAGTAGCGCCGGGTCGTTGACGAGCGCACGGGCGAGCGCCGCACGCTGCGCCATGCCACCCGACAACTGATGCGGAAACGCGTCGGCAAACTCAGACAAGCCAACCAGTTCAAGCGCGGCGTCGATCCGTTCGTCGACGTTGCGTGAATCATTGTTATCACTGCGCTTGCCGCCACGCCGCGCGCGCCGTTGCGCCTCCGGGCCGATACCGACGTTGCCGCGCACCGTGCGCCACGGGTACAACGTCGGGTCCTGAAACACCACGACACGCGAAGGATCGGGCCCGTCGATGGGCGCGCCGTCGGCGAACAAGCTGCCGCGCGTCGGCTTGTCGAGCCCTGCGACCAGTCGCAGCAAGGTCGATTTGCCGCAGCCGCTCGCGCCGAGTAGCGCAACGAATTCACCCGGTTCGACGGACAGGTCGATGTCGTCGAGCACGTCTAGCGCCGCACCGCGCAACGCAAACCGGTGGCTGACGTGGCGCACGTCGATGCGCGCGCCGGCGCGTCGTGTCGCAACAGCTTCGTTGGCCACAACGGAAGCGGAAGCCGAAGAGGAAGTCACCATTTGAGCAAACCCTTTTGCCACGCGAGCAAGCGGTCGCGCAACCGGAACAGCAGTGTGATCAGACCCGAGCACATCAGCGCCATCACCAGCAGCGCGGCGTACATGTTCGAGTAAGCGGCCCAACCTTGTGCCCATTGCAGATACCAGCCGAGCCCCGCTTTCACGCCCATCATTTCAGCGACGATCAGCACCGAAAACGATGCACCCAGTCCCATGAACAACCCGACGAACACCGACGGCAACGCCGCCGGAATCGCCACCTTCAGGATCAGAAAACCTGGGCGTGCACCGAGCGTGCGCGCAACGTCGTAATACGCCGGGTTGACGCCGGCCACACCCGACCACGTCAGCACGGCAACCGGAAACGCAGTGGCCAGCGCGATCAGGAACACGCTTGCGCTAAAGCTCGATGGAAAGAAAAAGAAGGCGAGTGGCAACCAGGCGGTGGCGGGCAACGGCCCGATCAGCCGCAGCACCGGATGCAGCCAGTAGCCAACTGCGCGCGACCAGCCGATGCTCACGCCGGTCACGAACCCGGTCGCCGCGCCGATCGCATAGCCATACGCGAGCAGCCCGAGCGAATGCGCGACACTCGATGCAAGGCGCGGAAAGTCGTCGAAGAACACTGCGATCAACGCTTGCGGCGGTGCGAAGAACGGGCGCGGCAACCATTCGAGCTTCGCGGTCGCCACTTCCCACGCACCGATGCCGAGCGCAAGCGCGAGCAACCAGGGTGCCGCGACGAGCCAGGTTTCGACGTACGTGCGTTTGCGTTGTGCATCGTGTTTGCTGTCCACTTCGACAGCGCGTTCTGCCGCTGTCACCGCCGCGCGCCAGCCCGCAATGCCAATCGATGCAGCAAGCACCGCCAGCACAAGCTTCAGAACAAGCAGTTCCTGCGTATACGGCCAGTCGTCGAGATTCGGCCACCATCGCGTGAGCGCAGCGCTACCGGCCCACGCAAACGCGGCCAGCGCAGCGATCCGCACACGACGTGTCGTTTCGCGCGGCAAGACGATCGAGCGGCGCGATGCAACCGGAGAATCGAGAAACTCGGATTGAGTGGACATGACGGTCGGAGCGGCTTTACGCCGCGGCGAGTTGAGTATCGGAGATCGATCGCACGTCGATGCGGCGCGGCAGGATTGCGTCGCGATATGCGCTGTCGGCGACCTTTTGCAGCGACGCGATGTCGGCGTCTTTGACGAAGTGCTGCTTCAGCGATGCGCGCGCAGTGATCTGCTTCGCGGCCGCCAGCGGTGCGCGGGTGAGCGACGCGTAGATCTGCGCATACGCATCGGGGTTCGCAAGCGCCCAGTCGCCGGCACGCTGAAAACGCAGCAGAACATCCGTGATGGCGGCGCGTTTGTGCGGGTCCGCGGCCGCGCTACCGGACGCCGTGATAAAGCCAAGCCCGCTATTGATGCCGATGCCGTCGCGCAGGATGCGCGCGCCGCGCTGCACGGCGATGCCGTAGTACGGATCGAAGGTAGCCCACACGTCGATCGCACCAGATGCAAACGCGGCGAAGGCATCGACGGGCAGCACGAAGCGCACAGACACGTCGTTGCGCGACAGCCCCGCTTCGGCAAGCGCGCCGTACAACTGATACTGCGAAATGCTGCCGCGTGCCGACGACACGAACACCGTGCGCCCCTTCAGATCGGCAACGCTGCGCAGCTTCGAATTTTCCGGCACGAGGATGCCGAGCTGCGAGCCCGAACCGACGCGTGCCGCGACGATCTTCAGCGTCGGATCGCCGACTGCCGCTGCAAGCACCGGCAGATCACCGGCCGGCGCGAGATCGACAGCACCCGAGCGCTGCGCTTCGAACAACGGCGCCGCGCCCTGGAAGTTGGCCCAGCGAAATGCGTAAGGCGTGCCGTCCAGTACTTTTGCCGCTTCGGCGAGCGCACGTGTGCCGCCGGCCTGATCGCCGAGTATGAGCGTGACGGAGGAAAGATCGGTGGTTGCCGCGCGTGCGTCGGCGCTGGAGAATGCACCGAGAGCAACCGCTGCTGGTGCCGCGCCGAGCAGGCGTAGCGCGCGTCGGCGGGTCAACAGAAAGTCGTGGTCGGAAGCGGGCGTAAAAGCTGGAGCGGAAGCGGCCATAAATCCTCGCGGGGCAATGTCATCGCACAGAGTAGCGAGCCATCGCGCCGTTGAGAATTATCCAATTCCGATATGTTTATATCGCTTTAATATTTATGCTTTGCATATTTTGAAATGCTGTATCAGCGTCGGGATCGTCGTTGACACAGCCGGCAGCACGTCACCGTTTCTTCCCGCGCCCCTTCTTCGACTGTGCCGACACCGCCCCAACCGAGGCGCGCATCGTCACCGTAATCGGAAATTCGCGCAGGATCTCGTTGGTGGTTCCGTAGCATTGATTCAGCAGCCAGCGCACCGCGTTCTGCGTGAGCTCCGCCGTGGGCATGTGCACCGAAGTCAGCGCCGGCGACGAGTACGGCGCCGAATAATCATCGTCGTAACCGATCACCGAAACGTCACCGGGTATCGACAGCCCCGCCTGCTGCAGACGGGCCAGCGCGCTCACCGCCATCGAGTCGTTCGCGCAGAACAACCCGGTAAACGACCGCCCGGTGTCGAGCAGCGTCTGTGCGGCCGCATAACCGCCTTCAGCCGAGAAGTCCGATTCGATCAGTACGACATCCTCGCGCCCGATACCCGCGCGCGCCAGTTCCGCAAAAAAGCCGTCGAGCCGGATCAGGTTGTCCGAT
Source organism: Paraburkholderia sp. CHISQ3 (assembly GCF_030464945.1). Classification (NCBI taxonomy): domain Bacteria; kingdom Pseudomonadati; phylum Pseudomonadota; class Betaproteobacteria; order Burkholderiales; family Burkholderiaceae; genus Paraburkholderia; species Paraburkholderia sp. CHISQ3. The sequence goes on from NZ_JALPRG010000001.1 coordinate 448,642, forward strand.
GCGCTCGACGGCCCCGCGATCACCGCAATCTCGCGATGCCCGTAATCGAGCAGCGTGCGCGCCGCCAGTTCGCCGCCGCGCCGGTGGTCCGGGCAAAACGACGCATCGGGCAACTGTGCGAAGCCACGGTTGAGGAACGCCATCCGCGGATGCAACGCGTGCAGCATGATCAGATCTTCGTCATGCAGATCGTGGCTGATGACGACGACGCCGTCGCAGTCGCGCGCAATCAGAAAACGCACCGCCTCGATTGCCTGCTCGCGGGCCGACACCTCGCCGCACCCGGTCGCGACCACCACGTGACGATGCACGTTGCGTAGTTCGGTATCGGTCTGCTTTAAGATCGTGCCGTAGTACGGCCCGAAAAAAGTCGGCACGAAGATGCCGATCACGCCGAGCGAGCGCGTCGCCATCGCGCGACCGATCGACGAAGGCCGGAAGTTCAGCTCCGCGATTGCGGCCTGCACGCGCGCAACGGCATCGGCCGATACCGGTCCTTTGCCGGAAAGCGCGCGCGATGCGGTCGAGAGGCCGACGCCCGCGCGCTCTGCCACGTCTTTCAAGGTTGCCACGCACACTCCATCGGATCTGAACGCAACGGAAAGCGCCGTCTATCGATGCGCAGTGATTACGCTACAGGCGCGCGCCACTGGCTTCGTCGAACAGCGAAATATGCGCGCCGTCGAACGAGAATCCGAACGCGTCGCCGGAAGCGACGGGTGTCTTGTCCTGATCGATCGACGCGATCTGTACGCCATGATAGTCGAGCCAGATAACCCGATGGTTGCCCATCGGTTCGACCAGGGTCACGGCGCCGCGTTGTGTGTCGTTGGTGTCGTGCCCGTTCGCAGCGTTGATCCGCACGTCTTCCGCACGCACACCGAGCACGCAAGGCAGATCTTCCGCAGGCGGACGCTCGAAGCGATACGCAGATACGTCGAGATCGAGCTGCGCCGTACGAAAGCACACGCTGTCGCCATTCCGCTGCAACCGGCCGTTCAGCAGGTTCATCGCCGGCGAGCCCAGAAAGGTCGCGACAAACAGGTTATCGGGCCGCGCATAGACTTCAGCGGGCGTGCCGATCTGCTGGATCACGCCGCCGCGCATCACGGCCATCCGCGTGGCGAGCGTCATCGCTTCCACCTGGTCGTGCGTGACGTAAATCATCGTCGCACCGAGCCGTTGGTGCAGCTGCTTCAGCTCGCGCCGCAACTCGGTACGCAGTTTCGCATCGAGATTCGACAGCGGTTCGTCGAACAGGAACACATCGGCTTCGCGCACGATCGCGCGGCCAATCGCCACGCGCTGCCGCTGGCCGCCCGACAACTGAGCAGGCTTGCGACGCAGCAGCGGTCCCAGTTGCAGCATCTCGGACGCACGATTAACGCGTCGCGCGATCTCCGCCTTCGGCGTACCGTTGATCCGCAACGCAAACGAGAGATTGCGCTCGACGCTCATCGTCGGATAAAGCGCGTACGACTGGAACACGAGCGCGATGCGCCGGTCCTTCGGATCGGCCCACGTCATATCCTCGCCGCCGATCTCGATGCTGCCGCCCGCCACATCGATCAACCCGGCAATACTGTGCAGCAACGTCGACTTCCCGCAGCCCGACGGCCCGAGCAGCACGACGAACTCACCGGCCCGCACGTCGAGATCGAGCGCATCGATCACGGCGTTCGCGCCGAGCTGGATTTTCAGGTTGCGGATCGACACATTCGCTACGTTGGCCATGCCCTATCCCTTGACTGCGCCTGAAGCAATGCCGCGGACAAACCAGCGGCCTGAAATAAAGTAGATCGCGAGCGGCACCATCGACGTCAGTATCGTCGCAGCCATGTTGACGTTGTAGAGGCGCTCGCCGGTCGTCGTGTTGATGATGTTGTTCAGTTGCACGGTCATCGGCAGGTTCTTCGTACCGGCAAACACGAGGCCGAGGATGAAGTCGTTCCAGATACCCGTCACCTGCATGATCAGCGCGACGACGATGATCGGCGTCGACATCGGCAGCATGAGCTGGATGAAGATGCGCCAGAAACCGCCACCGTCGATGCGCGCGGCCTTGAACAGCTCAAGCGGAATCGCTGCGTAGTAGTTGCGGAACAGCAGCGTCATCACCGGCATGCCGAAGATCGTATGGATCACGATGATGCCCGGCAGCGAGCTGAACAGATGCACACTCGCCAGAACCCGCACGAGCGGATAGATCATCACCTGCACGGGAATGAACGCGCCCATCATCAGCACCGCGAACAGCACACCGGCGCCGCGCAGTCGCCAGAAGGACAGCGCATAACCGTTCACCGCGCCGATGAAGATTGACACGATGGTGCTCGGCACGACGATGCGCACCGAGTTCCAGAAGCCGACGCGAATCCCGTTGCAGTCGAGCCCCGTGCAGGCCGATTGCCACGCGACGCTCCACGGCTGCAGCGTGAAATGCGCCGGCAGCGCGAGCAGATTGCCGAGCCGGATTTCTTCCATCGGCTTTACCGACGTCACGAGCATCACGTACAGCGGCAACAGGAAGAACAGCGCTGCGGTAAGCAGAAACGCGTACACGCCGACGCGTGCCGGCGTGAAACGCGAACGGCGCCGCGCCGCGGTACGCGGCACGCTGCGAGTGGAAAGCGTGGTGCTCATCAGACGTCCCTGCGCAGCGCGACACGGCTGCGCGCATAGAAGATCGGCGCGAGTATCGCGAGCACGGTAGCGAGCAACACGATCGATGCCGCCGACGCGAGCCCGATGTTCGCGCGGCCGAACAGATAGTCCATGATGAATTTCGCGGGGACTTCGCTCGCGGTTCCGGGACCGCCTTGCGTCATCGCGACGACCGCGTCGTACAGCTTGACGACCATCACGAACAGCAGCACGAAGGCGGTGGACATCGACGGTCCGAGCATCGGTATGACGATGCTCGCATAGACGCGCCAGCGCGGAATACCGTCGATGCGCGCGGCCTTCCACAACTCGTCGTCAATGCCGCGCAGCCCTGCGAGCAGCAGCGCCATCACGAGACCGGACGCTTGCCATACGGTCGCGATGACGAGCGTATAGATCACGAAGTCCTGATCGACGATCCAGTCGAAGCTCGCGTGCACAAAGCCGAGCCGGTGCAGCACCTGCTGCACGCCCAGTTCGGGATTGAGGATCCATTGCCAGACGAGCCCGGTCGCGACGAACGACATCGCGTACGGATACAGGAACACAGTACGCAGCGCGCCTTCGGCGACGACACGCTGGTCGATGAAGATCGCGAGCAACAACCCGATCACCATGCACGCGACGATAAAGCACGCGCCATACACGACGATGTTCTGCAGCGAGACGATCCATCGATCGTTCTCGAACAGTCGCACATACTGCGTCACGCCCGCGAAACCGCCCGACGGAAACGTGCGCGAGAAACTGAGCGAGACGCGCGCCGTCCACAGCATCGTGCCGAGATACGCGAACAGCACGGTCAACGCCATCGGCAGCAGTGCGACCCACGCGGCCCACGGCAGGCGCCGGCCGAGCGGCTTTGGGCCCCGCTGGATCGTCACGCTGCTCATGGCGCGCTCAACCTCCGCTCTTCAGTGCGCTGGCGAATGCCTTCTGCGCGTCGTCGACGGATTCGTCCTTGTTCCAGAAGTTCGTGATCACGTCCGTCAACGCGCCTTGCAGGTCGGGTGGAATCAGCATTTCCGGGTTCGGCAACTGACGCGACTTGTCCTTCATGATCGCGATGCCTTCCTTCGCGCAGATATCGAGGCTGCTTGCGTCGACGTCCGGGCGGATCGGGATCGAGCCTTTCTTCGCGCTAAAGGCGACCTGTGCGGTCGGCGACGTCATCACCGTGGCGAGCAGTTGCTGCGCCTTGATCGTGTTCGGGTTGTCGGACTTCGGGAACACGAACACGTCGCCCGCCACCATGTACGGCGAATGCGGACCGAAGCCCGGGAAGCAGCCGAAGTCCTTGCCCGCCACCTGGTGCGCCGCCGAGAACTCGCCCTTCGCCCAGTCGCCCATGATCTGCACGCCGGCCTTGCCCGAGATGACGAGCGCGGTTGCGTCGTTCCAGTTGCGCCCAGGTGAGCCCGGATCGACGTACGCGTGCAGTCGCTTGAAGGCGGTCAGCACGTTCTTGAACGCCGCCGACTTCACCGCGTTCACATCGCGGTCGCGATAGACCTTCAGATACAGATCGGTACCGCCGACATCGGCAAACACCGCATCGAACGTGATTTTTTCCTGCCATGCCTGACCGCCGAGCGCGAGCGGAATCAGACCGGCCGCCTTTAGCTTGTCGAGATCGGCGAGAAACTCGTCGTAGGTTTGCGGTTCGCGCGCGATGCCGGCCTTCTGGACCGCTGCCTTCGAGTAGAAGAACCAGCTCTGCATGTGGATGTCGACCGGCGCCGCGTAGAAATGGCCGTTCGCCTTGATGCTGTCGAGTATCGATTGCGGGAAAATCGCGTTCCAGTTTTCCTTTGCTGCAACCGAATCGAGGTTGTTCAGCAGACCCTGGTCGATCAGGTCGTGAAACTGCTTCGATGTGTTGAACTGGGCGGCGGTCGGCGCATCGCCACCGACGATGCGGTTGATCGCCGTCGCACGTGCCTGATCGGCGCCGGCCACCGCGTTGTCGACCCACTGGCCACCGGCCTTGTTGTAGGCATCGGCGAACTGACGGATCGCCGCCGACTCTCCACCCGAGGTCCACCAGTGAATCACGTTGGCCTTCAGCGGTGCATCGGCCTGTGCGACGACGCTGTGCATCATCAGAGCAGCGACGACAGCCGTCACCGCGCCCGCGAATTTTCTTCTGCTGTTCATTCCGTCTCCTCCAGGCTTCGTGCCCGAATGTTCAGTCGAGATGCCAACCAGCTCCAACAGACTCAGCCGCGCGCACGGCGCTCGGCAAGAAACTTCGCGATCAGCTCGCCGCTATGTTTGATTGTGCGTTGCTGCGTATCGTAGTCGACATGGACGACACCGAAGCGCGGCGCGTAACCGTACGCCCACTCGAAATTGTCCAGCAGCGACCACACGAAGTAACCGCGAATATCGACGCCCGCCTTGATCGCTTCGTCCACCGCGGCCATGTGGCGCTTCAGGAACGCGATGCGCTGCGAGTCGTCGACGCGCCCGCCGACCACCGCATCGTCCGACGCCATGCCGTTCTCCGTAATATAGACCGGCGGCAGATTGGCATACGTACGATTGAAGCCGATGAGCAGATCGCGCAAGCCGTCCGGATTCACTTCCCAACCGAGCTGCGTGCGCTCCACGCCTTCGAGCGGCACTTCCGTGAAACCGTGTGCACCATCGCTCTTGACGTTCGAGCGGAAGTAATAGTTTGCGCCGAGAAAATCCATCGGCACGGAGATCGTCTCCATATCGCCTTCCAGCACGAGAGGCTCGGTGCCGGGCCACAGCTCGAACAGGTCTTCGGGGTAGCTGCCCTTGAGCAGCGGATCGAGAACCCACGCGTTGTGCTGCACTTCGAACAGATGCGCGGCACGCTGATCGGCGGGGTGCTCCGAGTTCGCGGTGCCTCGCCCGAAGTTCGCGACGAGACCCTTCTGCGAGCGCGGATCGTTTGCACGCAGTGCCTGCACCGACAGCCCGTGACCCAGCAACAGATGATGCATCGCCTGCGTCGCATAACGGCCATTCGTGCGGCCCGGCGCATGACGCCCTTCGGCATAGCCGAGATACGCGGAGCACCACGGCTCGTTGAGCGTGGCCCATGAATCGACCTGGCCCGCCAGTTCGCGGCTCATCAGGTCGGCGTAATCGGCGAGACGGTACGCGGTGTCGCGATTGAGCCAGCCGCCACGATCCTCGAGATGCTGCGGCAGATCCCAGTGGTACAGCGTGACGAAGGTCTTGAGTCCCTTCTCCTTCAGCCGGCCGAGCAGTCGCTTGTAGAAGTCGATTCCCTTCGCATTCGGCCGCCCTGCTTCGTCCATCACGCGCGGCCACGCGGTCGAGAGACGGTACGCCTCGAAGTTCAGTTGTGTCAGCAGGTCGAGATCGCTCTCCCACCGATGATAGTGATCGCAGGCGAACTCGCCGGTCTGGCCACCGACCACCTTGCCCGGTGTCGCCGAGAACGTGTCCCAGATCGACGGCAAGCGGCCGTCTTCGTGAATCGCGCCTTCGATCTGATACGAAGCCGTTGCCGCGCCGAGCAGGAAGTCCTTGCGCCACAGCGACGAATCGGCGGGCGGGGTGAATGCGTCGGGTTGAGACGTTGCCGCGCTGCCTGCGTGCGGATCGGTGGGGGCGATGGTTGCGTCGTGTATCACAGGCTCTCCTGCGCGAAATCGTTGAACGGGAGTCACCGCACGGAACCGGTTACGGATGACAAAAAAATGGCTGTGGAAGCGCTTCCACAAGAACAGCGTACGATAGCAGTCGCGAATTCGCCGCTGCTATCGGGGTTTGTCTGGATAGGGGATGACGCGTGCGGAAGCACGCGCTGCATTTACTGAAAGGATCTGTCAGACGAGCGTCGGAGCGCCGCCAGATGGCGCATGAAACGCCGCTCAGGCGGGCGGCCTCTGTACGACGACGCCGTACCAGCCGAGCCCGCGATAGCTCTCGTAACCGGGCGTCGCCGCGAAAGAGACCGTGGTGCGCCCATCGGCCGCGCGATAGAAGCCGGTGCGATGGCCCTCGGTGACGAGGCGGAACTGTTCGTTGAGTCCATCCGCCTGATCCGAACTCGCGATGATGCGAAACGCGGAATCGACGATCATGCAGCGCGTGCGCTGCCACTCCTCGTCGGTAAGCCGCACACCCTTGACGACCGCGGATGCCTGCGTGGCCCAGTCGAAGAAGATCACCAGCGCGCCGAGCGGTTGTCCGTCGACGGCACCGTGTTCGCGGATCGCGGTGGCGTAGGTGGCGACATGGGCGTTTTTCAGCAGCGGCAACGCTTCGATGTCACCGGCGACGAAGTCCGCACCCGACGGCGTTTTCATCGCCTCCTTGAACCAGCGCGCATCGGCAATATTGCGGCCTGCCACCGAGTAAGTCTGCGGCCGGCCGTTGGCGACGACCGTGCCCGATGCATCGACGATCCACAGGTCCAGGTACACGGTGTAGCTGTCGAGTATCACCGACAGCCGGCGCGACGCATGCTCGCGCTCCTGCCCGCCGCCTGTTGCGAGACAGTCGACCACGGCCGAATCGGTGGCCCACCAGCGCACGTCGCACGAGCGCTCGTACAGGTTGCGATCGACGATGTCGATCATGTTCAGCGCGAGATCGGCACAGCGTTGCCCTTCGTGCGAACGCAGCCGCTCGATCATGCTGTCGCCGAGGTCGGTCAGCTTCGACAGCGAACCGGCGAGTTCCTTGTTCAGCACCGTGGTGATGTCGGAGATGCGCGCCGAGACATGCTTGACCTGATTGGCGACGACCGCGAAGCCCTTGCCTGCATCGCCGGCGCGAGCCGCTTCGATCAGCGCGTTCAGTGCGAGGAAGGTGGTCTCGCGGTTGATGTCGTTGATGTCGGAGATTTTTCCGGTGGCCAGCTTCTTGACCTGATGAGTGAGTTCGACGATTTCTTGCGGATTCGACATGGCGCGGCCCCGAGTGGATAACTGGTTGTTTTCCACGTTGCAGCAAGTATCAGGCCGAGCGCGTGCTGGCATGGCGGCAGGCATCGGCTACGGCGCAAACGTTTCGTATGTGCATTGCGCAGGTTTGCTCAACCGCCCGGGCCGCTATGGACGGCACGCTGTAGCACCACCGATGTGCAGGTCTGCGCGATAAAGGTGACGGTGGCGCGGCGCGCCTGGATGACCGAATCTGCGCCACCACTCCGTTTTTTGATACCGTTCGTCAATCATTGCCATTGCTCAGGTCGTTCCCATGTCGCAACCCAGACCGCCTAACCGCGTTTTTCCCACCGGCGCCCCAGGCATCCAGACCCTGACGACGGTGATCATCAGCGTCGTGGTCGTGTGCGGGCTGTACTTCGGCCGCGCGGTGCTGGTGCCGATCACGCTCGCGGTGCTGCTGAGCTTTCTGCTCGCGCCGCTCGTCGGTGTGTTGCGGCGGCTGCGCATCGGCCAGGTTCCGTCGATCGTCGTCGCCGTGGTCATCGCGCTCGTCACGCTGCTCGCCGTCAGCACACTGATCGCCGCGCAGTTCGCGCAACTCGCGACCGATCTGCCGCAGTACCAGGTCGCCATCGAAGCCAAGATCGAAACCGTGCAGGAGAAGACCATCGGTCGCGCCGACGCACTGCTGAGCCGCGCGTCCACTGCGCTGCAAGGCGTGATGCCGAAGGCCCGTCCGCAACACGGTGGCCGCGCGCAACGCCCGACCGCCGCCGCGCCGATGCCGGTCGAAGTGCACGAACCGATGCCCTCGCCGCTCGAACTGACGCGCCGCGTGTTCTCGCCGGTGGTCGGGCCGCTCGAGACGATGTTCATCGTGATCGTGGTGACCATCTTCATCCTGTTTCAGCGCGAGGATCTGCGCGACCGGTTGATCCGCCTGTTCGGTTCGAGCGACCTGCACCGCACGACGACCGCGCTCAACGACGCGGCCAAACGCTTGAGCCGCTACTTCGTCGCGCAGCTCGGCGTCAATCTCGGCACCGGCGCGGTAATCTCGACCGGCCTCGCGATCATCGGCGTGCCGGGTGCATTGCTGTTCGGCGTGCTGACCGCGCTGCTGCGCTTCGTGCCGTATATCGGCACGTGGATCGCGGCGATCCTTGCCACCGTTCTCGCGGCCGCGATCCAGCCGCAATGGACCATGGGCGTTCTGACTCTCGTGCTGTTCGTCGTGGTCGACATCGTCGCGGGTCAGATCGTCGAGCCGCTCCTGTACGGCCATAGCTCGGGGCTGTCGCCGCTCGCGGTGGTCGTCGCGGCAATTTTCTGGAGCTGGCTGTGGGGGCCGATCGGCCTCGTGCTGTCGACACCGCTCACGCTCTGTCTCGTCACGCTCGGGCGCTACGCGGACCGTCTCAAGTTCATCGCGGTGCTGCTTGGCGACCAGCCGGCGCTCACCCCTGCGCAGATGTTCTATCAGCGGTTGCTCGCCGACGATCCTCAAGAAGCCATCGATCAGGCCATGCGGCTGCTACGCGACCTGCCGCTGATCGACTACTACGACAACGTCGCGCGCGAAGGTCTGCGGCTCGCGCGCACCGACACGCTGCGTGGCGTGTTTTCGCCCGAGCAGCTCGTGCGGATGAACGAATCGCTGCTCGACATCGTCGAGAGCCTCGAGGACATCGGTGGGGCGCCGGACGAACGCTTGAAGCTCGAAATCGCGGGCGCGGTCGAATCGGCTGGACCAGCGGCAGACGACAATGCCGACGGTGCACGAGAGCGCGAGCACGACCTCGCTGCACTGATCGCACCGGCGCGTGGCGCGAACGTGCTCTGCATCGCGGGCCGCGGCGCCTTCGACGATGCCGCTGTGGCGATCGCCGTGCAGTTGCTCACGCGCTTCGGACTCGCACCGGCCGCCGCGACCTACGAACAGTTCCGCAAGCGTCACACCGATCCGGATGCCACCGGCGATGCGACGATCGTCTGCGTGCTTACGCTCGATGCGGCGGAAGCGCCGCTCTATCTGCAGAACCTGCTGCGCCGTGTGCAGGAACGCGCGCCTGCGGCGACGTTGATCGTCGGTGTGGGTGGGCCGGGAGAGAGTGTGGCGGGCGCGAGTGCCGATAGCGATGCGCGCAGCGCCGCGACGTTCCGCGATCTGGTGGGCCTGTGCCTGCTTGCGGGTGGGGTGGCGGCGCGGCCCTGAACAGAGCTCAACAAGCGAACCGCAATCGATGCGCCTGCCTTGCCGCGAATCACGCAACAAGGCACGATATGCCTCCCACCGCCCCTTCTTCTCAGGAGACCTTACGTGAACGCCTCAACCGCCATTGCCGCTATCCTTGCCGCGCTGATGCTCGGCGCGATGAGCCCGGGTCCGAGTTTCATCGTCGTTGCCCGCAACGCGATCGGTGTGTCGCGTCGCGACGGGCTGGCAAGCGCGATCGGCATGGGGCTAGGCGGCGTGTGTTTCGCGGGGGTGGCGCTGGTCGGCCTGTACACGCTGCTGGAAGCGGTCGCCTGGCTGTATGCAGGGCTGAAAATCGCGGGCGGTCTGTATCTCGTGTATATCGCGCTGAAAATCTGGCGCGGTGCGTCGGCGCCGTTTGTCTTCGGCCGCACGGAGGCGGGTGCGCGCGGCAATCTGCGCAAGTCGCTGTGGCTCGGGCTGAGCACGCAGTTGAGCAACCCGAAGACGTCGATCTACTACGGCAGCATCTTCGCCGCGCTGCTGCCGCAGCATCCGCCGATGTGGTGTTACTTCGTGCTGCCGCCGGCAGTGTTCTGTATCGAGGCGGGCTGGTACACGATAGTCGCGCTGGGCTTCTCGAGCCGTCGTCCACGCGAGCTGTATCTGAATTCGAAAGCGTGGGTGGACCGGATCGCGGCGACGGCGATCGCCGCGCTTGGTCTGCGTTTGATGTTCACCGCTTTTAGACGCGGTATCTAACCAAGGCGATTGTGCGGCGTGTGGCGTGTGGCACGGCGCGTAGTCACTCGCCTTCTTTGATCGTGCAGAACGCCGCCGTTTCATAAGGCAGCGTGACGATGTCCTTGCCGGCAAGTTCCGGCTCTGCGGCAATCAACGCGCGCACTTCAGCATCGATCTGCGCGCGTGCTGCTTCCGGAAGCGCCGCAATGAAGCTGGTCGAACGGACTCGCGCCACGATCACATCTTCGGGCGACCCGGTGTGACCGATCGAAAAATGCGCTTCCTGCAGCGTGCTGAAACCCGCAAACGGAAACACGCTGCGCCACGCACCCGTGTAATAGCGCGGTGTGTCGCCTTCGGCGCGGTTGACGATGCGATCGAGCTGCGCCACCCAGCCCACCCGCGCATCGCGCAGATTCCACACGAGCCCTAAGCGCCCACCCGGCTTCAACACGCGATGAATCTCGGCGAGCGCCTCGCGGGTCGCGAACCAGTGGAACGACTGCGCGCACACCACCGCGTCCACTGATGCATCGTCGAGCGGAATCGCCGCGGCCGTACCGGCCAGCGCTTCGACCTGCGGCAATGCCGCCGACAGCTTGTCGCGCATCTGCTCGACCGGCTCGACGGCGATCACCGTGGCGCCGGTTTCCAGCAGACGCGGTGTGAACTTGCCGGTGCCCGCGCCGAGATCGATGACCGTGCGGCCCGCTGCAAGGCCCAGCGTCTCGCGCAGCCAGCCGGCGACGGCCGGCGGATAGTCGGGACGACCGCGTACGTAGTTGTCGGCGGTCGTGGTATAGCCCTGCGCGGCGGCGTGATGAACATCGCGATTCGATGGCGTCATGGTGTGCTTCTGCTCCTGCCTGATGAATGCCTTGCCGGATAGGGCGACGTGTGCGGCGACGATGCGTGCGCCGGAAACGGCACTAGCATACCCATGCGCGAGCTGTTCTACCATGCGGGCTTCGGAGATGAGTTAACCGTGGGCGCAGATCTATTTCTGATCGCGCTCAGCAACTGAAGTCCCTCGTGCAACCCGCCTGACAACGCTAAAGGAATCCGCCTCATGATCCGCCGATCTTCTCTTCGCGCTTTCGTGCGGCCGATGTTCGCTGGTGTGTTCGCGATAGCGACGCTGCAGGCGGTGGCTGCACCCGCGCCCGCAGCCGATGCGTTCACGTTGTCGTCACCGGGTCTCGCCGACGGCGCGACGCTCGATTCGCGTCATGCATCCAGCGCCAACCAGTGCGGCGGCGCGAATGTTTCGCCCGCACTGCAATGGCAGCACGTACCGGCAGGCACACGCAGTTTTGCGGTCACGATCTACGACCCCGACGGAGCGAAGGGGCTCGGGGTCGTCCATTGGGTGCAGTACGGCATTCCGGCAACGCTGAATTCGCTCGATGAAGGACACCCCGCGCCGGAGGGTAGCGTCGGCGGTACGAATCGCACGGGGCATTCGGGCTACTACGGTCCATGCCCGCCGGTCGGGGAGATTGCGCATCACTACGTGGTGCAGGCATATGCGCTCGATCTTGCTCCCGACGCATTGCCGGCCGGACTCACGCGCGACGCGTTGCTGGCGGCGTTGAAGGACCATGTCCTTGCGGCGACGAGTGTTGTGTTGCGCTACGGGCGATAACGATGACACTGCGCATCGCAACCTGCCGATGCGCAGCGTCGAGTGGTCAATACACGACTAGCGTCTAGTTAGACGTGTACGCGACATACGGGCCCGTACCACCGCCCGTCGACGCCGTCCCCGCGATCCCCTGGTAGACGTTCTTGCCATAGAAGAACGGCATACCCAGATCGAGACCGCTCGGCGCCGCCCCGGCGAGATTGTTGAACGCATAGTTGCCCGTGCTGAACAAACTGTCCGCGTTCGCAACGTTGAATTGCACGGTCGCCGATGTCGAGTTCGCCGCGGTCAGTACCGCGCTCATGGCCAGCGTGCTCGACGGAGTGAAGAACGTGTTGCTGTCCGTCGATAGCGAAGCATCGTTGAAGAAGATGCCGTTCGAACCCGAATCGAGGAACCCGCCCGATGAACCTGCCGGATAGGACGTGCCGTTGAAGGAGACAGCCATGTTGCCGTTGCCGTCCGTGGGCAGGATCGTCGCCCCCGTGCCGGCAAGCGCGTTGTTCGACTGCGTATCGATGCCGAACACGAGCGTGCCGGTTGCGGTGGCTGCGCCGGAATCCGGTACCTGAGCGAATTCGACGATCACGCCGTTGTTGTCGTTCGGAAACAGCACGACGGGGTTCGCAATGACCTGTGTGTTTGTCGGATTCGTCCGGGTGCAGCTGGTCCCCGAACACGAAAAATACGTGCCGGCGCCAAGATCGCTCTGCGCGGCGCCGATGCCGAGAATGCCGTTGGCCCCGAGCACCGAAGGCGTGCTGATGCTGGGGCCGGTCGTGCAACCACTCGGCATCGACGCGGCCAGCGACGAATCCTGAATGACCTGGATCGGCAGGTTCGCCGCGACTTCTGCAGACAATTTGATGTCGGCGGCACGCACGGTGCCCCACGTGTCGCCCGAACCGAAGCCCGTGCATTCAGCCATCGTCTGCGTCGTGGCAACGTTCGGCATACCTGCGAGCGTCGCGCTCGGAATCTGCGAAGCGAAGATACGTAGCCCGTACGACCCCGTGTCGACCAGCACATTGTTGACCGTCGAACAGTTCGACGATGCATTGCTGTTCGCCGCGCAGATCGTCACGCTCACCATCGGATAATTTCGCACATTGCCGCCCGCCGGCGAGACGGTGACCTGCACCGTATTCGCCGCATTGGACGACGTGCCGGTTGAAGTACCCGTGCCCGTATTCGTACCCGAGTTACCCGACGACGAACTGTTATTACTCCCGCCGCCGCCACCGCACGCCGTGAGCCCTGCACACAATCCCGCTACCGCGGCCAGCCAGATAATCTTGCGCATCATGTTTCCCCTGATCACTGGATGTCGTTAGCGCTCACGCCTGCCGGCAGAGCCGGCGGCAACCACGCGCGCCCTGCGAACGCGCCCATATGTCCGCCGCTCTGGACCACGAGGTCCGAGCTCTGCACGCTCGCTGCACCGAAGCCGGTGCCGTGCGCGGCCCGCGCGGTATTGAGCGATTGCACGTAGCCTGGAAAGTACGTACCGAGCAGCGTGTCGAGTTCGGGAACCTGCGGTCCTTGCCAGGCAACCGCGAACACATTGCCATTCGAGGCGAGGTACTCGCGCACGACGGTGCCACCTGTCAGCGTGGTCGTATTGACCGTGTAGGGCGTCGCGTTCGCGCTCATGCGACGCGCCGCGAGCGTGGCCGAGGTGCCGGACGTAGCCGATGACGAAGCGGTTGCGCTCGAGGTTGTGGCGCCGGCCGGCCACGTGGGCGCGCCGCCAAGTTCGGCATGGGCGGGCAGTGCGGCAATCGCAGCCGCGACTGCCATCGCACTGCAAACGATGCGAAGGTTCATGTCTTCTCCAGACGTTCTCGATTGAATACCGATTGACCGGCAGGACTGCCCTGCCAGCGATGAAGAGTGTTTGGCATACGTGGCCGCGCAGGTCTCGTGGACCGCGACGCGAATACACGCAAATCGGTACGCGCAATTATCGGTGCGCCAAATGCCGACTTCAAACCGTGTATCCGATATTTTTATTACGAAATCATTACGCAACACCGAAAAGGCATCACACCCAACGATACGTCGACACTCAAGCTGTCGATTCCATGCCAATCGAATGCCATTGAGTTTACGACGGAGCTTAGGAACCCCAAAGAGGGAATTCATTTCCTTCAGTTACCAAATGTAAGTCGAGAAAAGATTTCTCTGCAAAGCGACGGATTCCGGATAGCGCTGCGTATAAACGAAGCACAGCCCCAACCCGGCAGATCGATATCCGATTCCGCATAAACCGCGTATCGAGAAATCCGGGTACCTCGACCATACAATCGGCCATATCGAGCTATGAAAATCCGCACTCAGCAGTTGCAGCAAACGAACGTCCGGATGTCCGCCATTCTTGCCATCCTGATTGCCACGTGCAGTCTCGCTGCATGTGGCGGCGGCGGAGGCGACGACGACTCATCGCCACCGCCCACCAACCCCAACGCTCCGTCGGTCAGCGTCTTCGCAGGTCAACCGGACAACCCGGGCTCGACAACCGGCGCGCTCGCCTCGGCCCTGTTCGACACGCCCGTGGGTCTCTTCGCGGACAACAGCGGCAACCTGTTTGTCGCCGACAACGGTAACTTCACGATCAGCAAGATCGCCAACGGTGCAGTCACGACGCTCGCAGGCACGGCCGGCGCGAACGGTTCCGCGGATGGCGTCGGCGCGGCAGCACAGTTCGGCGGCCCGGAGGAACTGGCCGTCGATTCCGCGGACAACGTCTACGTCACCGACGATGTGGCCGGCTCCGATTTCCTGGCCGTACGCAAGATCGCGGCGTCGGGTCAGGTGACGACCGTGATCGACCCCGCAACCGGCCAGGCGCTCCTGACCGACGGTAGTGCGGGCATTGCAGTCGACCAGCAGTCCAATGCCTATGTGTTCACGACGAACACGAGCACCGGCGCAAGCGTGCTCACGCAGATCACGCCCACGGGAGCGATCAACGTCATTCAACTGGTCAACTCGTCGGGCACGCCGATTGGTCTCATCGATCCTCAGGACATGACCGTCGACGGCACCAACCATCTGTATATCTCCGACGACGACACCAATGCGAACGGCGGCGTGCTCTACCAGGTCGCGCTGAACGGCGCGACCGGTGTAGTGACGGCGCTCGCCGGATCGACGGCGACATCGGGCGCGACGGACGGACCGGGCAGTACCGCGACGTTCGACGGGCTCGGCAATCTCACCACCGACTCCTCAGGCAACGTCTACGCGAACGACGTCAATAACGGCACGATTCGCGAGATTTCTCCGGCGGGGATCGTTACCACGGTTGCCGGTATCGCGGGGCAATTCGGTCTGAACCTCGGGCAGTTGCCGCAGCCGTTACCGACGATCGACGCACTGGCCATCGTCGGACAAACGCTCTATACGACCGCGCCGAATCGCAGCGTAGTGCTGCAGATTTCGCCGCTGCCCTAACTTTGAGGAACTGAAATGCGAATGCTAAGAACGTTGTTGCTCGTCAGCGTGATAGGTAGCGCTTTCGCGATGGTGAGCGGATGCACGGTGAGTCCTGTGACGGGACTCGTGTGTCCGCCCGGTACGCATCCGGGTCCTTATGGACATCGCTGTTTTGCAGACTAGATTGCCTGAGTGCCTCGCGGCGCATGCACAAACGCGAGTGCACTCAGCGATCTTCTTTTACCCAACCCGCACATTCGTAACAAAGTTTTTTCTCACGACGGATCGCCGGTTTCAGAGCGTTGAAGATCATGTGGACAGCTTGATCAGCGTCGTCTGCATCCAACGTTCGTTAGGAGAATAAATCGTGAAATCCAGACACATGTTGTTGCTTTCCTGCGCCGGCGCAATTGCGCTGTTTGCGTCGACCAGTTCCTTTGCGTGGGTCCATGTGGGCGTCGCGGTTGGCGTCCCCGTCGTACCGGTCGTGGTCGCGCCCGCCGTCGTCGCTGTGCCGCCTCCGCCGCCCCCTGTCGTCGTCGCGGCGCCGGTCGTCGTAGGCGGTCCCGTGATCGCGGTTGGCTGGTACGGCGGTCGCTACTGGGACGGATATCGCTACTGGGATCGTGGCGGATGGTATGCCGCCCATCCGGGCTGGGGCGGTGGTTGGGGACCGGGCTGGCACCCAGGCTGGAGACGAACCGGCTGGCATCGCTGGTAAGCGAGCGACGGATTTTTTATTACCGCCCGTTTAACGCAACGTCACATACGACGTTCGCCCGTTCGTCATTACCCCTGGAAGTATCGAAATGAAAGTCAGAACCCTGCTTGCCGTGCTGAGCGCTGCGGCTGCGATCGCCAGTTTGAGCGGCTGCGTGGTCGTTCCCGCGCAGCCTGGATATGCGCCCTACTGGCATCCAGCGCATTATGACGTGTACGGGTACTACCACCCCGGACACTGGTAAACCGCACTATGCCCTCTGAATCGAACGTGACGAATCGTCTGCCGCGCGCCCTGGTCTGGTTGATCGGGGCCGCAGCAGCGTCGGTGATCGTGCTGTGTCTGGCCGGTACGTACACGTTGCTGGTTCTACCGGGCATGCTCACGCACTCCGCTTCGTCACACGCGCCTGCACCTGCATCGGCAACGATGTCCGGTGCGGCACCCGACGTCACGAACATGCCGCCACTGCCTGCAGCCGCATCGGTGCCTGCATCCGTACCGTCGATAGCCACTTCGCCAACACCCGTGCGTAGCAAACCAGTGAGCCGGACGCCGGTACCCCGGCACGCTCAACACGTTGTCAGTCACCATCGAAAGCCAACGGTCCGGACTGTCGCGCCGACCGTAAAGCGGACCGCACCGAAAGCGCCCAACGCGCTGTGGTCACCCGCCTATATCGACGATGACGGTTACTGGCATCCTGGTTACTGGACGACACCGGATGGAAGCGAAGTACAGCCTTGAACCGTAGCCCACTCCGTATGAGAGAGCGCTTTCAACATGGCAACCCGGATACTTGTCGTCGATAGAGATGTCGAACTGTGCAAATCGCTTGGCGATTTTCTGGAACGCCATGACATCGAGGTCAGCACGCTACCGAATGCGGGTCTGCTCGAGCGGTGTCTGGAGCACAGCACACCCGATCTCGTGATACTCGATCACATGCAACCCGGTGGCGACGGGTTAACGGCACTGGGCAATCTAAGAGCATCGGGTAACGAGATTCCGGTGATCATGCTGGCCGAGTCGGCCGACGATGTCGACCGCATCATCGGTCTCGAGATGGGCGCCGACGACTACATCGGCAAGCCGCTCAATCTGCGCGAAGTGCTTGCGCGCGTGCGAGCCGTGCTACGGCGAGCGGGTACGGCACGGCCCGTTAGTGCCTTGCACGAATCGTGGCGCGTGGCGTTTGGCCCCTTCACGCTCGATATCCGTTCGCGTATGGTCCATCACGACGAACAGCCGATCATGCTGTCCGACCGCGAATTCGAATTGCTCAGGATTTTCGTCAATCAGCCTATGCGTCTGTTCAAGCGGGAACAGTTAGCCGAGTTGATGTTCGGGCCGAAAGACGATCGCATGGCGCGAGGACTCGACGTTCTGGTGTGGCGACTGCGTCAGATGATCGAAGTGCGCCCTTCCACACCGAAGCTGATCCAGACGATTCGCGGCCACGGGTACATCTTCGTGCCCGACGGCGAGCAGTATGTGCCGCGGCCGCGTGAGGTCGTCGCTCGGGTGATGGATGAGCAACGCGCAAGATAGCGCGCGCAACGTATCAATCGAGCAGCGAACCGCACACCCGCGCAACCGCACTCGATATCTCGCCACGCACCACCGCGCCACGCAGCGTATCGATATCGCCATGCACCCAGCGGTCGCTTTCGAGCGCCGCGGGTACATGAGCGCGCACGGCATCCCACGCGGCCCGCGTGCCCTGCCCAACCGGATAACCCGCGAGATCGCGCTCGATCAGATCGAGCGCCTGGCACGCGAGCAGCATCTCGGCGGTGACGATCGTCTGCGTGTTCTCGACGATCGTGCGTGTACGTCGTGCTGCGTAGCACGAGTTGCTGATGTGATCTTCGGTATTGCCTTTGGCCGGCAGACTCGTTGCGCTCGAAGGCGAACAGAGTCCCATGTTCTCGAGCACGAGCCCCGTGCCCATGCTTTGCACAACGGAATAGCCGGAGTTCACACCGGGTTGCGTCGCGATCAACCCCGCCGGAATGCCGAAGTTGCATGCGGGGTCAACGAGCCGCGCACTGCGCCGGTCGCAGATCGCGCCGAGATCGGTCACCGTCAGCGCGAGCAGATCCATCGCTTGTGCGACGTATTGCCCATGAAAGTGCCCGCCCGAGATGACGCGATACGTGTCGTCGCTTTCGGGGAAGATTAGCGGGTTGTCGGTGGCGCTGTTGATCTCCGTCTGCAGAATGCCGTCGACGTAATCGAGCGCATCGAGCACCGGGCCATGCACCTGCGGCGCGCAACGCAGCGAGTACACATCCTGGATGCGCGGTGCGAGGGGCGGTACGTGCGGTGTGCCGGCATCGGCGGGGTCGAGCCCTGGCGTGCCCCACAGCCGCACCTGGCGGGACGATTCGGTGCAACGCAGGCTACCGTCCACCACGCGACGCAGCGCCAGCGCAACGCGGAGCTGGCCCCTGTGCGGACGCGCCAGCATCACGCGCTCATCGAAGCACGACAGCTCGCCGCGCAGCGCCTCCAGCGATAGCGCCAGCGAAACCGTCGCGTCGTCGAGCAGCGCACGCGCGTCGTATGCCGCGAGCACCGCATACGCCAGCGAAGCCGTCGATCCGTTGATCAGCGCGGACGCATCTTTGGCAAGCACATCGAAGGTGGGCGGTAAACCCGCGAGCGTGAACGCATCCGCAGCGGACATGATCTGTGAACGAAACTCGACGCGACTCTGCGGCAAGCCCATCATCGCGCCGCTCATCAACGCGAGCGGTGCGAGATCGCCGCTCGCACCGACACTGCCCTTCGCCGACACGACCGGTGTGATGCCGTGGTCGAGCATCGCCATCAAGCGGTCGAGTACCTCGATCCGTACACCCGAATAATTGCGCGCGAACGCATTGACGCGCAGCGCCATCATCGCGCGCACGACCTCGTTCGGCATCGGCTCGCCTGTGCCAGCCGAGTGCGCGAAGATCAGGTTCCGTTGAAACTCCGCAATCGATGCGACACCGATGCGCCTGTTCTTCAATGCGCCGACACCGGTGTTGAAACCGTACATCAGCGGCGCATCGTCGGTAAGCCAGTGGTCGTCGATGTAGCGACGCGTTGCTTCGAGCTGTGCACGCGCATCGTCGTGCAGCACGACGTGGGCACCGTGCCGTGCGATCGCTACGATGTCCGCGGCGCGCACATTCGCGCCGTCCAGTACTACCTGCTGCGAAGCATTGCCTGCCATGGAACCGCCCCTTCGATATGTGTCTCAACGTGCGCTGCGCGCGCCGGCTTTTTGTCGGACTCTGTCGCACCGATCGCGCCTGAACGCAGCGAGGCGTCAGCTTATCGCAGCGTTGCTGCACGGTACCGGTACGGTCAGGCACGCGAACCGCCGATACAGATTGGTTCTACTCGCCGCACACATCCCGCAACCACTGCACGAACACCCGCACCCGCGACGATAGCTGCCGGTTGTGCGGATAAAGCACGGAGACCGGCATCGGCGGCGGCGGACAATCGGCCAGCACGATAACCAGCCGGCCGTCGCGCAGTTCGTCCGCGATCCGGTAGCGCGGTACCTGCACGAGCCCCAGCCCCGCTACCGCCGAGCCGGTATAGAGGTCCGCGCCCGTCACCGAGATCACGCCGCCCATCGCGACGTCCATCACGCGCCCGTCGACAACGAATTCGAGCGGCACGTTCTTGCCCGTGCCGCTCGATACATAGTTCACCGCGCGGTGCGCAGTCAGCGCCGCCAGCTCCGTCGGCACGCCGAAGCGCGCGAGATACGCGGGGCTCGCCACCGTCACCTGCTCCATCTGCGCGACACGCACCGCAACCATCGACGAATCCTGCAGATATCCCGCCCGCAACACGCAATCGACACCCTCGCGCACGAGGTCGACGAGCCGGTCGTCCTCGCCGACCTGCAACTCGATCTGCGGAAAGCGCTCGAGAAACGCCGGCAGCGCCGGCACGACGAAATGCCGCGCGAGCGTGCCCTGCAGGTTCACACGCAGCAACCCTTTCGGCTCGACATTGCGAAACGACCCTTCGGCTTCCTCGAGGTCCGCGATCAGCCGGATGCAGCGGCGGTAGTACGCCTCGCCATCGGGTGTGAGGCGCACCGTGCGCGTCGTGCGTTCGAGCAGCCGCGTGCCGAGCCGCTGCTCCATGCGCTTGAGCAGGTTGGTGACGGTGGCGCGCGGGATCTGCAGGTCGTCGGCGGCTTGGGTGAAGCTTTGCCGGTCGGCGATCCGCACGAATGCCTGCATTTCCTGGAAACGGTCCATCGGGGCGGCTCGCTCCTATTGTTAAAGTGAATGGAATTATAATAACAAAATTTACCCGATTATCTAATCGTCGATAAGCACGATGATTCGTTCACCCACCACCCACTTGAGAGGAAACGAATCATGAACACTTCCACCCAACCCCACGTTGCCATCGTTACCGGCGCCTCGCGCGGCATCGGCGCCGCCGTGGCGCAGCGTCTCGCCGCCGACGGTTTCGCTGTCGTCGTCAACTACGCCGCCGGTGCGGCGAGCGCCGAAGCACTGGTCGAGCAACTGCGCGCGAGCGGTGCTAAAGCGATCGCCGTGCAGGCCGATGTCTCGCGCAGCGACGACGTCCGCCGCCTGTTCGAAACCGCCGAAGCGCAACTCGGCAAGGTCGATGTGCTCGTCAACAACGCGGGCGTCCTGAAGACGCTGCCGCTCGCCGACACCAGCGACGCGCTCTACGACCAGACTTTCGACATCAACGTGCGCGGCACTTTCAACACGCTGCGCGAAGCGGCGGCGCGTCTCGCCGACGGCGGCCGGATCATCAACTTTTCCAGCACGACCCTGGCGCTGAACCTGCCGGGCTACGCGGTCTACAACGCGACAAAAGCAGCGGTCGAGGCGTTCACGCACGTCTTCGCGAAGGAACTGCGCGGCCGCAACATCACCGTGAATGCCGTAGCTCCAGGCCCGATCGCGACGTCGCTGTTTCTCGACGGCAAGACCGAGGCGCAGATCGAAACCTTCACGAAGATGCCGCCGCTGCAACGGCTCGGCCAGCCGGACGACATCGCATCGGTGGTCGCGTTCCTCGCCGGTCCCGACGCGGGCTGGGTGAACGGCCAGATCCTGCGCGCGAACGGCGGCATCGCCTGAGCGCGGTCCGCACAGCACCGACTACCGGCGAACCTCGCCGAACTCATCCAACGTAGAAGGAGCATCACCATGCAATCCGTCATTCTGGTTACCGGTGCCGGCACCGGCATCGGCAAGCTGAGCGCACAGGCGCTCGCCGAAGCAGGCCATATCGTCTATGCAACGATGCGCGACATCGAAGGCCGCAACCGCGCACGCGCCGACGAACTGCGCGCGCTCGCCGCGCAACGCAACATCGCGCTCTATCCGCTCGAACTCGACGTGCTGTCGCAAGCTTCCGCCGATGCCGCGGCCGCCGCAATCGTGCACGCTCAAGGCCGTATCGACGTCGTGATGCAGAACGCCGGCCACCTCGTCACCGGCCCGACCGAAGCGTTCACGCCCGAAGAAATCGTCAAGGTGTTCGACACCAATGTGCTCGGCGCGCAGCGCGTGAATCGCGCGGTGCTGCCGTACCTGCGCGCCCAGGAAACCGGACTGATGCTGTGGATCAGCAGCACGACGACGAAGGGCGGCTTCCCGCCGTTCATGGGACCGTACGGTGCAGCGAAAGCAGCGATGGATTCGCTGGCCGTCACGCTCGCCTACGAGCTGGTGCGCTTCGGCATCGAAACGTCGATCGTGGTGCCGGGTGCCTTCACGCAAGGCACCGACCATTTCCCGAGCGCCGGCAAACCCGCCGATGCCGACACCGTTGCAGCGTACGCGCGCTATGACGGCGTGATGGACCGCATCGGCGAACGCCTCACCGCGCTCACGCCGCCCAACGCCGATCCGCGCGCGGTGGCCGACGAGATCGTGCGCATCGTCGGTCTGCCCGCGGGCACGCGACCGATGCGTTCGCTGATCGATTTTGTCGGAGATGGTGCAACCGAAGTGTTCGAAGTGTCGGAGCGCGTACGCATCGAGTTCGCGAAACGCATCGGCATGGGCGATCTGCTCGAGGCACGCGTGCAACGTTAAGCACGCAGCGCGGGGTTTTGCGACAATGGCGGACTTTCGCCGCGCCACCGGACGCGCGTTCGCCTGAGCGAACGCGCGGCTTCGGACATCGCACTTCGCAACCTGCATCCGACAACCGTCCGCGGTCCGCGCAATGGCCTTTCCCCACATCGAACTGCTGTACTCCGTCTCCGGTCTGGGCGTCGGATTCCTGGTCGGGCTGACGGGTGTCGGCGGCGGCTCGCTGATGACGCCGATCCTCGTGCTGCTGTTCGGTATCCACCCGGCCACCGCGGTCGGCACGGATCTGCTGTACGCCGCCGCGACGAAGGCGACCGGTACGCTCGTGCATGGACTGAAAGGCACCATCGACTGGCAGATCACGAT
Organism: Paraburkholderia sp. CHISQ3; assembly: GCF_030464945.1. Lineage (NCBI taxonomy): Bacteria > Pseudomonadati > Pseudomonadota > Betaproteobacteria > Burkholderiales > Burkholderiaceae > Paraburkholderia > Paraburkholderia sp. CHISQ3. The sequence continues at coordinate 471,422 of NZ_JALPRG010000001.1, forward strand.
GCGCCTCGCAGCCGGTAGCGTGCCCGCCACGACGATCACGCTAATCGTGCTGCATCGCTATGGCATGGACACGCCTGGCGCCAGCCGGCTGATCCAGGTCGTACTCGGCGCGGCACTGCTGATTACTTCCGTGGCGCTGGTGTTCCGCCCGCAGCTTGCGGCGCTGGCCGCAAAGCGCGACCACGCGCCGAGCCAGGGCCGCACGCTGGGCCTGACCGTGCTGACCGGCGCGGTGCTGGGCGTGCTGGTGTCGCTGACCTCGGTAGGGGCGGGCGCAATCGGCGTGACGGTGCTGTTGCTGCTGTACCCGGCACTGCCGACCACGCGCATCGTCGGCTCCGATATTGCGCACGCGGTGCCGCTTACGTTGCTCGCGGGCGCCGGGCACTGGCTGCTCGGTTCAATCGACTGGTCGATGCTGCTGTCGCTGCTGGTCGGCTCGTTGCCCGGAATCGCGGTGGGCAGCCTGCTGTCGTCGCGGGCACCGGATGCGCTGTTGCGCAATATTCTTGCGGCGACGCTGACGCTGGTGGGGCTGCGGCTCGTGCTGGCGTAGTGGCCGAAGCCGCGCAACTTACTTGAAAAACCGGCAGTTCAGATCGGTCTCGAACTGCCTGACCCAGTGGCCCGCCTCGTCGGCGAAATACGACTGCGCCCAGCCGCCCCGCCGGATCGTCACGAGCGGACGATGAGCCGCATCGTCCGGGTCGGCGCCTGCAATCACCTCGAAGTGCGCGGGCGCAAATCCGTGCCGCGCGCAGACCAGTTCGAATGCCGCCCGTGCGCCGATCGGCAGGTCGGTGTAGCGCTCAAGTGCCCTTTCCATGACGTCCGCTCCCATTGCACGTTCACACAGTACGCCGGAAGCTGCGAAATTTGTGTGTCATCGGCCACGTGTGGACATCGTCGGCGTTTAAACATTCGCGACGCATCGACGCGAACGTACGCGCCATAGAAAACGGGCCCCGGTGAAACACCGGAGCCCGTCTTGGGTTCAGCCTGTCTGTGCCCGCCGCACCCGCGCGATGCGCGAGCCGACGCGGACAAATGCTGGACGCTTACTGCTGCACAACCGACAGCTTGTTCGATACCGACGTCACGCCAGCTACGCCTTGCGCCGCAGCGCCGGCCTTGTCGATCTGGCCTTGATCGGGCACCGAGCCGGTCAGCGTGACAGCGCCGCCACGTGCACGCACGGAGATGTTCGACACGTCGACGCCTTGCGCCTTGCTGATCGCAGCGCGCACCTTGCGGCCCAGCTGGCGGTCAGCCTTCTTGACGGTTTTGGCGCTCGTCGTTGCAGCGGCCGGGGCCGCCGTCGTGTCCGCACCGCTTGCCTGCGCATACACGTTGCACGCCACCACAACGGCTACTACACCACCCAACGCCTTCAGAAAATCGACCGATTTCATGATTTCTCCTTTTGTACTTCGGTTTGGACCGCATCTACCCAGCGGCTTTGTTACGACTACCGGCGGCCCGAACGCGCGGCGCCTGCAAGGCGCGGCGGCGACGGCCGACTATGGCTGCGACACGGTGTGCGAGAGGCGAGAGGCTGCGGCCGCGCCGAACGCCATACGATGCGCCGGCCGACCTGCCGCGCGGACCTGCGACGCGCCCGGTTCTGCTTGTTCCTTGCCGGGTCGCGCCGGGAACCTTCAATCGCGGCAGCGATGCACAATTTAATCTAGCCGCGCGAGAAGCGCAAAGGGTTTAGTGAGCGGGTTTGCCCGCCACAGCCGTGAATCTCACCATCTGGTGCACTGCATCGCAGGCATTGACCTGAGGTGAAAACGTGGTCGTCGGCCGACATCCCCATGTCGACCGGTGCGCACCGATTCACTATTTGTTACGGGTTTGTGACGCCGCGCCGCTGCGGCCGTGCCGCCGTGCGCTGTAATCTCATGTACCATCGGCGCGAACCTGTCGTACAGCGTCGGCGGCCCGCGCCATACGGCTTTTAAGCGCCCGCTGCCTGTTGCCAGGACGTCATCGCTACCTATCCAATGAAACCTTCAAAAGGTCCCGACTCCGCTCCCAGGGCTTCGCGCAAGCCCCGTCTCGTCGCCCGCTTCGTGGCGATTTCCTGGCGCGATCTGGCCGTCTCGTTTGGTCCCATCCTGCTGGTTAGCGTCATCGCGATCTGGTTCGCCTTCCGGCTGATCCAGCCGGCGCCGCCCGACACCCTGACGATCAGCGCCGGCCCGCGCGGCAGCACGTTCTGGGTCGCCGCGGAGAAATACAAGAAGATCCTTGCGCGCAATCGCGTGACGCTCGTCGTGCTGACCTCCGAAGGCTCGCTCGATAACCTCAAGCGGCTGTCCGATCCCAACGCGGACACCGACGTCGGCTTCGTCCAGGACGGCATCTCGCCGTCGACGTCGCGCGACGGGCTGGTGTCGCTCGGCAGCGTGGCGTACGTGCCGCTGGCCATTTTCTATCGCGGCCCGACGGTCGCGCGGCTCTCCGAGTTCAAGGGCAAGCGCCTCGCCATCGGCGCCGAAGGCAGCGGCACGCGCGAGCTGGCGCTTGCAATGCTGAAGGCGAACGGCATCACGCCCGACGCCGGTCCCACGACGCTGCTGCCGCTCTCCGGCGACGAAGCGGCCCAGGCGCTGATCTCCGGCAAGATCGACGCCGCGTTCCTGACCGGCGATTCGGCGCAACCGCCGGTGATGGGCAAGCTGTATCGCACGCCCGGTGTGCAGTTCTACAACTTCACGCAAGCCGACGCGTACACGCGGCGCTTTCCATACCTGACCACGGTCGATCTGCCGCCGGGCGCATTCGATCTCGGCAAGAACCTGCCGTCGGCGACGATCCACATGGTCGCGCCGACCGCCGAACTGGTCGCGCGCGACTCGCTGCATCCCGCGCTGTCGGACCTGTTGATCGAAGCCGCACGCGACGTGCACGGCAAGGCGAGCGTGCTGCAACGGGCCGGCGAGTTTCCCTCGCAGCTCACCCACGACTTCCCGCTCAGCGACGATGCCGCGCGCTACTACAAGTCGGGCAAGAGTTTCCTCTACCGCGTGCTGCCGTTCTGGCTCGCGAGCCTCGCGGATCGTCTGCTCGTCGTGCTGGTGCCGCTCGTCGTCGTGCTGATTCCGGGCTTGCGACTCGTGCCGTCGCTGTATGCATGGCGGGTGAAATCGCGCATTTATCGCTGGTACGGCGCGCTGATCGCCATCGAGCGCGGCGCGCTCAGCGAGACCTCGGCGGCCGAGCGCGACGCGCTGCTGGAAAAACTCGACTCGATCGAGGAATCGGTGAACGGGCTGAAGATGCCGCTCGCCTATGCCGACCAGTTCTATGTGCTGCGCGAACATATCGGTTTCGTGCGCACGCGGCTCTCGCGTGTGCCGCGCGATAACAGCGATAGCGGTGACGCCAGCGATACGGCCGGGCTGTCGGGGCCGTCCGAAGCCGGTCCTGGGGCCGATAACGCGAACCCGGCGGCGCCGACACGATCCGCTTGAATCCGGCGCGTGAATCCGGCGCGTGGGTCTGGCGGACGGGCCTGGCGCATGGATCTGCCGCACGGGTCTGGCGCGTGCATCGTCGAACACCTGAGCAGTCACACGCACCCAACGCACGCGCGGCCCGCTGCACCCGACGCCGCCTTGCCAAAACCAGTGCAGCAGCGCCTTGCACCGCGTAAGATCGACACAGTTCCGGCAAGCCAGCAGCCACGACCAGCCGGGACGAACGCATTCCGGGAGACACTCATGACCGATGGCATCGACGCCAGACAGCCGCTGTGGTTTTACGATTTTGTCTCGCCGTTCACGTACCTGCTGCTCGAACAACAGGACAAATGGCCCGGCATGCCGTTCGTGCCGGTGCCCGTCTCGCTGCACGACCTGTACCGCCACTGGGGGCAACGGGTCGCGGCCGAGATACCGGCCAAGCGCATCTACACGTACCGCCACGCGCTGTTTCGCGCGGACCAGCTCGGCATCCCGTTCCGCATGCCGCCCTCACATCCGTTCGATCCGACCCGGCCGCTGCTGCTCGCAATCGCTGCGCACGGCGACCTTGCTTTCGTGCGCGAAATTTTCCGCTTCATCTGGCGCGAAGGCCGCGATCCGTCGACTGACGAAGGCTTTGCGCTGCTGTGCGAGCGTGTCGGCGTGCCCGACGGCGCACAGCTGATCGCACGCGAGGAAACAAAGGCGCAATTGCAGCGCAATACCGCCGAAGCGATCAAGCTCGGCGTGTTCGGCGTGCCGACGTTCCGCATGAACGATCAGTTGTTCTGGGGGGAAGACGCGTTGCCGATGGTGTTGTACTGCGCACGTACGCCGAACTGGCTGGAATCGAAGGAAGTGAAGCGGATCAGTACGCTGCCGCTGGGCATCACCACGACCTCGAAGTCCTGATTCATCGACGCATCGACACGCCCCGTGATGCCGGCCATACCGCTCGCGCTATGCCGGCGCGCCTGAAACAGCCTAAGGTTATGGACTTCGCGACCCTGCGCGCGAACTGTCCGGCAAGCCGGTTACGCGCACCGCTTCATCCGGACCCGCCTTGCCCTGTTTGATCATGGACGACGATACCGCCGCCTCCCTCGATATCTGGCTCGTGCGCGTGCTGCGCACGCTGCTCGTCGAGCGCAGCGTCACGCAGACAGCGTTGCGCCTGAACCAGACGCAGCCGGCGATCAGCACCGCGTTGCGCAAGCTGCGCGAAACGCTCAACGATCCGATACTCGTGCGCGGCAAATCGGGCATGGTGCCCACCGAATATGGCGCGTCGCTGCTCGCCGCAGCTCAGCGCGCGTTGCGTGAGGTGGACTTCGTCGCGACGCCGCACGGCGATTTCGATCCGGCGCGCTCGCGGCGTACGTTTCGCGTCGCCGCACCGGACTATCTGAACGACTTCTTCATGCCGACGGTCATCGCGCAGTTCCGCGAGGCCGCACCGCATGCGCATCTCGAGATCGACTCGCTGAATCCGATGCTCGATCACACCGCTGCACTCGATGCCGGCGAACTCGATCTCGTGATCGGCAACTGGCCAAAACCCGATGCACGCTTTGCTCGCAGCGATCTGTTCTCCGATACGGTGGTCTGCATGATGCGCGCCGATCATCCGCTCGCGCAGACGCCGCTCACTCGCGATGCGTATCTCGCGGCTCCGCATCTCGCACCGACGCCGTATAGCGGCGGTCGCGGTGGCGCAATCGATATCGGCCTCGCGCGAGCGCATGCCGAACGGCATATCGTGACGACGTTGCCGTACTTCGGGCTCGTGCCGCAGGTGCTGTTGCAATCGGACCTGATCTTTACGACGACGCGGCGCTTCGCGATGCACTACGCGAACCTGTTGCCGCTCGCGGTCGTCGAGGCGCCGATTCCGTTTCCGCGGATCAAGTGTTATCAGCTGTGGCATCCGCAGCCGGACCGGCCGAGCGATATCGGCTGGTTGCGCGGTTTGATGGCGCAGGTGTCGGAGACGCTGATTGCGAAGGGGGCGCGGCGCAAGCGTGCGTCGGTTGTTTGATTCCGGGCACGTTAGACGTTCGCAGTGACGCCGTGTGACGACGCGCCTGGGTTAGCGTTGGCGCTAGCGTCGAACGCGGCACGCGCAGCCTCGCGCGTGCGGATTTGCAGCAACTCCGCACACACAGCCAACGCGATCGCATGCGGCGCCTTGTCGACGATCCCTGCCACGCCGATCGGACAGGTCATCTGCGCGAGCCGCCCGGGTTCGACACCACGCTCGATCAAACGACGCTCGAACTTCACACGCTTCGTCTTCGAACCGATCATGCCGAAGTACGTAAAGTCGCGACGCCGCATGATGCGCGTCGCAAGCGTGAAATCGAGTGCGTGGTTGTGCGTCATCACCAGGAAGTAGGCGCCTGCCGGCACGTTATCGACGATCGCATCGGGCGTGTCGGTGGCTTCGATCTGCACGTTGGCCGGCACCTCGTCGGGAAACAGCTCGTCGCGTTCGTCGACCCATTGCACGACACACGGCAACATGCCGAGCAGCGTGATGAGCGCGTGCCCGACGTGGCCCGCGCCGAACAACACGATGTGCATCGGTTTGCTCGGCTGCGACGGCGCACTACTACGACGTCCGATCCGCACCGGCGCATCAGCTGCGCTTGCAGACGATGAACGCAGACCGGCAATCATGCTGCCCTCGCCCGCGCCGCTTCGCGCACCGCACCGACCGCTCTAAGAATCTCCGCAGCGGTGGCCGGTGCGTTCAACGGCGGATTGACCGCATAGTCGGCGACACTCGCTACCGCATCGCGCACCGCGAAGAACACCGAGAAAGGCAGCAGCAGCGGCGGCTCGCCGACCGCCTTCGAGCGGTGAATGCTGTCCTCCGCGTTACGGTTCTTGAAGAGCCGCACGCGGAAGTCGGGCGGTGTGTCGTTGACGGTTGGAATCTTGTAGGTGGACGGCGCGTGTGTCATCAGCTTGCCGCCCGCGTTCCACCATAGTTCCTCGGTGGTGAGCCAGCCCATGCCCTGGACAAAGCCACCTTCGACCTGGCCGACATCGAGCGCCGGGTTCAGCGACGCCCCGACGTCGTGCAACGCATCCGCGCGCAGCACGCGCATCTCGCCGGTCAGCGTATCGATCACGACCTCCGACACCGCCGCCCCGTACGAGTAGTAATGGAACGGCCGACCCTGCAGTTTCGCCTGGTCCCAGTAGAGTTTCGGCGTCGCGTAGAAGCCATCGGACCACAACTGCACCCGCGCGAGATACGCCTTGGCAACCAGTTCGTCGAACGGCACGATCGTCCCGCCGACACTCACCGCGCCATTGCCGAAACGCACTTCGGCGGCGCTGACCTTGCCTTCCCCATAGCGCTCGGCGGCCAGTGCGGCGAGGCGTTCGCGCAACTGCCGCGCCGCATCCTGCGCGGCCTTGCCGTTCAGATCCGAACCCGTCGATGCCGCCGTCGCCGATGTATTCGCGACCTTGCTCGTATCGGTTGCGGTGACCCGTACGCGTGCAAACGGAATGCCGAGTTCGTGCGCAACGACCTGCGCGACCTTCGTGTTGAGCCCCTGGCCCATCTCGGTGCCGCCGTGATTCACGAGCACCGAACCGTCGGTATAGATGTGGACGAGCGCACCCGCCTGGTTGAAGTGCGTCACGTTGAACGCGATGCCGAACTTCACGGGCGTGATCGCGAGGCCCTTCTTCAGGATCTCATTGTTCGCGTTGAACTCACGAACCGCGGCACGGCGCGCGCGGTAGTCGCTGGTCGCTTCGATTTCGTCGAGCAGTTCGTGGATCACGTTGTCGTCGATGACCTGGCCGTACGGCGTCTGGTTCTGTTCGGTCTTGCCGTACAGGTTGCGACGACGCACATCGAGCGGATCGAGCCCGAGCGAACGCGCGACGTCGTCCATGATGTACTCGATCGCAAATGCACCCTGCGGGCCGCCAAACCCACGAAACGCAGTGTTCGACTGCGTATTCGTCTTGCCGCAGAAACCCGCAATCGATACATCCGGCAACCAGTACGCGTTGTCGAAGTGGCACACGGCGCGCGTCATCACCGGTCCCGACAGATCCGCCGAGAAGCCGCAGCGCGATGTCATATCGACCCCAACGCCTTCGATCGTACCGTCATCGGCGTAACCGACTTCATACGTGTAGTGGAAATCGTGGCGCTTGCCCGTGACCATCATGTCGTCGTCGCGATCGGGACGCAGCTTGACCGGACACAGCAGCTTCCACGCAGCGAGCGCCGCGCAGCACGCGAACAACCCCGACTGCGACTCCTTGCCGCCGAACCCACCGCCCATGCGCCGACATTCGACCAGTACGTTATGCGACGCGATACCGAGCGCGTGTGCAACGAGGTGCTGCATTTCCGTCGGGTGCTGGGTCGAGCACCAGATGTGCATGCCGTCGTCGTCCTTCGGCACCGCATACGAAATCTGTCCTTCCAGATAGAACTGCTCCTGACCGCCGAGCAGCATCTCGCCTGCATCGCGGTGTGCCGCGCGGGCGATCTTTGTGCCGGCGTCGCCGCGCGCGAGCTTCATCGGCGGCAGGACGCGTGAATCGGCGGCGCGGGCTTGCTGCGCGGTCATGATCGCGGGCAGCTCTTCGTAGACGATCTCCGCTCGACGCGCACCGAGGCGCGCCGTGTCGTGCGACGTCGCAACGACGATGAAGAACGGCTGGCCGACGTACTGCACGATCCCGTCGGCAAGAATCGGATCGTCGCCGTGGATGATCGGGCCGACGTCGTTGGCGCCGGGAATGTCTTCGGCGGTGAGCACGGCGATCACGCCCGGTGTCGCGCGCACGGCATCGAACGACATCGAGACGATCCGCGCGTGCGCTTTCGTCGACAGACCGAGCGCGGCGTGCAACGTGCCTGCGACGACGGGAATATCGTCGGTGTAGGTGGCGCGGCCGCTTACATGCAGGTGCGCGGATTCATGCGGACGCGACACGTGGACCTGCGTGAAGTCGTTGATCAGGTCGTCGAGATTCTGCGCGTCCTTCAGGAACGGCTCAGCTTGCTGGTTCATTCGAATGGTTCTCCGTACCTCGGTATTACTGTAGCCCGGCTGTGGCTCTCTTACGCACTCGCACCGGCGGCTTCGACGGCGCGCACATCGAGCGCGGCCTTCGGCAGCGGATTGTGCGGGCGCGTTTCGAGCCAGAAGCGGTACAACGTGTTTTTCGCGGCTTCGACGCGGTAGTCGCTGGTCGCGCGCATGTCGCTAAGCGGCGCGTAGTCTTTCGCGAGTGCGAGCATCGCGGCCTGCGCAGTGGCTTCGTGCCACTCGGCGTCGTTGAGCACCGCTTCCACGTGCGTCGCACGCTTCGGCGTCGCGGCCATGCCGCCGAATGCGATGCGCGGCTCGCGCACCGTGTCGCCATCTGCGATGAACGAAAACGCCGCGCACACCGCCGAGATATCGGAATCGAAGCGCTTCGACAGCTTGTACGTGCGGAACTGCAGATTCGCGCGCACACCGGTACGCGTCGGCACACGCAAGCCGACGACGAACTCGTGCGCCTCCATGTCTTTCTTCTGATACGCGAGGTACAGGTCTTCGAGCGGCATCTCGCGCTCGATCTCGCCGCCTCGCACGACAACCCGTGCACCAAGCGCGATCAGCCCCGGCATCGAATCGCCGATCGGCGAGCCGTTCGCAACGTTGCCGCCGAGCGTGCCCGCATTGCGGATCGGCAGCGACGCGAAGCGCTGCCACATTTCGTTCAATTCGGGGTAATGCCTCGCGAGTTCCGCGTAGGCCTTCTCGACGCTGACACCGGCGCCGATCTCGATCCAGCCGTCGGTCACCGCCATACGCTGCAGTTCGGCGATCTGCCCGACATACACGATGTCGCCCAGTTCGCGCATCTGCTTCGTGACCCACAGGCCAATGTCGGTGCTGCCCGCGAGTATCCGCGTAGCCGGTTGCACGCTCTTGATCTGCGCGAGCGCTTCGACGGTACGTGGTGCATCGAATTGCTGGCCGGCGTGCGCATAGTGGAACGTGTCGTGACGCTCGAGCGTGGCGAGCGTGCTCGCAAGTGCTTCGAGATCGACCGGTGCTTTCGGCGCGGGGGCTTCGAACATCTGCACGGCGGCATCGACGATCGGCCGGTAGCCGGTGCAGCGGCACAGGTTGCCGGTCAGCGCATTGCTGATTTCAGTGCGCGACGGCACCGTGCGGTTCGCGCAGCTCTGCTCGTGGCCATGCTTTTCGTACAACGACCACATCGACATCACGAAACCCGGCGTGCAGAAGCCGCATTGCGAGCCGTGGCATTCGACCATCGCCTGTTGAACCGGATGCAGCGAGCCGTCGGGCTGGCGCAGGTCTTCGATCGTGAAAAGCGCGCGGCCATCGAGCGTCGGCAGGAACTGGATGCACGCGTTGACCGCCTTGAAGCTCACGCCGCCCGCGGCGTTGCGCTCGCCGATCACGACGGTACAGGCGCCGCAGTCGCCTTCGGCGCAGCCCTCCTTGGTGCCGGTGCAGCGCGCGTCTTCGCGCAGGTATTGCAGCACCGTGCGGGTGACTGGCGTATTGCGGATCTCGCGGATCGCATTGCGGTGATAGAAGCGGATCGGCTGGCTCATGTTTCGTCTCGATTGTTCTGGCCTGCTGGGCCGTGCTGCGGGGACGGTTCGAACGCTATCACCTTCAATATTGGCAACCCATAGGCGCATCCGCATGCGGGATATATGGCTGGAGCGATAAATCTCGTGGTTCAGTGGCTTGATGACTTATAGAAGTAGCGTATTTTTGGACTATTTTTTGTATTTATATCTACAAAATGACATTTCCAGATCGACGGATGCTCGCGGAAATGCCCGCTGTGCGGCCCGATACGCGGTTTTCGCCGCTCTATACACATCCGACACCGTTTTTTGCGGGCCAAAATTATTAAGTGCTCGCTGCAAGAGAACCGGTTCCATGGGAAAATCACGCCTTCCCGCCGATTTCAAGTCTCGTTTTCCCCATGTCCGCCGACTCAATCACGCCCCGCAGCCAGTTCGCGACGACTCTGCAGATCATTCCGGTCGTCTTTTTCACCTTCATCTGCTACCTGACGATCGGCCTTCCGCTCGCGGTGCTGCCCGGTTACGTGCACAACGACCTCGGGTTCAGCGCCGTGCTCGCCGGGGCGGCGATCAGCGTGCAGTACCTCGCGACCCTGGCGTCGCGTCCGCTGGCGGGTCGCTCGGCCGATACGCTCGGGCCGAAGAAGACGGTGTCGATCGGTCTGCTCGGCTGCGGCGCGAGCGGCATCTTGCTGCTGCTCGCGGTGCTGTGCGGTAAGTGGACCGGCGTGAGTCTCACGTTGCTGGTGCTGAGCCGGCTCGTGCTCGGTTTTGGCGAAAGTCTGTGCGGGACCGGCGCGATTCTGTGGGGCATCGGCCGGGTCGGCACGACGAACAACGCACGCGTGATCTCGTGGAACGGCATCGCGACGTACGGTGCGCTCGCGATCGGTGCACCGCTCGGTGTCGGCATTGCGCATGGCATCGGTTACTGGGCGCTCGGCGTCGTCGTGATCGCGCTCGCAGCGCTCGGCTACTACCTCGCGCGGCCGATCCCACCGGTTCCTGTCGTGCATGGCGAACGGATGTCGTATCGCAGCGTGTTCAGCCGCGTGTTGCCGCATGGCATCGGGCTCGCGTTGGGGTCGGCGGGCTTCGGTTCGATTGCGACGTTCATCACGCTGTTCTACGCGGCACGGCAGTGGCCGAATGCGGCGCTGTCGCTGACGGTGTTTGGCACGCTGTTTGTCGGTTCGCGTCTGCTGTTCGCCAACACGATCAAGACGTATGGCGGTTTTCGCGTGGCGATTGCATCGTTTGCGTTCGAGTGCGCCGGGTTGCTCATGTTGTGGCTCGCGCCCGAGCCGCACATCGCGCTGCTTGGCGCGGCATTGACCGGTTTCGGTTTCGCACTGATCTTCCCGGCGCTTGGCGTCGAGGCCGTCGCGCTGGTGCCGCCGGCAAGCCGCGGCGCGGCGCTGTCGGCTTACTCGGTGTTCCTTGATTTGTCGCTGGGGATTACCGGGCCGCTTGCCGGTTATGTCGCCGGCGAGTTCGGGTATGGCTCGGTGTTTCTGTTTGCGGCGCTGGCGGCGGCCGGTGGTGTCGTGCTGTCGGCGATGCTTTATACGCGCAATACGAAAGTGCCGAATGCGCCTGCGGCGCTGTAGTACGTTTCTTTCATCGGCTCGCAGTCAATGCACTGCGAGCCGATCTTCTCTCTTGCTGTTCATGCAAGGACACAAGCGCTTGTCGCTGCAGATCGCAACAATCGCACGTGGGCTAATCCGCCCAGCTTAAAAAAACTTTAATCCAACGATCTCACTGTTTCAGACTGCGCCCCACTTCGCCACTCCATAATTTCCGCATCGGGACAGGTACCAGGAGTCGAGCGATGACGCGCCCCATGAGCATCGAAGTAATCAACCAGTACGGCACGAGCACAGTCCGCATCGCCATCGAGCAGGCCTCCGTGTTGCTCGAAGCAAGCGACGTCGATGCCGTTATCGAGCATCTCAGTCTGATACGTGCATCGATGAAACCCGAACTGCCTAAAGAGCCTTCGCGTTCGCACCAATATGTGATCGAGCTGGACCCGTGCTGGCACTCCGAGATGCATCCGATGTACGACGGCGCGGTGGTGTTTCTGCGTCATTCGGGTCTGGGCTGGGCCGGCTTCGCACTACCGACGCACAGCCTCGAGAAACTCCACGACGCGTTATCGAAGCATCTCGACACGCTCGCCGAAACGCATAGTCTGCCCAACTAGTTCAGGCATTCACGCCGCTGCGCAATGCAGGCGGCATGCGCATTCATCGCGATGCGCGACCCCTCTTCTCTCTCACGCGCGTGCATTCGCATGCGCGTCTCTGCGTTTGCTCCACCGCTTCGATACGCGTCGTTCGCCTCCGTCTTTCAAGGTTGCGAGTCGCCGCGCATATCCATTGCACATCCAACGCCCCACTCTCTTTCATTCTCACGATGAAGGCTTGTGAATCGTCAAATGAAAGGTCTCCTTTGCAATCTTCATGAACATTGCAGCAAGTTAAAAAAGGCTTAATCCACGTAGCGACTTTGTTTTACACGCCATCGCCGATCATCTACGCGTTGCCCTAACTCGCGCGAAATCATGAACCAACTCCAGGCGATGCGTGCCTTCATCCGCGTAGTCGATCTCGCCAGCTTCAATCTCGCGGCGCGACAACTGGGTATGTCGGCGGCTGCGGTGACGCGCAGCATCGGCACACTCGAAGCTCATCTGAACGTGCGTCTGCTCAACCGCACGACGCGCAGTCTGTCGCTCACCGACATGGGCAAGGAGTATCTGGACGGCTGCCGCGCGATCGTCGAAAAGCTCGACGAGGTCGAATCGAATCTCGTGCAGACCACACGCGATCCGTGCGGCACGCTGCGCATCGCGAGCACGATGACGTTCTCGACGACCAACCTCGGCATCCTGCTCGCGTCGTATCGGGCGTTACATCCACGCGTCAACTTCGACGTGACGACGTTCGACACGCATGTCGACATGATTGAAGGCGGCTTCGATGTCTGTTTCTCCGACGACCGACGCCTCGCAAGTTCGACGCTGGTCAGCCGCACGCTGACAACGGTCGACGATGTCGTCGTCGCATCGCCCGCGTACCTCATGCGTTGCGGCACGCCGCGCGATCCGTCCGCGCTGGCGCGGCACGACCTGCTCGCGATCTCGGATGGTCTGTCGCGCACGTGGGAATTTTCGGGCGTCGACGGCATTCAACGCGTCAGCGCCGGCAACGCACTCACAACGACGAGTCACGCCACCGCACGCGCTGCCGCACTCAACCACATGGGTATCGCGCTGCTGCCGCGACCACTGATCACCGACGATCTCGCGCACGGCGCGCTCGTGCCGGTGCTCGAACAGTTCGCGGTCAACGGCGGCGCGCATCAGGTGTCAATCCTCTACTCGGGCCGCAACTATCTGTCGATGAAGGTACGCAGCTTCATCGACTTCGTGGTCAACCGGTATCGCTCGCCGGACAAGGCAGTGACGCTGCGCGCCGTGGCCTGAGCGCGTGCAACGAACAGGCGCTATCGATGCCGAAAATTCTCACGATTGAAGACGATGAACTGATTGCGCACGACATCGTGCGCACACTCACCGCGGGCGGTTTCTCCGTCGATCTCGCGCGCACCGGCCGCGAGGGCATGGCCAAGGTGATGGGCGGAAGCTACGACGTCGTAACGCTAGACCGCATGCTGCCGGACCTCGACGGCCTGACGATCGTCGCAACGATGCGCGGCGTCGGCATGGAAACGCCGGTGCTGGTGATGAGCGCAATGTCCGATGTCGATCAGCGCATCAAGGGGCTGCGCGCAGGCGGCGACGATTACCTGACCAAACCGTTTTCACCCGACGAGATGTTTGCGCGCGTCGAAGTACTGCTGCGACGGCGCCCACGCGGCACGAAAACCGAAACCGTGCTGCGCAAGGATTCGCTCGAACTCGATCTCGTGCGTCGCCGGGTCACCTATCGCGAACGCGAACTCGATCTGCAGCCCACCGAGTTTCGCGTGCTCGAATTCATGATGCGTCATGCGGGCCAGGTGCTGACGCGCACGATGATCTTCGAAGCGGTATGGGGTTGCCGCTTCGATCCGGGTACGAACCTGATCGACGTGCATGTAGGGCGTCTGCGCAAGAAGGTCGATGTGCCGGGCGAACGCCCGATGATCCGCACGATACGCGGCTCGGGTTATCTGTTCGGTTGATTCGGGCATCGCCTCTCCCGGCGGCTTCCGGAATGTTCACGTTCCGATGCCGCGCGCAGCAGGCCAGGGCAGGACCGATGTTGCCTGAATGGCGCACGCTGGCTCGCACAACGCGAGGACCGCAACAGGCGTCAGCAGGAAACGAGCAGTGGCATGCGTATACGCGTCAGCAGATCATGCGTGACGCGGCCCAGCATCTTTTCCCACAGGCGGGGCCGGCCATGCGCGCCGCAGACGAGCAGGTCCGCGCCAACTTCGAGCGCCGCGTCCTGCAACAGATCGCCGAGTGCGCCGTTCGATGCCTGCAGCGGCCGATACTCGACATGCGCGGTATGTCGCCCAACATGATCGAGAATCGACGCCGGGTCGACCCGATCGGGATGCGCGAGGCGACTCGGTTCGGCCACGAAAACGGTCGTGCTCGCTGCCAGCTGCACGAGCGGCAATGCATCGGACAGCGCGCGCGCCGATGCGCGACTACCGTTCCACGCAATCGCGATACTGCGCCCGAGCGTATCGGGTACCGCTGCGGCCAGTTCTTGAGCCGGAACGATGACTAGCGGGCGCCCCGTCGTGAAGAGCATCGTTTCAGCAAACGAATAGTCGTCGGGGAGTGCCGCGTTGTCGAAAGGGTTGTGACCGATCACGGTCAGATCCGCGTAACGCGATTGCTGTGGCACGACCTTGCTGGCCATCCCGTCGACACTACGCCACGCGACATCGATGGCGAGGTTCTGCTGCAAACGCGAGAGCAACGCACGTAACAGGTCTGCGTTGCCGTCCAGTTCGCCGACGATGTCGCGTGTCAACGCATCGGTGCGTTGCCCCGAGGCGAGCCCGAGTTCGGCGGCGCGCAACCGATGCTGCTGCTCGATGCTGTATTCGCGCACGAACAGCGCAGTGAGTCGCGCGGCGTGCCGGTGCGCCAGATCGGCTGCGAGGCGCAGCCTTCGCTGGCCTGCATCGCTCGCGTCGACGTGCACGAGAATGTCCCTGAGTGCCATGTTTCGTTTTCCGTTTCAGTCGCTACGTCGGCTGCTTCGTTGAAATTCCGGCTGCGTTGTCGCGCGGTGAGCGCAGACCGATGGGGCTGAACGGAATGGTCTGATCGCGGGTGGGTAGATCGGCCGCGCTCCAGCCGCCGCCGAGTGCGCCGATCAGTGCGACTGCCGTCTGCAGGCGACGCGTCTCCACCTCGACCTCGGAAATCTGCGCAGTCAGCGCCGCGATCTGGGCGACCGTGACGTTCAGGTAATTGTCCAGACCATCTGTATAGAGGCTCATCGAAATTTTCTGCACCTTGAGCGCGGCCTGTAGCGCGGCCTCCTGCTGGTCGGCTTCGGTGGACAACTTGCTGGTGAGCACCAGGTCGTCCTCGACCTGCTGGAACGCGGCGAGTACGACAGCCTTGTATTCATCGCCCGTTTGCGCAAATTGCGACCAGCTCGCCTGCAGCTCGGCCTTTCTCAGACCGCCCTCGAACAGCGGCAGCATGGCCGACGCCCCGACGGCCCACAGCGAGTTGGGCAGTGCGGCGAGCGCGCCCCCGGTATCCTCGAAGCCGGCCATCGCATTGATACGAATGTTCGGATAGAACGCGGCCCGCGCAATGCCGATTGCCGAATTGGCTCCGGCCATCGCGCGCTCCGCTCCAGCGATGTCGGGGCGGCGCTGCAGCAGCTCCGACGGTACGCCGGCGGGAACGTCGGGCAACGTGATGTGGGAGTCGGTGCGAACCGGCAGCGTGAATGTCGTCGGATTCCGGCCTGCCAGTACCGCAACTGCATGTTCGAGTACCGCGCGCTGCGCCTGTACGTCGGTGTCCTGCGCCTGCGCAGCCGAAAGCTGGTTTTCAGCCCGGGCGACGTCGAGGCCGGACGAAATCTTGCCCGCATAACGCATCTGCGTAATCCGCACGGCGTTGCGGTACAGATCGATCGCGCGTACGTAGGCTGCGTGCTCGGTATCGAGACCGTGTGCCGCCATGTAGTCGTTCGCGAGTTCCATTTCGAGGCTCAGCTGCGCGGACGCAACGAGCGCCGCCTGGCCCTGCGCATACTGTGCTGCGCGTTTCTCGCTATTGCTTACCTCACCCCAGAAATCGGGTTCCCAGGATAGCGATGCGCCGTACCCGTTTGAAGGCTGCTGCAGCGGCCCCGTCCCGGTGTGAAACAACGTATGCAGCGACTCCTTGTTCTCACTGGTAAACGCGTTTGCATCGATCTGCGGGAAGAGTCCGGAGCGGGCTTCGGCGACCACGTCGCGCGCCTGCGTGTACGTTTCCTGTGCGGCTTTCAAGTCAGGATTGGCCGCCTCGAGTTCGCGCTCGAGCCGATCGAGTTCGGGGTCGGCAAACATCTGCCACCAGGGCCCGCGCGGAATCTGATCTTGCGGGGCGGCCTCGACGAACGGGCCGGCGCCGCGATAGTCCGCGGGCAGCAGCATCTGCGGTGCGTGATAGACCGGTGCCAGGTCGCAACCCGACAACGCCACGACAAGTGCCAGTCCGACGAAGTATCGGATACGTGAGAGTCGATGCATCATTTGTTCACGTCGTCGTGTGCCGCTTCCATCTTCGCGCGCTGCTCGTCACTGAGGTTGGCGGGAACCGGCGGTGGCGCGAGGCGTTGAGAGGACAGCGCAACGCCCGGTGTGCCCGGTACGACGCGCACTTTCTCGCCTTCGAGTATCCCCGCAGACGGATTGACGATGAGGCGGTCTGTCGGTTTCAGACCGCTGATCACCTGGACGGTCTGGCCGAGATTGAGACCGAGCTTGACGTTCTGCAGATGAACCTTGCCGTCCGCTCCGACAAGCGCAACCTGCATGCCCTCGGCGCGAAACAGCAGCGCCTGTTCAGGGACGATCAGGATGTGCGGATCCGACGGGATCACGAAGTGCACATCCGCATAGGTGCCCGGCCAGATCAGATGATCCGGATTCGGCACCAGCAGTTCCGTCACCACAGTCCGGGTCTGTGGATTGAACGCATTCGCTGTGGTGTCGAAGGTCGCCTGGAACGTGCGGCCCGGGTACTGCGGCAGCGACAACGCTGCGGTAAGGCCCGGTTTCAGAATCTGCGAATAGTCCTGCGGCACCGACACGAACACGCGCATCTCGTGAATATCGGACACGCTGAACAGTTCATCGGCGGCACCGCGCGCGCCGACGTCGCCACCCGCCGCGTTCACGTAGTTTCCTTCGTCGGTATTGCGCGACGTCACGATGCCGTCGAACGGTGCGACGATGTCCTTGAAGCCCTCCAGTACCTTGAAGCGCGCAACCTGATGTTGCGCCGCGCGCACCTTCGCTTTCTGTGCTGCCGCATTGGCAACCTGCACGTCGACTTCCTGCTGGGAAACCGCTTGCGTTCCCTCGAGCGCGGTCCAGCGTTTCGCGGTGACGTCGGCGAGATTGTAGTTCGTGCGCGCGACATCGAGATCCGCCTGCGCGCCTTCGTATTGCTCGTCGACGGTCGGCGCATCGATGCTGGCCAGCAGTTCACCGGCCTTCACCTGCGCGCCGTAGTCCTTGTACCACTTCTTCACGTAGCCGGACACCTGCGCATAGATCGGTGCCGAATACCATGCCTGGATGTTGCCGGGTAGCGTCATCGAGCGCGTCGGCGGTCCTGGCATCGGAAGGATCACCTGCACGGGGGGAACCGAGCTCTCGTTGGCGACGTCCTGCAATTCGACGACGTTGGCGTGCCGCTGCACGATCCCGAGCGCGACGAGTGCGGCGAGGCCGAGGGCAACGGCGATCCCGAGCACGCGCGCTTTGGGATAACGGGTGACAGGTGTTTCGCGAAAAGTGTTCATACGTGCAAATCCCGGTTTGCCCTGTGGTCGCGATGCATGAATGCAAAGACACACGGCACGAACAACAGGGTGGCGAAGGTCGCGACCAGCAAGCCGCCGATCACGGCGCGTCCAAGCGGTGCGTTCTGGGTGTTGCTAAAGGACATGGGCAGCATGCCGATGATCATCGCGAGAGCGGTCATCAGCACGGGCCGGATGCGTGCGTACCCGGCTTCGATCGCGGCGGCAATGGGGTCGCCGTACTGGGCCAGATGATCGCGTGCGAATGACACGACGAGGATCGAATTGGCGGTCGCCGTCCCCATACACATGATCGCACCGGTGAGCGCCGGCACCGACAGTGTGGTGTGCGTGAGAAACAGACTCCAGACGATGCCGGCAAGCGCACCGGGCAACGCCGTGATGATGATGAACGGATCGAGCCACGACTGGAAGTTCACGACGATCACGAGGTACACCAGCAGAACCGACAGTGCGAGCCCTGCGAGCAACTGCGTGTAGGCGCTGCTCATGGTCTGCGCCTGGCCGCGCAGATGCACGCTGGCACCGTGCGGAACCTGATCCTTCATCTCGTCGACGACCTTCTGAACCGCATCGTGTACGGCGCCGAGATCGCGGCGCTGATTGCTCACGAAGATGTCGATGGCCGGCAGGATGCTGTAGTGCGACGCGAGCAACGGCGTGCCGGTTTGTGTGATGCGGCTGAGCGCACCGAGCAGTTGCACGCCGTCGCCGCCCGGATCGCCGTTTCCTTTGTCGATCGGAATGGTTTCCAGATCGTTCATCGACGTGAGCTGATCTTGTGGCGTCTGCATGTTCACGAGATGCGACACACCGCTCGACGTGTCGAGCCAGTAGGTCGGCGCGGTCTGTCCGCTGCCCGACAGCGTGGCGAGCGCGTTGTTGGCAATGTCGGCTTCGGTAAGACCGATCCCCGAGGCGAATGAACGCGATGCGGCGATCTTTAGCGTCGGCTCGTTGAAGGCCTGCTGGATATGCACGTCGGCCGCGCCCGGAATGCTTCGGATGCGCGCAGCGAGCTTCTGCGCGAACGCGTAATTTGCGGCCTGACCGCGTCCCGCTACCTGCACATCGATCGGCGCGGGCAGACCGAAGTTCAGGATCTTCGCCGTGATGTCACCCGGCAGAAACGTGAAGGTCGTGCCCGGGAAGAGAGCGGGTAGTTGTCGACGCAACTTGAAGCGATAGTCGTCCACCGGCGAACGTTCGCTCTTCAGGCTGATCGTGATGTCGCAGTCTTGCGGTCCGATCGTGCCAGTCGAACTGTAGGCTTCGTTGATGCCGCTCGAAGGCAAGCCGCAATTGTCGAGCACGTTCGTCACCTGGCCTGGCAGGATCTCGCGGATTTCCGCATTAACGAGCACCGCGAGCCTCGACGCTTCCTCGAGCCGCGTGCCGACCGGCGCACGCATGTGCATGTCGATCTCGCCGGACTTGATGGACGGGAAGAAGTCTCGCCCAAGAAAGCCGATCAGACCGAGCGAACACACCGCGACAGCGAGGAACATCGCGATGAAGCGGCCGCGATGCGAGACGACTCCGGTCAGCACTTCCTTGTAGCCGTTGCGGAAACGGTTGAAGCGCTGCTCGAAGCCTCGCTGGAAGCGGGTGAACGGCCCTGGAATACCGGCGTGGCCGCGTTTGTGCTGTTCGACCTGGCTGCGCAGAAGGTACGCCGCCATCGTCGGAACGAGCGTACGCGACAGGATGAACGAAGCGATCATGGCGAAAATGATCGCTTCGGCGAGCGGCAGAAACAGATAGCCTGCGACGCCGGAGAGCTGGAACAGCGGCAGCCATACGATACAGATACACAGCGTCGCGACGAACGTCGGCACGACGATCTGGTTGGCGGCCTCGATGATACCGGGCTCGAGTTCCGCGCCGGATTCCAGATGCGAATCGATGTTCTCGATCATCACGGTCGCATCGTCGACCAGAATGCCCACCGCGAGCGCCAGTCCTCCCAGCGTCATGACGTTGATGGTCTGTCCGAGCCACGATAGCGCGAGGATCGAGCACAGGATCGCAAGCGGTATCGAGGTGGCGACGATCAGTGTCGAGCGCCAGCTGCCGAGAAACAGCAGCACGGTGAGCCCGGTCAGGATCGCGGCAGTGACCATCTCCTGCACCACTTCGCGAACCGAATCGCGTACAAAACCGGATGCGTCGTTCAACGTCGTGATCTTCACACCGGGCGGCAGCGTGCGGATGATGCCCGGCAGCGCCTTCTTGATACCGTCGACCACCGCGAGCGTCGAAGCATCGCCGCTCTTCAGCACCTGGATCAGCACGGCCTGCTTGCCCTTTACAAGCACGGCGTTGATCTGCGGCGGAGAACCGCGATGGACGTAGGCGACATCGCGCAGATAGACAGTTGCGCCATCGACGGTCTTGATCGGCAGGTTGTTGAAGGTGGCGACTTCCACCGGGCTCGCGTTGGTCTCGACCATAAAGTCGAGTGCGCCGATCTTCTGGTCGCCCGCCGGGAGCACGACGTTCTGCGAACTGAGCGCGTGAGCAACATCGGTCGCCGACAGGCCGTGCGCGAGCAAGCTCGCCTGGTCGAGATCGATCTCGACGTTCAGCGAAGCACCGCCATAAGGTGTCGGAATCGCCGCGCCGGGTACCGCGACGAGTTGCGGGCGGATCAGGTTCGACGCCATGTCGTAGACCTGCGCCGCCGTCATGCCGGGGGCCGACACCTGAAGGTTCAGCACCGGCACCGAAGACGCGTTGTACGACATGATCTGCGGCGGCGTGATGCCTGCCGGCATCTGCTTCAGCACGGTCTGCGACGCGGCCGTGATCTGCGCCTGAGCTTCGGCGACGTTGGTACCCGGTTGCAGAAACACCTTGACGATGCCACGCCCGTAAAGCGACTGGCTCTCGATGTGTTCGATGTTGGCCACCGTCGACGTGAGCGAGCGTTCGTAGTAGTAGATCACTCGACCCGACATGTCCTGCGGAGACAGACCGTTATAGGTCCAGACAACCGCGACGACCGGTATACGGATGGCCGGAAAGATGTCGGTCGGAGTCTTGAA
This sequence comes from Paraburkholderia sp. CHISQ3, assembly GCF_030464945.1. Lineage (NCBI taxonomy): Bacteria > Pseudomonadati > Pseudomonadota > Betaproteobacteria > Burkholderiales > Burkholderiaceae > Paraburkholderia > Paraburkholderia sp. CHISQ3. The sequence continues at coordinate 492,582 of NZ_JALPRG010000001.1, forward strand.
CACCGCCATGCCGCCGAACAGCACGATCAGGATGCTCATAACGACGAAGGTCAACGGCCGGCGAAGCGCGACCTGAACGATTGCATTCATGTGGTGCCGTCAAGGAAATACGGAAACCCGACTGGGCGGGCGGGACAAACATGTCCAGAGAAAATCTGCAGCGTGATCCATGGCGGCATTCTGCAGAGCCAGCACTAACAGTCGATCACCAGAAACATGAAACAACTTTTAAGCCTTGCGGTCCCGCTCGGACCTGGAGGCGATGAATGCAAACTAAAAGGCCTGAGTCCCATGCATATGGGACTCAGGCCTTGAACACTCCTGTTTTAGCAACCCGCTCCATCCTGCGAGGCCGGTCCTGATGGCGCCTTTTATTCATGCGCCCCGCTACGCTCAGAACTTGTGTCGCATACCCACCGTGATCACGGCCTGATGGTTACCGGATGCCGCCGCGAGCGAATAGATCGACGCATTGCCCAGTACCGCAACGCCGTCCGCGCCCGTCACGCGTTGATAAACCCCTTCCAGATAGACATCGGTGCGGCGCGACAGCGCGTAGTCCGCCTGCAGCATGAACTGATTCCACTTCGGCGATATGCTGCCGCCACTGCCGCCACTGCCGCCGCCGAGATGGCCGTCGGTGAATGTATACGACCCGCCCACGTTGAGCGCCGGTGTTACCGCATAGCGCGCGTTCAGTTCGTAGTTGTTGAACGTCAGATAGTCGCCATTGATCGTCGAGTACGAGCCGCCTTGCGCCAGTTGATGCGGATCGTCGAGTGTCGTGCGCGTGAACACGAGGCCGACCGTCGCCGGGCCGAATACATAGCGCCCTGCTGCACCGAGAATGCGTTGCCGCACACCGGTCATCACTGCATCGTTGTCGCTGCTACTCAGTGCGCCACCCGTGTTGTCGGGTGCATTTATGCCGCCAGGCTGGTTCCCCTGGAAGTACGCCAGCGCGAGATCGACGGGACCGCCCGACCACTTCGCACCGAAGCTGTACGCGTTGTTGTCGGCGAAACCGCCAGCCGCGTTGCTGAACGCATAAGCGCCGCCCACGGAGAACCCGTCGTAGGTCGCGCTATGAAACTTCACCGCATTGTTCATGCGGAAGTCGTTGTTCAGGTTGTCGTTGTCGAACGGATGATCGGCGATGTTGCCGCCGAAGCCGGAGCCGGTCGCCGACAACGGTGCGACGAAATCGACCAGAAAGTCGTATTGACGGCCCATGGTCAGCGTGCCCCACTGGTTGCTCGACAGACCGACCCACGCCTGCCGGCCGAACAGATCGCCGCCGTTGCCGAGCTTGCCGTTGTCGATGTTGAAACCGTTCTCGAGATCGAAGATCGCGCTCAGACCGCCGCCCAGATCTTCCTGACCGCGCAAGCCCCAGCGGTCGGTGCTGACGTTGCCGCTTTCCATCATCCAGTTGCTGTGCCCCGACCCGCCTGCTGCCTTCTGGTTGCTGATGTAGTCGATGCCGGTGTCGAGCGTGCCGTACAGCGTCACGCTGCTTTGGGCGGTAGCGGCTGTGCTGACGGTCCCCACGAGCGCGAATAGTGTGATTGCCAATGCCTTTTTCATATGCGTTTCCGGGTGAGAGAAGCGATTGAGCCGCGCATCGCTCGTCATCCCGCTCGCCGATGCCGATGCGCAGTCATCCTGCGCATCGCGCAGGTAGCCGCAATTTATGCGTACCCGGTGACGTGCCCATGATCGAAACAGGCAGTTTGATGAAACGGTTTTTAATCTTCTGACACGTTCCCTTTAAGGTCTTGAATACGTGGCCTCCGGCACGACGCAATAGATAAATTTCTTTTCATCCGCACACCATCGATCCGCTATACCCCGACGACTATTCTCTTAATCAACCGGTCTACGAAAGCCTGACAGCTTGCCGGCTAGGTTAGTTACCCTGACTATAAATGAGGATGCCTATTATGAAATCGTTGATGATCGCTATCGCCCTTGTCGGTGCTGCCAGTGCCACGTCCGCATTCGCACAGACGAACGTTCCCACCCAGCAACCGGCTGCCGCCGCTACTCAGGTCGCATCGGACAACACACAGACCGCCGCGCAAGCCGGCCAGTGGGTGGCGCCTTATGGCCAGCCTATCGTCGGCAAGACGCGTGCGCAGGTCTACCAGGAGCTCGTGCAGGCAGAGAAAGACGGCCAGCTCGCGTATCTGAACTCGACGTTGTACTCGCACTGAAGTGGCATCGCGGAAGAACACGGCCCGGCATACCGCGTTGCGTAGCGCGCTCGGACAGTCGGTCCGCTACGTCATCGCCGCGTGCGCGGTCGGGCTGCTTCTGTCCGGCTGCGCAACGGGCACGACGCATAGCACGAACGAATGCGTCGGCCCGCCGGATTTCTGTACACCGTATTTCGGATCGTAGGGTCGCACAACAGAGAGAGCACATTACCCGCTAACGGGTAATGTGCTCTTTTTACTTTTCCGGATCGACGGCTTTAGAAGCTGTGGCGCATACCGATGCGGCCGACCACCTGCTTGCCGTCCGACGACGGATCGAAGCCGGCGATCTGCGCGACCGCTCCACCGGTTGCCCGTTGCAGCGCGGCGAGTGCGTAGACGGCGGTACGCTTCGACAGTTCGTACTCGACGCTCAGATTGAGCTGCTCGTACTTCGGCTCCTGCCCGGTCGCATGATCGCGGCCATCGGTGTACGTGAAGCCTGCCGCAAGATTCAACTGGCTGGTCGCTGCAAAAGTGCCGGCAATTTCATAGTTCTGGAACTTCACGTCCTGCCCCGCATCGCCTTGCTGGAAGTCGACGTCGGAGAAATTGCCCATCGCCTTGAACGAGCCGAACGTATACGACGCGCCCGCTACGAAGATATTCTGGCTGCGCGCATTCTGCAGATACGTGCCGTACACCGCGTTGGTGTAGCCGGCACCGTTCTGGTAGCTCTGCACAGCTTCCTCGGGGTCGTTCACGCGCAGATAGCCGACACCGATCGAGAACGAACCGTTCGTATAGGAACCCGCCGCGCTATACGCTGAATCGTTCGAGAACTGCCCCGCCTGGCCGCCGAACGAATACAGCGCCTCGCCGGTAAATCCGCCGATAGTCGGGCTCGTGTACTTCACCGCATTGCTGATGGCGAAGCCGTTGTCGAGATTGTCCATGTCATTCGGATGCGAGAAGTACCAGCCGCCGTACGTGCTGTTGAGCGAATACGGCTCCAGCAGATCGACGACAGGGTCCCACTGGCGCCCGAACGTCACGGTGCCGCTCGTCGTGCTGGCTAATCCGACGTACGCATTGCGCGAGAATGCGAGACCGCTGCCGAGGCTACCGTTCGTCGAGCTGAAACCGCTCTCGAGGTCGAACACCGCGGACAGGCCACCGCCAAGATCTTCATGACCGCGCACGCCCCAGCGGCTTCCGGCGCTCACACCGCTCGCCATCTGCCACAGGTGTGAACCATTCACGTTGCTCGCAAAATCGATGCCAGTATCCAGAATGCCGTATAGCGTCACGCTGCTTTGCGCATGCGCGGTGCTGAACGCGCCAGCGCAGACAAGTGCCCCCACGATGCACTTCATTTTCATTGCGACTACCTCCAGTTTAATAATTAGGGATGCCTGATCGATCTGTCGATCCGTCTTTCATCCGGATTCGCGCTGCCAATATATCGACTCCATAATCGTGCGAGCCTGGAACTCAGTCTTTCAGTTTTTATGTGGGGAAATGCATAGCGCAGCGTTGACGTTCACGCAGGCGCATGCGTTGCCGGCTTGGTGCCGAGGAAGGGGAACAGCGGGGAAACTGCGCGAGGAAGGTGCGCGCCTAGCGCGGCCGGGTCGTGATCTGGTAGCCGTAGCGGCTGACCGTTTCGATCTGCACGTCCGGCAGTTCGTTCACGAGTTTGCGACGTAGCCGCGACACCACCAGGTTGACGCTAGACGGATCGACGTCGTCTTTCTCGGGCCACGCGTAACGGATCAACTGATCGCGCGGCACTGGGGCGTTCACCTGGCGCATCAGGCATTCGAGCAGCAGGTACTCGCGCCGCGTGACGATCAGCCGGCGCGTGCCGTCGGTCAGCTCGCGTGTGAGCGCGTCGAGCGCGAGCGCGCCCGGGGCGGGCGGCCCGGACGCTGCACCAGCATTAACGCCTGCGGTACGCTGCAGCGCCTGCATGCGTTCGTGCATTTCGATGAACGAATACGGCTGGCCGAAACATGCATCGGCGCCGGCGCGCAGCGCCTGGGCTCGCTGCTGCGAGCTTGCCACACCGAGTACAACAACGATCGCGGCGCCGGCGGCTGCCGCCGCGAACTGCGGCAGCATGTCGAGCAGCGCCGCGTACGATGCGGGATCGAGCGACATCATGACGATCGCGTCGAACGGTTCCTGTGCGGCGAGAAACGCACCGTCTCGCAGGTCGTCCGCGCGCTGCAGGCTATGCGCGCTTTCCTGCAGCGCCTTGAAGAGCCATGCGGATTCGGGATGCGGTGCGGAAACGAACAGAATGCGCATTCAGCGAGCCATCGTAACGTGAGAGAAGATCAGGTCGGTCATTCGAGCGTTTTCATCCAGCATTCGATCGTGACTCGCGTGCCAGGATCGGCATTGCCGATCCGCATCGTGAAGTCGTGCACATGCACGATCGCCGACACGATACTCAATCCGAGCCCCGAACCCGTGATATGGCGCGTACTCTCGCCGCGATAGAAACGCTGCAGCACTGCATCGCGTTCGTTCGCCGCAATGCCTGGGCCGTTGTCGACGATTTCCACCTGAGGCCCAAGCGGTGTCTGCGTCAGCACGACGCGCACCGTGCCGCCCGCCTCGGTGAACTTCAGCGCATTGTCGAGCAGATTGCTGAGCGCCTCGAACAGCAGCGCATGATCGCCGTGGATCGGCGCGACGGGCGATGCCTGCACGAGCAGTTCGATAGTGCGGCTCTCGGCGAGCGGCTCGTACAGTTCACCGACCTCGCGCACCAGCGTTTCGAGTTGCACTTCGCCAAAACCGCCGCGCCGTTGCAACGTGCCGATCTCAGAGATGCGCAGCATCGCGCGAAAGCGGTTGAGCAATCCATCGGTTTCGCCGCGGGCACGATCGACGAGGCCTGACAGCGCCGCTTCGTCGAGCTTGTCGGTCTGCTCGGCGATATGCGCGAGCAGCGTGCGCACATGCGCAAGCGGCGTACGTAGATCGTGCGCGATGCCGTCGCAAACACTTTTCACCTCGTTCATCAGACGCTCGACTTCGGCGAGCATATGGTTCACGAGGTGCGACAGCATGTCGATTTCATCACGCCCGCCGATCGGCAGACGCTGTCCAAGATCGCCCTGGGCGATCCGCTGCGTGACGCGGCGAATCGCCTTCAACCGGCGCATCTGCCGCACGCTCAAACCGAGACCACCGGCGATGCCCGCGGCAAGACAAAATATGCCGCCACCGACCAGCGCATTAATGATGGTTTCGCGAATATTCAGAATGTGCGTGAGGTCGCGCGCGACCACGAGCGTTTCGCCGCTCTTCATCCGCTCGGCCATCGCCCGTACGACCGGGGCATGCTGATCGCCTTCGATCACGAGCGTATGTTCGAGCGTCCTGCCGCGTCGGTGTCCCGCCAGCTCCGGCGGCAATTTCAGAATGTCGCCGGCGATATGCTGGCCATCCGCGGAGAAAAGACCGTAGAAGTTGGTATGCATCCGCTCATGCTCGAGCCGCCGATGGATCGCGTCGGCGAGTTGCTCCTGCGGCATCGAGTCGAGGTAGATGAGTTGCCAGTCCATCGGCACATCGGTTTCGCGCTCCATGTCGCCGGTAACAGCCCAGCCGATGAAGCCCAGCAGCAACATCACCGAGAGCGAGAAAATCACGGCGTAGACGGTGATCAGACGAAAGGTCGTCGAATGCCAACGATGCTCAAGGGCGGATTGCGCCGGCAAGGAATGGTCCGTCAAGGTAAGCGGCTCACGCGAGGATATATCCCGAACCGCGCACGGTTTGAATCATCGGCTTCGCGTCGGGAAGATTGATTTTTTTGCGCAGGCGGCCCATATGCACATCGATCAGATTCGTACCCGGATCGAAGTGATAGCCCCAGACCGCTTCGAATAGCATCGTGCGCGTGATGGTTTGCCCGGCGTGCCGCATCATGAATTCGAGCACCCGGTATTCGGTGGGCAGCAGCGCGATTTCCTCGCCGTTGTATTGCACCTTGCGCGAGATCAGATCGAGTTCGAGCGGGCCGACACGCAGCGACATCGCCGTTTGCGCCGTCGGCATCTGGCTGCGGCGCAGCAGGACTTCGAGGCGCGCGGTCAGCTCGTCGGGATCGAACGGCTTGGTCAGATAGTCGTCACCGCCGGCACGCAGGCCGCGCACGCGTTCGTCGACATCGCCGATCGCGCTTAACATCAACACCGGTGTCTGCACGCCGATACTGCGCATGGTGGTGAGAATGGTCAGACCGTCCACACCTGGCAACATCCGGTCGAGCGTGATCACATCGTATTCGTCGCTGATCGCGCGAACCATGCCGTCGCGGCCGTTCGCAGCCCAGTCGACTGTGAAGCCGCGATTTTTCAGTTGCCCGACAATTTCATTCGCGGTGATTTCATCGTCTTCGATCGTCAGTACTCTTGACATGATCATTCCGCACGCCGCAGCGATTTCAGCTTGCGTAGCTGATGGGTGCGACAGGTTGTCAGTAGACGGACATGATGCCATATTCGGCCTGCGGGCACAGTGCGCGACAGGCGGTCTTGCCTGTCGCAGGGCGGGAAACAAGCTTGCAGGCTACGCGCATCGCGCTAACTGCCGCGCATCGGCTTCATGAAAAAATATTTAAGTTTGCTGCGCGGAGGGGCCTGGGTTCAGCCCGGATTCGACCTGAACGCGCCGCCGGCCCCGTTTGCCTTATGGCACCGCCGCATCGCCAGCACGCTCGTTGCTGTGCCGGCGCAGGTAGCGGGCGTCGTTGTCCACGTGATGGGCACGCTCGATTCGGGCCTGTTCGAGCGTCGTATCGGCAATCGCGCCGCCCGTGCCCTGCACTTTCGCCAGCGCCGCCAGCGGCGTGGCAAACAATGCTGCCAATAACATCCATCCTGTCAGTCGTTTCATCGCAGCCCCCGCGTTCCAGTACATCGCCGGCGGATTCGCACGGTGCGCGTACCTGATACGCATCTTCCGCCTGATCGTAAAGATACGCCTGACTACCTGACTGTTCGGTGGCGGAAACATGAAGATCTGGTCATCCGTCTACGGCGCCGGTTCGATAAAACAATCTTCATCCGCGGTCTGTCGTTCCGATAGATGCGCCTGCCTATGCTTCCCCTCAACCGGTTGCGCGCCGCACGTTCGCGAACGCAGAGAGACCGGTGGCCGGCGCGGCGCATCGCCCCGCCGTTCACACCATCGAGAGGGAAATCATGAAACTGACCTGCCGCACGGCCGCCTGCACGCTGTTGATGCTCGTGAGCGCCTCCGCCTTCGCATCGTCGCGGCTCACGCCGCAGCAATGCAACGACTACCCGTTCAAGCCGTTAAGTGCACCCGCTACCCACGCGCAACTGATGAACGAACTGTCCGAACTCGAATCGGTCGGTTATGACCCGTCGGCCGGTGACGACGACAACTACCCCAACGATATCCAGCAAGCCGAACAAAAGTTGCAGGTTAAATACCACGAGGATTGTGGCGCCGTCGCACCGCTTTCGACGGCGCAGTCGGCGAACCAGGGCTCAGCGAACTGAAGGCCGCGCGCCACCCGAGAGCGACTTCTCGAGCGCCGCCACACCTGCCGGCAGATCCACCGCGACGCCGAGATCCACCATCGTGCGGCCCAACGCGTGCAGTGTCCTGAACAGGTTATGTTCGCGGCACTGCTCGCCCATCTGACCGATCCGCACGATCGGCAAGCCGAACGAGCCGGATATTTCCACCTGATGCTGCCGCGAAATGTGGCCGCAGATGTCGCCGGGGCTCAGGCCCTGCGGCGCCTCGATGCCGACCACCGAATTGAGCCGGCAAGCTTGCGGCGTATACAGCGTGAGGCCGAGCGCGGTGATCCCCTCTTGCAGCGCCACCGAGCACTTCAGGTGACGCGCAAAGCGCTTCTCGAGCGTCTCCGCGCAAACCAGACGTAGCGCCTCATGCAGCGCGAGCACACCCGATACCGGCGCCGTGTAGTGATAGCCCGCGTTGTGCCAGAAATTTTCGGCGAGCGATGCATCGAGGCACCAGTGCGCGTTCGGCTGCTCGCGATGCTTCACGCGCTCCCATGCCGCTTCCGAAAACGCGACCAGCGACACCCCCGGAATCGACGACAAGCCCTTCTGGCCGCCGGTAATCACCGCATCGATACCCCACGCGTCCATCTCGAGCGGCATCGTGCTGAGCGTACACACTGCATCGACGATAACGAGCGCGCCCGCCGCCTTCGCCAGTGCGGCGATGTCCTTCAGATGGTGGTTCCACACCGTGTTCGATGTCTCGCCCTGCACGATCGTCACGATCTCGGGACGCACGCGGCGCAGCGCCGCCTCGACCGTTTCGAGGCTCGCCACCGCACGGTCCTCGACGTCGAGGATCGAGACGTCGGCGCCGACGCGGCGGCCCATTTCCGCCATCCGCTCGCTGAAGAAGCCGTTCTTGATGCTAAGGACGCGCGTGCCGCTCCACGCCAGATTGGAAATCGCCATTTCCATCGCCGCGGAACCGGGACCTGCCACGCCGAGCACCCATTTCGAATTCGTCTGGAACACATAGCGCGCCATCGTCTTTACCTGCCCGACCACCTTCGCCATCGTGCCGCCCAGGTGATTGATGACGATCGTGTTGGCCTTCGCAACGGCCGCGGGAATCGGCACGGGGCCGGCGCCCATCATCAGCAACGGTTCTTCGGGGAGGATCGCGTCGAGCGACTCGACGTCCGGGCACGGTACGGAGAAAGACGGGGTGAGGGGCATAGTCGGTACGGATGAAATCGGCAAGGTCGGAAACTTCAGAGAATAGCGCAAGTCCGGCTTTGACCTTTGACAAACCGCCAGTCTCTCGTCGCCTTGAATTGTGCGACGTATTTTCGTCTTTCTCGCACGCAATACGGCATTCCGGGTTCGCCATTGTGACAAAAATGCGATGCCACGGGGATAAATGCGCACCGGCTACCAAAGCAATTTACCGGGAGCGGTGGAAATAATGAAAGAAGCAAACCTGCTATGGAGTTTTTTAAGCGGATTGCGTAGGTAGAGGTTCAGTGAGATTTGGCGGGCACCATTCAAGTCGGGTTTATCGCACGCGAATAAGCGAGGTAACGCACCAACTGCGGCGTAGCGGAGGAATCGCAAGGCAGCATGCGGTTCTTCACGCGCTCAGGAACAATGCGGTGCGCGCCCATTGGTTGAATCGGCGAAGGCGCGGCGATCCACGCCGTCACTCCATTAATTGCATTGCGAATTATGCCGGATCGGTAGATTCAATTCCACGCAACCTCGGCCGTCTTTATACCTGGTAAAGCGCCGCAGTATTTTTTCAATAAATATTGAAATTCCAGACAACTGCCAATATGATTTTAATCCGGAATCGCAGTTGTCTGACTGAATGCTTCTCGACATCGGCTGACATGTTGCCGCACGGTTTAACTCTGGGCGGACGTGATACCCATCTACGAGGCGAAATTTCATGAACCAGATTCACGCAATGCGTGTTTTCGTCAGAGTGGCCGAAACCGAGAGCTTTCGCCGCGCCGCGCAGCAACTCGATGTGTCCAATGCGCTCGTCACGCGTTCAATCGCCATGCTCGAAGCGCATCTGAGTACCCGTCTCATCAATCGCACCACGCGCAACCTGTCACTGACCGAAGCCGGCGTGCGCTATCTGGAAGGCTGCCGCGGGCTGCTCGAAGAACTCGATCATCTGGAAGGCACGGTCGCCCATACCGAACGCGAACCCGGCGGTACGCTGCGCGTCGTCGTGTCCGGCACGCTGTCGCCGGCTGTGCTGACACCGCTGCTCGACGGCTACCGGCGCACGCATCCGCAGGTCCGGCTACGGCTCACGCTCGCCGATCGCCCCGTCGATCTGCTCGAAGACGGCTACGACGTCGGCATCGTCACGGCGTTCTCGATATCGGGCAAGGATCTGATCGAACAGCCGATCGGCACCAACACGCTGGTGCCGTGCGCCGCGCCCGGCTATCTCGCCGAACGCGGCGAACCGCGCTCGCCGCTGGAGCTCGCGCAGCATGCCTGCGTCGGGTTGCCGCCGGGGCAACGCAGCCCGACGTGGCACTTCGCCGGGCTCGACGGACGCTCGCTTCCAGTTACGCTGCACCAGGTCTACACGGTCAACAGCACGCTGATGGTCCGGCTCGCCGCGCTCTCGGGGATGGGCATCGCGATCCTGCCGGCGCAGCTCGTCGCGAGCGATTTTGCCGCGGGTACGTTGACACGCATCATGAGCGATTACACCGTCGACGATCCGGAAGCGAATCTCTCGATCGTCTATCCGGGGCGCCGCTTCCTCGCGGCCAAAACCCAGTCGTTCATCGACCACACGATCGAGTACTTCAGCCGCGACATCGCGCCGCTCCCGACGTTGATCGAGCGTATGCCGCAGCAGGCAAATGGGTGGAGCGTCGCGCCGCACGTGTAACGGTGGGCTTGCACAGCGGCTCGCGGGATCGCTGACGGCGTGCGCCGCCGGCCACGTTCCCACGTTCAGTTCGCGCCCGGGTCCGGCCGCAACGCGGTACGCGCATCGTCAGGCGCGCCGCATACTTCGCGCAGCAGCACAGCCTCGCGCTCGTGCACTTCGACCGGCATCCAGCGCGCGCCCGCCTCGGCAAGATAGCGCGTTCGATGCTGCCCGTTGCGAAACGCCACGACGCCTTCGTGGTCCAGTCCCAGCCAGCCGAAGAGCCCCGGCGCACGCCGCTTCGTCACCGTCACATACGGCATCTCGGGAATGCGTTCGTTCTCCGGATCGAGAAACTCGCGGATGCCGCGCACCTTGCCCGAGTGCCATTCGTTGACGGGCTTCAACACGTAGTCGGTGTTATCGCGATCCGCACACACCAACAGCTTGCGCATATCGACCAGCACGACCTGATGACGCGTGCCGGCAGCACCGAACACACGTTTCAGACGTACGTGGTCGTACCACCCATGCTCGGGCAGAGGAACGATCCAGACCGGTTCGGCCCCGGACGGCACAACGCTGGATGCGGGCGATGACATGGATACGGGCATGCAATGAGTTCGATCTGCCGGCGCGGAGCGCCAACGCGCACCGACGTCTAAAAAGCGCCTAAGCTACGAGTGCATCATGAAAGCCACGTGACAGCGGCCGTGCAAACTGCGGGTGTTTCGCGCTCAGGCTTACCCCTTCGTACTGACGGCCAGACTGCCTCGCGAGTCATTTCGCATACGGTATGCCCGTTTTCGTTCCAGCGATACTGCAATCGCATATCGCGAGTACGGATCGACATGGCAGCGGTGCAGCGAGATCGATGGAGAAACCGATGATCATGGAAACGTTCGGCGAGCATGTCCGGCTCGAAGCAGTCGATGCGGTCGATACGGTGGTGACGATCGTGCTCGAGCGTCCGGCGCGTCGCAACGCCGTGGATCGTCCAACCGCCGATGCACTGAGCGCCGCTTTTCGCCGCTTCGATACCAACCCTGCGTGGCACGCGGCGGTCCTGTTCGGCGCGGGCGGCACGTTCTGCGCGGGGGCGGATCTCACCGCGCTCGGCGACGACGCGCGTCGCAACGAACTGCATGCGGACGGTAGCGGCCCCGGTCCGATGGGACCGACGCGCATGACGTTCGGCAAACCGGTAATCGCTGCGATCGCCGGTCATGCGGTCGCGGGTGGGCTCGAACTGGCAGCGATGTGCGACCTGCGCGTCGTCGAAGACGATGCGGTGCTTGGTGTGTTCTGCCGGCGGGTCGGCATTCCGCTGATCGACGGTGGGACCATCCGCCTGCCGCGGCTGATCGGCCTGTCGCGCGCACTCGATCTGATCCTGACCGGCCGCCCGGTCGACGCGCAGGAGGCGCTCGCGTTCGGCCTCGCCAACCGGGTAGTCGCGAAAGGTACGGCCCGGGCCGCCGCCGAACAGCTGGCCGCCGCGTTAGCCGCGTTCCCGCAGGCGGCGCTGCGGGCCGACCGCCGCTCGGCGTTCGAAAACAGCACGCTCGACGATCTGGCGCTCGCGCTGCAGCGCGAAGGCGCCGGCGGCTACGACGCGGTATTTGCCGAAGGAGCCGCTGGCGCCGCGCGCTTTGCGGCCGGGGCGGGTCGCCACGGCACGGCCGTTCCGCCCTCTGCCCATCCCGCCGATCCCAGCCCCGACTAGAAATCTGCAGGAAAAACAACACTTCGCTTACACATCAGCAAGGCGATTTTGGGTTAGGTACAATCCCCTACTGCTTTACCCTGGCGCCCGCGTTTTCGGCCCGAAAACACGCGCCGCATGCGCCGCTCACCCGCCGCGCTCCTGTACCGATCCGTCCCATCATGCCTTTACCCCTGCTCGCCCTCGCCATCGCTGCCTTTGGGATCGGTACCACTGAATTCGTCATCATGGGGCTGTTACCCGACGTCGCACGCGATCTCGCCGTGTCGATTCCGGCTGCCGGCATGCTGGTGTCGGCCTACGCACTCGGTGTCACGATCGGCGCACCGATCGTCGCGATCGCGGTCGCCAACATGCCGCGCAAGAAAGCGCTGATGAGCCTGATCGGCGTATTCATTCTCGGCAACCTGCTGTGCGCCATCGCGCCCGGCTACGCGGTGCTGATGGTCGCGCGCATCGTCACGGCGTTCTGTCATGGCGCGTTCTTCGGCATTGGATCGGTGGTAGCGGCTGGGCTCGTCGCACCGAATCGCCGCGCGCAGGCCATTGCGCTGATGTTCACCGGTCTCACGCTCGCCAACGTACTCGGCGTGCCGCTCGGCACGGCGCTTGGTCAGGCCGTGGGCTGGCGCGCGACGTTCTGGGCCGTGACTGGCATTGGCGTGCTCGCGGCCGCGGCGCTCGCCGTATGTCTGCCCGCGCGTATCGAGATGCAGAAGGCGAGCCTCGTGCGTGAATTCAGCGTGCTGAAGAACCCGCAGGTGCTGATGGTGCTCGGTATCAGCGTGCTCGCATCGGCGAGCCTCTTTTCGACCTTCACCTATATCACGCCGATTCTCGAGGACGTCACCGGCTTCACGCCGCATGCGGTCACGCTCGTGCTGCTGCTGTTCGGTCTCGGGCTGACGGTGGGCAGCACGCTCGGCGGCAAGCTCGCGGACTGGCGTTTGATGCCGTCGCTGCTCGCGTTCCTGATGGCGATCTGCGTGATTCTCGTGGTGTTCGCCGGGACGATGCATTCGCCGGTCGCTGCCATGATCACGATCTTCGTGTGGGGCGTGCTCGCATTTTCGATCGTGCCGCCGCTGCAGATGCTGATCGTCGATCGCGCGAGCCATGCGCCAAATCTTGCGTCCACGCTGAATCAAGGCGCATTCAATCTCGGCAATGCGACGGGCGCGTGGCTGGGCGGCATGGCGATCGGTGCGGGCATTCCGCTCACGTCGCTGCCGTGGGTCGGTGTGACGATGGCGTTGGCTGCGCTGCTGCTGACGGTGTTCTCGGTATCGCTGGAACGGCGTGCGCAGCGGTTGCCGGCGGGTTCGCCGGGCTGAAGCACACTGAAGCGCGTCACACACCTCGCGAGCCGAAGCCCCCGATTCCCCCCACTGCAACACGGGTCGACGCCGATGCGCGACAACGCGCCGGTGTAGCATTCCCGCCGATGAAAGTCATCTTCACCCGCGATTTCCTCGCCCTCATTCTGAGCGTCGCCGTAGTCGGCCTGGGCAGCGGCGCGACGCTGCCGCTCACGGCGCTCGCGTTGACCCAGGCCGGCTACGGCACCGATGTCGTCGGTCTGCTGACCGCCGCGCAGGCGGGCGGTGGCCTCGTCGTCGTGCCGCTTGCGGGCTGGGTCGCTGCGCGCTTCGGCGGCCGTCAGGTGATCGCGGGCGCGGTACTCGTCGTCGCAATCGCGACCGCGGGCATGCAGCTCACGACCAACCTGTACGTCTGGGCTGTGTTGCGCATCGCTTGCGGTGCGGCGCTGATGCTGCTCTTCACGATCGGCGAGGCATGGGTCAACCAGCTCGCCGACGACACGACACGCGGTCGCGTCGTCGCCATCTATGCGACGACCTTCACGTTATTCCAGATGGCCGGGCCGGTGCTCGTGAGCCAGATCGCTGGATTCAATAGCGGGCGCTTTCTGCTGTGCGGTGCGATCTTCCTGCTCGCGCTGCCGACGCTCGCGACGATCCGCGCCACCCCGCACACTGCCAGCGCACCCGAAGCCCACGACAGCTGGCGCCATGTGCTGCCGCGTATGCCGGCCATCGTGATCGGCACCGCGTTCTTTGCGCTGTTCGATACGATCGCGCTGTCGCTGCTGCCGCTGTACGCGATGGCGCATGGCATCGCGGTTGAAGTTGCCGTGCTGTTTGCGTCGGCGCTGCTGCTCGGCGATACGACGATGCAGTTTCCGATTGGCTGGTTTGCAGACCGGTTTGGTCGTGAGCGTGTGCATCTTTGCTGTGCAGGCGTCGTTGTGCTGCTGTTGCCGTTGCTGCCGTGGGCGATCGGCTCGCTGTGGTTGTGCTGGCCGCTGCTCTATGTGCTCGGCGCCGCGGCGGGCGCGATCTATACGCTGTCGCTGGTGGCGTGCGGTGAACGCTTTCGCGGCGCCGCGCTGGTGTCGGCGAGTTCGCTCGTCGGGGCGTCGTGGAGTGCCGCGAGTTTTGGCGGCCCGTTGATTGCTGGTGCGTTGATGAAGGGTATCGGCAACGATGCGCTGGTCGGCTTGCTGCTGGCTGGTGCGCTCGCGTTTGGTGGCGCGGCGTTGTGGGAAAGACGGCGTGCGGGAGTGCGGGTGGTGCGTTAGCGTGCACGCGGACAGCCGGGATCTGTTGCGCACGACCTCAGTGGTTGCGCGGTTGTGCGGATACCGCATTGCGCACAACGTCAATCATGCGCCGGCACAATCACACCGCTACACGTTCCGAAGCCCACGCGATAACCCTCGCCCTGGCACCACCCAGCGAGCGTCAGTTCATCGCCGTCTTCGATAAACGTCCGCGTGCCGCCCTCCTTCAGTTCGAGCGGTTGCTTGCCGTTCCAGGTCAGCTCGAGCAGGCTGCCATATGAATCAGCGGTCGGCCCGCTGATCGTCCCCGAACCCATCAGATCGCCGACCCGCGTATTGCAGCCCGACACCGTGTGATGCGCAAACTGCTGCGCCATCGTCCAGTACATGTGACGAAAATTCGTGCGCGAGATCGTCGTCGCTTCGCGGGCGCGTTGCGGACGCAGTTGCACTTCGAGCGCGATATCGAACGCATGCGCGCCGTCGTGCCGCAGATAGTCGAGCGGCTGCGGCACCTGTTCCGGCTGCGCGACGCGAAACGGTTCGAGCGCGTCGAGCGTGACAATCCACGGCGAGATCGTCGTCGCGAAGGTCTTCGCGTTGAATGGCCCGAGCGGCACGTACTCCCACTGCTGGATGTCGCGCGCACTCCAGTCGTTCAGCAGCACCATGCCGAAGATGTGTGCTTCGGCATCGGCACACGCCACCGGTTCGCCAAGCGCATTGCCGCGCCCAACGATAAAGCCGGTTTCCAGTTCGATATCGAGCTTGCGACACGCGCCGAACACCGGACGCTCCGCATCGGGCAACTTCAATTGACCGTTGGGCCGCCGCACCGGCGTGCCGCTCACCACCACCGATGAAGCGCGTCCGTTGTAGCCGATCGGCATCTCCGACCAGTTCGGCAGTAATGCATTCTTCGGATCGCGGAACATCGAGCCGACGTTCGTCGCGTGTTCTTTCGACGAATAGAAATCGGTGTAGCCGGGAATCTGCACGGGTAAGTGCAACGTCGCATCGGCAGCGGACACGAGCGCGCGTTCGCGCAGTGCCGCATCGTCGCGCAGCGTGGCTGTGTCGCGCGCGAGCAGACTGGATAGCTGAATCCGTACGCTGCGCCACGCATCGCGACCCAGCGAGATGAACGCGTTGAGCGAGTCGGAGCGGAACACACTGGAAGCACCGGATTCGTTCGCCGACGCCAGCGGCAAAACGAGCAAGCCCGCTTCCTCCAGCACCGCCAGATCGACGATGCGATCACCGATCGCGACGCCCACGCGCCAAACCGCATCGTGCGAGTCGCTAAAGATGCCGAACGGCAGGTTCTGGATCGAAAAGTCGCAGGCCGCATCGTTCGCAGCTTCGACCCAGCTTCGGCGCGACGGATCGAGCGTCGCCTGCAGATCGCTCGATACGCTCATGGCTGCTCCGGGTTGAAGTGTTTCTGGATGCCTTGCCAGCACTCGAAGTAATCGGCTTGTAGCTGTGACGTTTCGAGCGCAAAACGGGTCGGGCGAATCAGCGTGCGGGTTTCGAACATGAACGCCATCGTGTCGCCGACCTTGTGCGGCTTCGAGGTGTCGCTGTGCGATGCCTTCTCGAACGTATCCGCATCGGGACCGTGGCCCGACATGCAGTTGTGCAGGCTCGCGCCGCCAGGCACGAAGCCCTCCGCCTTCGCGTCGTAGACGCCATGCACGAGACCCATGAATTCGCTCGCGACGTTGCGGTGAAACCAGGGCGGGCGGAACGTGTCTTCAGCTGCAAGCCAGCGTGGCGGGAAGATCACGAAGTCGATCGTGTCGACACCGGGTGTATCGCTGGGTGCGTGCAGCACGAGGAAGATCGACGGATCGGGATGGTCGTAGCTGATCGAGCCGATCGTGTTGAAGTGGCGCAGATCATATTTGTACGGCGCGTAGTTGCCGTGCCACGCGACGACGTCGAGCGGCGAATGGCCGATGTCCGCGCGCCACAAATGGCCGTTCAGCTTCGCGACGAGTTCAAAGTCGCCTTCGCGGTCTTCATAGGCGGCGTGCGGCGTGAGGAAATCGCGCGGATTGGCGAGCCCGTTCGAGCCGATCGGCCCGAGATCCGGCAGACGCAACAGCGCACCGAAGTTCTCGCAGATATAGCCGCGCGCCTCGCCATCGGGCAGCGTCACCGTGAAGCGTACGCCGCGCGGAATCACCGCGATCTCGAACGGTTCGATGTCGAGCTGGCCAAGTTCGGTTGCAATCGCGAGGCGGCCCTGTTGCGGCACGATCAGCAGCTCGCCGTCGCCGCTGTAGAAGTAGCGGTCCTGCATCGAGCGGTTCGCCGCATACAGATGGATCGCGCAACCGTTCATCGATTCGGCGGAACCGTTGCCCGCCATCGTCACCCATCCGTCGATGAAATCGGTCGGCGCGGTGGGCATCGGCAGCGGGTTCCAGCGTAGCTGGTTCGGCGGGGTCGGCGGCACTTCATGGAAGTTCGCCACGAGCCGGCCGGCGGGATGCGATGGTGACGGTGGCAGCGGCGTGAATGGCCGGTGCATCGCCGCCGGACGAATGCGGTACAGCCACGAGCGGCGGTTATGACTGCGCGGTGCGGTGAACGCGGTGCCCGACAACTGCTCTGCGTAGAGTCCGTAGGCGGCGCGCTGCGGTGAGTTGCGGCCTTGCGGCAGTGCGCCTGGCAGCGCCTCGGTGGCGAACTCGTTGGCGAAGCCCGATTGATACGCGGGGCGATCGCCTGAATGGGAATTCGTATCGTGAGTCATGTGTTTCTCCATCAGTACCTGCCGTGAATACCTGCCATGAACGCCTAAGCGGTTCGCGCCGGCGCAACGCGGTGACCCCGCGTCGCGCCCGCAAGCACGACTACGAACAACGCCGAGCACAACACCGGCACCGCGGCCGCGTGAAACAGCGCCGCATTCGACCAGTTCAGTGCGATCAGTTGCCCACCGACGAGCGGCCCGATCACCGAGCCGATGCGACCAATACCGAGGCTCCAGCCGATGCCGGTCGATCGCAGACTGGTCGGGTAATAGTGTCCTGCAAGCGCATTGACCGCCGGTTGCCCACCGACTACACAGAAGCCGCCCGCGAACACCGCCACCAGCAGCCACGGCAGCGCATGCGCGACACTGCCGATCGCACCGACGAACCCGGCCGCGCACGCAAAGCAGACGAACAGCACCCGCACGAAGCCGAAGCGTTCGATAAACCAGCCGAGCGACAACGTACCGATCACCCCACCGGTCTGCAGCACGGTGCCGACAATCACTGCTGTCGCCGGTGTGTAGCCCGCATCGCGCATCACGGTCGGTAGCCAGTTGGACAGGAAGTACAGATCGATCAGATTCATGAAGCTGATCGCCCACAGGATCAGCGTGACCGGCGTGCGGCCGGCGCGGAACAGCTCGGCGACCGGCGCGCCACCATCGGCTTTTTCGCGCACGACGATGCGCGTCTGCGCGTCGATGTGCAGGTTTGGATCGAATGTCGCGAGCCAGCGCCGGGCGCGTTCCATGCGGCCTTTGAGTACAAGGAATTGCAGCGATTCGGGCAGCGCGACGAGCATCGCAAACGCGAGCAGCAGCGGCACCGCACCGCCGACCCAGAACACCGCGCGCCAGCCAAACGCCGGGATCAACGCAGCGCTGACAAAACCACCGAGTGCCGCGCCAAGCGTGAAGCCACACGACACCAGCATCATTCGCTTCACTCGATGCGCAGGCGTGGAAAACTCGCCGACCAGCGCCATCGCATTCGGCATGATGCAGCCGAGCCCAAGCCCCGTTATAAAGCGCAACGCGATCAACGCAGGCACCGTCGACGCAAGCGGCGTCGCGATCATCGCCGCAGCGAAGAAAAACGTCGCACCGATCAGCACCGGACGCCGGCCGATCCGGTCGGCGAGCACCGACAGCCCCAGCGCGCCGAGCAGCATGCCGAACAGACTCGCGCTGAACACCGGCCCGAGCGCCGCCTTCGATACGCTCCACTCGGCGATCACGCTCGGTGCGACGTAACCCATCGCCTGCGCATCGAAGCCGTCGATCACGAGACACAGTCCGCAGAGCACAAGCAGCATGAGCTGGAACGCAGGGTGATGCGTTTCGCCGAGCACGCGCTCGACTTCGATCACATTCGACGACGCGGGTTGGGCGCTCATGGATAGTCTCCTCATCGTTATGGTGCCAGGCGGGTTGCCGACAGTACCGGCTCGAAACGCGAAACGACTTTTCCGGGCACACACGGCTCCGCTCTCGCCACACGCGCAATTTACGAATAGTAAAATGAATTACGTATAGTGAAACTATCGTAAACCCTGATCCGATGTGCGCCGACCTATATCGTTATGAGCATTTAGTTCATGCGCGCGCTACGCCGACTGCTAACATCGTTAAATGAGTGCGGCATGGCGCCGCAACCGACAAAAGACGCGTGCTTGCGCGCGACCTGCCCCGTTCATGATTCCCCCGACCATCTCCGACCTCGTTGCGCGCGCCGCCAGCCACCCGTTTCTCGGCGAGCATCTGGCACGCGGCACGGGCGAGCACAGCGACAGCGCGATCGCCCGCTTCAACGGTTTCCAGCTGGGCAGCACGTATGAGCCGATCTTCGATATCAGCGTGCATGCGTATGGACAGTCGCTCGGTTCGGCGCCGGAGCGTGCCGACCGGTTCGGCGACGAACTCGGTTTTCAGGCGGTGACGCAGCGCGTCGACGGCGTGCCGTTCGATGCACAAGACACCTTCGAGCGCATCGCCGACGACCAGGAACTGGTCGCGCTAGACCGCATGTCGCGGGCACTGCACGCAATCAATTTCTTCGGTGCACAGCGGCACGGACTGCTGTTTCTACGGGTCCACGAACGGTTGCTGAAGAGCGTGAAGTACGACCACGGCCGGCATTTCTCGGCGGTGCTCGTATCGTTTGGATTGAACCCCTCACGCATCGTGATCGAACTGCCGGCGGCGGCGGTTGCGCATCGCAACTTCCTCGGCTATCTGACGCGCAGTTATCAACGCTACGGTTTCAAGGTGGCCGGTAACCTGCCGAATGCCGGGCAGATTCTTTCGGTCTCGGACATGGCGCGGCTCGATTTCATCAAGATGGATGCGGGCTCGGCACTGCGCGACTCGATGGTGAAGCCGTTGGTCGGATATGCGAACCGGTTGCGCATTCCGTTGATCTTCAATCGCGTGGCTGATGAAGCGCAGTTTGATTTACTGCAGCAATATGATGTGCGGTTTGTGCAAGGCCCACTTTTCGCGGCGCATGATCACGACCGGACAGCGTAAAGCGCAAACTCACCGAGATTAGAAACAAAACTACGCCGTATCGCCCAACCTGCAAGCCAGCGCCTTCAACCGCGGCGCGACGCTCTCGCGAAACACCTCCTCCCCCATCGACGATGCCGGCCCGCTGCAACTGAGCACCAGCCAGCGTCCATCGCGTGTCTCGCGAAACGGCACCGCGACCGCGTTCACATCGTCATTCCACGCGCGAAACGAGAAGCAGCAGCGCGCTTCGGCAAACGCGTCGATCTCGAACTGCGCATCGGCCACGAGCGCGGCGCCGTCCGCGCCGGCCGCCTTCTTCAATTCGGCGAGCAAGGCTGCGCGCGCATCGGCGGGCAGCACGGCGAGATAGGCACGGCCCATCGAACTGGTGAGCATCGACAGCCGCGAACCCGACGCGAGGCCGAGCGTGAGCGCGGTCTCACTACGGATCGTCTCGAGATAAATCATGTCGAGCCCATCCCGGCAACCGAGTGACACAGCCGCGCCCACTTCGCGTGCGAACGTGCGCATGTGCGGCCGCGCGAGTTCGAGCGTGTCGGTTCCCGACAGCAGTGCAAACCCAAGCGACAGCACACCGGCATCGAGTGCGTACTTGCCGAGCGTTTCGTCGAAGCGCAGATAGCCGAGCACCGTCAGCGTGTAGGCGAGCCGGTTCACGGTTGCCTTCGGCAGGCCGGTTCGCTCGACGAAATCGCGATTGCCGAGCATCGTTTCGCCGGGACGAAACGCGCGCAGCAGGTCCAGCCCACGTGCCAGGGCGGTGACGAATTTGCGTTCGTCGATGGAAATGGCGGGGGTGGATGAAGGCGTCATCGGATGGTACACTCGGGTCTAATTTGCAAAACATTGTTCCGCATAGCGGAACTAAAGTCAAGGAACAGGAGAGTCGCATCATGGCCGACGCCGCGCAGTTTCATTGGGAAGATCCGCTGTTGCTCGATCAGCAGTTGACCGGGGAAGAACGCATGGTGCGCGACGCCGCCCAGGCCTATTCGCAAGACAAACTGGCGCCGCGCGTGCTCGAGGCGTTCCGTCACGAGAAGACCGATGCCAGCATCTTCCGCGAGATGGGCGAACTCGGTCTGCTCGGCCCGACCATTCCCGAACAGTACGGCGGCCCCGGTCTGAGCTACGTGAGCTACGGGCTCATCGCGCGTGAAGTGGAACGCATCGACTCCGGCTATCGCTCGATGATGTCGGTGCAGTCGTCGCTCGTGATGGTGCCGATCTTCGAATTCGGCTCCGATGCACAAAAAGAAAAGTATCTGCCGAAGCTCGCCACCGGCGAATGGATCGGCTGCTTCGGTCTGACCGAGCCGAACCACGGCTCGGACCCGGGCAGCATGGTGACGCGTGCGAAGAAGGTCGACGGCGGCTATTCGCTGTCGGGCTCGAAGATGTGGATCACCAACTCACCGATCGCCGACGTGTTCGTCGTCTGGGCCAAGCTCCAGGAGGACGGCAAGGACGCGATTCGCGGCTTCATTCTCGAGAAGGGCTGGAAGGGTCTGTCGGCACCGGCCATCCACGGCAAGGTTGGTCTGCGCTCGTCGATCACCGGCGAGATCGTGCTCGACGAAGTGTTCGTCCCCGCCGAGAACCTGATGCCGAACGTGAGCGGTCTGCGCGGTCCGTTCACGTGCCTGAATTCGGCGCGCTACGGCATTGCCTGGGGTGCGCTCGGCGCCGCGGAAGCCTGCTGGCATACCGCGCGGCAGTATGTGCTCGATCGCAAGCAGTTCGGTCGTCCGCTTGCTGCCAACCAGCTGATCCAGAAGAAGCTCGCCGACATGCAAACCGAGATCACGCTCGGACTGCAAGGCGTGCTGCGTCTCGGCAGGATGAAGGACGAAGGCACCGCCGCAGTCGAGATCACGTCGATCATGAAGCGCAATTCGTGCGGCAAGGCACTCGACATCGCGCGGCTCGCACGCGACATGCTCGGCGGCAACGGTATCTCGGACGAGTTCGGTATCGCGCGGCACCTCGTGAACCTCGAGGTCGTCAACACGTATGAAGGCACGCACGATATTCATGCGCTGATACTGGGGCGCGCGCAGACGGGGATTCAGGCGTTCTTCTGAGCAGCGTAGTCGCGATAGCACATCAAACAAAAACCCCGCATACGCGGGGTTTTTCGTATCGCGCCGGTCGCCGCGCGGCTATGCCGCGCCGCGCGAACCGCGTTACTTGTTCGGCTGCGGCGTGAGACGCAGATACGGGCGTATCGCCTTGTAGCCCTTCGGAAACCGCTGCTTGATTTCCTCTTCGTCCTTCAGCGACGGTACGATCACCACGTCGTCGCCCTGCTTCCAGTTGCCCGGCGTCGCGACCTTATGGTTGTCGGTGAGCTGCAGCGAATCGATCACGCGCAGCACTTCGTCGAAGTTACGACCGGTGCTGGCCGGATACGTGATGATCAGACGCACTTTCTTCTTCGGATCGATCACGAACAGCGAGCGCACGGTGAGCGTCTCGTTCGCATTCGGGTGAATCATGTCGTAGAGTTCCGAAACCTTGCGATCGCCGTCCGCGAGAATCGGGAAGCCGACGCTCGCCGCCTGGGTTTCGTTGATGTCCTTGATCCATTCCTTATGCGATTCCGCGCTGTCCACCGATAACGCAATCGTCTTCACATTGCGCTTTTCGAATTCGCCCGCGAGCTTCGCCGTCAGACCGAGTTCGGTCGTGCATACCGGCGTGAAGTCGGCGGGATGCGAAAACAAAACGCCCCAGCTGTCGCCGAGCCATTCATGGAAACTGATGCGGCCGATGCTCGAATCCTGTTCGAAATCTGGTGCGATGTCGCCGAGACGCAGACTCATGGTGCAGCTCCTTGAAGTGAACGGACGAATTTGCGAATAGTACCCGCAAGCTTCGCAAAGAGTTGAAGCATACGGGAAGCCACGGTTCTGTTGAACAAACATCGCGTCAGAACTTTATGAGTTTTTGTAATTTTCGCCGACGCGGGGGAAACTTTACGGGGCAGATCAACTCCATCAAGCTGCGGATCAACCGCCGTATCAATGCAACGACGCTGTCGGGGCGCTTTTTAGCAGCCGTCGTTCGCAGAAAACAGCAACGGGAACAGTTCGTGCATACCCCACCAGTCAGTGCGTCGACCAGCGCACTCGCCAGCGGACGTTTCTTTGGTTACGATTCACGCGTGGCGTGATACGAAGGGAGCAGTCAATGTCGGAAGTCAACAAGGAGAGATTGATGTCGGATATCAAAGCCGTCCTCGCGGACGCTGAAGACCTGTTGAAGCAGGCCGCAAGCGCAACGGGCGAGCGCGCGTCGGAACTGCGCGAAACGGCGCTGTCGCGTCTGAAGCAGGCAAAGGAAAAGGCCGCCGACGTGCAGGTCGTCGTCGTCGAGAAAGGCAAGAAGGCCGCGCGCGCAACCGACGACTACGTACACGAACATCCGTGGGCGTCGATCGGCATCGCAGCCGGCGTCGGCGTTCTGGTCGGGTTGCTGATCAACCGCAAGTAAGCACGCGACGGCGTGCAGCGGCTGACGGCCGCTCACGGCAACTCACATACCAGTCGACCGGCGCGCGCCGGTCGACTCCTTCTGGTGCATCTGCACGCGCAACGCGCTTAGGCCATGACGATCGATTCCAACACGCGCGCTGAGCACGGGCCATTGCGCCGCCTTCTCGGCTCCGTATTCTCCATCCTCCAGACGCGCCTCGAGCTGATCGGCATCGAACTGAGCGAGGAGAAAGACCGCCTGCTGGCGGTGCTCTTCCTCGGGCTCGCGGCCATGATGCTCGCTACCATGGCGCTGATCGCACTGACGGCGCTCGTGGCCATCGCTTTCTGGGACACCTGGCGCTGGCAGGCGCTCGCCGGCATTACGCTGGTCTATGCGCTCGCGGCGTTGTTCTGCGCATTGCGCGCGCGCAGCGGTTTGCGCAACGCGCCGATCATATTCGAAGCCACGCTGAAGGAATTCGAAAAGGACCGCGACGTCTTCCGCAAGCAATAAAACCGGCGAGTACACCGCCCGCTTCCGTCATTTCTCCACCGCCATCGCTATCGAGATCTCATGAGCCAGCCCCGTCCGGACACCGCCTTTCGCAGCCAGCATTCCGGCGCAAAAGAATTGAGTTCGCCGCATCTGCGCGCACTGCGCAAGGAACTGCTGATCGTGCGCGCGGATATCGAACGGATGGAATTCGCCCAGGCAACGGTAGAACTACGTCAGTCGGTCTCGCATTTCAGCTGGCTCAAGTTTCTGCTGCCGGGCCTCCGCGGAATGAGCTGGGGCGCAGGCAAGAGTGCGAATGCGGGCATCGGCGCACTGCTCAAGCAGTATCCGTTGATCAGTTCGCTTGCTTCGCTCCTGCTCGCCAGACCGCTGCGCTCTACGCTGCTTGCCAGTGCGAAACCGCTGCTCAAATGGGGCGGACTCGGGTTTGCCGCGTGGGAGGCTTACCGCATCTGGCAACAGATGAAGAGCGACGACGATACTGCGCCAGCGGCAAAATCCGGCCGCGCGGGTCGCGGATCGTAAGCAGACAATCTCTTCGCTGAACGCTCAAGCAGCGCTCGTTCAACGCGTATTCCAGCACTCGTCTGCGGCGAGCGCTGTCGGATTGCTGCTGCGATTCGCACGCACGCCGGTCGCGTCGAGCACGAACGTGCCGCATGCATCGCCATGCATCGGACCATCCTCCACCGGTACCGCCTCCAGCGTATAGCCACCGTTCGTCGCATTGGCCGGCAGCACGCCAAGCCGATACAGCGCGGTGCCGAACTGCGGTGCACGGTCAAGACCGACAGGCAACGCATTCCGCTCACCGCCCGCATCGTTCTCCACGAACTGGGCTGCGCGATACAGCGCGGCTGCGGCATCGGTTCGATGCGTTCGCGCGATCTGACTGCGATACGCCGGCACCGCGAACACCGCGAGCGTCGCGGCAATCGCCAGCGCGATGACCAGTTCGAGCAGCGTGAAGGCGTGGGTCCGTGAGGTCATAAGAAGGTTATCTAACCGTTCAAAAGGGACGTGCGACGATCTGCCGCCAGTGGCGCTCCGTGCGCCCGTCGTCGATCACGAGTGTCAGTTGCATCCATGCCTGCGATGCCAGCGTCGCGCCAAAGCCGCGCGCAGTGATCAGCCATGCGCGTGCCTCGGGGCGTGTTGCAAGCTGCCATCCTTCGATCAGACATTGCGGCGGTCGCACCGACCCGGGCCATTGCGCTACCGGGGTTTGCACACCCGCCTCGAAGGTCGCGGCACGCCGCCAGCCCTCGGGTTCGCCCGCGACGTCCGGCAACGCAGTGGCCGTGTTCGCCAGCGTCATCTGCGCACATAGGGCGAGCGCCGCATCGGCAGCATGAAATGCCTGCAGATGGCCCTGCGTATTCGCGGTACCGCGTGCGCTCGCGAGCGACGTCTCGAACCACGCCGCCGATGTGACGAGCATCATCGACGACAGCATCAGGACAACAGGTAGTGCAACGCCATGCGACCGGCTACGCGCGCGGTAGCTTCGTCGCGTTCGGGTATCGCGTGTCATGACGGCCTGCGCGCCTGGTTGCGAACTGCGACGCGCCGCCAGAACGCCTGCCGCACACGTGTGTCCGTCGCGAGCGTCGACACGCCGTCGCAATCGACGTAACGCGTGCGGCGCCCGAGCGGTGCGCCACGCACCAGCACACACAGGTCCACGGCGACGATCTGCTGCCATTGATCCCGCGCGATAGCGGAAGCATCGAGCGCGGTGCGCGCGTCCTTCAGCCAGTAGCGAACCCGCAATCCTTCGACGCCTTCCACCAGTGGTTGCGCCACGCCCGGCCGGCCACTGCCGTCGCAATACAGTTCGGGTTCGCCGGCGCTGCCGGTTCTCGCGTGGAAGCGGTTGACGATCGGTATGCGCTGCGGATCGCTTCCGGCTGCGTCGGTGGTCACGCTCTGGCCGAGACAGTCGGTAGGCCGACCGGTCGACGATGGCCACGTCGATATCGTGTCGCCGATGTAACGCACCGCGATGCCGTCCGAATGCGTGCTCACCGTTTCGCAACTGCGACTCTCGAAGCTGCCAACCGTGCGTGCGCCCGAGCAACCGAACAACCCGGCTGACGTGTCGGCCGGCGCCATATCGGCGGGCACGAAGCCGGCCATGCGGACCTGCGCGGCGATCAGTGCGAGCGCGGTCGTGCCGGCGTCGTGTATCCGCAGCGCATCGGTTGCGCGCACGAACGCGACACGCTGTGAGCGGTACATGGAGACAGCGCCGGCCACCACGACGAGACCGAGTGCGGCGGCAATCATCAACTCCAGCAGCGTGTGACCGCGCGAGCGGAATCTTGCAACGGTCATCGGGCGAACGCGATCGCGACACAGGCGGTCCGCGGCGGTACCGCCATGTCGCCGCAAGACTCGGGCATATCGACTACCTCGCCACGCACCGAAGGCGCGGGCGGCAGCCACGTGACCTGTGCCACCGCGGTTCCAGCGCGTTGATCGCGAATCGACACCTCGCCCTGTGGGAACAAACGCGCAGCGAGCACCTTCCATTGCGACAACGCTGTGTCTTCAGGCACGTTGGCGCGCGTCGTTTCGGCCATCGCGTCCGAGATCATGGCCGCGTGTTCGCGCAGCGTGACCGCTTTCGCCTCACCCGCAGTCCACCATTGTGCGGCCGTCAAGCCGAGTACCGTGACGGCCATCAAGGCAACCGCCAGCATCACTTCGAGTAGCGAATTGCCACGACATGCAGCGTGTTCGCGCCGGCTCACGATGCAGCTCCACAAGCACCGTCGGAAATACGCGGTCGACCGCCGGCGGCAATCCTGATGCAACGCCGCCAGTTGTTACCCTGAGTAGCACGCGACATGGAACGCGGCGCGACATCGAAGTTGCGAAAGCCGCCGATCACCTGTCCCGCCGGCGGCGTGAACGTGAGATTGCTGAGGGTGCCGTTCACGCTCACTGCAGCGAGACCCGGCTGCACACGCAACGCGGACAGCACCGTCGAACCCGGTTGCTCAGCCATTACGGCCCAGCCGCACGACCAGTCCAGGGTACCGCTGCGGCAGGCTTCGCCTACCGGCAGACAGCGATGCGCGCCATCGATGCGACACACCGTGACGCGCACGCCGCGCCGCAGCGCTTCGCTGCGTGCGTAGGTGAGTGTGGAGAGCATCGCGCGCGCCCGGGCGTCGACCTGATCGCGCACGTGCCACGCGACAAACGATGGCGTAGCCAGAACTGCAAGCGCGGCAAGCAGCGCGACGACGACGAGCATTTCGGCAAGCGTGAAGCCGCCGTACGCTTGCGGCGGAAAAGCATGGGGGGTCATGGGTCACTCACTCCTGACTGGTCCGAAGAACACAGTCAATCTAGCGACCCATGCGAAACGCGACAATCGACCGAACGGCCAGGTCGCGTGAGGAAGTGAGCGGAACAGTCAGCGCTTGCGCGAAGACTTGACGGGAGCAGGAGGCGACGAGGCGCGGCGGAATTCCTCGATCACGTCCTCGAATTCGGACACGTCTTCGAAGCGCCGGTACACAGAAGCAAAGCGCACATACGCAATCGTATCGAGCGCACGCAACTCGTTCATCACGAGTTCGCCGAGCCGTTCGCTGCGCACTTCACGCTCGCCGCTGCCGAGCAGTTGATATTCGATGCGGGCGACGGCCGTATCGATTGCTTCGGCGGCGACCGGCCGCTTTCTCAACGCGAGCTGCATGCTCGCGACGATCTTGCGGCGGTCGAATTCCCTGCGACTGCCGTCCTTCTTGACGACCGCCGGCAACGCCAGTTCGGTCCGCTCGTACGTCGTAAAACGCTTGTCGCAGGCCGAACAGCGACGCCGCCGGCGGATCGCCGCGCCGTCTTCCGACACGCGGGAATCCACGACCTGCGTATCGTCATGCCGACAGAAGGGGCAGCGCATGATCGCCTAGCGGTAAACCGGGAAGCGCTTCGTCAGGGCCGCAACCTGGGTACGCACGCGTTCGATCGTGGCGGCGTCTTCCGGATTGTCGAGCACATCGGCAAGCAGGTTACCGACCTGCTCGGCTTCCGCCACGCCAAAACCGCGCGTCGTCATGGCCGGCGAGCCAAGGCGAACGCCGCTCGTGACAAACGGCTTTTCCGGATCGTTCGGGATCGCGTTCTTGTTGACCGTGATGTGCGCCGCGCCGAGCGCCGCTTCCGCGGCTTTACCCGTGATGTTCTTTGCCCGCAGATCGACCAGCATGACGTGGCTCTCGGTGCGACCGGACACGATACGCAGGCCGCGCTTCACCAGCGTTTCGGCGAGCACGCGCGCGTTGTCGAGCACCGCCTGCTGATACGTCTTGAATTCCGGCGACAGTGCTTCCTTGAATGCCACGGCCTTGGCGGCGATGACATGCATGAGCGGACCGCCCTGGATGCCCGGGAAGATCGCCGAATTGATCGGCTTCTCGTATTCGGCCTTCATCAGGATCACACCACCGCGCGGACCGCGCAGGCTCTTGTGCGTGGTGGTCGTGACGAAGTCGGCGTGCGGCACCGGGTTCGGATAGACGCCCGCGGCGATCAACCCGGCGTAGTGCGCCATATCGACCATCAGGTAGGCGCCAACCGACTTCGCGATCTTCGCAAGACGTTCGAAGTCGATACGCAGCGAGAACGCCGATGCGCCCGCGACGATCAGCTTCGGCTTGTGTTCCTGAGCGAGTTTTTCCGCGGCGTCGTAGTCGATGTCCTCGGCTTCGTTCAGACCGTAGCTGACCACGTTGAACCACTTGCCCGACATGTTGACCGGCGAGCCGTGCGTCAGATGGCCGCCATGCGCGAGGCTCATGCCCATGATCGTGTCGCCCGGCTTCAGCATCGCGAAGAACACGCCCTGATTGGCCTGCGAGCCCGAGTTCGGCTGCACGTTCGCGGCTTCGGCGCCGAAGATCTGCTTCACGCGATCGATCGCCAGCTGCTCGACGATGTCCACGTATTCGCAGCCGCCGTAGTAGCGCTTGCCGGGATAGCCTTCGGCGTACTTGTTGGTAAGTTGCGAGCCCTGGGCGGCCATGACGGCCGGGCTCGTGTAGTTTTCCGACGCGATCAGTTCGATGTGGTCTTCCTGACGGCGGTTTTCCTGTTCGATCGCCTTCCAGATTTCGGGATCGACGCTGGCGATAGTGCTTTCGGCTCTGTCAAACATACGGGTTCCGTTGAGTGAGTTCAGTTCAGGTTGACCGGATTGCGCGGGATAAGCGTAGCGGATACGCAGCGCTGCTGGCGGCTGGGCCAGCCTTGACATGGCGGAGAAGGAGCGCCGCACACGCGAGGCAGGACAGCCACCGGCGGCGCCAGACTACGACGCGCGGATCACGGCTGCCCAGGCGAACGGCAAAACGGCACCCTGCGCTTCACGGTGGGTTGTTCCACCTTTGAACCCAGAAGGGTTCTATCGCCAGTCACGCAGGATTGAGCGCGTTAGTTTATTGGAACCTGCACCAATAGGCAACAACGGGCGAGCGCCGGCCGGTGCGGCCCCGTGCCGCTGCAAGCCCCGCTGGACGGCGCTTCGGAGCCGGCGCCCGCGGCAGACGGGCCGCTCCTCGTCCTTGCCGCAGCGCCGCATTGGAAGTAGGCTGATGCCCTTTCCATCTTTCCGACCATGGAGCAGCAATGATCGTGTTCGTCACAGGCGCGTCCGCAGGGTTCGGCGCCGCTATTGCAAGGGCGTTCGTCAACGGCGGCCATCGGGTCGTCGCCACCGCGCGCCGCAAGGACCGCCTGCAGGCGCTCGCCGACGAGCTGGGCGAGCGCCTCCTGCCGTTCGAACTCGACGTGCGCGACCGCGCCGCCGTCGAAGCCGCGCCGGCCGCGCTGCCGCCGGAGTTCGCAGCCATCGACGTGCTGGTCAACAACGCCGGCCTCGCGCTCGGCCTGGAACCCGCCCAGCGCGCCGTGCTGGACGACTGGCAAACGATGATCGACACAAACTGCACCGGCCTTGTGCAGGTCACGCGGGCGCTGCTGCCGGGCATGGTGGAACGCAACCGCGGGCACGTGTTCAACCTGGGTTCCGCGGCGGCCAACTGGCCTTATCCGGGCGGCAACGTCTACGGCGCGACCAAGGCGTTCGTGCGCCAGTTCAGCCTGAACCTGCGCGCCGATCTGACCGGCACAGCAGTACGCGTCACCGATGTCGAGCCGGGGCTGTGCGGCGGCACCGAGTTTTCGAACGTGCGTTTCCGCGGCGACGACCAGAAGGCGGCGAATGTCTACCAGAACGTCCAGCCGCTGACAGCCGAAGACATCGCGGAATCGATCTACTGGATCGCCACGCGGCCCGCCCACGTGAACATCAACACGATCGAGCTGATGCCGGTGGCCCAGTCGTTTGCGGGGCTGTCGGTTCATCGCGGCTGAGCGTTCGCGCCGCGCGTGCGTGCGACGACCGGAAAAAGAACAAATCGTGACAAATCGCGAGGCGCGTCTGCGTTCCGGTAAAATGCGCGGCATGAATATGTCCAGCAGCCAGCCCGACACGGAAATTGGCTTCACGTGGCCGATCCGGGTGTATTACGAAGATACCGATGCCGGCGGCATTGTGTACTCGGCGAATTACCTGAAGTTTTTCGAGCGTGCGCGCACCGAATGGTTGCGCGCATCCGGAATCGACCAGCGGCAACTCGCCGACGAAACCGGCACGATGTTCATCGTGTGCAGCACCGCGCTCAATTACCGGGCACCGGCGCGGCTCGACGACCTCGTCACCGTGATCAGCAGGGTCGAGCGGCTTGGCCGCGCATCCGTCGATTTCGCGCAGGAAGCCTGGCGCGACGACACGCTGCTCGCCACCGGCAACATCCGGGTCGGCTGCGTCGAACGTGCTGCGTTCAGACCTGCCGCCATTCCTCCACCGGTGCTCGCCGCATTGCGGCGCGGACCAGCTACGACGACCGGCGTGTCAACGACAGTCGACTGAACACCGTTGATACGTCGCCAGTGAACTCGTATCGATCAATGCCACACCAAGCATGGTTCGGCGAAGGATACGCCGAAGCTTCCGGTTTCCCGACCGCCAGCTTCGACGGGCCTTGCAGCCGGACGCCCCTTCCGGGACGTTACAACGAACCTCTATGAACACTACCCAAGATCTATCGATCGTATCCCTCGTTCTCAACGCGAGCCTGCTGGCCCAGGCCGTGATGGCGCTGCTGCTGCTGCTGTCGCTGTTGTCGTGGACATTCATCTTCCGCAAGTGGTTTGCGATCCGGCGCGCACGCGCGCAGACGGAGCGTTTCGAACGCGAGTTCTGGTCGGGCGGCGACCTGCAGGCGCTGTACCAGAGCGCCGCGAACAACCGCCACTCGATCGGCGCACTCGAACGGATCTTCGAATCCGGCATGCGCGAATTCCTGAAGGGCAAGGAAAAACGGCTCAACGATCCGGGCGCGATCCTAGACGGTGCACGACGCGCGATGCGCGCCGCGTTCCAGCGTGAAATGGACGTGCTCGAAGCGAACCTCGCGTTCCTCGCATCGGTCGGTTCGGTCAGCCCGTATATCGGTCTGTTCGGTACGGTCTGGGGGATCATGAACGCGTTCCGCGGTCTCGCGAACGTGCAGCAGGCCACGCTTGCGAACGTCGCACCCGGCATCGCCGAAGCGCTGACCGCCACCGCGATCGGTCTGTTCGCCGCGATTCCGGCGGTGGTTGCCTACAACCGCTACGCTCACGATATCGACCGCCTCGCGATCCGCTTCGAGACCTTCATCGAAGAGTTCTCGAACATCCTGCAGCGCCAGGCGCACTAAGGAGCACACCATGGCCGGTTCCTCGTCATCCAGCATGCGCGGCAGCCGTACGCGCCGCGCGATGGCCGACATCAACGTCGTGCCGTATATCGACGTGATGCTCGTGCTGCTCGTGATCTTCATGGTGACCGCCCCGCTCGTCGCGCCGTCAATTGTCAATTTGCCGACCGTCGGTGGCGCCGCGCCCCAGCAGCAGACGCCGCCGGTCGTCGTCAACATCCGCGCCGACGGCAACATGAACGTCAAGTACAAGGACGATGGCGGCGCGACCCAGCAGGAAAACATGACGCGCGCCGATCTGAATGGCTTCATCACCGATCGCGCGCAGACCCATCCCGATCAGCCGGTCGTGATCGCCGCGGATAAAACCGTGAAGTATGAAGTCGTGATGAACGTGATGTCCGACCTGAAGGCCCGCGGCGTCAAGCGCGTCGGGTTGCTCGTCAAATCGCAATGAAACGCCAGGAATCCTCGTACCCGCTCCAGCCGCCGCGTGAACGCGGCACAGGACGTGCTATTGCGCTAGCGGTGGTGATGCATCTGTTGCTCGGGTACTTCCTGTATCACGGCATCCAGTGGCAGAACAGCACGCCCGCGGGCGCCGAAGCCGAACTGTGGACCGAAGTGCCCGACACCGTATTGCCGCGGCCGGTCGCGACACCGCCCATCAAGGTTGCTCCGCCGCCGGTCGACAACACCGAAGCGGACATCGCGCTGCAGGAAAAGAAACGCCAGCAACAGGAAGCGGCACGCCAGGCGCAGCTTGCCGAGCAGCAACGTCAGAAGCAGCAGGCCGATCAGGAAGCGCAGGCGCAACGTCAGCAGCAGCTTGCCGCGCAGGCGGCACAACTGGCCGCGCAGAAAGCCGCCGATGCGAAGCAGAAGCAGCAACAGCAGCAGGCCGACAAGCTGCGGCAGCAACAGCTAGCTGACCAGCAGAAGCAGGATCAGTTGAAGCAGGCACAGGCTGACGCGAAGAAGAAAGCCGATGCGGATAAGCTCGCGAAGGCCAGGACGGATGCGCAGCAGACGAAGAAGCTCGATCAGGAACGGCGTGCGCGGCTTGCGCAGATGCAGGGGCTGGCCGGTGGCGGCGATGCTTCGAGCGGCGATGGCCTTGCGAAGAGCGGCACCGGCAGCGGCTCGGGTGGCACGGCTGCGTCGGCGGGCTATGCGGAGAAAGTGCAGCGACGCGTACGACCTAACATCGTGTGGGCCGGCGATACACAGGGCCTCGAAACCGTGGTCGCAGTGCACTGTGCGCCCACCGGCACGCTGCTGAGCGCGACGGTGACGCGTAGCAGCGGCAATGCACAATGGGACGACGCGGCGTTGCGGGCGGTTCAGCGCTCCGATCCGATGCCACTCGATACGAACGGCAAAACACCGGCGAGCTTTACGATTACATTGCGTCCGGCAGCCTGACAGCAGCCCGCGCCCCGGCCCACATGGCGTTCCGGGGAACGAATCGGGCGTTTGCAGGTCTGTCTGCTGTCGTAATCTGTTAGATCATCTGTTTTTTTGGGAATCGATAAAGCATGAGTTTGATGACCAAGCTAGGCCTGCGAACACTGGTCGCGTCGTGCCTGATTGCGGCAGGAAGCGCTGCGCACGCACAGCTCAACGTGCTGGTAACCGGTGTCGGGTCGACGCAGTTCCCGATCGCCACCGCGAATTTTGCGAATGAGACGAATTCCCCTCAGCAGATCAGCACAATCGTGCGTCAGGATCTGCAACGTAGCGGCAAATTCACCAATATCGATGCAGGCGGCGCGCCCATCTCCGAAAACGATTCAGTCGACCTCGGCAGCTGGAAGGCCAAGGGCGCGGACGCGTTCGTCGCGGGCAGCGTGAACCAGCTCGCGAACGGTCAATACGAAGTGCGTTTTAAACTGTACGACACGGTCAAGCAGCAGAGCCTTGGCGGTCTCGTGCTGGTGAGTCCCGCGAGCGGACTGCGCATGAGCGCGCACAAGGTTGCCGACTACATCTATGCGAAGCTGATGGGTTCGCGCGGCGTGTTTGCCACGCGCCTGTCATACGTGATCAAGACCGGCGGTCGCTACCAGTTGCAGATCTCCGATTCGGACGGACAGGACGCGCACATCGCGCTGTCGAGCCCCGAGCCGATCATCTCGCCGGCATGGTCGCCGGATGGTACGAAGGTCGCATACGTATCGTTTGAAAAGAAGAAGCCGATCGTCTATATCCACGACCTGCCTACCGGTCGTCGCGTGATCGTCTCGGACCAGAAGGGCAACAACAGTGCACCGGCATGGTCGCCTGACGGTCGCACGCTCGCGGTCGCGCTGTCGCGCACCGGCAATACGCAGATCTTCGCGGTCAATGCGGACGGCAGCGGCCTGCGCCGGTTGACGCAAGGCACGTCGATCGATACCGAACCCGCCTTCTCTCCCGACGGACAATCCATTTATTTCACGAGCGATCGCGGTGGCGCACCGCAGATCTATCGTATGTCCGCCCAGGGCGAAAGTGCCGGTGGCGCGCAGCGCGTGACGTTCACGGGCAACTACAACACGAGCCCGCGCGTGAGTTCGGACGGCAAGCAGCTTGCCTATATCTCGCGCGTCGGCGGCGCATTCAAGCTATACGTGCAGGATCTGCAGTCCGGCGTTGCGACCGGGCTCACCGACACGACACATGACGAATCGCCGAGCTTCGCAGCGAATGGTCAGTACATTCTTTACGCCACTCAGGTGAACGGCCGTGGCGTGTTGGCGGCAGTGTCGACCGATGGTCGCACCCGGCAGGTCCTGTCCGTTCAGGGCGGTAGCGTACGCGAGCCGTCCTGGGGCCCGTTTATGCAATAACACACAAGGAGAGTTAAAAATGATGTCCAAACTTCGTATCGCATTTGCGGTCCTGATGGTCGGTGCACTGGCTGCGTGTCATTCGGGCGTGAAGCTCGACGACAACGCCAACAAGGGCGGCGCGGTCCAGACCCAACCGAACCCGACCGACGTGGCCCAGGTCAACGTCGACCCGCTGAATGATCCGAACAGCCCGCTCGCCAAGCGCAGCGTGTACTTCGACTTCGACGCTTACTCGGTGAAGGACGACTACCAGCCGCTGCTGCAGGCACATGCGCAATATCTGAAGAGCCATCCGGAACGTCACGTGTTGATCCAGGGCAATACCGACGAACGCGGCACGAGCGAGTACAACCTGGCACTGGGCCAGAAGCGTGCTGAAGCTGTGCGTCGCGCGCTGTCGCTGCTCGGCGTGCAGGATTCGCAGATGGAAGCTGTGAGCCTCGGCAAGGAAAAGCCGCAAGCGACGGGTCATGACGAATCGTCGTGGGCCCAGAACCGCCGTGCTGACCTCGTGTATCAACAGTAATCGCAACGGGTGATAAGCCGTATGACGCATCGTTTCTTCCGGCTGCGAATTGCCACAGCCGCGGCCGCCTGTGCAGCGGGCATGGTCCTCCTCGTGACCGTGCCTGCGCACGCGGGCATCTTCGACGACGATCAAGCCCGCCAGGCGATTCTCGACTTGCGCACGAAGACCGACAGCCTGTCGAGCCAGCTGTCCGCTGCACAACGCACGATCCTCGATCAGTCCAACCGTCTCGACCAGCTCAACCAGCAGGTCGCGACATTGCGCGGACAGAACGAGGACATGGCGAACCAGCTGACGACACTGCAGAAGCAGCAGAAGGACTACTACACCGACCTCGATGGCCGGTTGAAGAAGTTCGAGCCGCAGCAGCAGACTGTCGACGGCGTGCAGGGCACCGTGCAGCCTGGTGAAACGGATGCGTTCAACGCGGCATCACAGCAGTTCCGTGCCGGCGACTTCAAGACCGCAGCCTCATCGTTTCGCAGCTTCATCGCGAAGTATCCGCAGAGCCCCTACCAGCCGACTGCGCAGTTCTGGCTCGGCAACGCGCTGTATGCATTGCGCGACTACAAGGGATCGACGGCGACGTGGATGGGCGTCGTGAAGAATTACCCGCAGCATCCGCGCGCGGCGGACTCGCTGCTGGCAATTGCGAACAATCAGCTCGAACAAGGTCAGAAGGCTGCGGCAAAGAAGACCCTCGAGCAGATCGTCGCGCAATACAGCGGTTCGGACGTTGCGCAGTCGGCGCAGGAGAAGTTGTCGCAGATCAAGTAGGAGGCGCCTGCTGTGGCTGGCCGGGTTTGGTTTGTATCATCGGCCGGTTGCAGGAAAGCGCAACGCGTAGTGCTGGATGTCATCAACACGCGCGCCTCTCGCTGAAATGCCCGGAGCATGTCGTTCATGCTTCGGGCTTTTCTTATTGGATTTCGGTGGTCTTCGCCGAGGGTCCGGTTGACACTTCAGCGCAGCGCCCGCTATAATTCCGCTTCTCTTTTTGGGTCGTTAGCTCAGTTGGTAGAGCAGCGGACTTTTAATCCGTTGGTCACGTGTTCGAGTCACGTACGGCCTACCAAAGAATCAAGGGCTTACACGACCGTGTAAGCCCTTTTTGTTTGCCGCTTCCGGTTTATATTAGACAGCGTCTAGTGTTTTAGTGCTATGGATGCGCTCGAAGGTCACAAAAAGGCAAAGCGGCATGAAGCGTTTGCCCTCCAAGGCTAGGACGAGTCGCCTCCAAAAATTTGCCCTCCGGAAAAAGTAACCAAAGAGTAACCGAGGCGTAACCGGTTACCTTTTATATGAGTAACCTTTCCTAAAATCACATTCCCTAAGAATCAATGGTTTGCGAGTCGGTTACCTTTCCGGTTACCTCGGGTTACTGTTTGGGGGTAACCAGAATCCATCTTTAGAATCATTGGCTTGGCGGCTCTTTCGCGCCCCGGTTACTCTGGTTACCTGTTTCCGGTGGCCTTCCCGAATTCACTCCAATCTCGCATCAGAACGCATCACTTCATTGCGCGAGAAAGCACTAGAAACGGCTTGTGCTGCGGGCGTATGGCCTCCCTCTGCCTCTGCATCAAAACCCGCCCCACAAGAGAAGCCCGCAGGCGCGGAGGGGACTGCGATTTCGGCGGCTTTAACGCTGCGCCGACACGGGTCATCCCCTTTTGAGAAAGGTTTTGATTCATATCGCATAAATATTGTTAAATCTAGTCATATATCGTTCATCGACCGTGACATCCTGGGTATCCTCGGACAATTGCAGGCGAGTCCGTCCCCGTGTTGCAGCCGAGGCGTCATCGCCCGACTCAATAAAGTGACCAATACGGGTGACTCATGAATCTCGCCGCTTCCCTGCGCGCTCTCACGTCTGCTGCACTTGACCCAACCAATCGCCCCGCCCGCCTGAACTTCGGCCCGCAGCGTCGCGCGCTTGAAACGCAAATCATGCTGCAACGCGTGGACATCAACGAAGGGTTCATGACGGGCCTGCACGGTGTGCTCACCTGCGTCACGTCACAGGCCGATCTCTCGGAAAAGAAGTTGCT
The DNA here is from genome assembly GCF_030464945.1 of Paraburkholderia sp. CHISQ3. NCBI lineage: Bacteria > Pseudomonadati > Pseudomonadota > Betaproteobacteria > Burkholderiales > Burkholderiaceae > Paraburkholderia > Paraburkholderia sp. CHISQ3. The sequence continues at coordinate 530,010 of NZ_JALPRG010000001.1, forward strand.
CGGCATACCAGTCGGCGTACAGATCGTCAACGACCAGGGGAAGCTACACGCCATCAACGGCATCGTCACCCGGTTCCGGCGTGGGCAGAGCGACGGTGGGTTGACTGTCTGCCAGCTCACGATGACAGACGGCCTCTCTGTACTGGAGAAGCGCCGCAATTCACGGGTGTTCATTGGCAAGACGCTACCTGACATCCTGCACGAGATGCTGGCCGAGTGGCGGGGGCGCAGTCCGGCGCTGGCGCGAGCGTGCGAGTTCGATCTGTCGGGACTGAATCGCAGTCGCTACCCGGCACGTTCGTTCGTGCGGCAGGACAACGAGACCGACGCCGGTTTTATCCAGCGCCTCTTACGTCGCGATGGTGTCACGTGGTTCGTGAAGGCGGGTAGCCCCGGAAAGAACAGTCAGGCATCCAGCACGCAGGACGATACACCGGCGCATACGCTGGTGTTTTGCGACGACCCGATGCAACTCCCGCAGTGCGTAGCGGGCACCGTGCGCTATCACCCCCGCGACGCCGGCACGGAGATGCGCGATTCAATTACGTACTGGTCATGGCTGTTCGAGCTGGTTGCGGGCCGCGTAGAGCGCTCCAGTTGGGACTATAAGAGTGGACAGATCCATCAGGTCGAAGAGGTCAGCTCGATCGACCAGGGCGAAGCTGGCAACGACCTCGCGCATCTGCTGTCCGAGTCAGTGATCGATGTACCGCACGCATTTGATTCATGGGACGACCACGGCCGGATTGCGCACGATCGCATGCTCGCGCATGAGGGACGGGCCGCGCGAATCGACGGTATCAGCGGTGTGCGCGATCTGGCAGTAGGATTCTGGTTCGAGCTGGTCAACCATCCGGTTGTTGATGCACAGCCTGCGGCCGATCGCCAGTTCGTCACGACCGCCCTGCACCATCGCGCGGACAACAATCTGCCGAAGGAACTCGACACGCAGGTAACGGCGTTGCTCGACGCGAGCCGGTCGCTCTTCGATGCACACACGCAACCAGACTCGAGTCCGGCCGGTAACTCATCCGATACCCGCTATCAGAATACGTTTTCCTGCGTGCGCCGTGGCGTGCCGCTCACGCCCGCGTATGACACCTCGATCGATTTACCGCCCGATCACCTCATCACTGGCGTGATTGTTGGACCGCAAGGCGAGGAAGTCTTCATCGATGAACTCGGGCGCGTACGTGTGCAGATTCAGGGGTTGAATCCGGACGACCACGCGCATGCGCAGGGTGCAGGCACCAACAGCAACCCCAGCGACAGCGCACCGGTGCGCGTCGCGTGCGCGCTCGCTGGTCAAAGCTTCGGCATGAACATTCCATTGCGTGTCGGCATGGAAGTGCTGCTGGCGAGTGTCGGCGGAGATCCGGACCGAATCGTTATCGTAGGCGTCCTATCCAGTGGCGTGAACCCGCCCGCGCGATTCAGCAACACGGGCGCACTCCCCGGCAATCGTTATCTGTCAGGAATGACAGGGCGTGAGGTGAAAGGTAGCCGGATCGGTCAGATCCGCCTCGACAGTACCCCCGGCGAGATTAGCAGCCAGATCGCGAGTGAGCATGCATTCAGCGAGGTGAATCTTGGATTCAACACGCAGCCTCGCGACAATGGGCACGGCCCAGCGCGCGGCGAAGGTGCCGAACTACGCAGCGATGCGAGCGTCGCGGTCCGGGGCGGTAAAGGAATGCTGCTTTCTGCATGGGCGCAGTTCAGGGCGAGCGGTGACATGCTCGCGCGCGACGAGTGCACGCAGATGATGGAGCAGTGTCTTGAGCTGTTCAAAAGCCTGGGTGACTACGCGGGGCAGCATCAGGGCGTTGCGATGGACACGAAGCAGCAGGAAGCGCTTGCGGGGGCAATCAAGGGGTGGCCCCAAGGCGGGTCTAAACAGGCCAGCACGGGGGCATCGGGCGCTTCAGGGGCTGCTATTGCGATCACTGCACCGGCCGGCGTCAGCACCGTTACGCCGAAGACCGTCGCAACGCACGCGGGTGGCAATATCGACACGGTCGCCCTCGAAAACCTGCAAAGCACGAGCGGGCAGCAGATGAATTTTCAGGCGGGTCACGGCTTTTCGGCCTTCACTCAGGGCGGCGACATTTCGTTGATTGCGAACCAGGGCAAGGTAACGACGCAGAGCCAGAACGGTGATACGGAAATCGATTCTGCAAAGGACATCAAGGTCACGGCGGCCGGCGGCAAGCTGACCGGCATGGCAAACGGCGACATCGTCTTCGTCACGTCGGGAGGTGCGTACATCAAGCTCTCGGGTGCGAACGTCGAGATCGGATGTCCCGGCCAGTTCATCGTCAAGGCGGCCGGCCACACGTGGGCTGGAGCTGCCAGCATGAGCACCGACATGCCGAAGTTCGACCACTCACCCCTTGGACGCGTGCCGAAGCTTGTGCGGCCAACTGATGGTCAGGCTGTGCAGGGCATGCACGCCGAAATCACGAAGGCGTCTGGGGAACTGGTCAAAGGACAATCCGACGCGGCAGGGAAACTTGCGCCCATCCAGGGCAGCCAGTTCGAAAAACTCGCAGTGAATTTCTTCAAGAACAAAACCTGATCGGGGAATCGGTATGACGGACACAACCGACACGACGCCGGCTACGCCGGACACATCGGGAAACACCCAGCCTGCGACAGCGGCGGCCAGCGACGGCGGCGGGCTTGATCCGCGCTCGCCGTCGAGCGCATCAAGTTCGAGCAGCAGTTCGCAGGATCGCTATCTCGTCGCGAGCGGCAGCGGCGTGACGATGTTCAACCAGTCCGATCTTGTGTGCCTGTTGCAGATGCCGTTACCGGGCGTCGTCATCTTCGTGCATGGCGTGAACTCGGAGGGGGAATGGTTTGATGCAGCAGAAGCCGGTCTGTGCGCGGGCCTGAACCGCCGGCTCGGGCGTCTGGATGACCACCTGGTGCATGGCGGCCCCCAGGCCGGCCAGATGGCACCCATGCATTACACGAAAAACCTGACTGACGACGGGTTCATCAATCCGCAACTCACCTCAAAGACGTACCTGCAACCCGATGACAACACGTTTTCGCCAGTCATTCATTTCCGCTGGGGCTACAAGGCGAACAAGGAAGAGCTGAAACGCTATGGCGATGCCATTTTCCTGAACGAACAGAATTACTGGGGCGGCGGCCCTTTTGCCAACGGCTGCACCAACCTGCCGGACCTGTGGAACAACGGTGTCGATCCGCGCATCTTCGGGTTCATCAACGTACAGGGCCTCAATCCAACCGCGCGCCCGATCTTCGAGACACCCGCGCGCATGTACAACGTGATGGGCGCATTGCGCCTGGCGAAGCTCATCGGCTCAATCCGCAAGGTGCAGCCCGATGTACCTGTCACGGTCGTCTGTCACAGTCAGGGCAACATGGTCGGGCTGGCCGCCGCGTTTCTCGGCGACAGGCTCTCGAAGAGCGCGGGTGTCCGATGCGTAGCAGATACCTACGTGCTAGCCAACGCGCCGTACAGCCTGCTCGGTACGATCAAGGGCGACGGCTCGCCGATGATGGAAGACTGGACAGAACGTAATGACAAGGATTCGCAGGGCAACCGCGGTCGGGTTGATACACAGGCGCGGGTCAAGACGCTAAAGGCATTCTTCGAGCTGATCGCGAAGGGCAAGGATGCGGAAGACCAACGCGACGCGATTGACTACCGGTTCACGATGGCGAACATGAAGAACGCGGGACCAGATGGCAAGCCCGCCTACGATCCCGACTTTGATCGCGCGCACTACGGCGTGCAGAACCACACATACGGTCGAGTGACGCTCTATTCGAATCCGCACGACCAGGTGATCTCTGCAGCCCCTGTGCAGGGGATGGGCTGGCGCGGGCTGCATCCCGACGAGGTCGCACTCGTCAAGGGGTCGAGCCTGTTCACGCAGCGCGTGTTTGCAAGTGGATGGAAGGTCGGTCAGGCGTCACCCGCTACGTACCGTACCTGGGAGGACGACTGGCGCTACGGCAAGGGTTCGACGAAACAGTTTTTCTTCCCGGAATCGCCGCCCGCAAAGTACAACCTGGTGAAGGCCCTGCGGGGAAATACGCACTGGTACGGCAAGCTGGGAAGCTTCGCAGCCTCGCCCGTGCTGTACATCGTGACGATGGCGACGTCCGCACTCGGGATGATGCGAACCAATGGCGACCCACCGAAGGACTGGCGCGTATTCTGCGACGCTCCCGGTCTGCCCGAAGTGTTCACCCCGCAGGCGATTCGCTATGGAGCGGTCGTGAGCGTAAAGGACGGATCTGTGACGAGCGATTTCAACGAAGAGAACGACCCGGTTGCATCTGCTCGCAACAAAAATAAGGCCGTGAATCCAGACGATCCGTACGACAGTTACAAGGCTCCGAACGCGGACATGGCGCCGCAAGGGGATGCCGAAAGCGAGGCATCGCAACGTTACGACGATCACGCGATTGCACGCATGGAGGCGCGGCACAGCAAAAATTCCGACTGGGTGCAGGACGGCAATGTCATCGGAGAGTCAGGTCCAGATGCACAGATGCCTGACGGATATCAGGCATGGAGGAACAAGGAAATCGTCCAGATTCTCAGCGTACCGGTAAACAACCCGACAAACCATTCAACGATCATGGGGAACCCGATGCATGCGGAGAAGGCGTTGGCCTACGACGTTGCAATTGGTATCTGCCGTATTCCACCTGAACAGCTAAACATGTTTCGAGTCGAGGCAGACTGGCGGTTTGGAAACGCATTGGAGAAGGACAATCCCAACAAGCGCTACGGTGAATACTTTCAATATGGGACGATGGACAATGCTTCGCTTACCAAGTGGGTCACTAGCGATGCAGATGCGAAGTTGCCTGATGAAATCGACGACAAACGTCAAGGCGGCAAGCTGCTAACGATTGGGGAGGCTGTATGAAGTCCCTGATTGCAACGCGCTCGCGACGGCTCGTACTGGCGTTGATTGTGATGCTACTGTTAGGAGCCGCGCTGATCGGTGGGGCGCTAAGTCACGGGGGCTCGCAGACATTGAATATTGGAGACGAGATGAAACGATGGATAGGGTTGCCAGTGCTGGCTGGGATCGCGGTCTTCGCACTTGCAACGGCTTGGTCAACATCTAGCGCGTCGGCGGCGGAACCAAACACCACACAAGTGCCGGCTGCTCCAGCTGCGCCCGCGAAACCGTTTCTCGCCCAGGTCGTCGGGCTCGAATGGCTCAACCCGTTACAACGTCGCGATTACCCCACAGAGTGGCAACTACTGTGGACAATGGGGCTTGTGAAGCCAAATAAGAATGACGACATGGTAAGGAAAGACCCCAAGAGTTTCACGTCGCTCCAGCCTGTTGCGATTGTCGCTGACGGCAACAACGGCCGTGAAAGTTTTGACGGGTTTTATGAAAAGTATGTCACGCAACTCTTGGTCCTATTTGCAGATAAGTATGTGATGAACGGTCGATATTTCTATACGGTTCAGCCGTCGAACCGACGTCACTGGAGAGAGCTGGCAGGGATTCGTATTGAACTTGCAATTCCACCGCGACTTGCTCCCCAAGAAGCTACTTCTTATCTGACCAAGGAAATGATCACCGCTTTCTCGATCGGGAATAAGGAGTTCACAGACCTGTGGAGCAAAGATTTACCCCCTCATATTCAGACACAGATCGGCGGAGCGAACGCCGGCTTCATGTCGCTGAATGCCGCGCTCGACTACCTGCAATCTCACCCGCAGGAAAGCGTCTGGGTAATGAATTGGGACGCTCCGAGTTTTCCGCCAAAAGACCAGCAGATGAACGAAAACCTCACGCTGCTGTTCCTCGCCGGCCCGGAGCTGAAGACCGAACGAGAACCGCTCGCGTGGATCGGCCGAGCCGCGACAGGCAACGTTAGTGATTACGAAGCGAAGGCTGGCACCACGCGCGCGGTGCAGGCGTGGAAAGCGACGATCGTGCAGGCCGCGCAAAACGCCAGCGTTGACCCCAGCAGCATCAAATTCGTCGTACACGATGCGGGCAAAGGCGGTGAAGCAGCGTCCGCGCGCCTCGGATCGCTCTCGCAGACCCTTACCGAAACGCTGCCTGAATTCGACTACGGGAAACAGGTCTTCAACACACCGGCGCTGCTCGGCGAAATGGGTGCCGGCACGGCCCTGACGGACGTCGCACTGGCGATCGGCCGGATCAATCACTTTGGCGGCAATGCGCTCGTCGCGGGCACGACTGACGCGAATCATCCGACTGCCATCGTCATCCTTCCGCCCTCGAAGCTCACACCGATCGATCCAGACAAGGACTGGTTCCGCGCGCGCGGCGAAGACAACGCTTATCTGCCGTGGTGGGGCCGTCGTTCCGACGTCAATTACGGCATGCAGGGTTACTCATACTAGGAAAGGCGATCATGCGAGGAGTCATTCGCGTCGGCGATATACATAGCCACGGCGGACGCGTTGAAACCGGGGCACCTCACAGCGAGGTCATGGGGAAGGCGGTCGCTCGCAAGGGCGATCGCTGCACGTGCCCGATGCATGGTGAGGTGGTGATTGCTGAAGGCGATGAAGACTTCCAGATCGACGGTGCGGCCGCTTCGTTCGAGGGGCATAAAACAGCATGCGGTGCCGTGTTGATTTCGAGCCTTCCGACTTCCGGGCGTGAATGATGAATGATTTACCCGACACCATATCCGACGCATTCGTGCTGAAGCCGGAGAATAGCGACGATCCGCTAGTGCTCGGTGGGGTCAGTGTGTCAGGGCATGTCCCGAGCTGTTTTCTGTCGATGTTCGACGCCCTGCTGTTCGGTGTGCACCAGTCCAGACAGACCGGCGAAGCTTACGAGGTGCTGCGAGCTTCTGAGTACCCGCATTTTTTTGCCGATCACGACGATCACCAGAAACCCGTCGCGTTGCACGTGGCATGGCCGGCACGCGATGGACGTTTGCTGATACGCGACGACGGCCGGTTCCATAATCTGCAATGGGTTCAAAAGCCAAAGAGTCCCTTTGTGCCTCAATTGCATCTTGACGAAGAAGCGCTGGAGTTCGTCGACAGCCTGCACGAACTGGCTGGCCTTTTTGCCTGGCAGGAAACCCACCGCGACGTATTGACCTGGGACAGACCGCGCCTGACGTACGCGATTGAGCGGGCGCTAAGAGTCACGCCAACCGAATACCTATTGCCGTCAGGAGAAATCACGCAGTACGCGCTGTATGACCCGGAGTTTGGGCAATGGCACTTCGTGCCACGCGCGTTACCTGACATGCCAATCCCCGGTGTATGAGTCTGTCAGGTACTAGCCTGACCCGCGACGGCAACTCCCGTGCAGATTACATAGGGCGTGAATCGCACCACCTCGTCGCCGATCCAGTCATTGATCTGCGAGAACCGCCGTTGTAACGGCTCGATCTCGTTACGCCCGAACACCGAGGCGGTTGTATCGGCCGCACCAAACCCGCCGGTATTGCCCGGCACGATTCCCATGAGCTGCGGTGGCACACGGTGCGCCGCGAGCAGATCATCGCGCGTAACATTCTTGATATTGAAGAACTCGTCGCGCGCGGTGACTTCGGACACAGGTATGAGCTGGATGCCATCTTTCTTTCCGTTCGGCGTGTCCATGAACAGATTGCGGAAGTTGCCCGGCCCCTTGCTGTTCTTCAAGGCGCCACATTCTGCATTCATTGTGGGCTCAAGCTATTCGAGCAATGCGGCTGCGGCGGACGCAACTTTGCCTTCTTCCCGTTCTGCAATCAGTGCGGCAATCCAGTAGTTCGGACTGGCGCAGGTAACGAGGTATCACAATGAAGTGGGTTCCCCATTCAAAGGATAAATTATGAAAAAGACGCTCATGATGTGCATGCTCGGCCTTGCGTTGTCGCAAGGAGCGCGCGCCGAAACGTCGGCGCAATACGCGGCCTGTCGGGAACGTGCGGGCAGCAACGCCGTGCAGGTCGATCTTTGTATCGAGAAGGAGCTCGCGGTGCAGGACACCCGGCTGAACGAGGTCTACGGCAAGCTCGCGCACCAGTACGCGAAGGATCCCGCTCAACGCAAGGCGTTGAAGACCGAAGAGCTCGCCTGGCTGAAGGATCGCGACAGCGAATGCCAGACCAAGGACGGCACGGGAGGGACCCGGCCCGATTGCGAGCTGGATAAGACCGATTCGCGCGCGACGGAACTCGAGTCACGACTTAGCCAGTGACGGGCTTACGGGCTACGTTCCCAGTTCGTTTGCGAGAGCGTCGACGAAGACTCGTCAGATGCTCTCGCTTTCGAGTCGACAGGGTGAGACTTCACTGAACCTTAGCCTGCGGACAAGCCTCCCGCGCAGCCCGAACCCCCTCCGCGTAAGCCGCCTCAAACACACCAGCCTTCATCCCCGCACCAAACTGCGCCTGCAACCGCTCGCGAGACCATTTGCCATTCCCCGCCGCTGCCGCCAGCAAATCGAACGCAATGGCCTGGGAGGGGTCCTGCGCATTGAACTTCCCTGAGCTATAGCTCGTGGCAAGTAATCCAGCCGCAAACGGATCGCACTGCCCCGCCGCATCTTTCAGATGATCCAGAGCGTCGTCCTTCCAGCGCTTGACGTCCGGACTTTCCGGATCGCTTCCCACCACCGGAATTTTCCCCGTCCCGTCAGGCCCTTCCAGAAAGAAATCGACCTGCGCACCCGCTTGACCTGTGCGTGCAGCAAGCGCGAGAAATTTCAGACGCTCCTGGACTTCGGCAGGTGTGACCGCCGCGCATAAGTGCACTGCGTCGAGCTGTGCAGCAGACACAGACGCCGCAGATGAAGCATGCTCGCCCTGCTCCACATCGCGTTGACCAGAACCGGCTGCACAAAGCGACTCGGCCAGATAGACCTTATAGGCAGCAGCCGCGTCACCGAGACGCGCAGCACCTTCGTACTGCGCAACGTACTGCGCAACAGTTTTACCGCCCAGATCGACTATCCGCCCGCTGCTGCCGATCAAGGACGGCCGCGCCTGATCAGCAGTTCCTGTCGCACCGGAAGGATCAAACTGCGAAAAAACCGAAGCACCGCCCGCACTGCTTCGCGAGCCACCAGCCGACGTAGCAGCCAGCGCCAACGAAGCTGGCCCATGAGCGGTGTAATAGACAGCAGCCAGGACCATGCCCGTGAATCCAGCAGCAACCAGTAGCGTACGCGTCGGGTTCATGAGGATGGCCTGACCTTGCGCCTGTCGTTTACTGCCAGAGATAGCAGTACGTTTCGTTGCTCTCGAGATTGTTGCCCAGCGCCGGCTGCGACAGATCTTTGGTCCAGCCGTTCGGATCGGTCGGCGTCGGCGTATCGCCGCAGTTCGTATGAACCCAGTGAATCCCAACGTCACCACCGGTATAAAGCTCGCCACACAGTTCAAGCTGATCGCCGACCAGAATCTGGTTCAACGGCGACGGCACGCTAGCCTGATTCTTTTGATAACCGTTGGCGAACACGTCGTCCATTGCAACGTCGTAGACCTGGCCGTCGGTCCCTTGCAGACTCACGTGCGTGTGGTCCAGATAAATACCATCGAGCTTCGATCCCGCTTTATACGTGGGCGCAGTCAGAACCGTACCGGTCAGCAAGGTACCCCCTTGACATACGTCGGCGGCCAGCACGGGAAGGGATGCAACGGACAATGCCAAAGCAAGAAGAATGTTCTTCAATTAAACCCCCTCTAGGTTTGAATGGAATGTGCGACGTGGAATCTTCCCGCATCGTTAAGATGCAATGCTTGCAATTGAATAACGAGCAACGCTCGTCAAGATTCCGTTTTCCAAGATACACAACCGACGATGACTAAGGAATGAAATTCTCGTAGATAGGTGCTTTTAGATCTGGTGATTCTTCCTGATGCAGGTTTATTTCATCTAGCCATACACTTGAACGACATGCATTTAATTTGAGTTTCTTTTGAGTATTTGTCTTTTAGCGAATTGCGTGTAAACCCGGCTAAAAACAAGAAGAGCCGCTTCCTTTAAGCATCGATTTATGCAGGACGCAAGGCTGAAGAATCGCGCATCTTCTTAAACGACTAAAGGATTCTTGGCAGCGCTCAGCAAAACCATGCGTAGTGGCTAGGCATCTGGCGCGTGCGCTAAGAGATCATTTTTTGGGAGCATCGATTCTTAAGCTCCACTTTCTTGTGTCTTAACCTTAAGCGTAGGCACGACGCACTGACAGGAGGCCGCAAGCATCTGCGGCCTCCAACGCTATAGCGCTTCGATCCCGATCAATCGGTTCCAAATTTCGTCGAACGCGGACCGTACAACAAGCCGTTCGGCGGCCCGGCGGACAATAGTCGCTGGCTCGTCAACGCTGCGACATCGACACTGTCATCGCTCAGCGTATGCGCAATCTGTTTGACGGCTGCCTGCGCCATCATCACGATCAGTCCTAATCCACCACCCACGTTGAGATTGGCATTGGCGCCGACCTCCTTGCCTGTCGCTCGCCCGGTTCCCTGCCACAACACGTCACCCGTTTTCAGATCGATGAGTTTCGCCGATGCCGAGACGACCGTTGTGCTGTCCAGCACGGTATAAACCGAACCATACTGCGTCACCGTCATATACAGCGCTGCGTCGGCGCCGAAGATGTCGTGAAGCTTCGCGGGTGCGACCTGCTGGATGTCCGTCGCCGCGGTCAGACCGTTGTGCTTGAACGTCTCTTCCATCGGTGCGACCGGAATCACGTAGTACCCGGACTCGGCAAGCGGCAACGTCACTTGCGACAGCACCCCGTACGTCGCGTTCACGTCCGCTGTGTTGTTGATCGGCGGCAGTACCAGCACGGAACGCGGCTGGCTCTTCTTGAACGCGGTGTAGTCGGGACGCTGCGCGGGCCCCGCGCACGCAGCAAGCAAGGTCAGCACAGCGGCCGCCGACAGAAGCTTTAGTGAAATGAGTTTGAACATGGCAGCGCTCTTATTGTTGTGCGGATTTTTTCAGCAAAAAATCCATATAGGTCGACGATTCCGGGAACGACTGCTTTTCCGCCTCGAACTCGCTTGCGGCCTGCTGATCTTTCCCGACGCTCGCGTACAGCATCCCGAGGTGCGCGTGGAATCCGGGCGGCGGCTGATTACCCTTCGCACGGATCTGCTGCAGCGATTTCTCCAGTACGTCGATCTGCGCCTGCGGATCGGTTTTCCCCTTGAAGTATTCGTAGACCTGCGGTTGATAACCATCCCATTGATACAGCGGCGGAGTCGAACGGTTAGTGGCGCACCCGGTTAGCAAAACGCTCGCTGCAACGAACGATAGCCACGCGCCTTTAGTAGAAACACTGGTCTGCATGTTGTTCTTGAATTAAATGATTGAGAAAGTGCGTACGGCGGAATTACTTCGGCGTATTGAGCGCGCCGGCGTCGACCTGTTCGACAAGATGGTTAACCGCTTCCTGGATTGCCAGATCGAGCACCTTGCCGTTTAGCGTGGAGTCGTAGCTGGCGGTTCCACCGAAGCCGATAATCTCGCGATTCGACAAGCTGTATTCGCCCGCGCCCTGACTCGACAGGACGACTTCGGAGGTCGTCGTGTTGACGATGTTGAGGTTGACCTTCGCGTAGGCGACCTGCTCTTTACCGCGCCCGAGGATGCCGAACAGTTGCTGGTCACCCACTTCCTTGCGTCCGAACTCGGTGACATCTCCGGTCACGACGAAATTCGCACCTTTTACTGCCTGAGCCTTTTTCAGGAACCCCGCTTCCTGCTTGATCTCATCAAGATTGTCGCGATCCAGCACATTGAAGCGACGGCTTTGCTGCAGGCTGGTGATCAAAATCGTCTTCGCCTGGCCGCCGAGACGATCGATACCGTCGGAGAAAATGCCGCGCATATAGCTTGACCGGTTATCGAACTTGCCCACTGCAATTTCGGTTGGCTTGCCGGCAAACGGTGTTTGCGCGCTGCTGATAACCGGTACCGGTAGTGATCGCGATGCTTCGGTCGCGCAGCCACTCAAGGTAATGGCAATCGCCGTTGCCGAAATCAGGGTGCTGTAAGTGCTAGTTATTTTCAAAGGGATCTCCTTGCTAAATCTGCGCACTGCTAAAGCGCACGGGTTCGGATCGCTCGTGACCTTCGCTGTCCGATGCGCCACAAACAACCCGACGTGATTGTTAAACCGGCTTGAGATGTCGATTCAGTCCGAAGACCGTCTACCGACGTTTTTCAGGCTGGTGAAAGGTAACCGAAATGCGCGCTATCGCGTTGTGAACAATTGCAAAATGCGCGGCAGGCGCGGTGAGCCCGCGGATTGAGGGAAAGCGGGATCGTGAGGTGCGGAGCGTCAAGGGCGCAACAACCCGCTCGCACACCACCGCACGAGCGGCACACAAGCGGCGCGCAATCGCAGGTCTGAACCTATTGCTGTTGCGAGCCCTGCTGATGCGCCTTCACCAGGTCGCCCATGCTATCGAAGCGAAAATCGAACGTCGGCTGCGTTCCCGGATTCAGCGTTGCGCCGAACCCCTGCTTCGCGTGCCGGCGATTAATCCAGCACGATGCGAGGCCTAATTCATTTGCGGGCTTGTGATCGTGGAACAGACTCTCCGCCGTATGCAGGATCTTTTCTTTGCGAATTCCGCGATCGCCGAGTTTTTCCAGCAGGTATTCGAAATTGCGTAGCGATGGTTTGTAGGACCCGACGTCTTCGGCTGTGATCACCCCGTCGAATTCCACCTGCAGTTTTGCATTGCTATAGGCAAAGCTCTCGTTATCGATGTTCGACAGAATGACTAGCTTGTAGTGCTTCTTCAGATATTGCAGCGCGCCCGGTGAATCTTCGAATGCCGGCCAGTTCTGTATCGACTTGCCGTATGCGATGCATTCGGCAAGCGTGGCAGCGACCTGCCATTCCTCGGCTAGCCGTTTGTAGACGATCGCGAGCAGTTCCTGGTATCGCTTCGCAGGTGTGTAGATCTGTTGCGACGCTTCGTGCCGGGCGTGCGCTTCGAGCACCTGATCGCGCGTCAGAGGCCGCTTGACGCGTTCCAGAAGAGGCCGCAGCCCATCGAGGATGCCAGTCTCCCAGTCGATCAAAGTTCCGTAGCAGTCGAACGTCAGCGTATCGAAGTCGGCGAGATTCATACCAGGTCCGTCCAGTTGTTCGCAGGATTCGTCCATGATAGCCAACGCCCGCGCTCTGCGCCGGTCGCTAGACCACAACCACCGTCGCGCCCGCACTTTCAAGACGCTGTTTCGCGAACTGCGCCTCGTCGGTCGATGCATAGTCCTTTAGCTTCTGCGGCGCGGATTCGACAAGGTCCTTCGCATCTTTCAAATCCAGCCCAAGAAGTTCGCGCACCTCCTTGATCACGCTGATCTTGTTGCGCCCGGCGCTCATCAGGATCACCGTATGACCGCTCGCCGGTCCGGTAGTCGTGAAACGGGTCACCTTCGTGGTCACGAACGGTCCAGCCGGTTTCAGCGCTTCAGAGGGATCGCCGTAACCCATTTCGATCGGATCGATTGCGATGGTCTTCGGGTCGTTGGGATCGACCCGCAGCGGCAGTTCCGCACCGGCGTGCGCAATGCGCGCGGCCTTCTCGGGCGACGACAAGGTAGTAGTCAGTTCCGCGCGATAAGGCCAGCCACCCTGAGGCGTGACCTCGATCTCGAGATTCCATTTGCTGAGGCCGCGCGACTCGAGCAGCGGGTTGCCCAGCGGCATGATTTCCGCCGACTTCACGACGCCCTTCGCCTTGTCGCCAGCCCGCAGGATCTGCGGCCAAAGCACCAGCGGATCGAGCCGGTTCGCGCCTTCGGGCGGCGTCTGCCCACCGGTCAGCGATGTGGGTGCAAGCGAGACCTTCGACGGATCGTCCGAATCGAGCACGACGTAAAGGCGGTCGCCGCGCGTCACCGATGCCCCTTCCGGCACACTCATCGTCACCCGACGCTTGGGCGCACCGATCGCATCGAGTTCGAGCTGCGCCTCCGGGCTGCCCGTGAACGACAACACCGACAGCACGTCTGCCACACCAAGCATCGATCTATCGACCGATGTCTCGCTGCTGGACTCCTCACCTTCCGAAGTCCCCGATGACCTCGCCTTCGCAAACAGATCGGCAACTGCCGCCGCGCTGAGCCCCGCGCCTGCCGTTGTCCCCGACGCAGACGCCTTCGCGAGCGCCTCGGCAACCGCTGCGCTGACTTGCGACTGAAACGCGCTGTTCTTGCCGAAACTGGTATTCACCACCGACTCGAACTCGCGCTCGCTCGCGCGCATCCGTTTTGTCGAGCGCCGGACCGACAGGAAAATTGCCAGACCCACGACAGCCAGAACCACGACAACTACAAGCGCTTCCATGCCGCACCTCGAACGTTATTGGAGAACGGCGTGCGACCGCGCCGTGCATTGAATGTATCGATGTTTCCCCCGGTGCTGCACGAAGCAACACCGCTCGCGTGCCATCCGCCGTTATCCGCGACGCGCTACCCCGCGCGATCGTGCAACACCGCTTCCCGGCTACGCAGTGTCTGCTGGAGCGCAGTCAGCCCCTCCTGCAGTTCGATGAGATGCTCGAGCATCCAGACGCCCGTGCGCCCATCGGTCAGCGCGTTCAGCAGCGCGCACTGGCCCACGAGCCGCTCGTCCCAACCGATCAGCGCCTCAAGCGTGCCCGCTTCGTTGCGATAGCGTTGCGTCATGCGATCGTTCTCGGGCACCGGCTGCGCCTGCAGCCGGCCGCCGATCACGCCGATATCCGCCGCGAGCCGCTCGAGCTTGCGCGCATCGGCGGCGAGCGCCGGGTCGGGAAACGGCTTCTCGCGCGTCGGTGTCGGAAAAAACTCGCGACGGTACGCGGCCTCGGCGGCCTCTACCGTCGCGCGCGCGGTGCCGAGCAGCCAGCCCGCCTTGCTGCGCACCAGTTGATCGTCGGCGCGCAGCTGGTTCTCCTTGCGATAGAAGTTGTAGCCCCAACCGTGAAACAGATTGATCGCGGCCTGCCGCAGCGCCCCTTCGTCGTAGAAGTCCTGGCTCATGATCAGGTGGGTCCTGTCAGTCCCGTGCCGGCCGTCACCGGATAGATCCCGGTGGCCGGACTGCCGATCTGGAAGGGCAATCCCGCCGCCGCATTCGGCGCGGATACGAGGCCCTTCTCGGCCATGCGCAGCGCGAGGTAGTAACGGACCGCTTCGATCGGCGTAAGCCCGATTGCCTGTAGCGAGATCAGTTCGCGCATCCGTTCGTCCTTCGGCACGATCAGCACCTTCAGGTCGTTCAGCATGATGCCGAAGATGCGCAGGAAATCGGCCAGATGCGTCTTCACCGATTCGCGGATCTCGTTGATGTGTTCGTTGATGTTTTCCATCTTCGTGACCTGCACGATCTGGTTGATCGCCTGCTCGATCGCCGGGCTCGCGTAATCGGCAACTTCCTGCGTATCGATCACGTGGCCGTTGAACGGCAGATGCGTAATCAGATCGAGCGCCGCTTCCTTCGAATCGATATGAATGTAGTAATCGACCTGATACGCCATTTCGGCCATTTCCGCACTGGTCGCAACACCCTGGCTGCGCACCAGCAGTTTGGAACGATTTACGTAAATGACTTCGAAAATCCACGGCGATGCGCCGCCGAAAAAACCCTGCGCAATCGAACCCAATATCGGTTTATCGGGTGTGGTCAGCGCATATTGGCCGGTCTCGTAAACATTCAGAACCGCACCGCGCGATTTGAGCACGCAGAAATGATTGCTTTCGACGGTGAGCAGTGAGCCGGACACAATGCTGTCGTCGACGATCTTGACCGCGAGACTGCGTGTGCCGAGCATATCGGTGCCGTCGCGCTGCAGCGACGTGATGACCTGCCTTGTAATTGCCATGCGTTCCTCCGTGGTATTCAGATATATGCGCATCGGGTGACGCTAAAGATAGTCGATTCGTCAGTGCTTATCCAGCGCTCATCTGTAGCATTCAATGTCATTACAAAATCGATCCAGTGATGTTTAGAAAGTCGCTCTGAAACCATGCGCATACGCTTGAGCGTTGTTTCATGAAACAGACACGTTCCGGCAGTTCCCACATCGTTGCGCGAACAATCAATCTAGAATCGACCCGGTGACAGAGCGCACCGGCTGCGCACCTCTCCCCTTCCTCCGGAGCTTTTTCATGCGCTACACCTACACCGCCACCGACACCGGCTTCGTCGCACTGGTCGACGGCTACCGCGTGTGCATCGTCGGCGGCCCTTCTCCGATTGCGGATCATGTGGACTATCGCTGGACCATCGAGGCCGACGACGCCGAAGACGACGAACAGGCGTTTGCGTCCGCGACCGGCGAAGTGCTCGCCAGTGGCGAGACCGTCACGCCGCGTCAGGCCGACGCCCAGATTGCCGCGTGGCTCGATGCTTACGGTTGAGCGCCGCAGTCGTGTGCGCCGTGTCGCGCCACAGGCCGCCTGCATTCACCTTCAGCCAACACCATAGCGCCAGGGAAAGTCCCAGCGACGAGAACTATTGACGCCAAATTGTTCACAGGAGAACATCAGATTCATCAATAAATACATACAAACCCGATTTGGGCGGTTTGCCACGTCGTGCGCCGACCCTGGCGCCAGACGCCGCTAGCAGGTAATCAGGAGACGAGGAATGAGAACCAGAGTTGCCTGCAGCACGCTTGCCGTCGCGCTGTTATGTCTCGGCATGGCGAGCTTTGCCGGCGCACAGACGGCGACCCGCGACACATCGTCGGCGAAGATCGCGCTGTCCAACAACTATGCGGGCAACAGCTGGCGTCAGATGATGCTCAAGAGCTGGTCGAACGTCGCCGATGTTGCGGTCAAGCAGAAGATCGTTGCAGCCGCACCGACTTTCACCACCGCGGAGAGTCAGGCAACCGAGCAGGTTCAGCAGATGCAGAACCTGATCCTGCAAGGCTTCAAGGCGATCGTCGTCGATGCCGCTTCGCCTGCTGCGCTCAATGGCGTCATCAAGCAGGCGTGCGGCGTGGGCGTCACGGTGGTGTCGTTCGACGGCATTGCTACCGAACCGTGCGCATACCGGATCGCTGTCGACTTCCGCAAGCTCGGTTCGATGCAGGTCGACTATCTGGCGAAACGCCTGAACGGCAACGGTAACCTGCTAGAAATTCGCGGCCTGGCCGGCGTGTCGGTCGACGACGAGATTCATGCGGGCATCGTCGATGAGCTGAAAAAGTATCCGGGTCTCAAGCTGGTCGGCTCGGTGCATGGCGACTGGACGCAAACGGTGGCGCAGAAACAGGTCGCCGGCATTCTGCCGACGCTGCCGAAAATCGATGCGGTCGTCACTCAGGGCGGTGACGGTTTCGGCGCGGCGAAGGCGTTCGCAGAGGCGGGACGTCCCACGCCGATCATCATCCTCGGTAACCGTCAGGAAGAACTCGCGTGGTGGGCGCAGCAACGCAAGAGCGGCTATCAGACGATGTCCGTGACGATCCCGCCAGGTGCGTCGACGTTCGCATTCTGGGTCGCGCAGCAACTGCTTGCGGGCAAGAAGCTGCCGCACGACATCCGCATGCCGCTGCTCGAAGTCAAGGCGGAAGAACTCGACGCAGTCCTCGCGAAAACGCCGCCCGGCTCGCTCGCCAACAAGGAATACACGCGCGACGAAGTCATCAAGATCGTCGAGGCTCAATAGCGCGCCGCCCACTGACGACGGAGAACACACATCGTGGTCGCTGACAGTCGCCCGGGCGTCGCGCTGATCGGTCTCGCCGGCATCGGCAAGACCTTTGGGCAGGTCAAGGCACTGAGCGGTATCGACTTCGTCTTTCGCAGCGGCGAATGTGTTGGCATCGCCGGACACAACGGCGCGGGCAAGTCCACGCTGATGGCGGTACTGGCCGGTGTCTACACACCCGATGAAGGCACGCTGTCGGTACATGACCGCCCCGTTGCGCACTACGACGCCAACGCCGCACGCGAAGCCGGTGTCCGCTGCGTTTTTCAAGAGCTGTCGCTCTGCGCGAATCTCTCGGTGACCGAGAACATGTGCATCCTGCATCCCGAACTCAAGGGATACGGCTGGCGAAAGAAAGCGACCGCGCTGATGCGCGAACAACTCGATGAAATCTTCCCCGGTCATGGATTGAACGGCTCTGAGCTGGTGGCCGATCTGACGCTCACGCAGCGCCAGATGGTCGAGATCGCGCGGGCGTTCACGGTGGTGCGCGCACCGGTGAGACTCGTGATTCTCGATGAGCCGACGTCGAGTCTCGATGGACATACTGCCGCACAGTTGCTGACGTTCGTTCGAGCAGTCGCGCAGCGAGGCATTACCTGCATTCTGATCAGCCATATGCTCGGCGAGATCGAACGCGTGGCCGACCGTGTGCTCGTGATGCGCGACGGTACAACTGCTGCGCTGCTGCCGCGCGCAGGACTCACGCAGGAAGCAATCGTTCGCGCGATGGGACAGCACGTGGAAGCCGATCCTCAGACACGTGCAGCGAGTCGCGCGCCACGCGAGGCCGCGCACTTCACCTGGCAAATTGGCCCAAGTGCAAGACGCTCAATCATCGAAGCTACACGCGGCGAGATCATCGGCTTTGCCGGTCTCGCGGGACAAGGTCAAACCGAAGCGCTGCTGGCCATCTATCGAAGCGCCACACGACGCGGTGCGCAACAGCGCGTCGCCTTTGTCGCGGGCGACCGCGCGAGCGACGGGGTGTTTCCGCTCTGGTCGATCGGCGAGAACCTGGTATTACGCTGGCTCAACGGTGCGCAGCCAGGAGGACGCCGCCGCCTGTTCGTCGACGCAACGGGTGCACGTTCGCTCGCTGGAGACTGGCAAACGAAGATCGGAATTCGTGGCGCAGCGATGAACGCAGGCATCCTGTCGCTCAGCGGCGGCAACCAGCAGAAGGTGCTATTCGCCCGCGCGCTGGCTTCGGACGCCGACCTGATCCTGATGGACGATCCCACGCGCGGCGTCGACATCGGCACCAAGCACGACATCTATCAACTCGTGCGCAGTGAAGCGGCACGCGGCCGCACGTTCATCTGGTACACCACGGAAAACGACGAACTTGCACACTGCGATCGCGCGTACGTATTCCGTTCCGGTCGCGTCAACCGCGTACTCGATGCGCAGGAATGCGATGAAGAGACGTTGCTCGCCGCCAGTTTCGAGGAGCGCGCTGCATGAGCCGCATGGCATCGTCCGCCGCAACGCTGCGACAGGTACCGCTGCGCGCCCTGCTGCCGCTGTTCTCGCTGATCGCGATTCTCGTACCGATCTTCATCCTGCAGCCCGCTACGTTTAGCTATTTCGGTCTTGGCCTGCTGCTCAATCTCGCGGTGCCGATCGTCTTTGCAACGCTCGCGCAACTGGCCGTCATCACCGTCAACGATCTCGATCTGTCGATCGGTTCGTTCGTGAGCCTCACCGCCTGTATCGGTGCGACGCTGCTCGTGCGCGAACCGTGGCTCGGCGTTGCCGCACTGGCCGGCTGCGTGCTGCTGTATGCCGCGATAGGCGCGCTGATCGAGTATCGTCAGATACCGTCGATCGTCGTCACGCTCGGTCTGTCGTTCGTCTGGACCGGGCTCGCGGTGTTGCTGCTGCCTTCGCCCGGCGGGACGAGCCCCGCGTGGCTCACCGGTCTCATGACGTTCCAGACGCCACTGATCGCGGCACCGGTCGTGTGGTCGGTGGCGATCGCGCTCGTCGGGCATCTGCTGTTGATGCGTTCGTCGGCGGGCGTAAGTGTGCGGGCCGCGGGTGGCAACCCACGTGCGATGAGCCGCTTCGGCTGGTCGATCATCAAAAGCCGCGCGATCCTGTACGGCATCGCCGGCATCTTCGGCGTGCTGGCGGGACTCTCGCTGCTCGGCCTCACCACCTCCGCCGATTCCAATCTCGCACTTCGCTACACGCTGCTCTCGATTGCGGCTGTGATACTCGGCGGCGGCGAGTTCGTCGGTGGGCGCGTCTCGGTGTGGGGTGCGGTGCTCGGTGCGATCACGCTGACCATCGCCGCGTCGTTCCTCGCCTTTCTCGACATCGCACCCGACTGGCAGGTCGGCATGCAAGGCGCGATCCTGATCGTCGTGCTGTCGCTGCGCGTAGTCCTGCAACGTCGGGGAGAGCGCCGATGAATGCGCCGTCGCCATTGCAGTCCGAAGCCGCTGCCGCCCCCGCGTCGAGCCTCGCAGCAAGCGGTGGGCGCCTGCGAATGTTGCGCGCACCGTGGGCGTGGTCGTTCGCCGGTGCGGCGATTGTCGGCGTGGTCATTGCGAGCGTGTTCGGCTTGTCGATCGCCGGCAATGTCGTGCTGACGGCCCTCGTGTTCGGTACGTTCATGGTGCTGGTCGGTCTCGCGCAGATGCTCGTCATCACGTCGGGGCCGGGCAATATCGATCTGTCCGTGCCATCGGTCATCGCGCTCGCCGGCATGATCGGTATGCACGTGATGGCTTCGAGCGGTGTCGTTGCCGGTTTCGCTGCGGCAGTTGCGTCCGGCATCGCAGTAGGATTCGCGAATTATCTGTTGATCCGCACGCTGCGCATTCCACCGATCATCGCGACGCTCTCGTCGAGTTTCATCGTGCAGTCGCTTGCGATCACACAGAGCCACGGCATGAATGCGCCGCCCGCCGCACTCGAAGCGTTCGCCAACGGGCGCCTGCTCGGCGTGCCGCATCTCGCGCTGATTACCCTGGTGCTGTCGGTGGCGATTGCGATCCTGCTGCATGTGAGCGTGTTCGGGCGCGGTCTTTCCGCCGTCGGCCAGAATCCGCGTGCGGCGTGGCTCGCCGGTGTCCGCGTGGAAAAAACGCGTTGCGCGGTTTACCTGCTGTCCGGTGCGATCGCCGCATTCACGGGTGTGCTGCTTGCGGCGGTGTCGGGCGGCGCGACACTCGACATGGGCGTCGAGTACATGCTGATCTCGATTGCGGTTGTCGTGATCGGCGGCACGCTGGTAACCGGCGGGCGCGCGACCGTGACCGGCGTATGGGGCGCGTCGATGTTCCTGTTTCTCACCAATGCCGTACTCAACGCACTCGGTGCGGGCGCGGGCATACGCTCGATCGCCTACGGTGTGTTGATCATCGCTGTGGTCGTCGCGGCCGGCGGCCGCACCGCGCGCTGACTACCCCGACTGCTTTTACAACGGACGATAACGCCATGAACGCACACGATTTCGAAATTCACGACGCCCGGTTTCGCGCGCTACTGCTGCCCGATGCGCCGCTCGAGAAACTCTACGGCGATTGTCTGTGGGCCGAAGGCCCGGTCTATTTTCCGGCCGGTGACTATCTCGTCTGGAGCGACATTCCGAACAGTCGCATGTTGCGCTGGGTACCCGGCATGGGAGTCGGCACGTTTCGCGCGAATTCGAATTTTTCCAACGGCAATACGCGCGACCGCGATGGCCGGCTGGTGACGTGCGAACACCGCACGCGCCGCGTTACCCGGACCGCGCACGACGGCACCATCACCGTGCTGGCCTCGGCCTATCAGGGCAAACGGCTCAATTCGCCAAACGATGTCGTGATCAAGTCCGACGACACGATCTGGTTCACGGACCCCGACTACGGCATTCTGAGCGATCGCGAGGGCGGTATTGCGGAAAGCGAGATCGGTCGTTGCAATGTCTATCGCATCTCGCCTCATAACGGCGAAGTCACGCTGGTTGCCGACGATTTCGTCAAGCCAAACGGTCTTGCGTTTTCACCGGATGAGTCGCGCCTGTATATCGCCGATTCGGCTGCCTCGCATATCGAGGGCGCGCCTCACCACATCCGTGTGTTCGATGTGGTCGATGGAAAACTGCGCAATGGCCGCGTGTTTGTCGAGATCGCGCAAGGTGTGCCCGACGGCATGCGCATCGACGAACATGGCAATGTGTGGACCAGTGCGCACGACGGCGTGCATTGCTATACGCCCGACGGCGAACTGCTCGGCAAGATCCTGACGCCTGAAGTGGTTGCGAATCTGACGTTCGGCGGTGCGTTGCGCAACCGGCTGTTTATTACCGCCAATACTTCGTTGTATTCGCTGTCTGTAGCGGTGCGCGGTGCGACGGTTTGATTCATCGTAAGCGGGCGGTGTCTCCAGTCGCTGCGAGACACCGCCCAGTCAATCTGCACACACAGCATTCACACGTAATTCACACGCGACTTATGCGCCGCGCGTCAGCTCCGCATCGATCGCTTCGATGAGACGTGGATCGTCGGCGGTAATGTCCGGCGCAAAACGCCCGATCACGCGGCCGTCGCGGCTCACGAGAAATTTCTCGAAATTCCACAACACATCGGGAGCAGGGTTCGGCGCAATACCGTAGCCCTTCAGCCGCTCGCGAAACGGACCGTCGCCCGATGCATCCGGTTGCGCCGCAGTCAGTGCGCCATACAGCGGATGCTGGTCCTCACCGACCACGGAGATCTTCGAGAACAACGGAAAGGTCACGTCATACGTCGTGCTGCAAAACTGTTTGATTTCGTCGTCGCTGCCCGGCTCCTGCCCCTTGAAGTTGTTGGCCGGAAACGCCAGCACTTCGAGACCTGCAGCGCGCTTCTGTTCGTAGAGCTTCTCGAGCCCTTCGTATTGCGGCGTCAAACCGCATTTCGACGCAACGTTCACCACCAGTAGTGCGCGACCCTTGAACTGGTCGAGCGTGAGTTCGGTGCCGTCGATCGACTTCACCGGAATGTCATAGATAGCTTCGCTCATGGTGCTGCTCTCTCCTGGACTGAAATATCGCCGGATCGGCGGATGTTCACACGCGGGTTGCAGTGCAGTGGCCGCGGAGTAGTACGTTGCCTCGCAGCCACGGTCGGCAGGATCGATGATGCCACGCCGCCGTGAATCCTTCAGACGGCCCAGCGGCAGCTCGACTCAGAACAGATCAGAACCGGTGACGAATACCGACTGCGGTCACTTCCTGGCTGTTGGTCCCCGAATTGACGCCGAAGTCGCCGACCGATGCCTGTGCGCTCACCACCGCACCCGATGCATTGAGCGTCTTGCCGCTCGCCTTCTGATAGCCAAATAGCGCATACAGTTCGGTGCGCTTCGATAACGCATAGTCGGCGCCGAGATTGACCTGGTGATAATGCGCCGAAGTCGGGCCGGTCAACGCCGTGTAGTTGTAGCCGATACCCGCGCGCGCCGCCGCCGTGAACTGATAGTTGAAGAACGCCGAGCCGCTGTTGAACTTCGCATTCTCATGGAACACCGATGCCGAATCGCTGCCGTACTGCGTGTTCGAGTATGCGGCGCCGAGCGTCGCCGCACCAATCGCATACTGCCCGCCCACGCGCACGATCTGAATCGATTTCGCGCTCGCAAAGCCCTGATTGATCACCGTGTTGAAGAGACTGTCGGAGCTGCTGCTCCAGGTGCGCAGGCCGTTAGTAAGTGTGTTGCCGCCGTTGGCGTAGAAGTAACCCGCGCCGAGCGCGAGTGGTCCGTTCGTGTACGCCGCGCCGAAGCTGTAGGTGCGCCCGCTGCCGGTTGCACCGGCCACGCCACCCAGGCCGTACAGCGCTTCGACCTGAAAGCCTGCGTACAGCGGGCTCACATACTTGACCGAATTGCTGACACGCAAGCTGTTGTCGTAGTTGTCGAGATCACCCGGCGTGCCGAACGCGCCGCCGAAGTAGTTGTCTTCAGTGAGACCCTGTACGAGATCGACGATCGGGTCGTATTGGCGGCCCAGCGTGACCGTGCCCCACTGGTTGCTCGACAGGCCGACCACCGCCTTGCGACCGAACTCGCGTCCGCCCTGGCCGAGCGCACCGGTACCGACGTTGAAGCCGTTCTCCAGCTGGAACACGGTGGACAACCCGCCGCCGAGGTCCTCGGTACCTCTGAGCCCCCAGCGGCTGCCGGACATGTTGCCGCTGCTGAACTTGACGAGCGTCGACTGGTTCGTGCCGCCGCTGCCCTGTGCGTTGTGCACATAGGCAATGCCGGCATCGACGATGCCGTACAGCGTTACGCTGCTCTGCGCGTGCGCAGTGGCGGAAAGCAGCAGCGTGGCAGGTAGTGCGAGCGAAGTGATGCGCTTCATGACCGGATTCCCGTAGTTGTCGTCGTTAGTCTGGATATCGGCACGAACGATAAGGGAATCGCGGGGAGCGGAGAACAAACGAATTCTTAGATCGTTATCACGCGCCAGACCGCTTGACAGGCGGCACATGTTGATCGTAGACCTCACCCGCGCGACAATCCCGCAGCCGATAGCAAACTGTAGGGTTCGTCGCAGTTACCATGCATCTTTTGCGCGAAGCGAAACACGGGGTGTCGCTTTGTTCGCCATCTTCGAGGTAGACCATGACCCGACCCACTGCCCGCAGAATCGCGGCCTTCATACTTGGCGTTCTCATGATGCCGGGGCCAGGCTTTGCCACGACCATTGCTGCGAGTGCGCAGCTCGCGCCTTCATCCGTCAATCTCGTGGCATGGCCGCGTATGTCCGCGCGCGATTTCGGCTGTTACATGGAGAAGACCTTCGGTCATCGCGACAAGCGCTTCAACTGCGCGATGAAGCGTTATAGCAATCAGGGGGATCCATGCAAGAACACGCGGGTCTACTACGAAGGGCCGACCTTTCCTGACTCGCTGGCCGCGCGGGTGCATCCGCTCGCAACGCATGTCGAACTGAGCTGGGAACATGGCGAGCTTCAGCAAGTGAGCGTCACGTTGCGAGGAACGTTTGCTGAACCGATCGCGCGCCGCGCATTCGGCCTTCCCGACACACAGGCGGCTTCGCTACCGGTCAATGTGATGAGTACGGGTATCCAGCAGCCGGGTAAGGGCTTCACCGATGTGTCTCTGACCGGCTTCGATCATATGGGTGCGGGGGATGTCGATTGTGGCGGCTAGAACCAGGCCGTAGGCCCAAGCAACACCCGTTTGCCCGATTGCCGCTGCAACGCCGCCGGCACCAGGATCATGACCATTGCGATCCGCAGCATCGCGCCGACAATCCACAAGGAAACCGGGAACGTAATCGCAGCGACAAAGAACAGCAACCCTTGCGTGCCGAAGAAAAACGTCGCCACCTGATACGGCACGAGCAGAACCGGCACGATCGCCATCACGATGCGCGTATGCCAGATCGAGAAAGCGCTCTTCTGCTCGTACATGTCTTCGAATATTTCGAAGAGCCTGTCGTCACAAACGATCGCATTGCCCGACGCATCGAAGGCCCGCTCGACGAATGTCGAGTGCTTGATGAAGCGGCGCAGATCGAAATACGAAAAGCCTAGCCAGTAGCCCGTCAACGCCGCGCCCAGGGCGAGACCCACGAGGTGCGCGCGATCCGGCATCGGTGCAAAGGCGAAAAAGAAGAAGTAGAACGTGACGCCGAACAGCGCGTAGATCGACAGCGCGCCGAGCAGCTTCACGATGCCCACCACCACGAGGCTCGTCGAACGACGAAACATCAGCAGCATCAGTAGCGGTCCGCCCAGGCACACCACAGCGATCGCAATACTGATCCGTCCAGGCAGCAGCGACATGCCGAGATCGCACCAGTAAGCGAAGTACGCGAGCACGATCGCAAAGACGTTGAGAATCGCACCCGACACGACCGTTCGAAGCACGGCCGCCCGTAGCGAATATGACGTCTTCGTGGCTCCCGCGCTATGCGTCACGGCACCCTCAGATCCGGGAAATGTCGGATTGTACGGTCGGCATGGCAGATCGCGTCAGGAGTCGTGTTCCTGCCCGCTGTGCTCGAGCGCTTCGAGAAAGCTCGCGCACCACCAGTGCACATCGTGTTCGCGAATCCGCTGCGTGAGCCGCGTATGCCGGTTGATGCGTTCGTCGAGCGGCATCGTCAGCGCGCGCTGGATCGCCTGCGCAGTGCCTTGCGCGTCGTAGGGATTGACGAGCAACGCGTCGGTCAACTGTTCGGCTGCACCGGCAAAGCGCGACAGCACGAGCATGCCAGGATCGGCCGGGTCCTGCGCCGCGATGAACTCCTTCGCGACGAGGTTCATGCCGTCGCGCAGCGGCGTGACGAGCGCGACGCGACTCGCGCGGTACAACCCCGGCAGACGCTTGCGCGCAACATTGCGGTGAATGTAGCGCACCGGCATCCAGTCGAGTTCTCCGTAGTCGCCGTTGATCTCGCCACACAGGCTGTCCATCTGCCGGCGCAGATCGTCGTAGGCACCGACGTCCTCGCGGCTTGGCGAGGCAATCTGGATCAACGTCGCGCTGTTGTGATTCTCCGGATATTGCGCAAGCAGTTCGCGAAACGCATGCACGCGCTGCGGCAAGCCCTTCGAATAATCGAGCCGGTCGACACCGATCAATAGACGCCGCCGCGAATACTCCTCGCGCATGCGCACGAACATCTCGCGCCCTTCCTTCCCTTGTGCGAGCCCCGCGAATTCGTCGACATCGATACCGATCGGATACGCGCCCACACGCAGCGTGCGCTGAAACGCCCGCAGACGACCCGGCTCCAGCCGGTGCGCCTGAGCTTCCGATTCGACGTAGTGCGCAAAATGCGTGACGTCGGCTTCGGCCTGAAAACCCACGAGGTCGTAAGCGAACAGCGCGCGCATCAACCACTCGTGCTCGGGAATCGCCGCCATGATGAGCGGCGGCGGCATCGGAATATGCAGGAAGAAACCGATGCGGTTCGTGCATCCCATCGCGCGCAGTTCGGCCGCGAGCGGAATGAGGTGGTAGTCGTGAACCCAGATCAGATCGTCGGGCCGCAACAGCGGCATCAGCTTGCGCGCAAACAGCTGGTTGACGCGCCGGTAGCCGGCCGCAAAGCGGACATCGAAGTTGGCGAGGTCGAGCCGGTAGTGAAACACCGGCCACAGCACATCGTTCGCGTAGCCGAGATAGTAGGTGTCGTAGTCGCGCTGATCGAGATCGAGCGTGGCGAGCGTAACGCTGCCTGTCGTCTGTACGCGTACATCGGGTTGGCCGGCTGCGGCGTCCGTCTCGCTGCGGATTTTCCCGCTCCAGCCGAACCATAAACCGCCGGTCTGCTGCAGGCTTTCCCGCACCGCGACTGCCAGCCCGCCCGCTGCGGTCTTGCGCGGGTCGGCAGTGCGGTTGGAAACGACGACCAGACGGCTCATCGAGCGAATGGTCGGTGGACTAGCTGTTCACTACGTCCTTGAATGCCTTGCCCGGGGTGAACTTCACTGTTTTTGCCGCGGCGATGTTGATGGTGGCGCCCGTGGCGGGGTTACGCCCGGTTCTCGCGGCGCGCGAGCCCTGGCTGAAAGAACCGAAGCCGACGAGTTGTACACCGTCACCCGAGGCAACCGCCTGGGTAATGGCGTGAATTACCGCATCGATGGCTTCTCCGGTGGACGATTTGCTCGCACCTGTGGACGCTGCCACAGCGTCGATCAGTTCCTGCTTGTTCATGGAATCTC
This sequence comes from Paraburkholderia sp. CHISQ3, assembly GCF_030464945.1. Classification (NCBI taxonomy): domain Bacteria; kingdom Pseudomonadati; phylum Pseudomonadota; class Betaproteobacteria; order Burkholderiales; family Burkholderiaceae; genus Paraburkholderia; species Paraburkholderia sp. CHISQ3. The sequence goes on from NZ_JALPRG010000001.1 coordinate 557,371, forward strand.
CGTGGTGGTCATGTTCGGTTCAATGGCAATCCGCTGCCAGGACACCCTTGATCTGCGGTGGCGCCTGCGCTCTCAGACGCTGGGCAGAGACAGAGCCCGTCCATACCGTAACCCAACCGGCCTGCATTGCACAAGCCTGAGGATCGTGGCAAGGACGCCAGCCCTACCGCCAGGATCGGCCTCCGGCGGGCTTTTCGCCGGGTTCCGACTGGCTGCCGCAAAGCCTGCGCGGCGTCGAATCATACGGCATGTTGGGCTATATACCATGCGATTTCGATGAGATTTCGCAGGATTTGCGTGCTGGATGCACGTCGAGCCGGGCGCGCCCTGGCAGTCCGCGCACCGCCTGGAAGCGCGGATTCGCCGGTCGTTGCGCCTGTCGAAGAGCCAGAACCGATCGCTTACTTCGCGACGGTTTCGCCTTCCCACTTCGCATCGGCGTGCGCCGGATCGTGCGGCAGGATCAGGTGAGCAGGCATGCTTCGCTGCGCCCGGCGCGCCAGCCAGAAGTAAAGCAGCGCGGGTACGACGAGCCCGACGATCCACGAAATATCCGTGCCGCCGAGCCGGTCGACGAACGGTCCGGTATAGAAGCCGCTCGATATGAACGGCAGTTGTACGAGCACGCCGATCACATAGACGGCGATCCCGGTCGCGTTCCAGCGGCCGTAGCGTCCGTTCGGATCGTATAGCGCGGGCACGTCGTAGCGGTCGCGTGTGATGAAGTAGTAGTCGACGAGATTGATCGCGCTCCACGGCGTGAAGAACGCGAGCAGGAACAGGATGAACGATGAGAACTCTTTCAGGAACGCGTGACGCCCCGCGAGCGCGAGCCACATCGCCGCGCCGATCATCACGACGACATACGCGAGCCGCCCGCGTTGCGAAAAGCGGTTGTCGCCACGAAAACCGCTGACGATCGTCGCCACCGACATCACGCTGCCATACGCGTTGAGCGTCGTGATCGTGATCTTGCCGAACGCAATCGCGAAGTACAGCAGCGCGGCGATCGCGCCGGACGCACCGAGCCCGACGACGAACGACACCTCGTGCCCGGAGAACTGCTTGCCGGCGAGCGCCGCGGCAAACACGCCGAACGTCATCGAGGTCTGCGCGCCCAGCACCGAACCGGCGCCGATCAACCAGAACGTCTTGCGCGGAGAAGTCGTGCGCGGCAGATAACGCGAGTAGTCGGCGACATAAGGACCGAATGCAATCTGCCACGACGCCGACAGCGAGATGGCCAGCAGGAAGCTGCTGATCGAGAAATAACGGATCGCAAGCAGTTGCCCGACGTCGTGCCCGATCAGCAGTTGCGCGAACAGGTACACGAACGCGATCACACCGATCACGCTCGCAATGCGCCCAACCGTATGAATCAGCCGGTATCCGAACACCGTGAACGCGACGATGACCGCCGTGAACAGAACAATTCCGGCCTCGTCGCCCACATGCAGCAGTTGCGCGACGGCCTGGCCGGCGAGAACCGTTCCGCTCGCCGAGAAGCCGACGTACATCAGACACACGAGCACGATCGGAATCACTGCGCCATACACGCCGAACTGCACGCGACTCGAAATCATCTGCGGCAGGCCGAGTTGCGGACCTTGCGCGCCATGCAGCGCCATCACCGCACCGCCGAGTACCTGGCCGACCAGCAGTCCCACCAGCGACCAGAACACATCGCCGCCCAGCACGACAGCCAGGGCGCCGGTGACGATCGCGGTGATTTGCAGGTTGGCTGCAAGCCACAGTGTGAACTGGCTGATCAGATGGCCATGACGTTCGGCGTCGGGAATGTAGTCGATCGTCCGACGTTCGACGACGGTGCGCTCCTGCGCTTCGTGGGTGGGTGCAGCCATGACAGTCCTTTCGAGTGCGGCGGTTTCGAAACGACTGACTGTATGCGGTCAAATTTGTATAGACAACTATTTTCTGCGCCGAATTCACAAACGTTCAAAGTCCAGCGTACCGACGATGCCTAAAATCGGCACGCCGCACGCGTGAAATGTTTCGCGCCATCGGTATCGCGCAAACAGGCACGCATCCGGAACACCTCATGTCGAACCACGTAACGCCCACCGCATCCCCCGTCGCTCCCATCGCACAACGTCCACGCCGCAACCCGGACAGGCTTGCCCGTCTTCAGGCCGCCGCTGCCGCGCACGGCGGCGCATGTCTCGACGAGGTGTGTGCGAAGCTGCAGGCAAAGTATCGCTTTCGCTGCGCCAAGGGACACGAGTGGCTTGGGTGGGGCCATCTCGTGCTGGTCGGTAAGTGGTGTCGACTCTGCGCCAACGAACGTCAACGTCGCACGATCGAAGACATGCACGAAGCCGCCCGTCGACTCGGTGGCCAGTGTCTGAGCACGGAGTACCTGGGCCACGCGGCGAAGCTCACCTGGAGGTGCGAATTCGGCCACGTCTGGCACGCGACCCCACGAACAGTCCAGCAGCGCGGCACGTGGTGCCCGCATTGCGCGCGGTTACGCCGGCGTGCCGCTGCGCGAGAAAGCGCTCTTTCCACGGCGCAACCGAATCAACCCGCGGCACCCAGCAAGGTCTTCGGCTCGAGATAGGCCTCGAGTCCGAACGCTCCATACTCTCGGCCAATCCCCGACTGCTTGTGACCACCGAACGGCGCCAGCGGATCGTGATGCACACCGTTGATCAGCACACGTCCCGCGTCTAGCCGCGATGCCACGCTACGCGCACGCGCCGGGTTCGACGAGAACACGCTGGCCTGCAGACCATAGACGGTATCGTTGGCAATCTCGATCGCTTCTTCCTCCGAGCGATACGCGAGGATCGACAGCACCGGCCCGAAGATTTCTTCGCGGGCGATCGTCATGTCGTTGGTGACGTGCGCGAAGACTGTCGGCTTCACGAAGTAGCCGCGCGTCAGTCCCTCGGGCCGTCCCGCACCACCCGCAATCAAGGTCGCGCCCTCTTCTTCGCCAACGCGGATGTAGTGCTGCACACGCTCGTATTGCTTGCGGTTGACCATCGGCCCGATCGTGGTAGCCGGATCGTACGGATCGCCCGACTGGATCGCAGCGATCAGCGTCCTGACCCGCTCGATCACTTCGTCGAGCCGCTGCTCCGGTACCAGCAGACGTGTACCCGCAATGCAGGCCTGACCGCTGTTCATGAACGCAAGATTGAGGGCAAGCGGCAACGCTTCGGCGAAATTCGCATCGTCGAGCAGCAGTGTCGGCGATTTGCCGCCCAGTTCGAGCGTCACGCGTTTCATCGTCTCGGCACCCGTGCGCAGGATCGACTTGCCGACCGCCGTCGAACCGGTAAACGAAATCTTCGCGATCTTCGGATGCGCGGCCAGCGTCGCGCCCACCACACTACCCAGCCCATTCACGACGTTGAACACGCCCGGCGGCAAGCCGGCTTCGTGCAGCGCTTCGATCACGACCTGCGTCTGCAGCGCGCTCATCTCGCTCGGCTTGATGACCGTCGTGCAGCCCGCGGCGATCGCCGTCGCGAGCTTGTTGCAGATAAAGCCGGCGTTGGCGTTCCACGGTGTAATCAGGCCGACCACGCCGACCGGCTCCATCACCACCTCGGCCGTATTCACGCGCCGCGTGAATTCATAGGTCTCGAGCGTGGTCGCCATCGAGAGAAACGCCTCCGCGGCATAGCGCGTGCTCCACTGCGCACGCGCTTGTGGCGCGCCGTATTCCTCGATGGTTGCTGCGTTCAGATCGTCGCTGCGCGCCATCAGCGCGTCGTGCAGACGGCGCAATATCGCAATGCGTTCGCTGCGGCTGGTGCGCGAAAACGCCGGGAACGCGCGCACGGCCGCGTCGACTGCATTTTGGGTGTCGATTTCGTCGCCGAGCGTCACCTGGCCGATGACGGCTTCGGTCGACGGGTTCACGAGATCGAAACGCTCGCTCCCGTGCGGTTTCACGAACGCGCCGTCGATATAGATCGTGTCGATGAGCTTCACTTTGTTGCCTCCGTGGCCTTGCGGCCGATTTCAGTGAAGCCAGTCTAGACTTCGGCCATTGATTTGATAAGCTACACAAATCCGCATGAGCTATTTTGGAAATCGGGACAATGCATCGCTCAGGCCTGACCGAACTCGAAGCCGTGCTGGCCGTCGCCAGGCTCGGCAACTTCCGCGCGGCGGCGACCGAACTCGGTATGTCGCCCTCCGCGCTGAGCCAGGCGATCGCCGGCATCGAGGCGCGCCTTAACGTGCGGCTGTTCCATCGCACGACGCGCAGCGTCGCGCTGACCGAAGCCGGCGAGCAGTTCGTCGGCAAGATCGCGCCGGCGCTGTCCACGATCCGCGATGCGATCGACGCGGTGAATTCGCATCGGCAGACGCCGTCGGGCACGCTGCGCATCAACATGGCCGCGAGCGCGGCGCGCCTGATCCTCAGGCCGGTCGTGCTCGAATATCTGCGCCGTTATCCGGAGATGAAGGTCGACATGGTGACCGAGGGACGGCTGATCGATATCGTCGCCGGCGGTTACGACGCGGGCGTGCGACTCGCCGAGACGGTTCCGGGCGACATGATCGCCGTGCCGCTCACCACCAAACTGCGCTTCGCCGTGGTGGGCAGCCCCGCCTATTTCGAGCGATATCCACGGCCGCGCACACCCGACGATCTGCGCAACCACGCATGCATCCGCTCGCGCATGCCAGGCGGCGGGTTGTATCGCTGGGAATTTGCGTGGAAGGGCGAGGTGCTCGATGTCGACGTGAACGGCCCGCTTACGCTCGACGAATCGACGCTGATGCTTGAATCCGCTCGCGCGGGTGTGGGCCTCGCGCATCTGGCGGAATGGCATGTCGCCCGCGACATCGAGCAGGGACGTCTTGTACGCGTGCTCGAAGACTGGACACCGACGTTTCCGGGGTTGAGTCTTTATTATCCGGGCCGGCGGCATGTGCCCGCAGGCTTGCGCGCGTTCGTCGATCTGATACGCGAAGTCGGGCCGGTCTCTTCGGCGCATGAGCACGCATGAGGCGCTCGTTACGCTTCTTCTGCGAAGCCGGCTATCCGGCGCTAACAGATCAACCCTTACGCTGATCGCTCGCAGACGTAGGCTTACGCAGCATCTTCCACAACGCCCCGAGCACGACCGGCACGACCGCCGCACCGATTCCGATCAGCACAATCACGTTCAGGTATTGACGGATAAACGGAATATTGCCGAAGAAGTACCCGAGCAGCACTAGCAGCAGCACCCAGAACAGCGCACCGGTGACATTGAACAACTGGAAGCGGCGCACCGTCATCGCAGATGCACCCGCGACGAACGGCGCGAACGTCCGCACCACCGGAATGAAACGCGCGAGCACGATGGTCTTGCCGCCGTGCTTCTCGTAGAAGTTGTGCGTCTTCTGCAGCGCTGCACGGTCGAGGAATTTCTCCAGCACCGGAATGTGCGAATTGAATACCTTCGGCCCGATCGCCCGTCCGATCAGATAGTTGACGGTATTGCCGGTGACCGCCGCAATGAGCAGCAGGACGATCAGCAAGCCGAGGCTCATTTCACCGCTCGCGCAAAACGCTCCGCCGATAAACAGCAGCGAATCGCCAGGCAGAAACGGCAACACCACCAGGCCGGTTTCGCAGAACACGATCAGGAACAGCACCGCATACACCCATGCGCCGTATTGATTGATGAAGACTCCGAGAAACTTGTCGATGTGCAGGACAAGGTTCACAAACTGCAGCAGCGTATCCAAGGAACGTCCCTTATGAGCGGATGAGGTGACCGGCCCGCGGGCATGACAACACGCGGGCGGCGAAGGCGCGCCCGATACTGCGGCGCCAAGCCGGAAAATTGACCGCGCCATGATACCGAAAGTGCCTGGCCGCAATAAAAATATGGTGTGACCACCGCGGCGGCGCCGCCCCGGGGCGTCAGCGGGGAAGTGCGGCAAATCGCTATAATCCGTCCATGTCCGAGTTCTCAGAATTCTCCGAAAAAGCCGCCGAAGCCACCGGCTCCACCGCAGCGCAGCCGTCCGAGAGCGCCGCGCCGCGCCGCTTGCGCACGATCCAGCCGCTACCCGATCAGTTGATCAGTCAGATCGCGGCCGGCGAAGTGGTGGAGCGCCCAGCATCGGTCGTCAAGGAACTGCTCGAAAACGCTATCGATGCCGGTGCGAGCACCCTGCGCATCCTGCTCGACGAAGGCGGCGTCAAACGCATTTCGATCACCGACGACGGCTACGGCATCCCCGAAGCCGAACTGCCGCTCGCGCTGATGCGCCACGCGACCAGCAAGATCCGCTCGCTGGCCGAGCTTGAATCGGTTGCAACGCTCGGGTTTCGCGGGGAAGCGCTGGCTTCGATTGCATCGGTGGCGGAGATGTTCATCACGAGCCGCACCGCCGATGCGCCGCACGCAGTGCGCATCGACGCGCAGACCGGCGTGCTCGCGCCCGCGGCCGGCACCCAGGGCACGACGATCGAGGTGCGCGAGTTGTACTTCAACACACCCGCGCGCCGCAAATTCCTGAAGAGCGAGCAGACCGAACTCGGCCATTGCCTCGAAACGATTCGCCGCTCGGCACTCGCGCGGCCCGACGTGGCGATCTCGGTGCTGCACAACGGCCGCGCAGTCGAACACTGGAACGCAACCGATCCCGCTGCGCGCGTCGCGAAGATTCTCGGCGAGACGTTCGCGACAGCGCATCTGCCGCTCGATGAATCGGCGGGACCGCTCGCCGTCTATGGCTGCGCGGGGCTGCCTACCGCGAGCCGCGGGCGCGCCGATCAGCAATATTTCTTCGTCAACGGACGTTTCGTGCGCGACAAGCTGCTCACGCATGCCGTGCGGGCCGCCTACGAAGACGTGCTGCATGGCGACCGCTATCCGTCCTATGTGCTGTTCCTCGACATTCCGCCCGAAGCGGTCGATGTGAACGTGCATCCGTCGAAGATCGAAGTGCGTTTCCGCGATTCGCGCTCGATTCACCAGTTCGTGTTTCATGCGGTGCAGCGCGCGCTGGCGCGGCATGCGGGGGCGTCGCCGGAAACGACTGCGGGTGGGCATGCCGCGCATATCGCGCCGGTTAGCGGAGCGCCCGGTGCATCGGGTGCATTCGGGCCAATGCCGACCGGCTTGCCCGGCACGGGGTTCGGCAATCGCGGCGGCAGCGGTAGTGGTGGTGCCGACGCTGGCAACACCTGGCTCAGACAGGCGCGGATGACGCAGGGCACGCTACCGGTTGCGCAGCCGCTCGCGCTTTACGATGCGCTGTTCGGTCGTCGCGACACCGGTGCCGGCACGCCGCAAGGCTCAACGACGCTCGAAGCGCGCGAGGGAACGACGACGCCGTTTGCTGCGCCCACAACGTTCGGAACACCCGCAGTACACACCTTCGCCGACGACGAGCAACCGCTCGGCTTCGCGCTCGGCCAGATCCATGGCATCTACGTGCTGGCGCAAAACGCGCAAGGGCTCATCATCGTCGACATGCACGCGGCGCACGAACGCATTCTCTACGAGCAGTTCAAGAACGCGCTCGCCGATCGTACGATTGCCGTGCAGCCGCTGCTAATCCCGCTATCGATGCCCGCCGACGCCGTCGAAATCGGCATCGTCGAGGAAGAGCGCGAGACGCTCGATGCACTCGGCTTCGATCTCGCCGTGCTGTCTCCGACGTCGCTTGCGATCCGCGCCGTTCCCGCGTTGCTGAAGGATGCCGACCTGCAGGCGCTCGCGCGTGCCGTGCTCACCGATCTGCAGGCGTACGGCGGCTCGCGTGTGCTGACCGAGCGGCAGCATGAGTTGCTCGGCACGCTTGCGTGCCATCACGCGGTGCGTGCGAACCGGCGCCTCACCCTCGACGAGATGAACGCGCTGCTGCGCCAGATGGAGGCCACCGAGCGCGCGGATCAGTGCAATCACGGGCGGCCGACGTGGTATCAACTGACGCTGACCGACCTCGATCGCCTGTTCATGCGCGGGCAATGAGCGCGTTGCGTTGTTTGCTACGTCGAAGAGCCGGCTGGCGATGAAGCCCGCTTCCACCCACACGCCCATTCCCGTTGCGTGCCTGCTCGGGCCGACCGCCTCCGGCAAGACCGCGGCTGCCCTCGCGTTCGCGGCGCGGCGGCCAGTCGAGATCGTCAGTGTGGATTCGGCGCTCGTCTATCGCGAGATGGATATCGGCACCGCGAAGCCCGATGCCGACGAACGTGCCCGCGTGCCGCACCATCTGATCGACATCGTCGATCCCGCCGATGCCTACTCCGCCGCCGATTTCCGCACCGACACGCTGCGCCTGTGCGGCGAAATCGCGGCACGCGGACGCATGCCGTTGCTGGTGGGCGGCACGATGCTGTACTACCGCGCGTTGACGCAGGGACTGAACGAACTGCCCGCCGCCAACCCTGAGGTGCGCGCCTCGCTCGATGCCGATGCAGCCCGCGAGGGTTGGCCCGCCATGCACGCGCGGCTCGCCACAATCGATCCCGAGACCGCCGCGCGACTCGCGCCGAACGACTCGCAGCGCATCCAGCGTGCCCTCGAAGTCTTCCTGCTGGCCGGCCAGCCGATGTCGGCGCTGCTGGCCGCGCCGTCGCGTGAAGACACAGCGGCATCGGCAGCGACGCACTGGCGCTTCGTGCCGGTCGCGCTGGAGCCGTCGGATCGCGGCGTGCTGCACGAACGCATCGCGCGACGCTTCGATGCGATGCTCGCGAACGGTTTTATCGATGAGGTGAAACGGCTGCGCGCCCGCGGCGATCTGCATGCGGGGCTGCCATCGATGCGTTGCGTCGGCTACCGGCAGGCGTGGGAGTATCTGGACGGCGCCGTCGATTACGCGACGATGCGCGACAAGGGTGTCTTCGCTACGCGGCAGCTCTGCAAGCGGCAACTGACGTGGCTGCGTTCGATGCCGGAGCGTATCGTCGTCGATTGTTGTGCCGACGATGCTGTCGAACGTGCGTTGACTGCGCTGGAACAGGCGGTCGGCTGACGCTTCAGGTTTTGCGTGGGAGTGTGTGCTGCCGGAAACAACGACCGGCAGCGCATGAAACGCTGCCGGCAAACTTCCAAAGTGCTTTAAACGACTACAGTCTGCGCTTCACCTTCACGGCTCTCGCGCACGGTACCGATCTTCCAGACCTGTTCGCCGGCAGCGGACAGCAGCCCGATGGCCGTTTCGGCATCGGCAGCAGATACAACCACCGCCATCCCGATCCCGCAGTTAAACACGCGATGCATCTCAGCATCCGCCACACCGCCGTGCTTCTGCAGCCACGAGAACAGCGGCGGCAGCGGCCATGCGCGATGGTCGAGCTCGGCGGTGAGGCCGGTCCTCAACACGCGCGGAATATTTTCGACGAGACCGCCGCCGGTGATGTGCGCCATACCCTTCACCGCGATCTGCTGCATCAGCGCGAGCAGCGGCTTCACGTAGATGCGCGTAGGCGCCATCAGCGCATCAGCCAGCGTCCGGCCGTCGAAGTCAGCGTCGAGATCCGGCTGCGCACGCTCGATGATCTTGCGCACCAGCGAAAAACCGTTCGAATGAATACCACTCGACGCGAGCCCCAGCACGACGTCGCCGGGAGTGATCGTGCTGCCGTCGATGATCTTGCTCTTCTCGACCGCACCGACCGCGAAGCCCGCCAGGTCGTATTCGCCATCCGGGTACATGCCCGGCATTTCGGCCGTTTCGCCGCCGATCAACGCGCAACCCGCATACTCGCAGCCTTGCGCAATCCCCTTGACGACCGTCGCCGCCGTACCAACGTCGAGCTTGCCGCAGGCGAAGTAGTCGAGGAAGAAGAGCGGCTCGGCGCCCTGCACGAGGATGTCGTTGACGCTCATCGCGACGAGATCCTCGCCGACCGTGTCGTGGCGGTTCAGGTGAAACGCGAGTTTCAGCTTCGTGCCGACGCCGTCGGTACCGGACACGAGCACCGGCTCGCGATACTTCTTCGGCACCTCGAAAAGCGCTCCGAAGCCGCCGATACCGCCCAGCACGCCGTCGCGCATCGTCTTTTTGGCAAAGGGCTTGATGGCGTCGACAAGGGCGTCGCCCGCGTCGATGTCTACGCCGGCGTCGCGATACGACAAACCTTGGGCGTCAGAGGCGGATTTCGGTTGATTCATGGGGAAGCGCGAGAAGGTCGGTAAAATGCGATTTTACCCGATGCGGACCGGTCGGCTGGAATTTGACTGCGGGTTAGTCCGGCAATCGCCCTTACAGTTGCCTACGCAGTTGCCCACTCAGTTGCCCAATCACCAGGGAAATACGCCTTGCAGCAAAACTCTCCGCTTCTGACCCAGTACCAGCGCCACGTCTTCATCTGGCTCGCCATCGCGCTCGGCACCGGCATCCTGCTATGGCTGCTGAGCCCGGTGCTGACCCCGTTCCTGCTCGGCGCGATCCTCGCGTACATCCTGCAGCCGGGCGTCGCGTGGCTCGTGCGGCGGCGGGTGCCGCGCGGTCTCGCGGCCCTGCTGATGATGCTGCTGTTCGCGCTGCTGATCACCCTCCTCGTCCTGCTGATCCTCGCTGTCGTGCAGAAGGAAGGGCCGCAATTGCGCCAGCAGGTGCCTGGCTTTTTCACCCACCTGCACGACTGGGTGCAGCCGAAACTCGCGGTGCTCGGTCTGGCCGATTCGCTCGATTTCGCGAGCATCCGCGATCTCGTGATGGGTCAGCTCGAAGGCAGCGCGAAGACCGTCGCCCTGTATGCGTGGACCTCGGTACGCACCAGCGGCAACGTGATGATCACCGTGATCGGCAATGTCGTGATGGTGCCGCTCGTGCTGTTCTATCTGCTGTACGACTGGAACGACATGCTGCGGCGCGCCCAGAATTTCGTGCCGCGTCGCTGGCTCGACAAGACGCTGCAACTCGCCCACGACATGGATCAGATGCTGTCGCAATACCTGCGCGGCCAGTTGCTCGTGATGGCCGTGCTGGCCGTGTTCTACGCGCTCGCGCTGTGGATCGCCGGCTTCGAGATCGCGCTGCCCGTCGGCATCTTCACCGGCATCGCCGTGTTCATTCCGTACATCGGATATGCCACCGGTCTCGTCCTTGCGCTGCTCGCCGCGCTGCTGCAATTCGGCAACTGGTACGGCTTCGGCGCGGTCGCGGTGATCTACGGTATCGGCCAGGTGCTCGAAGGCTTCTTCCTGACGCCGCGCCTTGTCGGCGAACGGATCGGTCTGCACCCGCTCGCCGTGATCTTCGCCCTGCTCGCATTCGGTCAACTGTTTGGCTTTTTCGGCGTGCTGCTCGCGCTGCCCGTCAGTGCGATCCTGTCGGTCGCGGTGCGCGAGCTGCGGCTGAGCTACCTGTCGAGCACGCTCTACAAGAACAACTGATTGTTTTCATTTTCAGTCCACCCCTACGCACCCGACCTATCGTGCTTCGACAGCTGACGCTCGATCTCGGCACTCCGCCGCCATCGACATTCGACAACTTCTTCGCCGGTGCCAACGCCGAGCTGGTGACGCGCCTGCGCGAACTGGACGGCGCGCTCGCGGCCGGCCCGGTCGCGGACCGCACGTTCTATGTGTGGGGCGAAGCGGGCAGCGGCCGCACGCACCTGCTGCAGGCGTTCATCCACGAAGCGGCGCCGGGGCATGCGCGCTTCGTCAGTCCGCAGAGCGGTCTCGCGGCATTCACCTTCGATCCGCGGGTCGCGCTGTATGCGGTCGACGATTGCGACGGGTTGTCGGCGGCGCAGCAGATCGCGCTCTTCAACCTGTTCAACGAAGTGCGCGCGCAGCCTTCCAGTGCACTCGTCGCCGCGGGCAACGCCGCGCCGATCGGCCTTACTGTGCGCGAAGACCTGCGCACGCGGCTTGGCTGGGGGCTCGTGTTCCATCTCGCGCCGCTGCCCGACGAAGGCAAGGCGGCAGTGCTGAAACACGCGGCGCGCGAACGCGGCATCGCGCTCGCCGACGACGTGCCCGCCTACCTGCTCACCCATTTCCGCCGCGACATGCCGAGCCTGATGACGCTGCTCGACGCGCTCGACCGCTTCTCACTCGAGCAGAAACGCGCGGTCACGCTGCCGTTGCTGCGCACGATGCTCGCGTCCGCCCCGAAGGAAGTCCCCTTGTGGGATGCCCCGAAGGAAATCCCCTTGGGGGAGCCCTCCGGCGCCGAAGACCTGCGCGCGGCAGCCTCGCCCGCTGCCGGTAGCCGCTTCAAGTAAAATGTGCCCCCATGGCTAATCTCGCACTCTTCGACCTCGATCACACGCTCATCCCCACCGACAGCGACCACGAATGGGGCCGCTTCATGGTCAAGCTCGGCATCGTCGACGGTGCGAGCTTCGCGCGTGAAAACGACCGCTTCTATGCCGACTACAAGGCCGGCAAGCTCGATATCCATGCCTACCTGGTTGCCATGCTGACGCCGCTGGCCGGCTATTCGCGCGCGCAACTGAAGGAATGGCACGATCAGTACATGCACGAAGTGATCCGCCCGGCCATCGTGCCGGCCGCCATGGAACTCGTGCGCCAGCACCGCGACGCCGGCGATTTGTGCTGCGTGGTCACCGCGACCAACGAATTCATCACCGCGCCGATCGCCGAAGTATTCGGCGTCGACAACCTGATCGCCTGCGAAGTCGAAACCGTCGACGGCGATCCGCACTCGGCCTACACCGGCCGCCCCACGGGCACGCCGAGCTACAAGGAAGGCAAGATCCTGCGCACCGAGGCATGGCTCGCATCGCTTGGCAAGACATGGTCCGATTTTGGACGCAGCTACTTTTACAGCGATTCGCATAACGACATCCCACTGCTCGAACGGGTGACCGACCCCATCGCGACCAACCCTGACGATACGCTGCGCGCCCACGCGCAGGCGCACGGCTGGCGCATCCTGGAACTCTTTCAATCCACGTGATCAAGAAACTCATTCGCAAGCTGTTCGGACAGGACACGACGCCCGCCGACGCATCCCCGGCGGAAGCCGCCGAGACGTCCACGGCGCCCACGAAAACGCGTCGCAAGCCAGCGGGTAAAGCCGCGCCGGCGAAGCGCGACCCGGACGTGCCCGTCATTATTCCGTCCGAGATTCACGGCATCGATCCCTCGCTGATCTCGAAGAACGCGATCCGCGTCACCGACGGTCTGCAACAGGCCGGGTTCCGGGCGTTTATCGTCGGCGGTGCAGTGCGCGACCTGCTGCTCGGCATCGCGCCGAAAGACTTCGACGTCGCCACCGATGCGACACCCGACGAAGTGCAGAAGCTGTTCCGCCGCGCGCGCATCATCGGCCGGCGTTTTCAGATCGTGCACGTGCAGTTCGGCCAGGAAATCATCGAGACCTCGACGTTCCGCGCACTGGTCGACCCGCCGGCGGCCGACGCTCCGCCGCAGAAACGCCTGCGCCGCGACGAACTCGATCGCCGCACCCATGCCGTCGACGCCAGCGGCCGCGTGCTGCGCGACAACGTGTGGGGCGAGCAACACGAAGACGCGACGCGGCGCGACTTCACGATCAACGCGATGTACTACGACCCCGCCACGCAGACGGTGCTCGACTATCACAACGGCATGGCCGACATGCGCGCGCGCCTGCTGCGAATGATCGGCGACCCGGCCACGCGTTACCGCGAAGACCCGGTGCGGATGCTGCGCGTCGTGCGCTTTGCGGCGAAGCTCGGCTTCGAGATCGAAGATTCGACACGCGCACCGATCAAGGCGCTCGCCGACCTGATCAACAACGTGCCGGCCGCGCGCCTGTTCGACGAAATGCTCAAGCTGCTGCTCTCGGGCCACGCGTTCGCGTGCCTGCAGCGGCTGCGCCAGGAGGGCTTGCATCACGGCCTGCTGCCACTGCTCGACGTCGTGCTCGAACAGCCGCAGGGCGAGAAATTCATCACGCTCGCGCTCACCAACACCGACGACCGCGTACGCGCCGGCAAACCGGTCTCGCCCGGCTTTCTGTTCGCGACGCTGCTGTGGCACGACATGCAGCAGCGCTGGCAGCAATACGAGGCGAACGGCGAGTATCCGGTGCCCGCGCTGCACCGCGCGATGGACGACGTGCTCGACATGCAGACCGAAAAACTCGCGATTCATAAGCGCTTCTCGTCCGATATGCGCGAGATCTGGGGCCTGCAGTTGCGCCTCGAAAAACGCTCGGGTCGCGGCGCCATCAAGCTGCTGGAACACCAAAGATTTAGAGCGGGGTATGATTTCCTCCTGTTGCGCTGCGAATCCGGCGAACTCGACGAGTCAGTGGGGGCGTGGTGGACGGAGTTCATCGAAGGAGACATCGCCGCGCGCGAGGCATTGCTCACGCAGGGCGGGAAGGACCGGGCACCCAAAAAACGACGGCGGCGCGGTGGCGCCAGAAACCGCAATGAGGGTGGCGGAATGGAGGGCGGTACGACAGCAGGTAGTCGCGCAGCAAACGACGTGAGCCCCGGCGGCGGCGCTCACGAGGATTGAGGCGGCACCGGCACTCGCCGTCGAACGAAAGTCGTAGGAAGTTATGCCATGACGGTTGCTTATCTCGGCCTCGGCGCGAATCTCGGGGACGCGCGCCAGACCCTGAAAGACGCAGTGGTGTGCCTTGCACAGCAGCACACCATTGCCGTGCTCGCGAAGTCGAGCCTCTATCGCACCGCCCCGATCGACGCGGGCGGCGACGATTACTTCAACTGTGTCGTGCAGCTCGACACGACGCTCCCCGTGCGGCATCTGCTCGCGCTGTGCCACAAGATCGAGCATCACTTCGGCCGCGAGCGCCCGTTTCGCAACGCGCCGCGCACGCTCGATCTCGACATCCTGCTGTACGGCGAGCAATCCATCGAAGAACCCGATCTGATCGTGCCGCATCCGCGGCTCGTCGAACGCGCGTTTGCACTGGTGCCGCTCATTGAAATCGCCCCGCATCTGATCATCCCGCAGCACGGCCGCGCGGACACGTTCCTCGCCGCGGTGGCCGATCAACGCATCGAAAAGATGAAGAACCCGTGTCAGTGCCCGATGCTTGGCGCGAGCGCCGACAAGGGCGAGCGCCTGTGAGTCCGTCTTCCCCTTCTTCCATCACTCGCCGGATAAACCGCCGATGAGCACACCGCTGACCGTCACCGCCCCCGTTCTGCGTCCGCCGTTCCGCTATCTGGCGATCGAAGGTCCAATCGGCGTCGGCAAGACCTCGTTGACGCGGCGACTCGCCGAACGCTGGTCGATGCGCACGCTGTTCGAACGGCCGCAGGACAACCCGTTCCTCGAGCGCTTCTATCGCGACACCGCGCGCTATGCGTTGCCGACGCAGTTGCATTTCGCGTTGCAGCGCGCCCAGCAGGCGCAGGAAATCGCCGCTGCGCACGCAAGCGGCGTCGCGCTGGTGGCCGACTTCATGACGCAGAAGAACGACATCTTCGCGCGGCTGACCTTGCCCGACGACGAATGGAATCTGTATCGCGCGCTCTCTACGCGCATCGATGCGCACTCTTCCGCAAGCGAAGGAAATGCGCGCGGCGCGCTCGAAGGAAGCGCCCGTACGGCGCCCTCACCCGATCTGGTCGTCTATCTGCAGGCAAGCCCCGAGGTGCTGTTCGCGCGCATCCAGAAACGCGCCGTACCGATGGAGCTGCAGATTCCGGATGCCTATCTGCGCGCGCTATGCGACGCGTACAACGACTTCTTCTACCACTACGACCGCACGCCGGTGCTGACGGTCAACGCAGAACATCTGAACCCGCTCGACTCCGATGCGGACCTCGCGCTGCTGGTCGAACGTATCGAGACGATGCGCGGACGCAAGGAGTTCTTCGTGAAGGGCACGTCGCTATAAGCGCGACATCGCTATCAACACCGCTGCTTCGCACGACGACTTTTCAACGCACCTCCACTGGATTATTCATGACCTATCTGCAGGAAGCGGCCCGGAACGCGATCACGGTCCCGAAGCTTCAGGCGATGCGCGACGCCGGCGAAAAAATCGCCATGCTCACGTGCTATGACGCGAGCTTTGCCGCGCTGCTCGACCGCGCGGGCGTCGACGTGCTGCTGATCGGCGATTCGCTCGGCAACGTGCTGCAGGGACATGCGACGACGCTGCCGGTTTTGCTCGACGACATCGTGTACCACACCGCGTGTGTCGCGCGTGCGCGGCCAGCGGCGCTCGTCGTTGCGGATCTGCCGTTCGGTACCTACGGCACGCCTGCCGATGCGTTCGCTAGCGCGACGCAGGTGATGCGCGCCGGTGCGCAGATGGTGAAGCTCGAGGGCGGGGAGTGGCTTGCGGAGACGGTGCGGTTTCTGATCGAACGCGCTGTGCCGGTCTGTGCGCATGTCGGGCTCACGCCGCAATCCGTGCATGCTTTTGGCGGCTTCAAGGTGCAGGGCAAGACCGAGGCGGGTGCGAGCCAGTTGCTACGTGATTCACGGGCGTTGCAGGATGCGGGCGCGCAACTGGTCGTGATCGAAGCGATCCCAACGCTGCTTGCCGCCGAAGTCACACAGCAGTTGCGCATTCCGACTATTGGCATCGGCGCTGGTGTCGACTGCTCCGGTCAGGTGCTCGTGCTGCACGACATGCTGGGGATTTTCCCCGGCAAGCGGCCACGCTTCGTGAAGGACTTCACGCAGGGGCAACCGGGCATCTTCGCTGCCGTCGATGCGTATGTGCGGGCGGTGAAGGATCGGTCGTTTCCGGGCCCGGAACATACGTTTTGAGCAGTGGTGTCTGCTGCGTTTGCGGCAGGGCGCCGCCGGTTACGCACTCGTCACACCGACGGACAGTGAGCCGCACAATGCGTTGCCGGGCATTAGCACGTCGAGGTGAACCAGGTCCGCCCGTTTCCTTTAAGTCGTTGCCGGTGCGCTGACAATGCGCGCCGGTAACGCACCACGCAATGCATTACTGAGTATCAGCGCGTCGGCACGCAGCAGGTCTGCGCGTGTGAGCACGCGCTCCGCCGCGCGAAGCGTCGAGTCTTCGAGTAACACTGCGCGCATCACGCCCGGCAACACACCCGAATCCAGCGGCGGCGTCCACCACGCCCCATCGAGCTTCACGAATACATTCGTACGGCCACCTTCGGTCAACTCGTCGCGCTCGTTGAAGAACAGCGTGTCGAATGCGTGGTGCGCTTCGGCTTCGCGCCAGCCGCGATCGTAGTCCGCGCGACGCGTCGTTTTGTGACGCAGCAATGGGTCGTCGGCCTGCGTCGCGGCGAATCCGCGCTCGGGCGCGAGCAGCACACCGACCTCGCCGGCGGGCAACACCGCGAGTGGCGCAACGACGATCTGCGCGTCCCCGCTCTTGCCAACCGCGAGCCGCACGCGGTGCTCGACAGCCGGCGGCAACGCAGCGCGCTGCGCCTCAAGTTGCGCACGCACTGCGGCGACGTCAAAGGGAAAATCGAAGTAGCGCGCACTCGCGGACACGCGCGCGAGATGGCGTTCGAGGTGGCGAATACCGTCCTCGTGCGTCGCGTACATCGTCTCGAACAGCTCGAAGCCGGGATCGGCTTCCGTCAGGAAACGGGCTTTCAACTGACACTCCTCGTATTCGTCGGCGGCGACACTGTCGAGCACAATGCCCGCACCGACGCCCATGGTTCCACGGTGCTTGCCAGTGTGGCCCGCGGCCTCGAGCGTCAAGGTGCGGATCGCAACCGACAGGCAGAAATCGCCGCAAAGCTCTTGTTCGACTGAATCAGGCACAGGTGCATCGAGCCAGCCGATCGCACCTGTGTACAACCCACGCGGCGTCGTTTCGAGCGTGTCGATAAGCTGCATCGTACGGTGTTTCGGCGCACCGGTGATCGATCCGCAAGGAAACAGCGCGCGCAGCACGTCGGCGAACGACGTGCGTGAACGCAATGCAGCCGTCACCGTCGACGTCATCTGCCACACCGACGCATACGGCTCAACCGAGAACAGCGCCGGCACCCGCACCGAACCGATGCGCGCCACTCTCGACAGATCGTTGCGCAGCAGGTCGACGATCATCACGTTTTCGGCGCGGTTCTTCGGATCACTGGCTAGAAAGTCGGCGGCGCGCTGGTCGAGCAGCGGATCGGCGGCGCGCGGCGCGGTGCCCTTCATCGGACGCGCGAGCAACGTCGTTCCCGTCTTGCCGACGAACAACTCCGGCGAACACGATAGTACCCAACGGCCATCCGGCAACGCAATCAGCGCGCCAAACGGCACCGGCTGACGGTCGCGCAGACGCCGGTAGAGCGCAAGCGGCGCACCGAACACATCGAATGCGAGCCGGTAGGTGTAGTTGACCTGATACGAATCGCCGTCACGCAGCGCCGCGTGGATCGCTTCGATCGCAGCGGCGAACTGCTCGTTATCGACGCTCGCCCGCAGGTTCGCCGTGCCAGCCACCGACGGCTGCGTTGCGCCGCCGTCACGCTGCGCGAGCCATGCATCGGCGGCTTCGCGCGACAGCCTGGCGCATCGTTCGAACAATAAAAAACGCAGCGGGGCGTCGCCCCGCTGCGTTGCTTGAAACTGCGCACTACCAGTGTCGGTATGGATACCGGCCAGGCCGTGGCCAAACTCATAGTCCGCGAGCACGACCACATGCAAGCCCGCCCGCTGATCCGCTACGACATCGGCCACAACCGCATCGAGTTGCGCGGCATCGGTACACACACGCTCGCGCACAAACCCGGTGTACAAACGGGTCGACGGACAAAGCGCCGTCGCCTCGCTATCGTCGAGCAACGCGAATACCGCATCACGTTCTTCAGCCGCCATCTCGACCACCGGCATCAAACCGCCATCAACCACAGCACATCAATCGAAGAAGCTCTTCACCCGATCGAACCAGCTCTTGCTCTGCGGGCTATGACGCGCGCCGCCTTCGACCAGTGACTTCTCGAACTGCTGCAGCAGTTCGCGTTGCTGGTCGGTGAGCTTGACCGGCGTTTCGACCTGCACGTGCACGTAGAGATCGCCGGCGATGCTCGAGCGCAGCCCCTTGATGCCCTTTGCACGCAGACGGAACGTCTTGCCCGACTGGGTACCCTCGGCCACCGTAAAGGTTGCGCGGCCCGCCAGCGTCGGCACTTCGATCTCGCCACCAAGCGCCGCGGTCGTGAACGGAATCGGCATCTGGCAATGCAGATCGTCGCCGTCGCGCTCGAACACCGAGTGCTGCTTGATGTGGATCTCGACATACAGGTCGCCCGACGGGCCACCGTTGATACCCGGCTCGCCGTTGCCCGCGGAACGGATGCGCATGCCATCGTCGATACCCGCCGGAATCTTCACTTCCAGCGTCTTGGTTTCCTTGGTCTTGCCTGCGCCGTGGCAATGCGTGCAAGGCTCGGGAATATAAGTGCCGGTGCCGTGGCACTTCGGGCAGGTCTGCTGGATGCTGAAGAAGCCCTGCGACATGCGCACCGCGCCGGAGCCGTTACAGGTCGGGCAGGTTTCGGGCTTGGTACCGGGTTTCGCACCCGAGCCGTGACAGATCTCGCACGACACCCAGCTCGGCACGCGAATCTGCGTGTCGTAGCCATGAGCCGCCTGCTCGAGTGTTATTTCCATGCTGTAGCGCAGATCGGCGCCGCGATACACCTGCGGGCCGGCGCTGCGACCGCCGCGTGCACCACCGCCCGCGGCCTGGCCGAAGATATCGCCAAAGATATCGCCGAATGCATCGGCAAACCCGCCGAACCCCTGCGCACCTGCACCGCCCATGTTCGGATCGACGCCGGCATGGCCGTACTGGTCGTAGGCCGCGCGCTTCTGCGTGTCCGACAGCATTTCATAGGCTTCCTTCACCTCTTTGAAACGCTCTTCCGAATCCTTGCTGTCCGGATTGCGGTCGGGGTGATGCTTCATCGCCAGCTTGCGATAAGCCTTCTTGATTTCGTCGTCGCTCGCGTTCTTCGCGACGCCCAGAACCTCGTAGTAATCCCGTTTCGCCATATCGTTTCAGCGCCAACCGCGCGGTGCAGCGCAGCGGCTCCTGTTGAATGCTGGAGTCTCTCGACTCGTTCCAGGCGCTGCGCACCGCGCCGTTTGCACGGCATGCACAGCGTCCTCCATAAAACAAATGTGCCCGGGGAGCCGGAAGGCTCGCCAGGCGTAGTCACCGTTCATGCGCCGGATGGGCGCAGACCGTTTTGTAGCCGGCCGGGCGCAGCATGGCTGCGCCCGGCGTTACGGTTAGAGACAACCCGGCTTAGTCCTTCTTCACTTCCTTGAACTCGGCATCGACGACGTCGTCTTCCGGCTGACCGGCACCACCTGCCGACGCACCCGCACCTGCCGCACCCGCTGCCGCGCCTGCGGCACCCTGGGCGGCCTGCATGTCGGCGTACATCTTTTCGCCGAGTTTCTGCGATGCCGTTGCCACGACTTCGATCTTCGCGTCGATCGCAGCCTTGTCGCTCGCACCGCTCTTCAGCGTTTCTTCGAGGTCCTTCAACGCGGCTTCGATCTTGTCCTTCTCGCCGGCTTCGAGCTTGTCGCCGTATTCGGTGAGCGCCTTCTTCGTGCTGTGGACCAGCGCGTCGCCCTGGTTGCGGGCATCGGCCAGTTCGCGCAGCTTGTGATCTTCTTCGGCGTTCGCTTCGGCGTCCTTCACCATCTTCTCGATCTCGGCTTCCGACAGACCCGAGTTCGCCTTGATGACGATGCGGTTTTCCTTGCCGGTCGCCTTGTCCTTCGCGCCGACGTGCAGGATGCCGTTCGCGTCGATGTCGAAGCTCACTTCGATCTGCGGCACGCCACGCGGCGACGGCGGAATACCTTCGAGGTTGAACTCGCCGAGCAGCTTGTTGCCGGCTGCCATTTCGCGTTCGCCCTGGAACACCTTGATCGTCACGGCGCCCTGGTTGTCGTCGGCCGTCGAGTACACCTGTGCGTGCTTCGTCGGGATCGTCGTGTTCTTGTTGATCATCTTCGTCATCACGCCGCCGAGCGTTTCGATGCCGAGCGACAGCGGAGTCACGTCGAGCAGCAACACGTCCTTACGATCACCCGACAGCACCTGGCCTTGAATCGCAGCGCCAACGGCAACGGCTTCGTCCGGGTTCACGTCACGGCGCGCGTCCTTGCCGAAGACTTCCTTCACCTTGTCCAGCACCTTCGGCATACGCGTCTGGCCGCCAACGACGATCACGTCGTCGATGTCGCTCACCTTCACGCCGGCGTCCTTGATCGCGACACGGCACGGTTCGATCGTGCGTTCGATCAGGTCTTCGACCAGCGCTTCGAGCTTCGCACGGGTGATCTTCAGGTTCAAATGCTTCGGACCCGACGCGTCGGCCGTGATGTACGGCAGATTGATTTCGGTTTGCTGGCCCGACGACAGTTCGATCTTGGCCTTTTCAGCGGCTTCCTTCAGGCGTTGCAGCGCGAGCACGTCCTTCGACAGATCGACGCCCTGCTCTTTCTTGAACTCGCTGATGATGTAATCGATGATGCGCTGGTCGAAGTCTTCACCGCCGAGGAACGTATCGCCGTTCGTCGACAGCACTTCGAACTGCATTTCGCCGTCAACGTCGGCGATCTCGATGATCGAGATGTCGAACGTGCCGCCGCCCAGGTCGAACACGGCGATCTTGCGATCGCCCTTTTCGGCCTTGTCGAGACCGAACGCGAGCGCGGCTGCGGTCGGCTCGTTGATGATCCGCTTCACTTCCAGACCGGCGATGCGGCCGGCGTCCTTCGTGGCCTGGCGCTGGCTGTCGTTGAAGTACGCGGGAACCGTGATCACGGCTTCGGTGACCGGCTCGCCGAGGTAGTCTTCAGCGGTCTTCTTCATCTTGCGCAGCACTTCCGCCGAAATCTGCGGCGGGGCGAGCTTCTGGTCATGGGCTTCGACCCACGCGTCGCCGTTCTCTGCCTTGACGATCTTGTACGGCATCAGGCCGATGTCCTTCTGCACTTCCTTTTCTTCGAAGCGACGACCGATCAGGCGCTTCACGGCAAACAGCGTGTTGCGCGGGTTCGTGACGGACTGGCGTTTAGCCGGTGCGCCGACCAGCACTTCGTTGTCGTCCATGTAGGCGATGATCGACGGCGTCGTACGGGCGCCTTCCGAGTTTTCAATCACCTTGACCTGATTGCCTTCCATCACCGCCACGCACGAGTTCGTAGTGCCGAGGTCGATGCCGATAATTTTGCCCATTTTTACCAATCTCCTGTATTTCGATCGCTGCGGAACGCCTTGTGCCTGCTGGCTTTACGGCCGATTCCGCCTCCAGATTCATACCTGCACCCAAGGTGAGTGCATCCGCATCGTTTTCAAGACCTTTTACGCGATACGGTCTTTAAATATTTTCAATCGCCGGCCGATGCCAACCGGTTACTTCGGCTGCGGCTGGGCAACGGTGACGAGCGCCGGCCGCAGGACGCGGTCCGCAATCACATAACCCTTTTGCAGCACGGCGACGACAGTGTTCGGCTCCTGCTCGGCCGGCACCATCGAAATGGCCTGGTGACGGTGCGGGTCGAACTTCTCGCCGACCGGGTTCAACGGCACGACACGGCCTTTCTCGAGCGCGCCGGTGAGCTGGCGCAGCGTCAGTTCGACGCCCTCGCGCACCTTCACGAGGTCATCCGACGAATGCGTGAGCGCCGCTTCGAGGCTGTCGACCACCGGCAGCAGGTGTTCGGCGAAACTCTCGATCGCGAATTTGTGCGCCTTCGTGACGTCTTCCTGCGCGCGGCGCCGCACGTTTTCCGTCTCGGCTTTGGCCCGCAGGAAGCTTTCCTGGAGCTCGACGATCTTTGCCTGGGCTTCGGCCAGCGCGGCTTCGGCCTCACCGGCCGAGCCTTGCGCAGCGGCAGCATCTTGCTGCAAGGCGGCGTCTGCGGCTTCGTCCAGCTTCGCCGGGTCGGCGGACGCCGGATTCTGGCCTGTCGGGTTCTCTTGCGTGTTTTCCATGTCGCTGAAAGTCGTTAGAAATATAAAAACGGAAGCCAAAAAACCAGGCGGGGGCGTGTCGCTCGCGTCCGGCGCATTGTCATGTTGCTAATGCGCGACGTGCAACGACCTGTCCCCCGCTCGCTAGCAGTGCAAATAGGTGCGAAAACGCCGTTTTCAAGCCTTCCGGGACGGTTTTTGCACCGCAGCCGTGCTGCGGAAACGCCCGGTTACAACCATTACCCAGCCTTCATCAGATTGAGATTGAGCGGCATTTCCGAGTGGCCTAAACTCCATCCAAGCGTGAGAAAAGGCAGGTTTACCCTGAGCTTACGCGAGCCCATCACCGTCCGTCCCAATTGCCTGTTTCCATCCTGTGTTCAGGGGGTACCGTGAAACTGACCTTTGCAATATCGGTGGTCGCCTTGGTACTCATTGCGGGGACCACGACCATCTGCATGTCCGGGGCCGTCAACGAGAGCACGACCGAATATGGCGGCGTGCACGCGACGATGGAAAAGCTG
Organism: Paraburkholderia sp. CHISQ3; assembly: GCF_030464945.1. Taxonomy (NCBI): domain Bacteria; kingdom Pseudomonadati; phylum Pseudomonadota; class Betaproteobacteria; order Burkholderiales; family Burkholderiaceae; genus Paraburkholderia; species Paraburkholderia sp. CHISQ3. The sequence goes on from NZ_JALPRG010000001.1 coordinate 580,725, forward strand.
TTCAATCCCCACCTGAAAGTCTGTCGATAATGCGCCGGTCGCGTTTCGTCGGCCGGCCCTGCAACGCCTCTGCGGGCTCCCGGTACGTCTTGCGGCGCTCCAGCTCCTGCTGCCGTTTCGCCTTGCTGTCCGCGGTTTCCGCGTAGAGCGTCTGGACTACGCTGGCCGGCCCGCGCACGTCGCACAGGCCCAGCACCTCCACCTGCCACACCATCCGTTCGATCTCGATCTCGACCAGGTCGCCGACGCGCACGTCTCTGGCCGGCTTGACCGTCGCACCGCCAATCCTCACCTGCCCTTTCTCGACCGCCGTGGCCGCCAGCGAACGCGTCTTGAAGAAGCGCGCCGCCCATAGCCACTTGTCGATCCGCAGGCGTGCGCTTGCGTCGGTTGAAATGCGGTAGTTCATCGGTTGCTCCGGGTCGCGGCGGCGCCTTCCTGCGCGGCGCTACGAAATTCAGGTGCCGGGCCCGTTGTCCAGCCCGGCGACGCAACGGCAGCGCTCATGCCGCCGCCGCGCCGTGGGTTTGCGGCACCTGCACCGGCCAGCCCTGCAGATTGATCGCCACGATTTCGCCAAGCGCCGCGATCCACGCCGGCGCCGTATTGACGCAGGGAATGCGGTGAAACTCCTTGCCGCCCGCGTGCACGAACTCGTCGCGAACTTCGATGCCGATTTCCTCGATGGTTTCGAGGCAATCGGCGGTGAAGCCGGGGCAGAACACGTCGGCCCGTCGCACGCCCGCCGCGCCCAGTTCCTTCAGCGTCGGCGCGGTATACGGCTGCAGCCATTCGGCCTTGCCGAAGCGCGACTGGAAGGTCACCCGGCATTCGACCGAGCTCAGCTCGAGCGCCTGCATCAGCAGCGCGCCGGTTTGCTGGCATTGCTCGTGGTAGGGATCGCCGAGATCGAGCGTGCGTTTAGGCACACCGTGGAAACTGAGGATCAGCTTGTCGCCGGCAGCGAAATCCGGGCGGCCGTGCGCGTGCCAGTAATGCTGTACCTGGGCCGCGAGCGCCGCGATGTACGCGGGATGGTCCGCGTACTGGCGCACAGTACGGATCTCGGGCTGGTTGCGCATGCGCCGCAACGCCGCGAACGCGTCGTCGAAGGCGGTCGCAGTCGTCGACGACGAATACTGCGGATACATCGGCATCAGCAGCACGCGTTCCGCGCCGGCGAGCTTCAACTGGTTCAGCATCGCCGGTATGCCCGGCGTGCCGTAGCGCATCGCGTACTCGACGATCGTCGTATAGCCGTTCGCCTGCAGCAACTGACGCAACGCGTCGACCTGCTTCTCGGTATGCACGCGCAGCGGTGAGCCTTCCGGCATCCAGACCGCCGCGTATTTCTTCGCCGACGAAACGCCACGAAACGGCAGGATCAGCAGACGCAGGATGATCTGCCACAGCACGGCGGGAATCTCGACGACACGTGGATCGGACAGAAACTGCGCGAGGTAGCGGCGCACCGCGCGGGGCGTTGGCGCATCGGGGGTGCCGAGATTGATCAGCAGCACGCCGACGCGATGTGCCGCGGCAGGCTGCGAAGGCCGCTCGAGATCGAAACGCATAGGCAACGGGTCGGCGCGCGGGGCGCGGAGTGAGAGGCGAAAGCGGCCATTATAGCGGCGCGGCTCGCCGGACCAACCCGCAACCGCCGCGCCTGTCGCGTCCGCTGGCCATCCGGCCGATTGGCGGCGCGGCCACCGGCCCGGCATCATCCACCATCGCAAGGGAAGACTGCGGGAACCACCCTACTGCTGGCTAAGAGTCAGCGAGAGCAGCCGCGCGGTGATATCGACGATCGGGATCACGCGGCTGTAGGCCATGCGCGTCGGCCCGATCACGCCGAGCGTGCCGACGATCGTGCCGTTCACCTCGTACGGCGCGGTGACGACGCTCATCTCCTCGATCGGCACGAGGTTCGATTCGCCACCGATGAAAATCTGCACGCCCTGCGCATGACTCGACACGTCGAGCAACTGAAGGAGGCTGGTCTTTTGGTCGAATATATCGAACAGCTTGCGCAGCCGCGCCATGTCGGACGACAGGTCGGCCACTTCGAGCAGATTGCGCTCGCCGGAAATCAGCACGGTTTCACCGGTATCGGTGTCGTCGGTGCTCGCGGTGACTGCGGCGTGCATCAACGTCGTCATGTCGCCGCGCAGCGCATCGATCTCTTCGCGCAGGCGGCGGCGCACCTCGTCGAAGGAGAGACCGGCGAAATGCGCGTTGATGTAGTTGGACGCTTCGGTCAGCTCGGACAGCGAGAAGTCGCGCTGCGTCGCCATGATGCGGTTCTGCACATCGCCTTCGGGTGTCACGATGATCAGCAGGATGCGCTTGTCGGACAGGCGCATGAATTCGATCTGCTTGAACACGTGGCTACGCCGCGGCGTCAGCACGACGCCGGCGAACTGCGACAGGCTGGACAGCACGCTCGCCGCGGCCGCGACGATTTTTTGCGGCTCGCCGGCCTGGAGCGTGGTCTTGACGGTCCGGGTGACGGCTTCTTCGTCGGCGGCGGACTCCATGGTCAGCATCGTGTCGACGAACAGCCGGTAGCCGCGTGGCGTCGGAATCCGGCCCGCCGACGTATGCGGGCTGATTACGAGTCCCAGTTCCTCGAGGTCGGACATCACGTTGCGAATCGTCGCGGGGCTCAGTTCCAGCCCGGAGTAACGCGACAGCGTGCGCGAGCCGACCGGCTGACCTTCGGCGATGTAGCGCTCGATCAGCGTTTTGAGGAGGGTTTGTGCGCGGGGATCTAGCATGACGAAAAATTTTAGCTCAATGGCGCTACAAACGATATGACCGGGATGTCGCCATCTATCCCAGCCGGCTTTGTCGCCCGTCAGCAGCTGCATGGCAGAGGTGCCGCCGCGCGCCCGATGCGGTCCTGTCATCGGCGCTTCACCATTCTAACGACAATCCTGTCCATGCAAGCCCGCTTTCGGTCCCGGCGCGCCGCCAGGATTGGCCACGGTTCTTTTCGACACCTACCTATGGTGTAATGCCGGCATGCAAGTTACCACCCAGTTCAAGACCGTCGCGCTCATAGGGCGCAGCAACACGCCCGGCATCGGCGAGCCGCTGACGAAGCTCGCCGCCTGCATCGAGAAGCGTGGCTTCGAGGTCGTGTTCGAAGCGGACACAGCCGCCGAGATCGGTGCGTCCGGCCACCCCGCGCTGCGGCTCGCCGAGATCGGCGCGCGCGCGGATGTCGCGGTCGTGCTCGGCGGCGACGGCACGATGCTCGGCATCGGCCGGCAACTGGCGCCCTACCGCACCCCGCTGATCGGCATCAACCACGGCCGGCTCGGCTTCATCACCGACATCCCGATCTCCGACATGTACGAAGCGGTCCCGCAGATGCTCGCGGGCAGCTTCGAGCGCGAAGAACGCACGCTGCTCGAAGCGCGCATCATGCGCGCCGGCGAACCGATCTATCACGCGCTCGCGTTCAACGACGTCGTCGTGAATCGCAGCGGCTTCTCGGGCATGGCGGAGTTGCGCGTCTCGGTGGATGGGCGCTTCATGTCGAACCAGCGTTCCGACGGTCTGATCGTCGCGACGCCGACCGGCTCGACCGCGTACGCGCTGTCGTCGGCGGGACCGATTCTGCATCCGCAGTTGCAGGGCCTCGTGCTCGTGCCGATCGCGCCGCATGCGCTGTCCAACCGGCCGATCGTTCTGCCGGACGACTCGAAGGTCGGCATCCAGATCATCTCGGGCCGCGACGTGAACGTGAACTTCGATATGCAGTCGTTCACCGCGCTTGAGCTGAACGATACGATCGAGGTGCGCCGCTCGCGCCATACGGTGCCGTTCCTGCATCCGGTCGGGTATAGCTATTTCGCGACGTTGCGCAAGAAGCTGCACTGGAACGAATACCCTTCGCACGAAGACGATCCTGAAAACTGAGCTGAGAACCGAACGCTCGCCTCGCCCGTCACCGCCTGCCAACCAGACCACCTCCATGCTTCGCCATCTCTCGATACGCGACTTCGTCATCGTCGCCGCGCTCGATCTCGAATTCGACAGCGGCTTCACGGTTTTCTCGGGCGAAACGGGCGCGGGCAAATCGATCCTGATCGATGCGCTCGCGCTTGCGCTCGGCGCGCGCGGCGATGCGAGCGTCGTGCGCACCGGTGAAGCGCGCGCCGACATCACCGCCGAATTCGATACCCACGGCGAAGTCGAGCAATGGCTCGACGACCAGGCGCTCGGCATAGCCGGCGATGCCGCCGGCAACACGGTGCTGCTGCGACGCGTGCTCGATGCAAACGGCCGCTCGCGTGCGTTTGTCAACGGCACGCCGGCCACGCTTACGCAACTGCGCGAACTCGGTGAGATGCTGGTCGATATCCATGGGCAGCATGCACACCAGTTGCTGATGCGGCCCGATGCGCAACGTCAGTTGTTCGATACGCACGCCGGCCTGCTCGAAACTGCCGCAGTCGTGAACCGTGCATGGCGCGGCTGGCGCGACGCCGCTCAGGCTGTCGAACTCGCGCAGACCCGCGACCGCGAACTGCAACTCGAACGCGAGCGCCTCGCCTGGCAGCTCGCCGAACTCGACAAGCTCGCGCCGCAGCCCGGCGAATGGGAAGACGTGAATGCCGAGCATCGGCGGCTGTCGCACTCGGCGAATCTGATCGACGGCGTACAGGGTGCGCTCAATGCGCTGTCCGAATCCGACGAAGCGATGCTTTCGCAGCTCGGCACGATCGTCTCGAAGCTGCGCGATCTCGCGGAGATCGACCCGGCGCTGAACGACGCGCTCGCCGCGCTCGAGCCCGCCGAAATCCAGTTACAGGAAGCTGCCTACTCGCTGTCGCATTACGCGCAGCGGCTCGAACTCGATCCGGACCGGCTCGCCCAGGTCGAAAAGCGGCTCGAAGCCTTGCACTCGGCGGCACGCAAATTCCGCCTTCAACCGCAGACACTGCCTGAAGAACACGAAGCACGCCGCGCGCAACTTGCCGCGCTCGACGCGGCCGCCGACATCGACAGCCTGCGCGCCGCCGAAGCAAAAGCAAAGGAAGCGTATCTCGCCGACGCGCGGCAACTGTCGAAGGCGCGCGCGAAGGCCGCGAAGGCGCTCGGCGCGGCGGTGACGACCGGCATGCAGGAACTGTCGATGGCGGGGGGCAGCTTCGAGGTCGCACTCGTCGCGTTGCCGGAAGGCGGGGCGCACGGACTCGAGCAGGTCGAGTTTCGTGTCGCCGGTCATGCGGGTGTGCCGCTGCGACCGCTCGCCAAAGTTGCGTCAGGCGGCGAGCTCGCGCGGATCAGCCTCGCGCTCGCGGTGATCGCGAGTGCCGCGAGCCCGACGCCGACCTTGATCTTCGACGAAGTCGATACCGGGATTGGCGGCGGCGTTGCCGAAGTGGTCGGGCGCTTGCTGCATCAGCTCGGGCGCGATCGCCAGGTGCTGTGCGTCACGCACCTGCCGCAAGTTGCGGCGCGTGGCGATCATCATTTCCAGGTGGCGAAGGCCTCGAACGGCAAGAGCGGTACCGTCAGCACCGTCACACCGCTCGACAAGACGAGCCGCATCGAGGAAGTGGCGCGGATGCTTGGCGGTCTGGAGATCACCGCCACTACGCGCAAGCACGCGAAGGAAATGTTGACGGCGTAAGGCGAGCGCATGGCGTTGCACGTCATGCGCCAACCGCGCGTTAGCCCAACACTCGCTAACCCACAGCTTCAAGGTGCTAACCGCGGCCGTAGCAGATCGCGCACTAGCCGCGCCTTAACCGAACACCCGCTGCCACAACTTCAGCACAACATCGCGCTCCCCCGCCACCGCATCCGGATCGACGCGCGCCTTCTCCATCCCGTCGAGCCGCAACCGGTGCTGCATCTTCCGGTACGTGCGATACGCGGCGCCGACCGTCTCGGCCTCGTCCTCGCTCATCAGCCCAAAGCGCGACACTTCGCGCAGCAGCGCGATATTGCCGGTGTTGCGGATCAGCTCCGGGTCGCTTGCCGCATGTAGCAGCACCCAGTACTGCACAAGGAATTCGATATCCACCATGCCGCCGCGGTCGTGCTTCAGGTCGAATAGCGGCGAACGATTCGGATGCCCGACTGCGACGCGCTCGCGCATATCGACGATCTCGCGCGCAAGCGGCTCAGCTTCGCGCGGCGTGGTCAACACCTGCTCGCGAATCGCCTCGAAGCGCGCGCCGATCTCGGCATCGCCGGCGCAATAGCGGGCCCGCGTCAACGCCTGATGCTCCCAGACCCACGCGGTATTCGCAGCATCGCCCTCGCGCAGCTGATAGCGGCGAAATGCGTCGAGATCGGTGACGAGCAAACCCGACTCGCCGTTCGGCCGCAACCGCAGATCGACGTCGAACAACGTGCCCGCGCCGGTCGCCATCGTGAGCCAGGTGATCAGACGGCGTGTGAAGGTCGCGTAGACATCGGCGGCGGCATCGTCGGTGTCGTCGTACAGGAAGATCAGATCGAGGTCCGACGCGTAGCCCAGCTCTTTGCCACCGAGCTTGCCGTACGCAATCACCGCGAAACGCGGCACCTCGCGATGACGCTTCGCGAGCTGCGCCCAGACCGCTTCGAGCGTCACGTCGAGCACCGCATCGGCGAGTTCGGATAGCCGGTCGCTGACGTGCTCGACGCTGAGTTTGCCCGCCAGATCGATCAGCAGGATGCGGAACACTTCAGCCTGGTGCGCATGACGCAGCAGATCCATCTGATGCTCCACACCGTCGGCGGCCGCGAGATGCGCGCGCAGCGTTCGCTTGAATTCGGACCAGTCGAACGGACTCGCAATCGCTTCGTCGTCGAGCAGTTCGTCGAGCAGCTGCGGATGGCGGATCAGATAACCCGCTGCCCAGTGCGACGCGCCGAGCACCGATAACACGCGATGCAGCGCGCTCGGGTATTCGGTCAGCAACGCGAGATACGCGCCGCGTTTGCTCACCGCCTCCAGCAGATCGAAGAAACGCGCGACTGTGTCGCCGCGCCGTTCGGGAGGTTCGAGCGTACGCGCTGCCTCGAGCGCACGCTGGGCGACGATGTCGAAGCGCTGCCGGCTGCGCTCGGCGAGCCCCGCATAGCGCGACGACTGCCACATGGCGCGCAGCCGCGCGAGCAGCTCGGCCGGCTCCGTAACACCCAGTTCGACGAGACGGGCTTCGAGCGCTTCACCGGCGCTGTCGTCGGCTAGCGCACTGCTCCACACCCACGCAGCCGCGCCGTCTTCGCGCACGCCGCAGCCTCGATGACCGGTCACCTTGTCGGAGAAAATCTGGTCGAATTGATGCTCGACGCGATCGCGCTGCGCGTTCAGCTCCACCATCAACGCGGCGTAATCGTCGAAGCCCATCGCGGTGGCGAGACAGGCGCGCTCGTCGGGGTCGACCGGCATCGCGTGCGTTTGCGCATCGTTGCGATACTGCAACCGGTGTTCGAGTTCGCGCAGAAAGCGATACGCGTGCGATAACTCATCGCACACCGCCGGCGCGATCAATCCGCGCACGTTCGCATAACGCAGCACAGCGAGCGTCGGCCGCACGCGAAACCCCGTGTCCTGACCGCCGCGAATCAACTGAAATACCTGCGCACTGAATTCGATCTCGCGAATACCGCCGCGACCGAGCTTGATGTCGTCGGCCTTGTCGGGACGCATCGACGCGCGGCGCTGCGCTTCCTGGCGAATCTGCACATGCAGCGCGCGAATCGCGCCAATCACGCCGAAGTCCAGATACCGGCGATAGATAAACGGCAGCGTGAGGGCGGCAAGTTGCTTCGCCAGACGCCGCGCAGATTCGCTGCGGCCTTCCGACACGAGCCGCCCCTTGATCCACGCATAGCGCTCCCACTCGCGGCCCTGCACGTAAAAATACTCTTCGAGCATGCCAAGGCTACACACGAGCGGTCCCGAATCGCCGTTCGGACGCAGCCGCATGTCGACGCGAAACACGTAGCCGTCGGCGGTAACTTCGGCGAGCGCGCCGATCAGGCGCTTGCCGACGCGCGTGAAAAACTCCTGCGTCGCGATCGGCGCGCGCTGGCCGCCCGCGGTTTCGCCGTCGTCTTCGTAGACGAAGATCAGGTCGATATCCGACGATACATTCAGCTCGCGCCCGCCCAGCTTGCCCATCCCGACGACGCCGAGCGTCAGCCGTTCGCCTTGCGGTCCGCGCGGCTCGCCATAGAGCGCTTCGAGATCGGCGGACACTACCGCCAGCGCGCGCTGGATCGTCACCTCGGCAAGATCGGTCATCGTGCCCGTGACTTCGGCGACATCGGCAGTGCGGGCAAGATCGCGCTCCATCACGGCGCAGAACACCTCGGTGCGCAACTGCCGCAAGGCCCGTTTCAGTGCATCGTCGCCGCTCGTGGCGCCCGCCACACAAGCCGCCGATTCCGCGCACAGCGCGTCGAGCCGCGCATCGATCCGTTCGCGCGTGAGCGGCGTCGCGGCCAGCGCTGCAATGCGCGCCGCGAGATCCGGACGCGCCGCAACGGCTCGTGCAACGTAATGTGAATAGCTGGAACTCAGCAGGGTTACATCAGTCATCAAAGGTCTGGCTCGCTCGTTGCTATGTCCCGTAGACCGGTCCCGGATATCCTTGGCGCATCATGGTTCGCACCCGCAACATGGGCTGCAAACCGGTATGGGCAAGGGTTTGCAGGAAGTTCGAGGGTACCGGCCCGTGTGTTACATTTCGTCGTCTGACAGCAAAACTACCATACCCGCCAACCGCCGCAGCATGTCCGAGCGAAACGACTCCGCCGACCCGCACAATGCTGGAAATACCAGGCCGGCCGGCGGACACGACCATGTGGTTCTGCGCTATACGCTGCGGGTGGTGCTGGGCATCGCGCTCGTCGTTTATTTCATCGTGGCCGCGCTGGTGCTGGGTCTGCGTTACGGCGTCCTGCCGCACGTCGACTCGTTCCGGCCGCGCATCGAAGCGCTCGTCTCCGACAAACTCCACACTGAAGTCCGTATCGGCAAGCTGGCGCCGCACTGGCTGGGCTTCCAGCCCGGCGTCGACGTCACCAATCTCACCATTCGCGATCGCGACGGTAACGTCGCGCTAACGGTCCCGCACGCTACCGCCACGGTGTCGTGGCGCTCGCTCGTGCAGCTCACGCCGCTGCTTTCGAGCCTGATCGTCGACAAGCCGGACGTCCTCGTTGCGCGCTCCGCGGACGGCACGCTGTCGGTGGCCGGGGTGCCGATGCCGAGCACGCACACCGGCAATGACACGTTCACCACCTGGCTGCTGCGCCAGCAGGCGATCGTGCTGCGCGGCGGCACGCTGCGCTGGCGCGACGCGCGCCACGACGCACCCGAGCTGACCCTGCAGGACATCCGACTCGCCATTCTGAACGACGGCTACGACCACCGGATCGCGCTGCAGGCGCCCGCCGAAGGCACCGTGCTGCATGGCCCACTCGATTTCCGCGCGCAGTTCCGACATGCGCGCATGGAGCCGATCGGTAAGCCGGTCAACTGGAGCGGCACGGCTTACGTGTCGACCGGTCCTGTCGATCTGCCTACACTTTCCCATTACATCGACTTCCCGATCGAGACTTTCGCGGGCCGCGTCGACAACGCCATCTGGATCGCGTTCGGGCAGGGGCGCATGAAATCGGCCAGCGGCGAGCTGTCGGGTACCGACGTCTCGCTGCGGGTACGCCCGACCCAGCCGAAGCTCGAGATGCCGGAGGCGCGCTTTTCCTGGTCGCTCGACGCCCCGGCGCGCGGCGACTACACGCTGATGCTGCGCAACCTGCGCGCGGAACTCGGCCAGCCGCCGCTCGACGACGGCACACCGCTCACACGCACGCTCGCGCTCACCACGCTGACCGGCCACTACCGGATGCCGAGCGTGCAGCACGGCCAGTTGGTCAGCGTCGCCGGCGATCGCGTCGACCTCGGCATCCTCGCGGAATTCAGCCGCGCGCTGCCGCTGCCGCGGCGTCTGCTGAACGAGCTCGTGCGCTTCAATCCGCGTGGCCAGGTCGCCAATTACGAAATGAAGATCGAGCGCGCCACGCCGGAAGGTGGGGAAGCCGCGAGCGAACGCAGCGCGACCGGCGCCGAGCCGATCGTGCGTTACCGGTTCAAGGGCGACCTGCAGGGCATCAGCGTCGCCGCGCAAGAACCGCCGCCGGGGCTCACCGCGCTGAACCACCCGCGCGCCGGGATTCCCGGTTTCGAGAATCTGTGGGGCAGCGTCGATGCCGACGAAACCCACGGCTCGGTTACGCTCGATACCGCCAATGCAGCCGTTACGCTGCCGGGCGTCTTCGACGACCCGAGACTCACGTTCGATCGCTTGCAGGGCACCGGCACCTGGACCGTCAACCCGGCCATACCCGGCGAAACGCACAAACCGTTCGCCATGTCGGTGTCGTCGCTTGCCGTGCAGAACGCGGACCTGCACGGCAAACTCGTCGCTAACTATTCGAACCCCGGCCACGGCCGCGGCACACTCGATCTGAAGGCCGACATCGATCATGCTCAGGTGTCGCGCGTCGTGCGCTATCTGCCCACCAGCATCAGCGAAAAACTGCGCATCTATCTTGGCCACGCGTTGCAGGCCGGAACCGCGCAGAACGGCACGATCGAAGTGCACGGCGACCTGACCCAGTTTCCGTATTCGCGTAATCCTTCTGCGGGGATCTTTCATATCGTCGCGCCGTTCAAGGGCGGCACCTTCGACCCATCGCCGTACCCGCCGAAGAAAATGAAGGACGGCACACCGAGCGTGTGGCCCGCGCTCGAAGGCATCAATGGTGTGTTCGAGCTGAAGGAGAACCTGCTGCGCTTCGATATCGACCGCGCGAATTACCGGCGCGTCGCGTTGAACAAGGTGACGGGTCGCATCGACGATCTCGGTACGAAGACATCGAGCCTCGTGATTGCCGGCGACGGGCGCGGTCCGCTCGCCGACCTGCTCGATTATGTGAACAGCAGCGCGCTCGGCGGCATGTCGAAACACGTGGCCGAAAAGATCCATGCCGACGGTCCCGCCACGCTCGCGTTGAAACTCACGGTGCCGCGCACGCCGAAGCCGCACATCGCCGTTGAAGGAACGGTCGGCTTCCAGAACAACCGCCTCGCGATGAACAACGTGCCGCCGCTGTCCGACCTGCGCGGCAAGGTTCATTTCACCGAGCACACCGCCGCGCTCGACAGGCTGTCGGGCCGGTTTCTCGGTGGCGACGTGCGGGCGAACGGCGGCCTGAAGCAAAACGGCAGCTATGCGCTCGACGTCGCGGGTCACATCGCCGTCGATGCCGCGCGTGGTCTCGATCTGCATGGTCCCGCCGCGCAGGTGTTGACGCGGATGACGGGTAGCGCGCCGTACGACCTGAGTGTGCAAGGCAGCAAAGGACATCTGCCGGAAGTCACGGCGAATTCCGATCTGACTGGACTCGCGCTGAACTTCCCTGCGCCGTTCAACAAACCGCTCGGCACGCCGATGCCGTTGCATTTCACGCTGCAACCGCAGTCCACGACAGCGTCCGCCGAGCCGGCAAGTGCAGCAAGCGCGGCTGGCACGACCACCACAACCGGCCAGCAACGCGCCGACCTGACATTCGGCCCAATCGCCGCCACCTATCTGCTGCAGCTCGCACCACACGAAAAACCCGCCGTCGTGCGCGGCGCGATCGGCGTCAACCGGCCCGCCGAGCTGCCGTCCGAAGGCGTCACCGCCGCGGTCGACATCGACGCCCTCGATGCCGACGCATGGCGCACATTCGTCACCGACATGCGCCACGGTAACGACGGCACGCAACCGGGCGTACCGTCGGCGAGCGTCGCGCAGTTCCTGCCGAACCGCTTCGCCGTCCACATCGGCACACTGACGCTGCTCAAGCGCCACTGGGAAAGCGTGGTGGTCGGCGCCTCGCACATCGACAACAAGTGGCAAGCCAACATCGCGTCGAATCAGGTGTCCGGTCACGTGTCATGGCTGCCCGGCGCCAGCAAGGATTCGCCGGGCACGTTGCAGGCACGCCTCGCACGCCTCGTCATTCCCTCCGCGTCGGAAAACGATCTACTCGGCCAGGCGATCTCGGCGCCGGCGCAGAACATGCCGACGATCGATCTGATCGTCAACGAGCTGATCGTGCGCGGCCGCAACTTCGGCCGACTCGAAGTCGATGCGCACAACAGCGACGAAGACGGCGTGCCGGTGTGGCAACTCGATACGCTCGAAGTCAGCAATCCGGCCGCGAAGTTGACCGCTACCGGCAACTGGCGCACGTCGCGCCGGCTCGGTTCGAACGCCGACGAAGACACGCCGCGCCGCACCGTGTTCGACTTCAAGCTCGACATCAAGGATGCGGGCGAACTGCTCGAGCGCGCGGGACTGCCGCGCACCGTCAAGGGCGGTTCGGGCGTGCTGGCGGGCAAAGTGGGCTGGCGCGGCGGCCCGACTGCAATCGATTACCCGACGCTCAACGGCAACCTGTCGCTCGATCTGCATCACGGCCAGATCCTCAAGGTCGACCCGGGCGCGGCGAAGCTGCTCGGCGTGCTGAGTCTGCAAAGTCTTGCGCGCTTCGCGACGTTGAACTTCAAGGATGTGATCGGCAAGGGCCTGCCGTTCGAAAGCATCAAGGGCACCAGCGAGATCAACAACGGCATCGGCCGCACCGACAACTTCGAGATGATCACCGCGCCGGCGCGCGCCGATATGCGCGGCACGGTCGACCTCGCGCACGAAACGCAGAATCTGAACGTCCACGTCATCCCAACGGTAAGCGCGGGCGCCGCCGCGGTAGCGGTCGCCGTGATCAATCCGTTGCTCGGGCTCGGCGTGCTGGCGGCGGATCTGGCGCTATCGCATTCGATCGGCAAAGCCTTCGCACTCGACTACGCGATTACCGGTTCATGGTCCAAACCGCATGTCGAGCGGGTCCATGGCGATCGGGGTAAGATGGACGCACCCGCTTCTGCGGCGACCGCTCCTTGAACCCTTGTTCCATGCGGCGCGGCGCCGAGGCGGCCAGTCTCGTTCTCGCCCGCGGCACGCGCTATCAGCGCCGCGGCCCTGCCCGGAACCTTTCGACAATCTCATGAGCGATCAACACGCCCATTCCCCATCCGAAGCTGCGTCGTCCACCCGCGTTGCCGCATTGCAAATGGTGACGACGCCCGATCGCGAGCGCAATCTCGCCGAAGCCGAACGCCTGATCGCCGAAGCCGCCGCCGATGGCGCGCAGCTCGTGCTACTGCCCGAATATTTCTGCTTCATGGGCTTCAAGGACACCGACAAACTGTCGATCCGCGAAGCATATCGCGACGGCCCGATCCAGCGCTTTCTCGCCGACGCCGCGCGCCGGCATGGCGTGTGGGTGATCGGTGGAACGCTGCCGCTTACTGCGCCGGAACCGGAGCGCGTGCTGAATACCACGCTCGTGTTCGATCCGCAGGGGAACGAAGCGGCGCGCTACGACAAGATTCATCTGTTCAGTTTCGAGAAAGGCGCCGAATCGTTCAACGAGGCACGCACCATTCGCCCCGGCGACAGCGTCACGACCTTCGAAGCCCCGTTTGGCCGCGTCGGCCTGTCGGTCTGCTACGACCTGCGCTTTCCCGAGCTGTATCGCAAGCTCGGCGATTGCGCGCTGATCGTCGTGCCGTCGGCGTTCACTTACACGACCGGTCGCGCGCACTGGGAAACCCTGCTGCGCGCACGTGCGGTCGAAAATCAGTGCTACGTGCTCGCGGCTGCGCAGGGCGGCACGCATGAAACCGGCCGCCGCACGTGGGGCCACAGCATGCTGATCGATCCGTGGGGCGAGATCGTCTCCGTGCGCGAAGAAGGTGCCGGGGTGGTCGCGGGCAATATCGAACGTGCGCGCATCGACGAAGTCCGGGCGAGTCTGCCCGCCTTGCGTCACCGCGTGCTCGCCTGACAAGCCCCTACAACCATTGAAATCCGGCCCATTCGAACCATCTGATAACCTATCCGCATCGAATATGCGTATCGAATGACGGTGGCACCGCAGCAATCCGAACCGCCAGCTCGCGATATCCCCAAACTTACGACCCGATCTAATCGACTCACATCCGCATGAACATCATCGAACCCGGAATTCGTAATCTCGCGACCGCGAAGGACGTGCTTCTGACGCCCTACGGTCTCGACGAGTCCCTGCTCACCCGCACGCTCGCCGAGATTTTCACGCACCGCGTCGACTACGCAGACCTGTACTTCCAGGCGACCCGCAGCGAGGCATGGAGCCTCGAAGAGGGCATCGTCAAGTCGGGCAGCTTCAGCATCGACCAGGGCGTCGGCGTGCGCGCCGTGTCCGGCGACCGCACCGCCTTCGCCTATTCCGACGATCTCTCGCCCGAAGCTATCCGTCAGGCTGCGATCGCGACGCGCTCGATTGCAAAGGCCGGCGGCGGCAAGCAGAAGGTGAAGGTCGCGTCGTCGCTGACGGGCATCGCCGGACGCGATCTGTATCTGCCGTCCGACCCGCTGCATTCGCTCGACGCAACCGCCAAGGTCAAGCTGCTCGAGCGTGTCGAACAGATCGCACGCAGCCGCGATCCGCGCATCACGCAAGTGATGGCAGGGCTCGCCGGCGAATACGACGTCGTGCTGGTGGCGCGTAGCGACGGCGGTTTTGCCGCCGACATCCGCCCGCTCGTACGCGTGTCGGTCACGGTGATCGCCGAGCAGAACGGCCGCCGTGAAATCGGCAGCGGCGGTGGCGGCGGACGCTTCGACTATGGCTATTTCACCGACGCGATCCTGTCGAAATACGTCGACGACGCCGTGCACGCCGCGCTCGTCAATCTCGACGCGCGGCCCGCACCGGCCGGCGCGATGACCGTCGTGCTCGGGCCGGGCTGGCCCGGCGTGCTGCTGCACGAAGCGATCGGTCACGGGCTCGAAGGCGACTTCAATCGTAAGGGCTCGTCGGCGTTTGCCGGTCGCATCGGCGAGCAGGTTGCCGCGAAAGGCGTCACGGTCGTCGACGACGGCACGCTGCCCAATCGCCGCGGCTCGCTCAATATCGACGACGAAGGCAACCCGACGCAGTGCACGACGCTGATCGAGAACGGCATCCTGAAGGGCTACATCCAGGACACGTTGAACGCGCGCCTGATGAAAATGCCCGTCACCGGCAATGCGCGCCGCGAATCGTACGCTGCACTGCCGATGCCGCGCATGACCAACACCTACATGCTCAACGGCGACCGCGATCCGCAGGAAATCATCGAATCGGTGAAGAACGGCCTGTACGCGGTCAACTTCGGCGGCGGTCAGGTCGACATCACGAACGGCAAGTTCGTGTTCTCGGCCTCCGAGGCGTACATGATCGAGAACGGCAAGATCAGCTACCCGGTGAAGGGTGCGACGCTGATCGGCAGTGGCCCGGAATCGCTGAAGTACGTGACGATGATCGGCAACGACATGGCGCTCGATTCCGGCGTTGGCGTGTGCGGCAAGGAAGGCCAGAGCGTGCCGGTCGGCGTCGGCCAGCCGACGCTGCGCATCGAGAAGATGACGGTGGGCGGCACCGCCTGAGTTTCACGCAGTCCGCACATTTCTTGCGCAACTCAAGAGAAATGTGCGGATTATCCGCATTTTCATGTCCCCCGGCTTGCCAGTTGCTTAAGGCCGGGTTATAAAGCACGACACCTTTTTCAGATCACCGAGCACCTTTCACGCCATGTCCGCCAAGTTTTACTTTTATTTTTTCTGGCATCTCAGACCGCTGGCGGATCGAGAGGGGTGTTAGTGCACGTAAGGCACCCAAAATTCCCGAAAAAACCGCCAGCGAGTCTGGCGGTTTTTTTTTCGCCTCTCGCTTCTATCCACCTAACCCTTTTACTAGCCTGACGAGTTTCCGCTGCGGTCCGCTATCCACCGCGCGAGCACGCTACAAGTCGAATCCTGGAGAAAAACCATGCCCCCGCACAACACCGACGATGTCCGTATTCGAGAGCTGAAAGAGCTCACACCGCCCGCCCATCTGATCCGCGAGTTCCCCTGCGACGAGCCGGTGTCGAACCTGATCTACAACGCTCGCCGGTCGATGCATCGCATCCTGCACGGGATGGAAGACCGGCTGATCGTGATCGTCGGGCCTTGCTCGATTCACGATACGAAGGCCGCGCTCGAATACGCCGGGCGTCTCGTCGAGCAGCGCGCGCGTTTCGCCAGCGAACTCGAAATCGTGATGCGCGTGTACTTCGAGAAGCCGCGCACGACGGTGGGCTGGAAGGGTCTCATCAACGACCCGCACATGGACAACAGCTTCAAGATCAACGACGGCCTGCGCACCGCGCGCGAGCTGCTGCTGCACATCAATGAGCTTGGGTTGCCGGCCGGTACCGAGTACCTCGACATGATCAGCCCGCAGTACATCGCCGATCTGATTTCGTGGGGCGCGATTGGCGCGCGGACCACCGAATCGCAAGTGCACCGCGAGCTGGCTTCCGGGCTTTCGTGTCCGGTCGGCTTCAAGAACGGCACCGACGGCAACGTCAAGATCGCCGTCGATGCAATCAAGGCGGCGTCGCAGCCGCACCATTTCCTGTCGGTGACGAAGGGTGGCCACTCGGCAATCGTGTCGACGGCCGGCAACGAGGACTGCCATATCATCCTGCGCGGCGGCAAGACGCCGAACTACGACGCGGAGAGCGTCAACGCAGCCTGCGCCGACATCGGCAAGGCCGGCCTCGCCGCGCGCCTGATGATCGATGCGAGCCACGCGAATAGCTCGAAGAAGCATGAGAACCAGATTCCGGTGTGCGCGGATATCGGCCGGCAGATCGCGGCGGGCGATGAGCGGATCATCGGTGTGATGGTGGAGTCGCATCTCGTGGCGGGACGTCAGGACTTGCAGGAAGGCTGCGCGCTCACATACGGCCAGAGCATTACCGATGCGTGTATCGCTTGGGACGAAACCATCGGGGTACTCGAAGGGCTGGCTGAATCGGTGAAACAGCGGCGCGTTGCGCGCGGCAGCGGTAACTAAGATCGGGCAGTCGCAACCGGGACTCAACTGCGGCTGTTGAGACCCGGTAGCGGCAACCCAGTGCGGGCCGCGCGACAACTAAAACGAAGCTGGTCTCGCACAGGCACTCGCGCACACGGATCGCCGTGCAGCGCGCGTGCCGCGTGCTTCTTCAGTAGCGCATGCTCAACCGATAGAACGATCCCGCCGCCAGAGCACATCGCTGCCGCCACCGCTCCGGTTCAACACACGCGCAAGCACGAACAGCAAATCGGACAGCCGGTTCACATACTGCCGTGGCGCCGCGTTAATCGTTTCATGTTCGCCGAGCGCGACGATCGTGCGTTCGGCGCGCCGGCACACCGTGCGGCAGACATGCGCGAGCGCCGCAGCCCGCGAGCCTGCGGGCAGGATGAACTCCTTCAGCGGCGGCAGTGTTGCGTTGTAGTGCGCGAGCCACCCGTCCAGTTGCGCGAGATGCGCCTCGGCGATCACCGTGTGCCCCGGTATGCACAGCTCGCCACCCAGATCGAAGAGATCGTGCTGGATCGCGGTGAGTGCGGCCCGCACGTCGTCGGGTAGCGCTTCGCACAACAGCACACCCAGATTCGAATTGAGTTCGTCGACGTCGCCGATCGCCGCGATCCGCGCGTCGTCCTTGCGCACCCGCCGGCCGTCGCCGAGCCCGGTACTGCCGTCGTCACCGGTGCGGGTGGCGATCTTGCTCAAGCGGTTGCCCATGATGGAGTCCCATTCAGTCGGTCGGTCGCAGCGCGTGCGGGGCGCACCCGCTGATTGAAGCCATGCTCCGCGGCAGCAAGCCAAAAAGCCTACGCGGTCGATCGCAGCATTATAGGTGCCGGTCTTACCCTGCGTGCCCGTCACGCCCGCCACAGACGATCGGCGTAAAATGACCCGCAACCATAAGACACATCGCCCGCTTTCAGGAGACATGCGTGAACCATCCCGTGCCGCCAGCACCTTTGCGTCGCCCGTTCCCCGCCGAGCTGCTCGCCTCGCTGAAAGCCGCGTTCGGCGAGCGCGTCTCGACCGCCGAGGCGGTCCGCACCCATCATGGCCGCGACGAGTCGCCGTTCGATCCGCAATTGCCCGATGCCGTTGTCTTCGCGAATCACACCGAAGACGTGCAGACCGTGGTGAAGTTGTGCGCGCAACATGACACACCGATCATTCCGTACGGCAACGGCTCCTCGCTAGAAGGCCATCTGCTGGCCGTGCACGGCGGCGTGTCGATCGACCTGTCCGCGATGAACCGCGTGCTGTCGATCAACGCCGAAGACCTCACCGTCACCGTCGAACCCGGCGTCTCGCGCAAGCAGTTGAACGAAGCGCTGCGCGACACGGGCCTGTTCTTCCCGATCGATCCGGGCGCGGATGCGAGCATCGGCGGTATGTCGGCGACGCGCGCGTCGGGCACTAACGCCGTGCGCTACGGCACGATGCGCGAGAACGTGCTCGGCCTGAGCGTGGTCCTCGCCGATGGCCGTGTGATCCATACCGGCACGCGGGCGCGTAAATCGTCGGCGGGTTACGACCTCACGCGTCTTTTCGTCGGCTCCGAAGGTACGCTCGGTGTCATCACCGAAATCACGCTGCGGATTTATCCGCAGCCGGAAGCGGTATCGGCCGCGGTGTGCGCATTTCCGTCGATGGGCGATGCAGTTCGCGCGGTCATCGAGACGATCCAGATGGGTGTGCCGATCGCGCGCGTCGAGTTTGTCGATTCGCTCGCGATCCGCTCGATCAACAAGCATGCACAGATGACACTGCGCGAAGCGCCGACGCTGTTCTTCGAGTTTCACGGCACGGAAGCCGGCGTCAAGGAGCAGGCGCAACAGGTCCAGGACATCGTCGCGCAACACTCGGGCGAAGACTTCGAATGGGCGACGCGGCCCGAAGATCGCAGCCGTCTATGGAACGCACGACACAACGCGTACTTCGCGATGCTGCAGCTCAAGCCTGGCTGCCGCGCGGTCACCACCGACGTCTGCGTACCGATCTCGCGACTCGCCGAATGCGTCGTCGAAACCGAGCAGGACCTGATCGCTTCGCCGCTGCCCTGCCCGATCGTCGGTCACGTCGGCGACGGCAATTTTCACGTCGCTATCCTGATCGATCCGCACAAGCCCGAAGAACTCGCCGAAGCCGAGCGCCTGAATCATCGCATCGTGCAGCGCGCGTTGCGCATGGACGGCACCTGCACCGGCGAACATGGCGTGGGCCTGCACAAGATGAACTTCCTGCTCGAAGAGCACGGGCCCGTCGCAATCGAAACGATGCGCTCGATCAAGCACGCGCTCGATCCGCACAACCTGATGAACCCCGGCAAGATTTTCTCGTGGGCCGCCTGACCTATGACGCAACGGAGCGTGTCGGAGATGAAAGAGGTCGCAGCAGGAGGAGACATGAACGCACCCGCCGAACTCTCGGCTGAAGTGCTCGCGCAACGCCAGCGCGAAGTCGTGCAGGCGCTGATGGCCGTGCTGCCGACGCACTGCCTGCTCTATCGCGAAGAAGACACAGTGGCCTACGAGTGCGACGGCCTTGCCGCTTACCGCCGCCTGCCGCTCGCCGTGGTGCTGCCGGAAACGGAATCGCAGGTGCAGCGCATCGTGCAGATCTGCAAGCGGCTCGACGTGCCGATCGTGCCGCGCGGTGCGGGCACCGGGCTGTCGGGTGGCGCGATGCCGATACGCCATGGCGTGGTCGTATCGCTGGCGCGCTTCAGGAAGATCGTCGAAGTCGATTCGTACGCGCGCATCGCCACCGTGCAACCGGGCGTGCGCAATCTCGCGATCTCGGAAGCGGCCGCGCCGTATGGGCTCTACTACGCACCCGATCCGTCGTCGCAGATCGCCTGCACGATCGGCGGCAACGTGTCGGAGAATTCCGGTGGTGTGCATTGTCTGAAGTACGGTCTCACCGTGCATAACGTGCTGCGCGTGCGCGCGGTGACGATGGAAGGCGAGATCGTCGAGTTCGGCTCGCTGAGCCCGGACGCGCCTGGGCTCGATCTGCTTGCGGTGTTGATCGGTAGCGAAGGGATGTTCGCGATCGTCACCGAAGTCACCGTGAAGCTGATTCCTAAGCCGCAAACCGCCCAGGTCGTGATGGCGAGTTTCGACGATGTCGTGAAGGGCGGCGATGCGGTTGCCGGCATCATCGCAGCAGGCATCATTCCCGCGGGCCTCGAAATGATGGACAAACCGGCGACGCGTGCCGTCGAGGGTTTCGTCAACGCGGGCTACGATCTCGATGCCGCGGCGATCCTGTTATGCGAGTCGGATGGAACACCCGAAGAAGTCGCCGACGAAATAGTCAGGATGACGGCCGTACTACGCGAGCATGGTGCGACACGCATCCAGATTTCGCGCTCGGAAAGCGAGCGGCTGCGCTTCTGGTCCGGACGCAAGAACGCGTTTCCGGCCGCCGGACGCATCTCGCCCGACTACTACTGCATGGACGGCACGGTGCCGCGTCGCAGCATCGGACCGTTGCTCGCGCGCATCGAGGTGATGGAGGAAAAGTACGGCCTGCGCTGCATGAACGTGTTCCATGCGGGCGACGGCAACATGCATCCGCTGATCCTCTTCAACGGTAACGATCTCGACGAATGGCACCGCGCCGAGGCGTTCGGCGCCGACATTCTCGAGACCTGCGTCGAACTGGGCGGCACCGTGACGGGCGAACACGGCGTCGGCATCGAGAAGATCAATTCGATGTGCGTGCAGTTCTCTCCCGAAGAGCGCGATGCGTTTCACGCGGTCAAGCGCGCCTTCGATCCCCCCGGCCTGCTGAACCCCGACAAGGGCATCCCGACGCGGGCCCGCTGCGCCGAGTACGGCAAGATGCATGTGCGCGGCGGCCTGCTGCCGCATCCCGATCTGCCGCGTTTCTAGCCTGCGCGCGCGGGTCGTCCACTGGCAAGCGCGCTCCGCGGGTCATCCCTGGTGCGTGCTCGCCGGCGCGAAGACCCTTGCCGTCGCGTCTTTCCCCGCTTCGCGCTACGGGTCGGCTCCGGGTTGCCAGAGTGGCGCCGACCGGTACAATCGAGCGAAACACAACGAAGCAGGACACCATGGAAGAGGACGACATCGTCGCCAACTGGTCCGAGCGCATCCGCTCGGCCACTGCCGCCGGACGCGCACTGCGCATTCGCGGCGGCGGCACGAAAGACTGGTACGGCCAGACGCTGGAAGGTGAAATCCTCGATACGCGCGCCCACCGCGGCATCATCGCCTACGACCCGGCCGAACTCGTCATCACCGCACGGGCCGGTACACCGCTCCTCGAGATCGAAGCAACGCTTGCCGAGCATGATCAGATGCTGCCATTCGAGCCGCCTCATTTCGGCGCGCAGGCCACGTTCGGCGGCTGCATCGCAGCGGGTATCGCCGGGCCGCGGCGTCCCGCTACCGGCGCACCGCGCGACTTCGTGCTCGGCGCGGTCGTGATGAACGGCCACGGCGAAGTGCTGCACTTCGGCGGTCAGGTCGTGAAGAACGTCGCCGGCTACGACGTGTCGCGCCTGATGGCCGGCTCACTCGGTACGCTCGCGCTGATCCTCGAACTATCGGTGAAGGTGTTGCCGCGACCGAAGGTCGAAGCCACGCTCAAGTTCGACATGAACGGCACCGACGCCGTACGCAAGCTCAACGAATGGGGCGGCCGGCCGCTGCCGGTCACAGCCAGTGCGTGGCGCAACGGCACGCTCGCGCTGCGCCTTGGCGGGGCGGAAGCTGCCGTGAAAGCGGCGAAGTCCGTGCTGGGCGGTGAAGTAGTCGACGCAGTCGAAGCCGAACGTTTCTGGAGCGGTCTGCGCGAGCAGACCGATCCGTTCTTCTCGGCTATCGCACCGATGGCCGCACTCTGGCGTCTCGCACTCCCAACCATCACCGAACCGCTGCAACTGCCCGGTGCCCAGCTGATGGAATGGGGTGGCGGTCAGCGCTGGTGGATCACCGACACCGACGCGCAAACCGTACGCATGAGTGCGAAACAGGCCGGCGGCCACGCGACGATCTTTCGCACCGGTCACGGCTATGACCGCAGCGCAGGCGTGTTTACACCGCTGCCCGCGCCGTTGATGAAAATCCATCGTGGTTTGAAAGCCGCTTTCGATCCAGCCCGCGTCTTCAACCGCGGCCGTCTGTACCCCGACTTCTGAACCACACGATGCAGACGAATCTTGCGGACTTCATGCGCAACACACCGGATGGCGAAGAGGCCGATGCCATCCTGCGCAAGTGCGTGCATTGCGGTTTCTGCACAGCGACCTGTCCGACCTATCAGTTGCTTGGCGACGAACTCGACGGGCCGCGCGGCCGCATCTACCTGATCAAGCAACTCGTGGAAGGCGCGCCCGCTACGCGCAGTACGCAAACTCACCTCGATCGCTGTCTGACGTGCCGCAGTTGCGAAACGACGTGTCCGTCCGGCGTGCAATACGGAAGGCTCGTCGAGATCGGCCGCAAGATCACTGAAGAGAAGATCACGCGGCCGATCGGCCAACGCGTGATGCGCCGGGTACTGGCGAGCTTCGTGCCGAATAGCGCGCTATTCACGCCGACGATGCGCCTCGGTCAGCATGTGCGTCGGCTGCTGCCGAAGAAACTGCGCGACAAGGTGCCGGCGCGACAACGCATGCTCGAATGGCCGAGCGCCACGCATACGCGCAAGATGCTGATGCTCGCGGGCTGCGTGCAACCGTCGATGATGCCGAACGTCAACATCGCGACCGCACGCGTGCTCGACGCGCTCGGCATTCAAACCATCGTTGCGCCGGAAGCGGGCTGCTGCGGCGCGATCCGTCTGCATCTCGGCTACACCGACGAAGCGCTCGACGACATCCGCGCGAACATCGACGCGTGGTGGCCGTACGTCGAGCAGGGCGCGGAAGCGATCGTCATGAACGCGTCGGGCTGCGGCTCCACCGTGATCGAATACGCACACCTGCTGCGCGACGATCCGGCCTATGCAGCCAAGGCGAAACGCATCGTCGAGTTGACCCGCGATATCGCCGAAATCCTGCCGGAGTTCGAAGAACCGCTGATCGCCCTCACCCGCCGCCGCGCAGTACATACCGTCGCGTTTCATCCGCCGTGCACGCTGCAGCATGGTCAGCAGATACGCGGCAAGGTCGAGCAACTGCTCGAAGCGCTCGACATCGAGGTGCGCCTGCCCGCCGACAACCACCTGTGCTGCGGCTCCGCGGGCACCTACTCGCTCACGCAGCCGGCGCTGTCGTACACGCTGCGCAACCAGAAGCTCGAAAAGCTGAATGCGCTCGAACCGCAGATGATCGTATCAGCGAACGTCGGTTGCATTTCGCATCTGCAAAGCGGCACGTCGATGCCGGTCGCGCACTGGATCGAACTCGTCGAGCACATGCTGTCAGCGTAGCCACAACATATCGACGCCGCCACCTGGCCGTTCGGCCGATCGCGTTCATGGCGGCGGCGTCCGTATAATCGACGCATTGTTCCGTCGACCGCGTCCGTCATGCCCGATCTCGCTCACAACCTCGAAGCCGTCCAGCAGCGCATCGCGCGTGTCGCGCAGCAGGCCGGCCGCGAACCGCGCAGCATCGCGCTGCTTGCCGTGTCGAAGACCTTTCCCGCCGAAGACGTCCGCGCCGCTCACGCCGCAGGCCAGCGCGCGTTCGGCGAAAACTACGTACAGGAAGCGTCGGCCAAGATCGAGGCACTCGCCGACCTGCGCGCGTCGCTCGAATGGCATTTCATCGGCCCGCTGCAATCGAACAAGACGAAGCCGGTGGCGCAGCTGTTCGACTGGGTGCATTCCGTCGATCGTCTGAAGATCGCGCAGCGTCTGTCAGAACAGCGCCCCGATACGCTCGCGCCGCTCAATGTCTGCTTGCAGGTGAACGTGAGTGGGGAAGAATCGAAGAGCGGTGTGGCGCCTGCAGAAGCAGCAGACGTCGCGCAGCAGATCGCCGCGCTGCCCAGGCTGCGGCTGCGCGGGCTGATGTCGATTCCCGAACCCGTCGGTAGCATCGATGAGCAACGCGTGCCGCATCGGCTGCTGCGCGAACTGTTCGAGCAATTGCGCGCGGGTGGCCTCGATCTCGATACGCTATCGATGGGCATGTCCGCCGATCTCGAAGCTGCCGTGCTGGAAGGCGCCACGATCGTGCGCGTCGGTACCGCGATTTTCGGCGGACGCGATTACTCTCACTGACCTTTCCTCTTCGTCCTTACCCTCATCATGAAAATTGCGTTTATCGGCGGCGGCAATATGGCTGCGGCGCTCATCGGCGGTCTGATCAAGCGTGGCGTCGCGCCCGCCGATCTCTACGCGGTCGATCCCAACGAAGATGCCCGTACGCGCACCACGCAGCAGTTCGGCGTGCGCACCGGCGCTACCGCCGATGCATCGCTTGCGTCGTATGACGCGATCGTGCTCGCGGTCAAACCGCAGGTCGTCAGAAGCGTTGCGCAGGCACTCGCGCCGTATCTTGGCTCGAGCCAACTCGTCATCTCGATCGTCGCGGGCATTCGCTCCGCCGATCTGTCGCGCTGGTTGAACGGTCACGCGCGTATCGTGCGCACCATGCCGAATACGCCTGCGCTGATCGGCATGGGTGTCACGGGTCTGGTGGCGACGACCGGTGTCGACGAAGCGGGCCGCGCGCTTGCTGGACAGGTGTTGGGTGCGGTCGGCCAGACGGTGTGGTTCGACGACGAAGCGAAGATCGATGCGGTGACCGCGATCTCGGGTAGCGGGCCGGCGTATGTGTTCTATTTCATCGAGGCGCTGCAGGAAGCGGCGCGTCAGTTGGGCATGGACGACGAACAGGGTCGCGCACTCGCAGTGGCGACATTCACGGGTGCCGCGCAGCTTGCCGCGCAATCGTCCGAGTCGCCTGGCGTGCTGCGCGAACGGGTGACGTCGAAAGGCGGCACGACGGCTGCGGCGCTTGCTGCGTTCGATGCGAACGGCGTGAAGGATGCGATCGTGCGCGGCGCATTGGCGGCCGATGCACGAGCGAAAGAAATGGGTGATGAATTCGGCCGGCAGTAGTCGGCCGTGATGCCGGCGGCGGATGCACGAATCAACGAGATGTGCGACGAATCCGGCCGGCAGTAGATCAGAAAACGGCGGCAGCGTAATGCGCAGCAATCCCGGCAAACAGCGCGCCGCCCAACCAGTTGTTATGCCTGAACGCCGCGAAGCACTGCATCCGGTCGCGGCCGCGGATCATCGTGTAGTGATAGATCGCACACGCCACAGCCGCGGCCCATCCGAGCCAGTACAGCACGCCGAAGTGCAGCGTCGCCCCGATCCCCGCATAGATGCCGAGCGTCCCCGCATAGCAGAGCATCACGGCCAGCACGTCGAAGCGGCCAAACGTCAGCGCCGAAGTGCGAATGCCAATCTTGATGTCGTCGTCGCGATCGACCATTGCGTACTCGGTATCGTACGCAACCGACCAGAAGACGTTGGCGAGCAACATCACCCACGCAAGCGTCGGCACATGGTTCTGCACGGCGGCAAACGCCATCGGAATGCCGAAGCCGAACGCGATGCCGAGATACGCCTGTGGGATCGCGAAGAAGCGCTTCATGAACGGATACGATCCGGCGACGAACAGCGCCGCCACCGACAGTTCCTTCGTCAGCGCATTGAGCGGCAGGATCAGCAGGAAGGCGAGCAGCGAGAGCCCCGCTGCCAGTGCAATTGCTTCCCACGCCTTGATCTTGCCCGAGGTCAGCGGCCGGTTGGCCGTGCGCTTCACATAGCGATCGAAATCGCGATCGGCGTAGTCGTTGATCGCGCAGCCGGCCGAGCGCATCAACAACGTACCGATCACGAAGATCACCAGCAGTTGCGCCGACGGACGGCCGCCCGATGCGATCCACAGCGCGTTGAGCGTCGGCCATAGCAGCAGCAGGCTGCCGATCGGCTTGTCCATGCGGACGAGCCGTAAATAGAGCGGGAGTCGGGCGAACATGATGGTACGGTCTGAGGCGATGCCCGTATTCTAGAGCAGGCACGCACCGCGCTGCCGTACCTCAGCAGCACGGTGGCGCGAGGTGCGAACTCAGGCCAGCATCGCGCGCAGCATCCACGCGGTTTTTTCGTGCGTCTGCATGCGTTGCGTCAGCAGATCGGCGGTCGGTTCGTCGTGTGCCGATTCGGTTGCCGGGAAAATTGCGCGCGCCGTACGCACGACCGCTTCCTGACCTTCCACGAGCTGGCGAATCATTTCTTCCGCAGCCGGCACACCATCCGCTTCAGGAATCGACGACAGTTTCGCGAATTCCTTGTAGCTGCCCGGTGCGGCTACGCCGAGTGCGCGGATCCGTTCGGCGATCGCATCGACGGCGAGCGCGAGTTCGTTGTACTGCCCTTCGAACATCAGGTGCAGTGTGTTGAACATCGGACCCGTCACGTTCCAGTGGAAGTTATGGGTCTTCAGATACAGCGTGTACGTGTCGGCCAGAAGACGCGACAGGCCATCTGCAATTTTCTTGCGATCCTTGTCGCTGATGCCGATATTCACGTGCGGTACGGTGGTGCCTTTCTTGGCCATGATGATTCCCTTGAAGAGTGATACGAACCGGTTAGCGGATGCCGGACTGCCCTGCTGCTGCGACTCCGGACATTCGAGCGTCCGACAGTTTAGCGTAGAAGCACGGCGCTTTTGCGTGCCGCGGCAGCGCGCCGCGTCACTTGCACGTTGTTACGTCAAGCACCGACCAGGTGCTGCAAACCGTGCGCAAAGATCACCGCGAAGCCGCTACCGACAATCGCGAATCCCGTGATTTTCCGCACGAGCGCAGTGCGGCGCATAGCGACCGCCTGCTGAGCGAATCCCGCGCCGCTACTGCTCATCATCGTCATCAAGTGGTTCATGATCGTTCTCCTTCGTTTCATCTGCAAAACCGGCGAGGCGCCGCAGCGCCCCACCCTGCACAGCCACGCCGCCCGGCAATGACCTTGTGCTGCCGTAGCGGCCTGCGCGCTACGGCTACTGCGCGGCCACCGCTTCGTCGAGCTTCACCAGCGCTGCGACGACACCTTCTGCATACGCCGGATCGATGCGGCGAAAATGCTCGACCTGCCGCGCGACGATTTCATCGGGCACACCCTTGATCGACCGCGCGATGTTCGCGCACAGACGCTGGCGATGCGCCGCATCGAAGAGCCGGAACAGCGCGGCCGGCTGGCTGTAGTAATCGTCGTCCTCGCGATGATCGTAGTGATCGACCGTGCCGGCCGCGAGCGG
Organism: Paraburkholderia sp. CHISQ3; assembly: GCF_030464945.1. Classification (NCBI taxonomy): domain Bacteria; kingdom Pseudomonadati; phylum Pseudomonadota; class Betaproteobacteria; order Burkholderiales; family Burkholderiaceae; genus Paraburkholderia; species Paraburkholderia sp. CHISQ3. Next base: position 607,981 of record NZ_JALPRG010000001.1, read on the forward strand.
CGGCTCGATCGCATTGCGGTCCTGCGTGAAATCGCCGTAGCGGTTCGGCTCGTAATTCGCCGTGCCGCCGAGGTTGCCATCGGTACGCATGCCGCCATCGCGATGGAACGAGTGATGGAACGGGCAGCGCGACGCATTCACCGGAATCTGGTGATGATTCACACCGAGCCGGTAGCGCTGCGTATCGCCGTACGAAAAGAGCCGCCCTTGCAACAGCCGATCCGGCGAAAAACCGATACCCGGTACGACGTTAGCCGGCGTAAACGCGGCCTGCTCGACATCGGCGAAATAGTTCTGCGCGTTGCGATTCAGTTCGATCGTGCCGACGTCGATCAGCGGGTAGTCCTTGTGCGGCCACACCTTCGTGATGTCGAACGGGTTGTACGGCACCTTCGCTGCATCGGCTTCGGGCATCACCTGAATGCGGAACGCCCACTTCGGGAAACGACCTTCGTCGATGCTCGTCACGAGATCGCGCTGCGCGCTTTCGCGATCGCCCGCCACCACCTGCGCCGCTTCCGCGTCGCTGTAGTTCTCGAGGCCGTTGAGCGACTTGAAGTGGAACTTCACCCAGAAGCGCTCGTTGTTCGCGTTGATGAACGAGAACGTGTGCGAACCGAAACCATGCATCTGCCGGTAGTTCTTCGGAATCCCGCGATCGCTCATCAGGATCGTCACCTGATGCAGCGACTCCGGATGCCGCGACCAGAAATCCCATGCCGCAATGTTGTTGCGCAGGTTCGTGTACGGATCGCGCTTTTGCGTGTGAATGAAATCGGGAAACTTCAGCGGGTCACGAATGAAAAACACCGGTGTGTTGTTGCCGACCACGTCCCAGTTGCCTTCTTCCGTGTAGAACTTGATCGAGAAGCCGCGCACGTCACGCTCGGCATCGGCGGCACCGCGCTCGCCGGCTACCGTCGAAAAGCGCATGAAGAGCGGCGTTTCCTTGCCGACTTCGGCGAACACCTGCGCCTTCGTGAAACGCGAGATGTCGTGCGTGACCTTTAACGTACCGAACGCACCCGAACCCTTCGCGTGCACACGGCGCTCGGGAATCACCTCGCGATCGAAGTGCGCGAGTTTTTCGAGCAACCACACGTCCTGCAATGCGACCGGGCCACGTACGCCGGCGGTCAACGAATTCTGGTTATCGGCGACGGGCGCGCCGGCCGCCGTGGTGAGTTTGCGTTCGGACATCCTGAACTCCTGGGTATCGGGTATCGGGTCTTGAAAGAAGCGGGGCGTAACGGCAGCGGGCGCGGCTCAGGCCATTCAGGCAGACAGCGCACGGTCGACCAGCAGTGACAGCGCCACCGTGCGTGCACCGGACAGCGTCGCGGCAAAGCTGGCGGCCGGCTGGGTTTGCGGGCGCGAGGATTGGGGCTGTTGCGATTGAGGCTGCGTCATGAGTTCCTCCAGGGGCTGGGGATCGGTTGATCCATGGAGGACACTATAACAAATACTATCGAATATCGTTGTTTGATTAATTTTATCTATTCAATAGGGGCTGCGGCGAGGGGTTGTCCTGCGCCGGGCGGGGCGCCGCGGGTTTGTCGCCCCGCGCCGCCCCGTGCGCAGTGCCCGGCGTCAGTTCACCGCAACCGGCAGATCGAGTTTCGCGACGCCCGCAAGATTGCACGCCGCGATGGCATCGCTAATAGCCTCGATGGCGGGCATCCGTGTGAAGCTCTTGCGCCACGCCAGCACGACCCGGCGATCCGGCACCGGATCGTCGAACGCCACGTAGGACAGCAACCCGGAGTCGACGCCGCCGGCATGCGGCTTCACTTCGTGCACCGACATGCGCGGCAGCACGGTGATGCCGACGCCGCTCGCCACCATATGCCGGATCGTTTCCAGCGACGATCCTTCGAAGGTCTTCTGGATGCCGTCGGCGTTCTGCGAAAAACGCATCAGCTCCGGGCACACGCCGAGCACGTGGTCGCGGAAACAATGGCCGCTGCCGAGCAGCAGCATCGTTTCCTGCTTAAGGTCGCTGGCGTCGATCTTGGCGCGCTTTTCCCATGCGTGGCCGGACGGCAGCGCGACGACGAACGGTTCGTCATACAGCGGCCGCAGCATCAGACCAGTTTCGGGAAACGGCAGCGCCATGATCGCGACGTCGATCTCACCCTGCTTGAGCAGTTCGATCAGCTTGAGCGTGTAGTTTTCCTGCAGCATCAGCGGCATCTGCGGGAAGCGCTGGATCATCTGCTTGACGAGTGTAGGCAGCAGATACGGCCCGATCGTATAGATCACGCCGAGCCGCAACGGCCCGACCAGCGGGTCCTTGCCCTGCTTCGCAATCTCCTTGATCGCGAGCGTCTGTTCGAGCACGCGCTGCGCCTGCGTGACGATCTGCTCACCGATCGGCGTCACGCTGACTTCGCTCGTGCCGCGCTCGAAGATCTGCACGTTCAGCTCGTCCTCGAGCTTCTTGATCGCCACCGACAAGGTCGGCTGGCTGACGAAACACGCCTCGGCGGCACGGCCAAAATGCCGTTCGCGGGCAACCGCGACGATGTATTTCAATTCAGTGAGCGTCATTGGGGACCAATCAATATAGTGAAGTCGATAGGTTTCTGTTATACACCCATGGGGCCAATTCGCCAACTTCATCGTCGGATCAGCATATTTGGGCGCCTGGAGATGCCCGGATATGCCCCGGGAACCCGCTCCCGCTAAGCCTTCAGATACTGCTCCCGCGCGCCGAGCCAGCGCGCCAGATGTTGGGTTACCGCCTCCGGATAACTGTCGAGCAACCGCGCAGCAGCCTCCCGCGCCGGCTCGATCAGCCAGCCGTCCTGTTCCAGATCGGCGAACCGCAACATCGCGGCGCCCGACTGCCGGGCGCCAAGAAATTCGCCGGGACCGCGAATCTCCAGGTCGCGACGCGCGATTTCGAAGCCGTCGGTGGTTTCGCGCATCGTCTGCAGGCGCGAGCGCGCAGTCTGCGACAGCGGCCCCGTGTACATCAGCACGCAGACCGATGCCGCGCTGCCGCGCCCCACCCGGCCGCGTAACTGATGCAGCTGCGCCAGACCGAAGCGCTCCGCGTGCTCGATCACCATCAACGACGCATTCGGCACATCGACGCCGACCTCGATCACGGTCGTCGCCACCAGCAACTGGACTTCGTTGCGCGTGAACGCTTCCATCACAGCCGCTTTCTCGGCTGGCGCGAGCCGGCCGTGTACGAGCCCGACCTTCAGTTCGGGCAGCGCCGCGACCAGCGTTTCATAGGTTTCCACGGCGGTTTGCAACTGCAGCGTCTCGCTTTCCTCGATCAGCGGGCAGACCCAGTAAACCTGACGCCCCGTCAGCGCCGCTTCGCGCACCCGGCCGATCACTTCCTCGCGACGTCCGTCGGCGACGAGTTTTGTGAGGACCGGTGTGCGGCCGGGCGGCAGCTCGTCGATCGTCGAGACGTCGAGATCGGCGTAGTAGGTCATCGCCAGTGTGCGGGGGATCGGTGTTGCGGACATCATCAGTTGATGCGGCTGGAAGTCGCGTGCGCCATCTGCGGCGTTGAGCGCCTTCGCGCGCAGCGCCAGCCGCTGCGCGACGCCGAAACGATGCTGCTCATCGACGATCACGAGACCGAGCCGCGCGAATTCGACCGCGTCCTGAATGATGGCGTGCGTGCCGATGACGAGCTGCGCCGTGCCGAGCGCAGCCGCTTCGAGCGCGGCGCGCTTGTCCTTGGCCTTCAGGCTGCCGGCGAGCCACGCTACCTGCACGCCGAGCGGTTCGAGCCAGCCGCGCAGCTTGCGGGCGTGCTGCTCGGCGAGGATTTCGGTCGGCGCCATCAGCGCGGCCTGGTAGCCGGCATCGATTGCCTGTGCGGCAGCGAGCGCCGCCACTACGGTCTTGCCGCTGCCCACATCGCCTTGCAGCAGCCGCTGCATCGGATGCGACAGCGTCAGTTCGTGTCCGATCTCCCCGACCACACGCTGCTGTGCGCCCGTCAGGCCGAACGGCAATGCAGCGGAAAGCCGCGCGTATAGCGATGCCTCATCGTTCGCTGCAGCTCGCGGCATGACCGGTGCCGCACGCGTGCGGCGCTCTTCGTGCGCGCGCTTGAGCGACAGTTGCTGCGCAAGCAGTTCCTCGAACTTGATACGCAGCCACGCCGGATGCGTGCCGTCTATCAACGCGGTTTCGTCGGCATCGACGGCCGGGTGATGCAGCGTACGCACCGCGTCCATCAGCGGCGGCACACCGAGCGGGTCCATGTAGGCGCGTGCGACCGGTTCGGGTAGCAGCTCGGGCAACGCGGTACGGGTCAGCGCGTTATCGATTGCCTTGCGCAGGTAGGCCTGGGTCACGCCTGCCGTGCTCGGATACACGGGCGTCAACGCCTGCGGCAGCGGCGCGCCCTCTTCGACCGGACGCACGGCCGGGTGCACCATCTCCATACCGAAGAAACCGCCGCGCACATCGCCACGTACGCGGAGCCGCTTGCCGATCGCCATCTGCGTGACCTGCGAGCCGTAGAAGTTGAGAAAGCGCAGCACGAGTTCGTCGCCGGTGTCGTCGCGCAGTTTGACGAGCAACTGGCGCCGCGGACGATACGCGATCTCGTTGTCGAACACGACGCCTTCGGTTTGCGCGACGCCGCCCGGCAGCAGTTCGCCGATCGGCGTCAGGGTGGTTTCGTCTTCGTAACGCATCGGCAGATGCAGCACGAGATCGATGTCGCGCGTCAGCCCGAGCTTCGCGAGCTTGTCGGCGGTTTTGACTAGCGCGGGCTTTTTCGTATCGGCTACGCCGGATGCACCGGATGCACCGGCCGTATCGGCGCCGCGCGCGTCCGCCGCGGACGCGCCGCTCGCCTTCCTGCCGCGCGGCGCGCGGCGCGGCGGCTCGGCATTCGCATCGTCGGGTTCGGCAGGCGGACGGCGTTCGGACAAGGGCATGAGTCGCTTCGCAAGTACAATATCGGCTTTCAACGGGTTCAACGGCTCCAGCGGCCGCCTTGCAGCGGCGCAGGCCGGGTTGCAGTCACCGCTGCCGCCGCGGTGACAACGTCCCGCAATCATAGCCGCTCGCCGCCTCGCGGCGGCCCGATCCGCTCTCCAGTTTCTCGTTCCGTATCCGTTCAGTCCGCATGTTCACGCTTTCCGATTTCGATTTCGCGTTACCGCCCGAGTTGATCGCGCAAACCGCGTTGCCCGAGCGCAGCGCAAGCCGCCTCCTCGAGGTGGACGGCACGCGCACGCCGGCCCATTTCACCGACCGCGGTTTCGCCGAGTTGCCCAATTGCATCGCGCCCGGCGACCTGCTGGTCTTCAACGATACCAAAGTGCTGAAGGCACGCTTTCTCGGCCAGAAGGCCAGCGGCGGCAAGATCGAGGTGCTGATCGAACGGCTGACCGGCGAGCGTACCGCGCTCGCGCAGATTCGCGCGAGCAAGACCCCGGTAGCGGGCACGACGTTGCGTCTTGCCGATGCGTTCGACGTCACCGTCGGTGAACGCGTCGAGCCGTTCTACACGCTGCACTTTCCCGCCGACTGCCTGACGTTGATCGAGCAGTACGGCCGCCTGCCGCTGCCGCCGTATATCGAGCACGATCCGGACGCAACCGACGAAACCCGCTACCAGACCGTCTTCGCGCAGAACCCCGGCGCGGTTGCCGCGCCGACCGCGGGCCTGCATTTCGACGACGCGCTGCTCGCGCGGCTCGACGAGCGTGGCGTCGAACGCGCGACGCTGACGCTGCATGTCGGCGCGGGCACGTTCCAGCCGGTGCGGGTCGAGAATCTCTCTGAACACAAGATGCACAGCGAGTGGTACGCACTGCCGCAAACACTCGTCGAGCAGATCGAAGCCACGCGCCGGCGCGGCAATCGCGTGATCGCGGTCGGCACGACATCGATGCGCGCGCTCGAAGCCGCGGCGCGCGACGCCGAAGCCGCCGGCCGGCCGCTCGCGGCGACCAGTGCCGAGACCGATATCTTCATCACACCAGGCTATCGTTTTCGCGTGGTCGACCGGCTCGTGACGAATTTTCATTTGCCGAAGTCGACGCTGCTGATGCTCGTGTCCGCGTTCGCGGGCATCGAGACGATTCGCGCGGCGTATCGTCATGCGATCGAGGAGCGCTATCGCTTCTTCAGTTACGGCGACGCGATGCTGCTGACCCGCGACGACACAGTGCAAAACTCAGCGCAAAGCTAACTTCAGTCCCATGCAAAACCGTATTCCCGCAGCACAGGAGCAATCCATGACCGACGCTCGCCCCACGCCCACCGCCGGCGACACGCACACGCCACCGCAAGACGGCCTCGCGTTCGAACTGCTCACCACCGACGGCGCCGCGCGCCGCGGCCGGCTGACGCTGAATCACGGCGTCGTCGAAACGCCGATCTTCATGCCGGTCGGCACCTACGGTACGGTCAAGGCGATCCAGCCGCGCGAGCTCGAAGAAATCCGCGCGCAGATCATCCTCGGCAATACGTTTCACCTGTGGCTGCGTCCCGGCCTCGAAACGATCGCCGCGCACGGCGGCCTGCACGGCTTCATGGGCTGGAAGCGGCCGATCCTCACCGATTCGGGTGGCTTCCAGGTCTTCTCGCTGGGCGATCTGCGCAAGATCACCGAAGACGGTGTCACGTTCGCCTCGCCGATCAACGGCGACAAGCTATTTCTGTCGCCGGAAGTATCGATGCAGGTGCAGAAGGTGCTGAACTCGGACGTCGTGATGCAGTTCGACGAATGCACGCCGTACGCGACCAACGGCGTGCCGACCTCGCACCAGGACGCCGCGGACTCAATGCGTATGTCGATGCGCTGGGCCCAGCGTTCAATCGATGAATTCAGGCGGCTCGACAATCCGAACGCGCTGTTCGGCATCGTGCAGGGCGGCATGTTCGAAGACCTGCGCGACGAGTCGCTCGCGGGTCTCGCCGAGATGGACTTTCATGGCCTCGCAATAGGCGGGCTGTCGGTCGGCGAACCGAAGGAAGACATGATGCGCGTGCTCAACCACATCGGTCCGAAGCTGCCCGCGCACAAACCGCATTACCTGATGGGCGTCGGTACGCCGGAAGACCTGGTTGCCGGCGTGGCGGCCGGCGTCGACATGTTCGATTGCGTGATGCCGACGCGCAATGCGCGCAACGGCTGGCTGTTCACGCGTTTCGGCGACATCAAGATCCGCAACGCCACGCATCGCAATTCGCTGCGCCCGCTCGACGAACAATGCGGCTGCTATACCTGCCGCAACTTCTCGCGCGGCTATCTGCACCATCTGCACCGCGTGGGCGAAATTCTCGGCGCGCAGTTGAACACGATCCACAACCTGCACTACTACCTCGAACTGATGGCCGAGATTCGCAGCGCCATCGAAACCCACACCTTCGATGCTTTCCGGATCGCCTTTGACGAGAATCGCGCGCGCGGCGTCGAGGAGGCATCGGCTGCTGCCGCCTCGCCATCTGCGCGCAAAACATTACAATAGCCTTTCGCAATTGGCCCAGGCTGCTGCCGTCGGTGGTAACAGCTTGATCGCAAAGCCCATTTGGGCGTGCCGTCGCGTGAAGTGCCGGTGGTAGAATGACCGGCTGATTTTTTTGATCGTTATAACGGAGAGACCAACGTGTCGTTCATTTCCAACGCCTTCGCTCAAGGCACAGGTGGCACAGAATCGAGTCTGATGAGCTTCCTGCCGCTGATCCTGATGTTCGGCGTGCTGTACTTCATCATGATTCGCCCGCAAATGAAGCGCCAGAAGGAGCATCGCAACATGCTGGCCGAGATGGCGAAGGGCGATGAGGTCGTGACGAACGGCGGCATCGTCGGCAAGGTGACGAAGGTCGGCGACGCATACGTCGGCGTCGAAGTCTCCGAAGGTACGGAGATCACCGTGCAAAAGGCATCGGTGACCACGATTCTCCCGAAGGGCACGATCAAGTCGCTGTAAGACGGCTCTCCTCCGCGTCCGGCCAGCCCGGCAGGTGCGTGAAGCACGATCGTCATCGATGCTTCACCGCCGCGCCCACCGCCGGACGCTGCACTTCCAAGCCAACCTTCCCGTTGGACCACCCCCATGAATCGTTACCCCCTCTGGAAATATGTCGTGATGCTGGTGGCACTCGTCATCGGCCTCGTGTACACATTGCCCAACTTCTTCGGCGAGGCGCCCGCGGTACAGGTGCTGAGCGGCAAGGCAACGGTCAAGCTCGATTCAGGCACGCTCGCACAGGTCGAAGCCGCGCTCGCCGCGAACCAGATCAAGCCTGACGAAGTCACGTTCGACAACGCGGTGGCCAACGCCAACATCCGCGTGCGCGTCGGCGATACCGACACGCAGCTGCGCGTGAAGGACTTGCTGCAGAAGACGCTGAACAGCGATCCGAGCGATCCGCAGTTCATCGTCGCCCTGAACCTGCAAAGCGCGTCGCCGCACTGGCTCACCGCGCTGCACGCACTGCCGATGTATCTCGGTCTCGATCTGCGCGGCGGGGTGCACTTCCTGCTGCAGGTCGACATGGCCGGCGCACTGAACAAGAAACTCGACTCCGATGCATCGGATGCGCGCACGCTGCTGCGCGACAACAACATCCGCGACGGCGGTGTGAACCGCGTCAATCAATCGGTGGTGGTGAATTTCAGCGACCAGAGCGTCGCCGACAGCGCCAGCGCGCAACTTGCCAAGGGCGTCAGCGAACTCCAGTGGGTCACGCAGCCGGCTGCAAGCGGCGGCTACCAGGTGGTGGGGACCTTCTCGCCGGCCGTGCAGAAAACGGTGCAGGACGCCGCGCTCAAGCAGAACATCACGACGCTGCATAACCGCGTGAACGAACTCGGCGTGTCGGAACCGGTGATCCAGCAACAAGGCTCGGACCGCATCGTCGTCGAACTGCCGGGTGTGCAGGATACGGCCAAGGCGAAGGACATCATCGGTCGTACGGCGACGCTCGAAGCGCGCCTCGCCGATCCGGTCAACCTGCATCCGAATCCGGGCGACCCGGTGCCGCCGGGCGACGAACTGTTCACGCAAGGCAACCAGGTACCGGTGCTGCTGCGCAAACAGGTGATCTTCACCGGCGATCGCATCATCGACGCGTCAGCAGGCTTCGACGAACATCAACGGCCGTCGGTCAATATCCGTCTCGACTCCGCAGGTGGCCGTGCGATTCGCAGCGTGTCGCGCGACAACATCGGCAAACCGATGGCGATGGTGTTGTTCGAGAAAAACAAGGGCGAAGTGCTGACGGTCGCGACGATCCAGTCCGAACTCGGCGACCGCTTCCAGATCACCGGCCAGCCCACGCCGCAAGCCGCCACCGATCTCGCGCTGCTGCTGCGCGCCGGTTCGCTCGCGGCTCCGATGGACATCATCGAAGAACGCACGATCGGCCCGAGCCTCGGCGCCGACAACATCCGCAAGGGCTTCCACTCGGTGGTCTGGGGCTTTGCCGCGATCGCCGTGTTCATGATCGCGTACTACATGCTGTTCGGCGTGATCTCGGTGATCGGCCTGTCGGTGAACCTGCTGCTGCTGGTCGCCGTGCTGTCGATGCTGCAGGCCACGCTAACACTGCCCGGTATCGCCGCTATCGCGCTCGCGCTCGGTATGGCGATCGACGCGAACGTGCTGATCAACGAACGCGTGCGCGAAGAACTGCGCCACGGCGCGCCGCCGCAACTGGCTATCCAGAACGGCTATGCGCATGCCTGGGCGACGATTCTCGACTCGAACGTGACGACGCTGATTGCCGGTCTCGCGCTGCTCGCGTTCGGTACGGGTCCGGTACGCGGCTTCGCTGTCGTGCACTGTATCGGCATCATCACGTCGATGTTCTCGGCGGTGTTCTTCTCGCGCGGTCTCGTGAACCTCTGGTACGGCGGCAAGAAGAAACTGAAGTCGCTTGCAATCGGCCAGGTATGGCGTCCCGATGCGGTCGCCGTCGACGGTGCCGCTGCGTACCTGGAAAACAGCGACGCCGACACCAGCACCGCGCAGGCAATCAGTGCTACCGCCACCGCCGGCAAGGCAAAAACACCGGCACGCCCCGGCAAGCCGGTTGTACGCCGTCGCGACGCGGGCAGTACGCCGCGCAAACCGGGCTCGTCCCGCTGAGTCCCGGAGAAACACACCATGGAATTTTTCCGCATCCGTAAAGACCTGCCGCTTATGCAGCGGGCGTTGCTGTTCAACACGATCTCGCTGCTCACGTTCGCCGCTGCCGTGTTCTTCCTGCTGCATCGCGGGCTGCATCTGTCGGTGGAATTCACCGGCGGCACTGTGATCGAGGTGCAGTATCCGCAGGCGGTCGTGCTCGAACCCGTGCGCGCTACGCTCGGCAAGCTCGGTTACGCCGACGCGCAGGTGCAGAACTTCGGCACCTCGCGCGACATCCTGATCCGCCTGCCGGCCAAGCAGGGCCTCACGTCCGCGCAACAGAGCGACCAGGTGATGGGCGCCCTGAAGGGCGCCGACGCGCAGGCAGAGTTGCGCAGTGTGCAGTTCGTCGGCCCGCAGGTCGGCAAGGAACTCGCCACCGACGGCCTGCTCGCGCTCGCCTGCGTGGTCATCGGCATCGTGCTGTACCTGTCGTTCCGCTTCGAGTGGAAGTACGCGGTGGCCGGCGTGATCGCCAACCTGCACGACGTGGTGATCATTCTCGGCTTCTTCGCGTTTTTCCAGTGGGAGTTCTCGTTGTCGGTGCTCGCCGCGGTGCTGGCGGTGCTCGGCTACTCGGTGAACGAATCGGTCGTTATCTTCGACCGGATTCGCGAGACCTTCCGCCGCGAACGCAAGATGACCGTGGTCGAAGTCATCAACCACGCAATCACCAGCACGATGTCGCGCACGATCATCACTCACGGCAGTACGCAGATGATGGTGCTGTCGATGTTCCTGTTTGGCGGTCCGACGCTGCACTACTTCGCGCTGGCGCTGACGGTCGGTATTCTGTTCGGTATCTATTCGTCGGTGTTCGTTGCCGCTGCGCTCGCGATGTGGCTCGGCGTGAAGCGGGAAGATCTGCTGAAGGAAAAGAAGGAAAGCCACGATCCGAACGATCCGAATGCGGGTGCGCAGGTTTAAGCGCTGCGATGCGATCTATCTGAGGCTGCAAGGCTAAAACGCAAAGGCCGGTTCATTCGAACCGGCCTTTGTCGTTTACGGCGCCCTGCCCGACTAGCTGAATCCCAGCTTGCGCCGCGCAGCAATCAGCGCAACCAGACTCACCAGCGCAGCAAAGATCATATAGAAGCTCGGCGCAACTTTCGTATCGGCTGCGCGAATCAGCCACGCGATGATGAACGGCCCGAACCCGCCGAAGATCGTCACCGCGATGTTATACGCGAGCGACATGCCGGTTGTGCGCGTCTGCACCGGGAAGATTTCCGACAGCAGGCCGGGCAGTGCCGCGAAGTAACCGGTCATCAGAAAACCGAGCACGACCTGCACGACGATCAGCGCACCGAAGGTCGGATTCGCGACGAGCCACGCGAACGCCGGATAGATCAGCACGAGCAGCAGTACCGCCGATATCAGCATGATCGACGTGCGTCCATAGCGATCCGACAGATGTCCGACCAGCGGCGAAAACACGAGCTGGATCACACCGGTCAACGCGATCGCCTGGAACGCCACCGACGGCGCGAGCCCCAGCTGCTTGACGCCATACGTCGGCATGAACAGCACCAGATACGTCGACACGGTGCCGAGCACCACGATCCCGATCGCGATGAGAAGCCGCAGCTTCTGACTCGCGAACGTGTCGCGCAACGGGGTATCGGTGGTCTCGGCAGCGAGAAATTCGGGCGTTTCGTCGAGCTTCGTGCGGATGTACCACGCGACCGGGCCGATCAGCAGCCCGAAGAAGAACGGCACGCGCCAGCCCCATGAAGCCATCTGTTCCGGCGACAGTTCACCGGTCAGCACCGCGCCGAATCCGGCTGCGAGCAAGGTGGTCAGCCCCTGGCTCGCGACCTGCCAGCTCGCGAAAAATCCGCGCCTTCCCGGCACGTGCTCGGCCAGAAACGCAGTCGCGCTGCCGAACTCGCCGCCCGCGGAAAAACCCTGCATCAGCCGTGCGGCGACGAGGATCAACGGAGCGGCGACGCCGATGGTCTCGTAGGTCGGAAGGATGGCGATGATCAGCGTGCCGATCATCATCAGCAGGATGGACAGCGTGAGCGCCGCCTTGCGGCCGACGCGGTCCGCGTACGCGCCCAGCACGATCGCACCGAGCGGGCGCATGACGAACGACACGCCGAACGTGCCGAGCGTGAGCAGCAGCGAGACCGTGTCGTTGCCGGTCGGAAAGAAAAGCTTCGAGATGATGACGGCGAAAAAACCGTACACCACGAGGTCGAACCACTCCAGCGCGTTGCCGATCGACGCGGCGACCACCGCGCGCCACGTGCCGCGGCGCACCGCCGCAGGGTTTGCTGCTGTCGTTGCACTCATGCAGATCTCCGTCGCGCGCGAATTATGTAATGCGGGCGGTCAAGATCGCCTCGCGGGCCGCGACTGGTTGCACGCACAACAGTCGGGCGTCAACGCACTATTTACCGCAAAAATTAAAGCTGCGCGAGTACTTCCTTGTATCCGCCCGTCTCCGGCGAGGCCATAAAAAAACCGCTTCGGCGCCGCAGCGCTCGAAGCGGTTTCTACACAAAACCGTCCTGCGACTTACTGCTTGATGCCTTCAGCCTGAATGTGCAGCTTCGTTGCCATCTTGAAACCGTACGTCTTACCGTAGTCGACACCGAAGTCGTCGCGGTTAAACGTGCCTTCCGCTTCGACGCCGCACACTTCGCGCTTGAGCATCGGATGCTGGATGCACTTGAACGAATCGATCTCGAGGTTCAGCGGCTTGGTCACACCATGCAGTGTCAGCGCGCCGATCACTTCGACAGGCTTGTCGCCGTCGAAGCGGATCTGCGTGCCCTTGTAAGTTGCCGTCGGGAATTTCGCGACGTCGAAGAACTTGTCGCTGACCAGTTCGGCGTCGAGCTTGGCATTGCCGATCTGCACCGACGAGAGGTCGACCGTTACGTCAACCGTGCCGGTCTTCGCCGCGCGATCGAGCGTGACCGTGCCCGAGCTCTTCGTGAACTTGCCGCGCCACACCGACAGGCCACCGAAGTGATCGGCCTCGAAACTCGGGGCGGTATGCGACGGATCGAGCTGATAGGTATCAGCAGCAAATGCGCCAAACGACAGCGACGCCGCGAGTGCGCCAGCAGCGATCAAGAGGGTCTTTTTCAAGTGATGCTCCTTCTTTGATGAAAGCGCACCGCGTGTAGTGCGGTGCTTTCGGTTATAGCAAACGACTGCGCTTACTTATGTGCCGCGACGATGTGAAACTTGATCGTCACCGCGTCGGCGACCACCGACGTGTCCTTCCACTCGCCCGTCCCGATGTCGAACTGCGAACGCTTGATCGGCAGCGAACCGTCGAAGGTCTGCGTCGCGCCCTGCTGCGTGACCGTCACGGGTACGACGACGGTCTGCGACTTGCCCTTGATGGTCAGCTTGCCGGTCACCTTGAACTGGTTACCGCCGGCCGCCGCGATCGCGCTGGAAACGAACGTCGCGCTCGGATAGGTCTTCGTGTCGAACCAGTCCTTACCGCGCACCTGGTCGTTGTAAGACGCGTCGCCGAGATCGTAGCTGCCGACGTCGATCGTGAACTGCGCACTGCCCGCCGCCGGCTTGGCCGGATCGAACGATACCTGGGCGGTGAATTTAGTGAACTTGCCTTCCACCGGCACGTTCATCTGCGTCGAGATCGCGGTGATCGTGCTCTTCGTCACGTCGACCTGCGCATACGCGCTGCCGGCAGCGGTCAATGACGCGGCGGCAAACGCCGCGAGCATGTATCGATAAAACGAAACCTTCATGGTCGTCCTTATTTGAGGAAAGGGATCATCCGCGACAACAGCCCGTCGCGGTCCAGCCATTGATGTTTGAGCGCCGCGCCAACGTGCATCACCACGAGTGCGAGCAGTCCGTAATTCAACGTCACGTGGACCGTTTTCAGCAGAACCTTCAAAGTGGGATCGGGGGCGATCAGCCGGGGCAACGGTATCAGGCCGAGATACACGACCGGCACGTTTGCCGCCGAGCTGTACAGATAACCCGACACCGGAATCGCCACCATCAGCACATAGAGCAGCCCGTGCACCGCGTGCGCGGCACCGCGCTGCCACATCGGCGTCTCGCGCGGCAGCGGGGGCGCTGCATGGGTTGCGCGCCACAGGATGCGCAGCACGGCCAGCGCGAACACCGTCACACCGATCCATTTATGCCACGAGAAATAGCGCAGCTTGGTCGGCGTGAAACCGGGGATATCGGTCATTACCCAGCCGAGCGCGAAACCGCAGACGATAAGCAGCGCAATCAGCCAGTGAAACGCAATCGCTGTGCGCGTATACGACTCGCGTGAGGCGAATGAAGGGTCGTGAGGCATGGCGGCTCGAGGCAGGCTAAAAGAGTTAAACGATTCAGCAGGTACTGTTATTCCCGATGCGCGACGCATGGGTCAGGCACGCAACGTGCACTAAGGCCGCCATGCTACCGCAAGCCGTAAAAGCCGGTATGTACCAAAAACGCCGCCGTAGCGGCGTCCGGCAAGCCGCAGCGGAACTGGAACGATGAGGGAGGTCCACTGTCCGAACCGGGTCGGTCTGCAAAATTACTGAAGGAGGGCCAGCAGAAAAGTTTCGCTCACCCGCCGCAAATGCCCGCCACAGGCGCGTTTGGTACTATTGCCCCACTGCTTGCCGGAGATCCCGGCAGCGCGTGTCCCCATTCACGTCGTTTGCCTTTCAGCCCGCATGGAACATGACCAACACCTGATTGCGTGCCACGAGTGCGACACACTGTTTCGCAAACCGCGGTTATCCGGCCGCGCCACCGCACGCTGTCCACGCTGCGGGGCAACACTGTACCGGGGCGTCTCGGGCCGGCTCGACAGCATCACGGCACTGACCATTGCCGCGCTGATCACGTTCCTGATCGCGCAGGGCTTTCCGATCGTCGAACTCGAAACCAACGGCATCACGTCGCAGACGAGCCTGTTCGGCGCGCTCGTCGCGCTGTGGGACGAAAACATGGAGATCGTGGCCGTCATCGTGTTCTGCGCGACGACGCTGTTTCCGCTCACCGAACTCGTCGCACTGCTCTACATCCTCATCCCGGTGCGCCGGGGCCATGTGCCGCCAGGCTTCAACCTGGTGCTGCGCGCGATCCAGTTCGTGCGGCCGTGGGGCATGATCGAAGTGTTCATGCTCGGCGTACTGGTGACGATCGTGAAGATGGTGAGCCTCGCGCGCGTGATGCCCGAGGCCGCGCTATTCGCGTTCGGTGCGTTGACGCTGATGCTCGCCGTCGTCGTCACATTCGACCCACGCACGCTGTGGGACGTCGTCGACGATCTGCGCGCGCGTCCCGCGCCGCGCCGCAAACGGCCGGCCCATCCGGGTCGTCCAGGGCTGCCCGCAGTGGCAAACAACCCGGCCAGCGCACCCGCGCCGGCCACGCCGCGCCAGGGATGAGCCGCCGATGAAATACCTCACGGCGTCGCGCGCCGGTCTGGTCGCCTGTCACGCGTGTGGACGCGTGTCGCAGCGCGTGCGCTCGGTGGTCCCGCAACACTGCCCGCGTTGCGGCGCGGTCCTGCACCGGCGCAACCCCGATAGCCTGATGCGCACGTGGGCGCTGCTGATCGCCGCCGCGTTGCTGTATATTCCGGCGAACCTGCTGCCGATCATGCACACCTCGTCGCTCGTCGGCTCCGAGGACGACACGATCATGAGCGGCGTGGTCTTCTTCTGGACCTCGGGCGACTGGCCGCTTGCCGTCATCGTGTTCGTCGCGAGCATTCTCGTGCCGATGCTGAAGCTGTCGGTGCTGCTGCTGCTCACCGTCACCGCGCAGCGCCGCTCCACCTGGCGGCCGCACGAGCGCACCAAGCTGTACCGGATCGTCGAGCGCATCGGCCGGTGGTCGATGCTCGACGTATTCGTGATTACGCTGACGGTCGCGCTCGTGCGCTTCAAGTCGCTTGCCGTGATCACCGCGGGGCCGGGCGCACTGGCGTTCGGCTCGGTCGTGATCCTGACGATGCTGGCCTCGATGCAGTTCGATCCGCGTCTCATCTGGGACCACATCGATAACGCAAAACGGCCCGACAACACCAACGCTAACGCCGCCAAACGCCGTACCGGAACTACCGCTCAGGACCCCAACCATGACTAGCCCGCAAGGCCCCATCGTTCCGCCCGACCTGCCTGAGCCCGACATCGAACCGCGCCGGACCTGGTTACCGTCGCTCGTCTGGGTCATTCCGCTGATCGCCGCGCTGATCGGCATCGCGCTCGTCGTCAAGTCGGTCGTCGACCGCGGGCCGACCATCTCGATCCTGTTCAGCTCCGCCGAAGGGCTCGAGCCCGGCAAGACCAAGGTCAAGTACAAGGACGTCGACATCGGCGAAGTGAAAACGATCAAGCTGATCAACAATCACACGCAGGTCGAAGTCGTCGTGCAACTCACCAAGGAAGCCGAAGACTTCGCGGTGAAGGACACGCGTTTCTGGGTCGTGCGTCCGCGGGTCGGCACGAGCGGCGTCTCGGGCCTCAATACGCTGCTTTCCGGCGCTTACATCGGTGTCGATGCGGGTCACTCGCAGGACACGCAGAAGCTCTATACCGGCCTCGAAACGCCGCCGCCTGTCACCGGCGATCAGCGCGGCCACCGCTTCACGTTGCGTGGCGAATCGCTCGGCTCGATCGACATCGGTTCGCCGGTTTACTACCGGCGTGTGCAGGTGGGTCAGGTGGTCGGCTTCTCGCTCGACAAGGAAGGCACCGGCGTCACGATCCAGGTATTCGTCAGCGCGCCGTACGATCAATACGTCGGCACGAATTCGCGCTGGTGGCATGCGAGCGGTGTCGATCTGCGGCTCGATTCGAGCGGCTTCACGCTGAACACGCAGTCGCTCGCGACCGTGATTACCGGCGGCCTCGCGTTCCAGTCGCCGTCGGGGCAACCGATCGGCCAGCAGGCAGTCGACAACGCCACGTTCCGCCTCGGCGCCGACGAAGCCGACGCCATGCGCGAGCCGGACGGCCCGCCGGTGCGTGTCGTGATGAACTTCAACCAGTCGCTGCGCGGGCTGTCGGTGGGTGCACAGGTCGACTTCCGCGGCATCGTGCTCGGCCAGGTGACCGCGATCGGCGTCGAATACGATCCGAAGGCGCGCAACTTCACGATGCCGGTCACGATGAACCTGTATCCGGACCGCTTGAGCAAGCGCGCGGGCGGCACCGTGCCCGCGGCGGGCACACCGGCGAGCCGCGATCTGTTGCAGCGTCTCGTGCAGCACGGACTGCGCGGCCAGTTGCGCACGGGTAACCTGATCACGAGCCAGCTGTACGTGGCACTCGATCTGTTCCCGAAGGTTGCGCCTGCCACCATCGACGTGTCGCGCGATCCGGTCGAGATACCGACCATTCCGAACACGCTCGATGAACTGCAACTGCAGGTCGCCGATATCGCGAAGAAGCTCGACAAGATACCGTTCGATGAGATCGGCACGAATCTGAACAGCTCGCTGAAAAACGCCGACCAGTTGTTCTCGCGACTCAACACCGAAGTGGTGCCTGAGGCGCGCGACACGCTGTCGGCCGCGAAGCACACCTTCAGTTCGGCAGAGGCAACGCTGCAGCAGGATTCGCCATTGCAGTCCGACGTGCACCAGGCGTTGCAGGAACTGACCCGCACGCTGCAGTCGCTGAACGCGCTGTCGGATTATCTGGAGCGTCATCCCGAATCGCTGTTGCGCGGCAAACCAGGAGATAAACCATGACGCAAACCTGGCTTCCCGGCCTGTTCTCGAGTTCGTCACGTTCGCTGCGTACGGTCGGCGGTATCGCGGTGTGTGCCGGACTGGTAGCGCTCGCCGGCTGTTCGTCGCCGCCAAGCCGCTTCTATACGCTCGGCTCCGACGCGACCACGGCGCCCGCTCGCAGCGCGACGCACGCGCAGTTTCTGATCGAAGTACCGCCCGTCGATGTGCCGGCGCAGGTCGCGAAAACGTCGTTCGTCGTGCAGAGCGGCGCGAACCAGGTCGACGTGCTCGAGCAGACGCGCTGGGCCTCGCTGCCCGGCGACGAGATCCGGCGTGCGCTATCGGTCGATCTGACGCAACGGCTCGGCACCATCGACGTAGCCGGCACCGCCTATCCCGACGGCGTGCCCGTGTACCGCGTCAGCGTGAACGTGCAGCGCTTCGAATCGTGGCCCGGTTCGCATGCGCTGATCGACGCGGTGTGGAGCGTGCGCGCGGTGCGCACGCAGGCCGTGATGACCTGCCGCAGTGTGATCAGCGAACCGGTGACGGGTGGCTACGACGCGCTCGTCGACGGTCACCGGCGCGCGGTGCAAGACATGTCCGCGCAGATCGCCACGGCCGTCGGTGCGCTTGCGGCTGCGCCGCAACCGCGTGTTGCGTCTGCTTCAACGTCAGCGTCAGCAAAGAAAGGTGCGACGGCACCGGCCAACGTGCAGCCCGTCACAGTGCCGTGCCCGCTGCCTGCGTCGACCGGTGCATCGGCGGACACAGCTCGCGGGGTGAGCGGCTAGGAACAGTGCCGGGGGCACAGGCGAGCGCACCGTTCGTTCGCCCGCCCCCACCGCCCACCATGCTCGACACGCCCTGACCCATGCTTCGTTCCCTCAACACGTTCCTGAAAAAATGGCGTGCCTCGCGCAACGGCGGCCATCAACTCGATGCGCTGCTCGCGATCGCGGACATGAATGCGCCCTACGCCGAGCGCAGCGAATGGCTGATCGAACTCGCGCATTGGCTGCATCGCGGCGGCAGTCTGCAGACCGACGCATCCACTACCTCCGAGATCGCCGACGACGAGCCGCGCCCCATCCCCGCGCATACGCGCGTGCGCTACCTGCTGCACGTGCTCGATCGCAACCCTGCGTGGAAGACCAACGTCGCGGGTATCCTGCGTGCCGTGCTGCGCGAAAGCGACGGCATCTCGCTGCTGTGCGACGCCGGTATGCCGGTGCATTCGGGTTTCTTCGGCGCGCTGTTCGAGCGCGCGCAATCGTCGTTGATTCCACCCGCGCCGAATCGCCGCGAACTGTCGGCGCTGTTCACGCTGATGTTCACGTCGCAGCAGGACGCCGAATGGATTTCGTCATTGCCTGCCGATCTGCTCGCGCGCATTCGCGATCTGTTCGACTACGAATCCAGCGAGGCAAACCTGCAGCCCGGCGGCGCACTGTCGCTCGATCTGCTCGCGGCGATGCATAACCTGACCTGCCAGATCAGTTCGACGGGGTTGTCGCAGACTGTCCGCAGTCGCCTCGGCGATACCGATGCGTCCGATGCGCTCGACGTTCGCAAGGCACTCGAAAAGCAACCGTTCTACCGGCTCACCCGCGCGATGCTCGCGGTCGAAGCCGCGCATCACGCCGTCGAGGCAGCCACCGACGATGCGAGCACCAGCACAGAAGCAGCCCGGCTACTGCACGAAGTCAACTATCTGCGCATCCTGCTCGACGAATGCCGGATCGCCACCGACAACGTCTTTTCGCACCTCTACCGCAACGGTGTCAGCGTCGACATCGTCTTCCAGGTCGAGCGGATGCGCATGCGCATCGTGCGCGCCGAGTTGCTGCTCGATGCCTGGATGGCCGCCGACGACCTGCACGCAGGCGCACGCCTCGTCGCCGAACTCGTCAACGCGAATCACGCAAGCCAGAGCGTGGCGCATCTGTTGCGCAGCAATTTCTCGCTGCTCGCACGCAAGGTCGTCGAGTACAGCGCGGACACCGGCGAGCACTACATCGCGCGCGATCGCGCCGAGTATCTGAAGATGCTGCGTATGGCGGCCGGCGGCGGCCTCGTGACCGTCGTCACGGTCTGCGTGAAATTCGCAATCACGGGCGCGCATCTGCAATCGATGTTCGAAGGACTGCTCGCCGGCATCAACTACGCGGCGAGCTTCCTGCTGATGCACTTCCTGCACTTCTCGCTCGCCACCAAGCAGCCCGCGATGACGGCGCCGACGCTCGCGCGCGAACTCGACGGGACCGGCACGCGCGAAGGCATGGATAACTTCGTCGCGTCGGTGGTCGCGCTGATCCGTACGCAATCGGCGGCGGTGTTCGGCAATGTCGCGGTCGTGTTTCCCGTGTGCCTCGTCGTGCAGTTGCTGTGGCACGGCGTCTTCGGCGCGAATCTGATCTCGCCGGAAAAGGCCCACGCAACCTTGCATTCGTTCTCGCTGCTCGGCCCGACGCCGTTCTACGCGGCGCTGACCGGCGTGCTGCTGTGGTCGTCGAGCCTGCTCGCGGGCTGGGCCGACAACTGGTTCGTGCTGCACCGGGTCGGCGACGCGCTCGCCTACAACCGGCGGCTGCGGATGACCCTCGGCGTCGCGGGCGCCACGCGGCTCGCGGGGTTCTGTCGCTCGAATGTCGCCGGTGTGATCGGTAACCTCACGCTCGGCCTGATGCTCGGCCTCGTTCCGGCAATCGTCACGGCGCTCGCCTTCGGCTTCGAAGTGCGGCACGTCACGCTCAGTTCGGGTTCGATCGGCGTCGCGCTCGGTGTGCTCGGTAAAGGCGCATTCCATACGCCAGAGCTGTGGTGGGCGCTGGCCGGCACATTCAGCATGGCGGTGCTGAACGTCGCCGTGAGCTTTGCGCTGGCGTTTCTGATGGCGGTGCGCTCACGCGACTTGCGCGCGAAGGACGTGCGCTCGCTGCGCGGGGCGTTCTTGCGGCATGTGCTGCGCCATCCGCTCGATCTCGTCTGGCCGGTGCGGCGTTCGCGCGAGGCGGGCTAGGGGCTGGCGGCTGACGGGCAGCAGTCCACCGCGGAGCGTCGCGCCCGTGTCTCTGACACATCGGCAGAGGGGCGCCCTGCGTTCGCGCCGCATCGACGGAGACGCCGCACCGACGAGGATGCCACGCCGCGCCAGTGGAGTCGCCCGTCCTGCACGTAGCACGCCGCAGCACCCCGCGCCACGCACCCGGCCCACCCACCCCGACCGCGTACAATAGCGCCTTATTCAACGCCTCCCGGCACGCTCAATGTCCTTCGAATTTTTCCTCCCCTGCCCGCGCGGCCTCGAAGCCGCGCTTGCCGCCGAACTCGCCGAGATCGCCGCACGCCACCTGAACGGCGCGCCTTTCACGGCCGGCGCCCAGGTGCCGGGCGGCGTGCACTTCCGCGGGGGCTGGGCCGCGGGTATGGCGGCGAACCTGCATTCGCGCCTCGCGAGCCGCGTGCTGCTAAAGCTCGCGCACCAGCCGTACCGCAGCGAGCAGGACATCTACGCGCTCGCGCTCGAACAGCGCTGGGAGCAGTGGTTCTCGGCCAACGAAACGCTGCGCGTCGACGTGACGGCAATCAAGTCGCCGCTGCGCAGCCTCGAATTCGCGACACTGCGGGTCAAGGACGCCATCTGCGACCGCCTGCGCGAAGTGAGCGGCGAACGGCCGAACGTCGATACCGCTGCGCCCGACGTGCGCGTCTTCGCGTTCCTCACCGCCACCGATTGCACGCTGTACCTCGACACATCCGGCGAACCGCTGTTCAAACGCGGCTGGCGGCTCGACAAGGGCGCAGCTCCGCTGCGCGAGAACCTTGCCGCGGGCATCCTGCGCCTGACCGGCTGGACGCCCGGCACGCCACTCTACGATCCGATGTGCGGCAGCGGCACGTTCCTCGCAGAAGCCGCGCAGGTGGCACTGAACGTAGCCCCGGGTTCGGAGCGCCGCTTTGGCTTCGAGAAACTGCGCCAGTACGACCGGAGCGTGTGGCAAGGTCTGAAGGCCGCCGCGCTCGATGCAAAGAAGGCGGCCGCGTCGTCGCGCAAGGATCTGCAGATTTTCGGCAGCGATATCTCCGGCGACATGCTCGACAAGGCTCGCGCGAATTTTCAGCGTGCCGGCTTGCCCAGCATCGTGCTCAAACAGGTCGACGCGCGCGGCATGAGCGCGCCGGTCGCGACGCCGGGCATTCTCGTCGCGAATCCGCCGTATGGCGAACGGATCGAAGTGCGTGGTCGCGGCCCGCGCGGTGAAGTGCGCGAAACCGGGCGTGACCGACGCGAGGACCGTGATTCGCGCGAAGCACGTGATACCCGCGATTCCCGTGACGACGACGGATTTCGCCGCGTCCACACTGACGCACCGCCGGACAGCGAGTTTTTCAAGGCGCTCGGCGATTCGCTGAAGCAGCGCTTCACCGGCTGGCACGCCTTCATCCTGACCTCCGACCGCAAGCTGCCCGGCCAGTTGCGCTTGCGCGAGTCGACCAAGACGCCGCTCTTTAACGGTGCGCTCGAATGCCGGTTGTTCCGCTTCGATCTGATCGCCGGCAGCGTCCGTCAACGCCCGGCTAGCGACACGCCTGCGGCCTGAAAACGGCACCACAGAACGCCGCTGTATCACCCGATGCACGGCTCACCTTCTGCTCGATGGCACCGAGGCTACTGACAGCACGCTGGCAGTAGCCCGGTCGCACACTCCTCTCCATGCCAAGCGGTGTCGCCGACACCGTCCACGGCCCACTGCAATCCCGCAACGTCGCATGGGACCGGAGTAAGCGCTGAAGCGCTAACTCCGGTCGACAAAGGAGAGTGTCATGTCAACGAGCACCGCAACAGAAGCTGCAGTAGCAACAGCCGCCGCGAGCCGCGTCATCGCCTGGTTCGAAATCCCGTCCACCGACTTCAATCGTGCGACGCGCTTCTATGAAGCCGCGCTCGACACGCAGCTTCAGCGCGAAGTGATGGGCGGCGTGCCGATGGCCATATTCGGCCACGAAGAAAGCGCAACGGGCGGCTGCATCGTCTATAACCCGCGCGAAATCAAACCCGTTTCGGATGGCGTGCTCGTGTATCTGAACGCGGAGCCGTCGGTACGGGAGGCACTCGAGCGCGTCGAGCGCGCGGGCGGCAAGAAGGACGGCATGGCGGTCGAGTTGCCGAACAACTTCGGCTACGTTGGCTTTTTCATCGATACCGAAGGCAACCGCGTCGGCCTGCATTCGTTGAAGCTTGCCTGAAGAAGCGTTGGTTGCAGGGCCCGGCGTGGCGCTATCATCGGAGGACTGTTCACTCGCTCCTGTCCCTCCGATGACGCGTCGCGCCGACCGCCTGTTCCAGATCGCCGAATTGCTGCGCGGGCGCCGCCTGACTACGGCGCAGCAGCTTGCCGACTGGCTCGGCATCTCGCTGCGCACCGTCTATCGCGATGTCCGCGACCTGCAGCTGTCGGGCGTGCCGATCGAAGGCGAAGCGGGCATCGGCTATCGGTTAAGTCGCGCGGCCAGTCTGCCGCCGCTTACGTTCACCGCCGAAGAACTGGCCGCGCTCGCAGCCGGCGCGCGGATACTCGAATCATGGGGCGGTGCGAGCTTTGCGGGCGGCGCGCGCAGTGCGCTCGCGAAGATCGCCTCGGCAATGCCCGCCGACAAGCGCGCAGCACTCGAACGCCTCGCGGTATTCGCACCGTCGTTTCATGTCGAACAGGAATTTTTCGTGAAGGTGGATGCGCTGCATCGTGCGGTCGATTCGCGCCACGTAGTGAGCTTCCCGTATCGCGACCGGCTCGGTGCGCACACGGAACGGCGCGTGTGGCCGCTCGGGCTCATCTATCTGGGTGGACGCTGGATGGTCGGCGCGTGGTGCGAACTGCGCGAAGACTTTCGCAATTTCGACATCGCCCGTATGGGCGGCGTCGCATTGCTCGAGACGTTTCCGGATATGAGCGGCCGGCGTCTCGCCGATTATCTGCGGCACATCAACGCACCGAACGAGCCGGTGATACGTTGACATGCCGCCGTTGCCACTTCATTCAACCGCTTTGACCATATCCTCGATGACCTTCTTCGCATCGCCGAAGACCATCATCGTCTTCTCCATGTAGAACAGGTCGTTGTCGAGGCCCGCGTAGCCCGCGGCCATTGATCGTTTATTGACGATCACCGTGCGCGCCTTGTACGCCTCGATGATCGGCATGCCCGCGATCGGCGACTTCGGATCGTTCTTTGCAGCCGGATTCACGACGTCGTTCGCACCAAGCACGAGCACCACGTCGACCTGGCCGAACTCGCTGTTGATGTCCTCCATCTCGAACACGAGGTCGTACGGCACTTCGGCTTCGGCGAGCAGCACGTTCATGTGCCCCGGCATGCGCCCCGCCACCGGGTGGATCGCGTAGCGCACGTCGATGCCCTTCGCGATCAGCTTGTCGGTGAGCTCCTTCAGTGCATGCTGCGCACGCGCCACCGCAAGTCCATAACCCGGCACGATCACGACGGTTTCTGCGTTGCCGAGCATGAACGATGCGTCGTCGGCGGAACCGGACTTCACCGGCCGCTGTTCCTGCGCACCGGCCGCCACCGCGCCCGGTTCGGCGCCGAAGCCGCCCAGCAGCACGTTGAAGAACGAACGGTTCATCGCGTGACACATGATGTACGACAGGATCGCCCCCGACGAGCCGACCAGCGACCCGGCGATGATCAGCATCGGGTTGTTCAGCGAGAAGCCGATCCCCGCCGCCGCCCAGCCCGAGTACGAGTTGAGCATCGACACGACCACCGGCATATCCGCGCCGCCGATCGGAATGATGATCAGCACCCCGAGCGCGAACGCGATCACCGTCATGATGATGAACGGCAACCAGGCCTGCGTCAGGAAGAAGATCACGCCGAAGCCGAGCATCGCGATCGCGAGCATCAGGTTCAGCAGATGCTGCCCCGCGTAGACGACCGGCGCGCCCTGGAACAGCCGGAACTTGTACTTCCCCGACAGCTTGCCGAACGCAATCACCGAGCCGCTGAACGTGATCGCGCCAACGAACGTGCCGATGAACAGCTCGATCCGGTTGCCGTACGGCAGGAAGCCGGCATAGGGCGCATCCTCGATGCCGATCCCGAACGCGGCCGGCTCGCAGACCACCGCATACGCAATGCAGACCGCGGCGAGACCGATCAGCGAGTGCATCGCCGCGACGAGTTCCGGCATCTTCGTCATCTCGACGCGCGCAGCGACGAACGCGCCGATCGCTCCGCCCACGACCAGCGCGCCCAGCAGCAGCGACAGCCCGAGCGTGAGGTTCGAGCCGAGCACCGCGGCCTGTTTGACGATCAGCGCAACCGTGGTGAGGATCGCGATCGCCATCCCGGTCATGCCGAACACGTTACCGGCGCGCGCGCTCTTCGGATTCGACAGCCCCTTGAGCGCCTGGATGAAACACACCGATGCGACGAGGTACAGCAGCGTAACGACGTCGATACTCATTTACGCACCCTCCTTGGCCGCGCTGGCGAGCTTCTTCGGTTCCTTCTTGCGGAACATCTCGAGCATTCGTCGCGTGACAAGGAAGCCGCCGAACACGTTGACGGCTGCTAGCAGTACCGCCAGCGTGCCGAAGAACTTGCCCGGCCCGCCGATGGTGAGCCCGGCCGCCAGCATCGCACCGACGATCACGATCGCCGAGATCGCGTTGGTCACGGCCATCAGCGGGGTGTGCAGGGCCGGTGTCACGTTCCAGACGACGTGATAGCCGACGTAGATTGCCAGCACGAAGATGATCAGGTCGATCACGGTGTGGTTGATGACTTCCATCGCCGCTCCTCTTTATGGTTTGCGCGTGACGGCGCCGTCGCGGGCCAGCAGCGTGGCCGCGACGATGTCGTCCGCGAGATCGATGTTCAGGGTGCCTTCTTTCGTGACGATCAGCTTCAGGAAATCGAGCAGGTTGCGTGCGTAGAGCGAGGATGCATCGGCGGCGACCATCGACGCCAGGTTCGTGTAGCCGACGATCTGCACGCCGTGCTTCGTCACGACCTGGTCCGCCTCGGTAAGCGGGCAGTTGCCGCCACGCCGCCCTTCGTACTCGGCGCCACGGCCCGCCGCGAGATCGACGAGCACGGAGCCGGGCTTCATCGCCTGGACGGTTTCGACGGAGATCAGTGTCGGTGCGGGACGCCCTGGGATCAACGCGGTGCTGATGACGATGTCGGCCTGCTTTGCGCGTTCGTGGACGAGTGCGGACTGGCGCGTGAGCCAGCTGGGCGGCATCGGCCGCGCATAGCCACCGACGCCTTGCGCGGCGTCGCGTTCCTCGTCGGTTTCAAACGGCACGTCGAGGAATTTCGCACCGAGCGATTCGATCTGCTCTTTCACGGCCGGGCGCACGTCCGATGCTTCGATCACCGAGCCGAGACGCTTCGCCGTGGCAATCGCCTGCAGACCCGCGACACCCGCGCCAAGGATCAGCACGCGGGCGGCCTTCACGGTGCCTGCGGCAGTCATCAGCATTGGCATGAAGCGCGGATACAGCGTGGCGGCGAGCAGCACGGCCTTGTAGCCCGCGATGTTCGCCTGCGACGACAGCACATCGAGGCTTTGTGCACGCGTGGTACGCGGCGCGGCTTCGAGCGCGAACGCAGTCACGCCGGCCGCAGCAAGTTTCGCGGCGTTGTCGGCATTGAACGGATCGAGCATGCCGACGAGTACGGCGCCGCGTTTGAGCTGCGGGAGTTCGGCTTCGGTGGGGGACTGGACCTTGAGGACGAGATCGGCGCCGAATGCGGTGGCGACATCGACGATCTCGGCACCGGCGGCGGTGAAGGCCTCGTCGGGAAAGCTGGCGCCGTTACCGGCACCGCTCTGAACCGTGACCCGATGGCCCTGCGCGACGTATTTCTTCACGGTCTCGGGCGTCGCGGCGACGCGGGTTTCATGCGCGCGCGTCTCGGCTGGCACTCCGATGTGCATCGTTGAATCCTCCTCGACCTTCCTGTGAATTGCCGACGAGGCCCGCCGGCTTGCTGGTGCAACGGCTACGGGTGTCCACTTTAACCGAAATTCCAGAGCCGGCCGGCGGCCTGGGGTTTCTCTTGGCATGGGGTTTATGCCAATCGGCTGGGTTTGGGTTTTTGCCCGAGTGTCGGCTTTGTTTTTGCCCGGGCGGCCTGGCCATCCGGCCGTCTGGCCAGGCCGTCCGCGCCAGGGCAATGTTGCAATCCGCCCACAGCTGCGGCGGGCGCGCTTCCGGAAGATCGCCCGCCGTCGTCTGGACGACCGATATCCAACGTATACTTTCGCCGGATTCCATACGAGGCAGATGTGATGAAACTCATCGGTTCGCTGGCGAGCCCGTTTGTCCGCAAGGCGCGGATCGTACTCGCCGAAAAGAAGATCGACTACAAGCTGGTGCTCGAGAACGTCTGGGCACCGGATACCACCATTCACACCTTCAATCCGATCGGCAAGGTGCCGTGCCTGATCATGGAAGACGGCGAGGCCGTGTTCGACTCGCGCGTGATCTGCGAGTACGTCGATACGCTGTCGCCGGTCGGCAAGCTGATTCCGCAGTCGGGCCGGGAGCGTGTCGAAGTGCGCTGCTGGGAGGCGCTCGCCGACGGCATCCTCGAAGCAGCCGTGTTGATTCGCCTTGAAAATGTGCTGCGTCCTGCCGACCGTCGCGACGATGCGTGGCTTGTACGCCAGCAGCGCAAGATCGATGAAGGTCTGATTGCGATGACGCAGGGGCTCGGCAGCAAGACGTGGTGCGCCGGCAATCACTACACGCTGGCGGATATCGCGCTCGGTTGCGCGCTTGGTTATCTGGACTTCCGGATGCCCGAGATCAACTGGCGCGAAGCACATCCGAATCTCGACAAGCACTTTCAGAAATTGGCGCTTCGTCCGTCGTTCGTCGATAGCTTTCCGTCAGATTGAAGCCGTCGCCGCAGCATGACCGTTGCGGTCACGCTGCGGCCGCTCGTCGCTGTGCGGGGAAAACGCCTGAGAGCGAACTCAACGCCGCAGGCGATTTTCCCGTGCTGCCGGATTAACGCTCAGGCCGTTGCGGTCTCAAGCGCCGGCGCAAACGAATCGCTGCGCGCCACCGGCCACCACTTCTCGTAGAGCGAGAACCGGTAATTTCCGTTGATCAGATCGTTCGGCTCGAGATACTTGAGCAGATCGGACATCAGCCGCACTTCATGCGACGACACGCGCCGCACGATGTGATGCGCACGCAGGTCCGACGGGTGATGCAAGCCCGCTGCCTGAATGATTTCCTGCAACGCATGCAGCGTGTTGTGATGGAAGCTGAACACGCGGTCCGACTTGTCGGGCACGACGACCGCGCGCTGGCGCACCGGGTCTTGCGTCGCGACGCCGGTCGGACAGCGGCCCGTATGACAGGTCTGCGCCTGAATGCAACCGACCGCGAACATGAAGCCGCGCGCCGCGTTGACCCAGTCCGCGCCGATCGCGAGCGTCTTGGCGATATCGAAGGCGGTGATCATCTTGCCGCTCGCACCGATCCGGATGCGATCGCGCAACCCCGCGCCGACGAGCGTGTTGTGCACGAGCAGCAGCCCTTCTTGCAGCGGCACGCCGATGTGATCGGTGAATTCGAGTGGCGCCGCGCCGGTGCCGCCTTCCGCGCCGTCGACGACGATGAAGTCCGGCAGAATGCCCGTTTCCAGCATGGCCTTCGCGATGCCGAAGAATTCCCACGGATGGCCGATACACAACTTGAAGCCGGTCGGCTTGCCGCCGGACAGACGCCGTAGCCGTTCGACGAATTCGAGTAGCCCGCGCGGTGTCGAGAACTCCGAATGGGTAGCGGGTGAGATGCAATCGCGTCCCATCGGCACACCGCGCGTTTCGGCGATTTCGGGCGTGATCTTCGCGGCCGGCAGCACACCGCCGTGCCCAGGCTTCGCGCCTTGCGACAGCTTCACCTCGATCATCTTCACCTGCGGCTCGTGCGCCTGCTTCGCGAATTTGTCGGGGTTGAAGCTACCGTCGTCGTTACGGCAACCGAAGTAACCCGACGCGATTTCCCAGATGATGTCGCCGCCGTGCTCGCGGTGATACTTCGACATCGAGCCTTCGCCCGTGTCGTGCGCGAAATTGCCTTTCTTCGCGCCGAGATTCAGCGCCATGATCGCGTTCGCCGACAGCGAACCGAAGCTCATCGCCGACACGTTGAAGATCGACAGCGAATACGGCTGCTCGCGCGTCCCGCCCACCAGGATACGAAAATCGTGACCGTCGATTTTGGTCGGCGCAAGCGAATGGCTGATCCATTCGTGGCCGGTTGCTTTCACATCGAGTTCGGTGCCATACGGACGGCTGTCGACTTCGTTCTTCGAGCGTTGATAGACGATGCTGCGCTGTACGCGCGAGAACGGTTTTTCGTCGGTGTCGTCCTCGATGAAGTACTGACGGATCTCCGGACGAATGAACTCGAACATGAAGCGGAAGTGGCCCCACAGCGGGTAATTGCGCAGAATTGCGTGGTGTTCCTGCGTCAGATCGAAAATGCCGAGCCCGACCAGCAGCACCGGCACGATGATCCAGAACCACGAAATATGATGCAGCGAGGCGAGCGCCGCACAGGCGACGACCAGTAGCACCGCGCACCACATGGCCAGATAGCGTCGATAAAACATGGGGGCTCCGTTGCAGTGAGTCCCCGCGGCGGGATCGTCAGGTTCGGGTACGGCAGGGATCCGTTGCGGGGTGGGACGAACGACTGCTCATTTTGTTGTGAAGGTGCAGCGTACCGCAGATGCGCGCGGCACGCCGTTAAGCTGCCGCGCACGAAACTTCCTGAAGCTCAGCGCGCGGTCAATAGCGCTGCTTGCTGAGGCCGGCGTACAGCAGGCTGCGCCGTCGTTGCATGCTCGATGATGCCGCCGCCGAGGCACACGTCGCCATCGTAGAGCACCGCGGATTGCCCCGGTGTGACAGCCCACTGGGGATCGTCGAAATGCAGTTCGAAGGTGCGGCCGCTGTCGTCCGCTGCGCCGAATGTGCATGCCGCGTCGGCCTGGCGGTAGCGCGTCTTGGCACCGCACGCGAAGCCTTCCGCGGGCGCATGGCCTGCCACCCAGCTCGTGTTGCCGGCGACGAGCGTACGGCTCAGCAGCCACGGATGATCGTGGCCCTGCACGACGTACAGCGTGTTCGACGCCATGTCCTTGCCGGCGACGAACCACGGTTCGCCGCTGCCGTCTCGGCTACCGCCGAGGCCGATGCCCTTGCGCTGGCCGAACGTATAGAACGCGAGACCGATGTGCTCGCCGACCAGTTCGCCGTCGGGGGTCTTCATCGGGCCTGGCTGGGTCGGCAGATAGCGGTTCAGGAAATCGCGGAACGGCCGTTCGCCGATGAAGCAGATGCCCGTCGAGTCTTTCTTCTTGGCGTTCGGCAGACCGATCTGTTCGGCGATCTCGCGGACCTTCGTCTTCGGGATTTCGCCGAGCGGGAACATCGTGCGCGACAACTGCGCCTGGTTCAGACGATGCAGGAAGTACGACTGGTCTTTCGTGAGGTCCTTCGCTTTAAGCAGCTCATGGCGACCGTCGATTTCGCGCACGCGCGCATAGTGGCCGGTAGCGATGGTTTCCGCACCGAGCGACATCGCGTGATCGAGGAACGCCTTGAACTTGATTTCCGCGTTGCAGAGCACATCGGGGTTCGGGGTGCGGCCGGCCGAGTACTCACGCAGGAATTCGGCGAATACGCGGTCCTTGTATTCGGCGGCGAAGTTGACGGCTTCGACATCGATGCCGATCAGGTCGGCGACCGAGACGACGTCGATCCAGTCTTCGCGGGTCGAGCAGTATTCGCTGTCGTCGTCATCTTCCCAGTTCTTCATGAAGAGACCGACGACGTCGTACCCCTGCTCCTTGAGCAGCCACGCGGTGACCGACGAATCGACGCCGCCCGACATGCCTACTACGACTTTCTGCTTGCTCATGGGTTGCCTGACTTGCTTGATGCGGAGGGCGCGACCGCGTGCGTGTGGACGAGATCGAGCGGAAAACGCCGGCCCGCGAGGTAGTCGTCGACGCAGCGCATCACGAGCGGCGTGCGATGCCGTTCGGGACAGGCGCGGAGCTCGTCGGCGGTCATCCACAGTGTGCGGACGATGTCCGGATCGAGTGCTCGTTCATCCAGCGCTTCTGCAGCCTGCCCGCAGAAGGTGAAGCGCAGGTACGTGGTGCCTGTGCTGTCGCTGCTGCCTGCTGTCGGCTCGAAGTGCGTCATGTAGATGCCAACCAGTGCGTCGGGTGCGAACGGATGCGCCGATTCTTCTAGCGTTTCGCGGGATGCTGCTTCGACGAGTGTTTCGCCTGCTTCGAGATGGCCGGCCGGCTGATTGAGACGCAGCCCGGCGGGCGTGTGTTCCTCGACTAGCAGGAAGCGGCCATCGCGCTCGATGACGGCGGCGACTGTGACGTGGGGGGCCCATGTTTCCATGGGGGCGTATTTTACAGGGTTTGGGGGTTTGGCTCAGGGGGTGGTGTTTTTGTGGTTTGTCCCTGCGCGGGGGGCGGGGTGGTGCCTCGCGGCTGGTTCTTGTTTGCCTCTGCCGGCGGCGTTTCGTTAGCGCCTCGCGGCTGGTCCTTGTTTGCCTGTGCAGGCGGCTCTTCGTTAGCGCCTCGCGGCGCAGGCGTTGCCCCTGTGCGGGGCGGCACCTACTTTCTTTGCGCGGCAAAGAAAGTAGGCAAAGAAAGCCGCTCGAGACGTTACCGAGTCCTTTCCGTGTGCAGGCTTCGTGGCCCGCATCTAAGTGTCGTCCTCGTACTGACGCGGCAGTGGTCCGAGACGAGACCATCCCTCGCGCCTCCAACATTAGTGACAAGGCCGTCATTCATCCCGCTCGCACTACGTGCTAGCGGTTGGGTGACCACCGCGGAGACCGGGCCCAAAGAGCGTTACGTCAAAGCCGAAGGCGAACGTTGAAGGACAGTTCCAGGCGCACGCCCGAGCAGGATATTGGCGACGAATTTAAAGTGGCAAGTTGAAGGGTAAAGAGCAAGCCTGAAGCCGAAGACCGAACGAGACGCCAAACGAAGACCGAGAGGGTTATGCCCATCGGCGGCGAAGCCCGCCGGAACGGATGATGGCCTTGTCACTGTCGTTGAATGTGCGAGGTGTGATCTCGTCTCGGACCACTGCCGCGTCAGTGCGAGGACGACACTTAGATGCGGGCCACTCCGGCTGCACACGGAAAGGACTCGGTAACGTTTCGAGCGGCTTTCTTTGCCTACTTTCTTTGCCGCGCAAAGAAAGTAGGTGCCGCCCCGCACAGGGGCAACGCCCGCGCCGCGAGGCGCTAACGGAGAGCCGCCTGCCCAGGCAAACAAGAACCAGCCGCGAAGCGCTAACGAACAGCCGCCGGCCGAGGCAAACAAGAACAAGTGGCGAGGCGCCAAAACAAAGCCTCCGTCCCAGGCAAAAGCACGACTAGCCGCGCGGCGGCAACAGGCACCGCCGCCAGCGCCCGGCAGCCCCTGAACGACCAGAGCATAGAGCGCTACAATCGCACGATGAACAATCTCACCGAACTCCAGGGCGACACGACGCCCGCCGCCCCCCCGGCTATCGACCTCTACCGCGCCCGCCGCGAACGCGTCCTCGCCGCACTACGCGCACAAGGCGGCGGCGTGGCCCTCGTGCCAACCGCACCCGAGGCGATCCGCAACCGCGATGCAGAATACCCGTACCGCCACGACAGCTACTTCTACTACCTGACCGGCTTCACCGAACCTCAGGCGACGCTCGTCCTCGACGCAAGCGCACAGCCAGGCGAACCGGCAGCAATCCTGTTCTGCCGCGCAAAAAATGTCGAACGAGAAATCTGGGAAGGTTTCCGCTTCGGCCCCGAAGGCGCACGCGAAACGTTCGGCTTCGACGCAGCATTCGCCATCGACGACATCGATACCGAACTACCCCGCATCCTCGCCGACAAACCCGCGCTGCATTACGCGCTCGGCACCTCGGCGGAACTCGACGCAAAGGTGCGCGGCTGGCTCGACACGGTGCGCGCGCAGAGCCGCAGCGGAACCGCGGCACCGGTAAGCGCACACGACCTGCTGCCGCTGCTCGACGACATGCGGCTCTTCAAGGACACCCACGAACTCGCGATCATGCGTCGCGCCGGGCAGATCTCCGCGCTCGCGCATCGCCGCGCGATGGCGGTATGCCGCCCCGGTGTGCACGAATACGAACTCGAAGCCGAACTGCTTTATACATTCCGCCGCTACGGCGCACAGGCGCCGGCGTACGGTTCGATCGTCGCGGCCGGCGCGAACGCGTGCGTGCTGCATTACGCCGCGGGCAACACGATCGCGCGGGACGGCGACCTGATCCTGATCGACGCGGCGTGCGAACTCGACGGCTATGCGTCGGACATCACGCGCACGTTTCCGGCGAGCGGCCGGTTCTCGGCCGCGCAGCGTGAGCTGTACGACATCGTGCTCGCCGCGCAGCAGGCCGCCGTCGCCGCGACCCGCCCCGGCGTCACCTTCGACGCGCCGCATCAGGCGGCTGTGCGGGTGCTTGCGCAAGGGTTGCTCGATACGGGCATCGTCGATCGTCAGCGCTATGCATCCGTTGATGACGTGATTACCGAGCGCGCATACGCACGCTTCTACATGCACCGCACCAGTCACTGGATCGGCATGGACGTGCACGATTGCGGCGACTATCGCGAGCGCGGCGCCGAACGCGATGAACAGGGTGCGCTGCCGTGGCGCACGCTGCAACCGTCGATGGCGCTGACCATCGAACCCGGTCTCTACATCCGCCCCGCCGACGATGTCCCCGAGCAATACTGGAATATCGGCATCCGCATCGAGGACGACGCAGTCGTTACCGCCGACGGCTGCGAGCTGCTCACGCGCGACGTCCCCGTCGCCGCCGATGAAATCGAAGCGCTGATGCAGGAGGCGCGCGCAGCGGCGGGTGCGAACCACCGCAGCGACCACCCCACGCAGCCATGAGCGAAGTGTCCGCAGCACCCTCTTCCGCCACGACCAGCGCCCCATTCGATTACGACGTAACAATCGTCGGCGCCGGTCCAGTCGGCCTCGCGCTCGCTGGCTGGCTCGCGCGCCGTAGCGCGACACAGGCGCTGTCGGTGGCGCTCATCGATGCGCGCGAACCGGAACACGCGCGCTCCGATCCGCGCGCAATTGCCGTCTCGCACGGCAGCCGGATGATTCTCGAGCCGCTGCGCTGGCCCGACGATGCAACCGCGATCCAGCGCATTCACGTATCGCAGCGCGGTCACTTCGGGCGCACGCTGATCGATCACAAGGAACACGGTCTGCCCGCGCTCGGTTATGTGCTGCGCTACGGCTCGATTGTCGGCGCGCTCGCCGATGCGGTCCGGCCGACCGCGGTGCACTGGCTCACGTCCACCGCTGCGCAAACGCCGGTGCAGGAAGACGACGGCGTGACGCTGCCCATCACCGATGCGCACGGCTCGCGCAACTTGCGCACCCGTATCCTCGTGAATGCCGAAGGCGGCTTGTTCCACGAACAGGGAGCACGCGACGCCGACAGCGGCAGTTCACGCGACTACGGACAAACGGCACTCGTCGGGACTGTCAGCGTCTCGGCTCCGCAACCGCACGTCGCGTGGGAACGCTTCACACCGGAAGGACCGATCGCGCTACTGCCGATCGGCGGTGCGCGCGGCGCGGAGTTCGCGCTCGTCTGGTGCTGTGCGCCCGAACTCGCTGCACGCCGCGCGCAGTTGCCCGATGAGGCGTTTCTACGCGAACTCGGCACGGCATTCGGCGACCGCATGGGACGTTTCACGCAAATCACCGGCCGTGCTTCGTTTCCGCTCGGACTCAATGCAGTCGATACGCTCGTCAAGGGCCGCATCGTCGCGGTGGGCAATGCGGCGCAGACGCTGCATCCGGTGGCGGGCCAGGGGTTGAATCTCGGTCTGCGCGATGCGCACGCGCTCGCGGATGCCTTGTCGCTGCACGGCGCAACGCCGCTCGCGCTCGCCACCTTCGCGCAGCGTCGCGCGCTCGACCGGCGCCTCACGATCCGCGCCACCGACACGCTCGCCCGCGTCTTTACCGTCGATTTCGCACCGCTCGCCACATTGCGCGGCCTCGCGCTCACCGCGCTCGAATTTGCGCCGCCAGTGAAGACCGCCCTCGCCCGCCAGATGATGTTCGGCCAGCGCCGCTGAACGCACGAGCGCTCATAGCCCACGCATGTGGGTCCGCATGTTGGTCTATGAGCGCGACCACTTTCATAGAAGATTTAATGGGTTACAGCAGACTCAAGGGGTTTGCCAGGAATCCGTTAACGGTAAAATGGCGGTTTTCCCTCGCAAATTGTCAATTCGTCCGCGCAGCGGACGGCTTTTGCGCTCCTTTTTTTCGACTCGCCCGATGCCTACTCTCGGCTCCCACAATCTGCGCAACAACCTGTTCGTCGCCCCGATGGCCGGCGTGACGGACCGGCCGTTCCGCCAGCTCTGCAAGCGGCTGGGCGCGGGCTATGCGGTGTCGGAGATGGTCGCGTCGAATGCGCAGCTGTGGAAGAGCGAGAAAACCATGCGCCGCGCGAATCACGCCGGCGAGGTCGAGCCGATCGCGGTGCAGATCGCGGGGGCCGATCCGGCCATGATGGCCGAAGCGGCCCGCTACAACGTGGCGAACGGCGCGCAGATCATCGACATCAACATGGGCTGCCCCGCGAAGAAGGTGTGCAACGTCGCCGCCGGCTCCGCGCTGCTGCAGAACGAACCGCTCGTGCAGCGCATCGTGTCCGCGGTGGTCGACGCCGTGGGCATCGGCCCGGATGCGGTGCCGGTCACGCTGAAAATCCGCACTGGCTGGGATCGCGACAACCGCAACGCGCTGACAATCGCGCGCATCGCCGAAGAAGCCGGCATTTCGATGCTCACGGTGCACGGCCGCACGCGCGCCGACCTCTATCGCGGCGATGCTGAATACGACACGATCGCCGCCGTCAAGGCCGCGGCGCACATCCCCGTGGTGGCGAACGGCGATATCTCGACGCCGCAGAAAGCGCAGGCCGTACTGGCCGCCACCGGCGCGGATGCGATCATGATCGGCCGCGCGGCCCAGGGGCGCCCGTGGCTATTCCGCGAAATCGAGCATTACCTGCGTACCGGCGAGCTGTTGCCGGCGCCGCGCGTGGTCGAAATCCAGCAGATCATGAACGAGCATCTTGAAGATCACTACGCGTTTTACGGTGAATTCACCGGTGTCCGTACTGCGCGCAAGCACATCGGCTGGTACACTCGCGGCCTTTCTGGCGCCAACGTGTTCCGGCATCGCATGAATACGCTGGACACGACGCGCGAACAACTGCTCGCCGTCAACGAATTTTTCGACGCACAGAGCGCGCTTTCCGAGCGCCTCGTGTACGTCGACGACGACGTGAACAACGACGGCGAGCCGGACCATACCGACCGACTGGCAGCATGAGCAAGCACAACATCGAACAATGTGTCCGCGACAGCCTGGGGATGTACTTCCAGGATCTCGACGGCTCCAATCCGCACGACGTCTATGAAATGGTGATGGCGTGCGTCGAAAAACCGATGCTCGAGGTAGTACTCCAGCAGGCGGGCGGCAACCAGTCGCTCGCCGCCGAGTATCTCGGCATCAACCGCAATACGCTGCGCAAGAAGCTGCAACAGCACGGCCTGCTGTAGCGTCGCGCGCCCCGCCTCGTCCCTTTTCGGCTCCCCGTCCCCACCATGATCAAGCAAGCGCTCATCTCCGTTTCCGACAAGTCCGGCATCGTCGACTTCGCGAAGTCGCTGTCCGCTCTCGGCGTCAAGCTCCTGTCGACAGGCGGCACGGCAAAACTGCTCGCGGATGCAGGCCTCGCGGTCACTGAAGTTGCCGACTACACGGGCTTCCCGGAAATGCTCGACGGTCGCGTGAAGACGCTGCACCCGAAGGTGCACGGCGGCATCCTCGCGCGCCGCGATCTGCCCGAGCACATGGCGGCGCTCGACAAGCACGGCATCCCTACCATCGACCTGCTCGTCGTGAACCTGTACCCGTTCGTGCAGACGGTGTCGAAGGAAGAGTGCTCGCTGGAAGACGCGATCGAGAACATCGATATCGGTGGGCCGACCATGCTGCGCTCGGCTGCGAAGAATCATCGCGACGTGACGGTCGTGGTCGATCCGGTCGACTACGCGAAAGTACTCGACGAGATGCGCGCGAACGCGAACGCGGTGAGCTATGCGACCAACTTCCGGCTCGCCACGAAAGTATTCGCGCACACCGCGCAATACGACGGCGCGATCACGAACTACCTGACAAGCCTCACCGACGAACTGCAACACAAGTCGCGCAACGCGTACCCGGCTACGCTGAACCTCGCGTTCGACAAGGTGCAGGACCTGCGCTACGGCGAAAACCCGCATCAGGGTGCGGCGTTCTACCGCGACCTCGCAGCACCGTCAGGCGCGCTCGCGAACTACCACCAGTTGCAGGGCAAGGAACTGTCGTACAACAACATCGCCGATTCCGACGCGGCATGGGAATGCGTGAAGACGTTCGACGTGCCCGCCTGCGTGATCGTCAAGCACGCGAATCCGTGTGGTGTCGCAGTCGCCGCAGGTGCGCACGAAGCGTATCTGAAGGCGCTGCAGACGGACCCGACTTCGGCGTTCGGCGGGATCATCGCTTTCAATCGTGAAGTCGACGAAGCGGCCGCGCAAGCCGTGGCGAAGCAGTTTGTCGAAGTTCTGATTGCGCCCGCTTTCAGCGCGGCGGCAAAGCAGGTGTTCGCCGCGAAGCAGAACGTGCGTCTGCTCGAAATCGCACTCGGCGACGGTCACAATGCGTTCGACCTGAAGCGTGTGGGCGGTGGCCTCCTCGTGCAATCGCTCGATGCGCGCAACGTGCAACCGGACGAACTGCGCGTGGTCACGAAGCGCCAGCCGACGCAGAAGGAAACGGACGACCTGCTGTTCGCCTGGCGCGTGGCGAAGTACGTGAAGTCGAACGCGATCGTGTTCTGCGGTAATGGCATGACGCTTGGCGTCGGCGCCGGCCAGATGAGTCGCGTCGATTCGGCGCGGATTGCGAGCATCAAGGCGCAGAACGCGGGGTTGTCGCTGAGTGGTTCAGCGGTTGCGTCGGATGCGTTCTTCCCGTTCCGCGACGGTCTCGACGTCGTGGTCAACGCAGGCGCGACGTGCGTGATCCAGCCGGGCGGTTCGATGCGCGACGACGAAGTGATCGCGGCCGCCGACGAACATGGCATCGCGATGGTTTTGACGGGTGTGCGGCATTTCCGTCATTGAGTCAGCACGGAACGCGTCCATGCACAGGTAGCCACCTACCCTGCGCGAATGGCACGATGAACACGGCCGGCCGGGCTGCACGCCCCGCCGGCCGTTTTTCATGCGATTCGTTGTAGTATCGCAAGCAGTCCTTTCCCAGCGCATTTCATGAGAATTCTCGGCATCGATCCAGGTTTGCGCGTGACCGGCTTCGGCGTCATCGACCAGTCCGGCCATCAGCTCGCGTATGTCGCGAGCGGCGTCATCAAGACGTCGGACGCGGACCTGCCGTCGCGCCTCGGCACGATCTTCGAGGGCATTTCGACATTGATCCGCCAGCACGCGCCCGATCAATCCGCGATCGAAAAAGTCTTCGTCAACGTCAATCCGCAGTCCACCCTGCTGCTCGGCCAGGCGCGCGGCGCGGCGATCTGCGGGCTCGTCGCGGGCGGCGTACCGGTGGCCGAGTACACCGCACTGCAGTTGAAGCAAGCGGTGGTCGGTTACGGCCGCGCAACGAAGGAACAGATGCAGCATATGGTCGTGCGCCTGCTGAACCTGTCGGGCCTGCCGGGCACCGACGCCGCCGACGCGCTCGGCATGGCGATCTGCCACGCGCACAGTGGCAACACGTTGAGTACGCTGGGCGGCCTCGCGCCGGCGCTTGCCAAAAAAGGCCTGCGCGTGCGGCGCGGGCGCCTTGTCGGCTAACCTGCGCGCTGCGCTACACTCGCGCTTTCTCAATCGGTTGAACCCGCCATGATCGGTCGCATTGCCGGCGTCCTGCTGGAAAAAAATCCGCCTCACCTGCTGGTCGATTGCAACGGCGTCGGCTACGAAATCGACGTGCCGATGAGCACGTTCTACAACCTGCCTTCCACCGGCGAGCGCGTGGTTCTGCTGACCCAGCTGATCGTGCGTGAGGACGCGCATCTGCTGTACGGTTTCGCGACCCTGCAGGAACGCACCACGTTTCGCGAACTGCTGAAGATCAGCGGCATCGGTGCGCGCATGGCGCTGGCCGTGCTGTCGGGCATGAGCGTGCACGAACTGTCGCAAACCGTCACGCTGCAGGACGCCGCGCGTCTGACACGCGTACCGGGAATCGGCAAGAAGACCGCCGAGCGCCTGCTGCTCGAACTGAAGGGCAAGCTCGGTGCGGATCTGGGCGCGATGGCAAGTGCGGCATCGGCGTCCGGCCACGCGCCCGACATCCTGAATGCACTGCTGTCATTGGGTTACTCCGAGAAAGAAGCGCTGGCCGCAATCAAGAACGTGCCGGCCGGTACCGGGGTTTCCGACGGCATCAAACTGGCGCTGAAGGCGCTCTCGAAAGTCTGACATCCGGCTTCGCCGCGTGCCGTAGGTAGAGCTTCACATGCCGCCGCGCGGCCCACACCCTGACCGATCGACCGTGTTGGCCTGGTTAGCGGGTTGGCCGGGTTTGCGATAACGCGGCGCGCGGTACAATCCCCTCCATGATTGAAACCGACAAACTCGCCGCCGAACGCATCATCGCCGCCACGCCCGTGTCGCCGAACGAGGAGGCGTTCGAGCGCGCGCTGCGTCCGAAGCAGCTCGACGAGTACGTCGGGCAGGAAAAGGTGCGCGGTCAGCTTGAAATCTTCATCGAAGCAGCCCGGCGCCGCTCGGAATCGCTGGATCATGTGCTGCTGTTCGGGCCGCCTGGCCTCGGCAAGACCACGCTCGCGCACATCATCGCGCGGGAAATGGGCGTGAACCTGCGGCAAACCTCCGGGCCCGTGCTCGAACGCGCAGGCGACCTCGCCGCGCTGCTGACCAATCTCGAAGCCAACGACGTGCTGTTCATCGACGAAATCCACCGGCTCTCGCCGGTCGTCGAGGAGATCCTGTACCCGGCACTCGAGGACTACCAGATCGACATCATGATCGGTGAAGGTCCGGCCGCGCGCAGCGTGAAGCTTGACCTGCAGCCGTTCACGCTGGTTGGCGCGACTACCCGCGCCGGCATGCTGACCAACCCGTTGCGCGACCGCTTCGGGATCGTCGCGCGTCTTGAGTTCTATACCGCCGAACAACTCGCGCGCATCGTCACGCGTTCGGCTTCGCTGCTCAACGCGCAGATCCATCCGGACGGCGCCTTCGAGATCGCGAAACGTGCACGCGGCACACCGCGTATCGCGAACCGCCTGCTGCGGCGTGTGCGCGACTTCGCCGAAGTGAAGGCCGACGGCAACATCACGGCGAAGGTGGCAGATGATGCACTGGTGATGCTCGACGTCGACCCGGTCGGCTTCGACCTGATGGACCGCAAGCTGCTCGAAGCGATCCTGCACAAGTTCAACGGCGGCCCGGTGGGCGTCGATAACCTCGCGGCCGCGATCGGTGAAGAGCGCGACACGATCGAGGACGTGCTCGAGCCGTATCTGATCCAGCAAGGCTTCCTGCAGCGCACCCCGCGCGGGCGCGTCGCGACGCTGCTGACGTACCGGCACTTCGGCCTCGCCGCACCCGATGCGTCGAATCCGTTGCCGGGCCTCTGGGAAGCCGGCGAATCCTGAGCCGCGCGCCGGGTCGCAAGGAGCCTTCCGCAATGTCGGACCCAGCCAGTCGTCAATCTGAACCCCGCATCGGCCTCGGCGCATCGCTTGCCCGACGTGTGCGTATGGCGATTGTCGACGGTGTGACGCAACTCACGGTCGCGAGCGGCCCGCAACTCGATTTGTCGTCGCCGCCCGGCGACCCCGGCTTGTTTGGGTCCGATGCGGTGTGCTGGAAAGTACATGCCGACTTCACATCGATGATGGCAGGCGGCGTCAGCGCATTGTTACTACAGGCGCTGCATCCGCTCGCGCTCGCGGGTGTCTGGGATCATTCGACATTTCGCACCGACATTCTCGGGCGATTGCGCCGCACCGCGACGTTCATCACCGGCACGACGTACGGCAACCGGCGCGATGCGCTGGCGCTGATCGAACGGGTGCGGCAGATTCATCTGGGTGTGACCGGCACCGCGCCCGATGGCCGGCCCTATCGCGCGAGCGACCCCGCGCTGCTCACGTGGGTTCACGTGGCCGAAGTGTCGAGCTTTCTCGCGGCATACCTGCGCTATGTGAATCCGACGCTGCCCGCCGAAGCACAGGACCAGTATTTTGCGGAAACCGCGCGGATTGCAGCGATGCTGGGCGCATCCGACGTGCCGCAGTCGCGCACGGCCATCGAAGCGTATCTATTGAACCTGCGCCCGGAACTCGAAACGGGGCCGCGCACCGACGAAGTCGTGCGGATTCTGATGAACGCCCGTGCGCCCAGCGCTGCGATGCGGCCGGCCGGCGCGCTCATGCTGAACGCCGGTGTGGACCTGCTACCGGACTGGGCTCAGCAAATGCTCGGCTTCGACACGCTTGCAGGCGTACGTCGCGCGATGGTTCGGCCCGGCGTCAAGCTCATCGCGCCCGTGATGCGTTGGGCGCTGAACAACGGTGCGTCGAAACGCGCACGACGGCGCGCCACTGCACAGCCTGATTGAACGGGTTAAACCGGTGATTGAGTCACCGACCGGGTTCGGGCACCCTGCGCAAACCGTCGTCCTCGCTGCGCGCATCCAGATGCGCAACATCCGCCCACGACAGCACCGTCGCCTTGCCACCGTCCATCTCCACCACGTTGATACTCGTGTTCAGTAGCGCGTAGCTGCGCGGCATATCAAGCGTCATGCCGTGCGCAAACCGGTACACGCAATCGAGCACGCCGCCGTGCGCCACGCACGCAATCCTGCCCTGCGGATGCGTCGCGACGATCGGCTCCAGCGCGTGCAGGACGCGGTGATAGAACTCGCGTTGGGACTCGCCTTCGGGTGGGGCGAAACCGGCGTCGCGGGTTTGCCAGTGCGCGTACTCGTCGGGAAAGCGCTCAGCGATCTGCTCGCTGTCGTAGCCCTGAAACGCGCCGTACGAGCGCTCGCGCAAACCTTCGTTCAACTGCAATGGCAGGCCGAGCGCGTCGGCAATCGGCTGGGCGGTCTGTTGCGCGCGCAACAGGTCGCTCGAATAGATCGCATCGAGACGTGCGCCATGCTCTGCCTCACGCGCAAGGCGCTGCGCCAGTCGCCCGGCCTGCTCGATGCCGCTCGCCGCGAGCGGGATATCAATGTGGCCCTGGATGCGTTTGATACGGTTCCATTCGGTCTCGCCGTGCCGGATGAAGAGAATCTGCGTGGACATGTCAGTGCGCACCTGTGATCGGGTCTGGCAATGCCGGACGCGGTTGGGTTGTTGCGAAGCGGAGGGGGAACAGCGAGCCGCTATTGTCGCAAAAGCGACGACGAAAAGTCAGACGCGGGTCAGGCGTGTGTTTGCAGCCAGAACGTGACGGGGCCGTCGTTGACGAGCGATACCTGCATGTCGGCACCGAACTCACCGGTCTCGACCACCGGATGCTTCGCACGTGCGGCCGCCACAAAATAATCGAACAGCCGCCGCCCTTCGTCGGGTGCGGCGGCTGGGGTGAAGCTTGGACGAAGGCCGCTGTTGGTATCGGCGGCAAGCGTGAACTGCGACACCAGCAGCAAGCCGCCGGAGCGCCCTGCACCGTCGATGTTCTGCACCGGCAAGTTCATCTTGCCGGCCGCATCGCTGAACACGCGGTAGCCGAGCAGCTTGGTGAGCAGTCGATCGGCGGCGGCTTCAGTGTCGCCGCGCTCGGCACAAACCAGCGTTAGCAGGCCCGCGCCGATCGCACCGGTCACGCGGTCAGCGACGCGTACTTCGGCGCGCGTCACCCGCTGGATCAACGCGATCATGCGCGCGGCTCCGGCAAGCGCACCGTCACCCGCTGAATCGACGCAATCATGTGCACGGCCTCGACAGGCGCACCGTTACGCGGTCAGCGTCACGCGCGCAAAGCGGCGTTTGCCGACCTGCACGACGTATTCGCCGGCCTCGACTTTCAGCGCCTTGTCGGAGATCGTCGCACCGTCGATTTTCACGCCGCCCTGCTCGATGTTGCGCAACGCGTCGCTCGTCGACGGTACCAGGTTCGCCTGCTTCAACAACTGACCAATGCCCAGCGGCGCACCCGCCAGCGTGACTGACGGGATATCGTCGGGAACGCCACCCTTCGCGCGGTGATTGAAGTCTTCGAGCGCGCGTTCGGCATCGGCCTGCGAGTGGAAGCGCGTCACGATTTCCTGCGCCAGCATCACCTTGAAGTCGCGCGGATTGCGACCGGCTTCGATTTCGCTCCGAAAGCCGGCGATCTCGTCCATCGGACGGAACGACAGCAGTTCGAAGTAACGCCACATCAACACGTCGGAAATGCTCATCAGCTTGCCGAACATGTCGTTCGGTTTTTCGCTGATACCGATGTAGTTGTGCTTCGACTTCGACATCTTCTCGACGCCGTCGAGCCCTTCGAGCAGCGGCATCGTCAGGATGCACTGCGGCTCCTGGCCGTACTGCTTCTGCAACTCGCGGCCTACCAGCAGATTGAACTTCTGGTCCGTACCGCCGAGTTCGAGATCGGCATTCAGCGCGACCGAATCGTAGCCTTGCATCAGCGGATACAGAAGCTCGTGGATCGAGATCGGCACGCCGCCCTGGAAACGCTTCGTGAAATCCTCACGTTCGAGAATTCGCGCGACCGTGTAGCGCGACGCCAGCTTGATCATGCCGTCGGCGCCGAGCGGCATCGACCATTCGCTGTTGTAGCGGATCTCGGTCTTCTCGCGATCGAGCACCAGCGCGGCCTGATCGAAGTACGTCTTCGCGTTCGATTCGATCTGTTCGCGCGTAAGCGGCGGACGCGTCGCGTTGCGGCCCGACGGATCGCCGATCAGCGACGTGAAGTCGCCGATCAGGAAGATCACCGTATGGCCGAGATCCTGCAACTGACGCATCTTGTTCAGCACGACGGTGTGGCCGATATGGATGTCGGGCGCGGTCGGATCGAGACCGAGCTTGATGCGCAGCGGCGTGCCGGTGGCGGCGCTCTTTGCGAGCTTCTGCGCGAACTCTTCTTCGATCAGCAGTTCGTCGACGCCGCGCTTCGTGACGGCAAGCGCGTGGCGGACTTCGTCGGTGATCGGGAACGCGGCGCTGGGTTTGGACGTGGACTCGGTGCTCATGCTGGATACGGAAGGTCGCAAAAAGAGAGATTGTCCCATAGATAGCGCGGCGAGCGTCCGCACACGCAAGCGCGTGGCCTGGCCCCTCGTTTGCGCGGATAATCTGCTACAACATACAACGTTCGC
This sequence comes from Paraburkholderia sp. CHISQ3, assembly GCF_030464945.1. Classification (NCBI taxonomy): domain Bacteria; kingdom Pseudomonadati; phylum Pseudomonadota; class Betaproteobacteria; order Burkholderiales; family Burkholderiaceae; genus Paraburkholderia; species Paraburkholderia sp. CHISQ3. Next base: position 652,345 of record NZ_JALPRG010000001.1, read on the forward strand.
AACGACCACCGAGAGGAGCAAAACGTGGCGCAAGACACGGTAGACGGCGTGTACTTCGGATTGATGTCGGGCACGAGCATGGACGGCGTGGACGGCATCGCCGTCAAGTTCGCCGCGGGCAAGCCACCGGTCGTGCGCGCCGAGGCGTTTGTGGGCTTTTCGGCGGGCCTGCGCGACGCGCTGTTCGAACTGCAGCAACCGGGCGACAACGAAATCGAGCGTGAAGCGCTGGCCGCCAATGCGCTCGCCGCACGCTACGCGGTCTGCTGCCATGAGTTGCTGCGCGGCGGCAACCTGACCGCGAGCGAAGTGCGGGCGATCGGCGTGCATGGACAAACCGTGCGGCACCGTCCGGAAAAGGGCTACACGCGACAGATCAACAACCCGGCGTTGCTCGCCGAAATGGCGCACATCGACGTGATCGCCGACTTCCGCAGCCGCGACGTCGCGGCCGGTGGCCAGGGCGCACCGCTCGTCCCGGCGTTTCACGCGACGGTGTTCGGCGCGAAGGGCGAAACGCGGGTCGTCTGCAATCTCGGCGGCATCAGCAACATCACGATACTCGGCGCATCGGGCAACGTGCGCGGCTTCGACTGCGGCCCGGCGAACGCGCTGCTCGACGAATGGGCGCACCGGCATCTCGGCAAACCGTTCGACGAAAGCGGTCATTTCGCGGCCAGCGGGCAGGTGCATCGGCCGCTGCTGCATGCGCTGCTGGACGAGCCGTTCTTCGCCGAAAAGCCGCCGAAAAGCACCGGCCGCGACCTGTTCAACCCCGCATGGCTCGATGCGAAGCTCCAGCCGTTCGCGTCACTCCCCGCCGCCGATGTCCAGGCGACGCTCGCCGCATTGACTGCGGTGACGGTTGCGCGCGAGATCGAGCGACATGCGCCGGATTGCCGGGCGGTCTACGTGTGCGGCGGCGGCGCTCGCAATCCCGAACTGCTGAAGGCTCTGCAGAGTGCGCTGGAAGAAAGCGGCGTCAGCGGCATACCGGTCCTGACCACCGAGGCGCTCGGCGTGCCGCCGCATCAGGTGGAACCGCTCGCGTTCGCCTGGCTGGCGATGCGCTGCGTGGCGCGCCTGCCGGGGAATGTGCCGTCCGTCACGGGTGCGGCGGGTGAACGGATACTCGGGGCGATCTATCCGCATTGAGTGCGTGCGCATGCATGGCGCAGGTAGCACAACAAAGAGAAACGGGGCCGAAGCCCCGTTTCTCTTTACAACCATACCGATGGTAAAGCCAGTCGTTCAGACCGAGAACGACGAACCGCAACCGCAGGTCGTCGTCGCATTCGGATTCTTGATCACGAACTGCGCACCGTTGATGTCGTCCTTATAATCGATTTCAGCGCCGACCAGATACTGGTAGCTCATCGAATCGATCAGCAGCTGCACGCCGCTCTTGTCCATCACGGTATCGTCTTCGTTGACCGCTTCGTCGAAGGTAAAGCCGTACTGAAAGCCCGAGCAGCCGCCGCCTTGCACGAACACGCGCAGCTTCAGGTCCGGATTGCCTTCTTCTTCGATCAGTTGCTTGACCTTGTCAGCCGCGGCGTCGGTAAAGACAAACGGACCCGGCATCTCGGCCACGGGGGTGTCGGTGACTGCGTTCATTCGAACTCTCCAAAAAATGCTGCTAGCCGCTATTGTAGGGCTGATCCCAATATCGTGCTGAAGCCCATGAAATCAACAGGTTCTTCAGGGGTATTGCGACCGGCGAAGCTTTCCGCACGCTTGCTGCAAGAACGAAAAAACCGCCTTTGCGGATGCGCAGGCGGTTCTTTTTCGCAGCGGTCCCGCCCGAAAGCGGAACCGGCTTCCCGAAACGATTAACGCTTCGAGAATTGCTTCCTGCGGCGTGCCTTGTGGAAGCCGACCTTCTTACGTTCGACTTCACGGGCATCGCGCGTCACGAAGCCGGCCTTCGACAGTTCCGGCTTCAGCGTTGCGTCGTAGTCCATCAGCGCGCGGGTGATGCCGTGGCGAACCGCACCGGCTTGACCCGTTTCACCGCCGCCCGTTACGTTGACCTTGATGTCGAACGTGCCGGTGTGGTTCGTGAGTTCCAGCGGCTGGCGCACGATCATCAGCGACGTTTCGCGCGAGAAGTAGTCGGCGATGGGCTTGCCGTTCACCACGATGTCGCCCTTGCCTGCCTTGATAAAGACACGTGCGACGGCGCTCTTGCGGCGGCCCGTTCCGTAATTCCAGTTACCGATCATCTGGGCTCCCCTTAGATCTCAAGCGCTTTCGGCTGTTGCGCCGAATGCGGGTGCGTTGCTTCGGCGTAGACCTTCAGCTTCTTGATCATCGCGTAGCCGAGCGGGCCCTTCGGCAGCATGCCCTTGACCGCTTTCTCGAGCGCGCGGCCCGGGAAGCGTTCCTGCATCTTGCCGAACGTCGTTTCATAGATACCGCCCGGGTAGCCCGAGTGGCGATAGTACTTCTTGTCCGTGGTCTTGTTACCCGTGACCTTGAGCTTGCCGGCGTTGATAACGATGATGAAATCACCGGTGTCGACGTGCGGGGTGAACTCGGGCTTGTGCTTGCCGCGCAGACGGCGTGCCACTTCGCTGGCGACACGTCCGAGAACCTTATCCGTCGCGTCAATCACGTACCATTCACGCGTCACCTCATGGGCTTTTGCGGAAAACGTCTTCATGATCGATCCAAAATAAAAATGCTGTGCCCTGTGTTTTTTCCTGCTTAGGTGTGTAGCGCATCGAGGCGCTGTGCAGGCTCTCCCTGTTCTTCTCCCGCGGGCATATGCGGAAAAGCCCTGAATTATAAAGGAAATCCTGCGCCCAAGTCAAAATGTCGGTGGATCGGGGAACTGGGCGGGTAAAAAGACCGGCAAAAAAAACCCGAACTCGCGGTTCGGGTTTAATCCACCAAAGGAGGAGGGTGGAGGAGACATGCTGAGGTTGTCAGACGTCGACGACCAATGAGATGCAGTATATGAACAGACCTTGTGCGACGCAAGAACGGTTGCATTACGAAAAGTGATTTCATCATTTGAAAAATACGTAATATGCGCGTCACACGGAAAAATTCCTTTAAAAACAGTCATCCGTGCTTCATCCCTGCCTTTTAAGAAGGCCCAGAGTAGAGGAATGTCCCTAAAAATTGTCGGGCAATCCCTTATGCGCCCAGCATGCGGCAACGCAACACACAAGGCCCTCAGCGCCGATCCGACATGCCGGATGACCTCGGGCAGACCCGTAAACGAAGGACTACAATGCCGTCTCGAATGTAAGCAAAGCGAGCTGGAGTACAGGCATGGAATGCAAAGTAAGCTGGATGGGGCCGGATGGCATGGCGTTCGCGGCGGAGACCGGTAGCGGTCATCTGGTCGCAATGGATGGCGCGCCGGAAGGCGGTGGCCGCAATCTCGCGCCGCGCCCGATGGAAATGGTCCTGCTCGGAACCGGCGGCTGCACGGCGTACGACGTCGTAATGATCCTGAAGAAAAGCCGTCAGGAAATTGCCGGTTGCTCGGTCACGCTCAAGGCCGAGCGCGCGAGCGAAGACCCGAAGGTGTTCACCAAGGTCCACTTTCACTTCACGGTAACGGGCAAGAACCTGAACCCCGCAACCGTCGAACGCGCCATCAACCTGTCGCACGACAAGTACTGCTCCGCGTCGATCATGATCGCGAAGACGGCCGAACTGACGCACTCGTTCGATATCGTCGCAGGCTGAGCCGACGTTCGGGGCATCGCGCCCGCCACAAGGAAGCTACAAGGAAAAATGCCGGCGTCCATCACTGGACGCCGGCATTTTTTGTTGGGTGGCAAAGCGAGCCGATAAGCCGGATTCTGTGCACGCCCGCATCCGAAGATGCCAACGCGTGGCAGTCATTCCTCTAGGCGCGCCATTACTGACGCGCTCAAGCTTCCTACCCGCAGACGTGACGGGGGCCCCATCCTGCATCTCGAAGATGCTAGCCTGCCTACTTGGAATTGCTCCGGGTGGAGGTTACCGTGCCGGTCTGCCTCGCAGCAGCCGCGGTGCGCTCTTACCGCACCGTTTCACCCTTACCTGATCCCGGCTTGCGCCGGGCCATCGGCGGTTTGCTTTCTGTTGCCCTGTTCCGCGTGTCACCACGGATGGCCGTTAGCCATCACCCTGCCCTGTGGAGTCCGGACTTTCCTCGCCCTTCCCGGCCGAAACCGGAAAAGCCGCGACTGCCTGGCTCGCTTTGCTGGGCGCGATTCTAGCATCGCTGGATCGGGTGCGCCGGCCGTGGCGGAACACCGACACGTCGTCGTAGAACGATGGTGACTCGTTTGCGGGCCACCAGCCGGGGATACCGAGTACCGGCAAGGGCGCAAATGCCTGGCTGCTTAGCGGCTCGTTGCCCGAAAACTCGCGGCTGACCGAGTCATCGAGCCACGCATTGCGGTGCTCGTCGGGCCATGCGAAATACTCAGGTGGCACATCGACGATCCATGCATGCGCGGTGCATGCCTTGAACGGCATCGTTAGTTTTTCTAGCAATGCATGACCGAAGCAGCGTGCCTCGCAGCGCTGTCCCCACGCGTCCCGGTTCGCGACGAACAGGCGCTGCCAGTCGAATGCGCGCAATGCTGCGCTCAGCGCCGGATCGGCGCTCGCGAACAGCACGGCGTTTTCGTCGAACAGCGTTAGCGCGTCGCGGGTACTGCCGCGCGTCGGTCCGCGGCCCAACGAACCCACCGCCGCCGAACCACGCGCGGTCTGCGCTGCCTTCATCCGTGGAAATTGAAACCACGACAGCGCGTTGAAGAAATCGTGCAGGTTGTGTCGCGTGGGTACGCAGCCGGTCGCGCCGATATGGGCTTCGTACGCGGTATGCGCGGGCAATTCGGATTGCGCGACGAACGCGAGCTGCCTGCCATCGAGCACTGTATGCCGCGATAGCTGCGCATCTGCGTTCATAGCGTCGAGCAAAGCAGCCTCGCTGGTCAGTGCCGCCTGTTGCCAGCGTCTACCGCGTACCGCGAACGGTGCAAACCAGGGCATCGACCAGTCGATGTCGGCAAAGCCCGGCACCTTGCGCATGACCGAAGACACAGCGCCGCGCTCCGCCGTTAGACGAGGCGCCAGCCGATCGCTTCGCCGCCGCGCAACGGCACAACGGGCGTCTCGCCAACCGTGATTTCGTCGGGCAGCGTCCATTGTTCGCGACGCAGCGTCACCTGTTCGGTACTGCGCGGCAAGCCGTAGAAGTCCGCGCCAAAGAAGCTCGCGAAACCTTCGAGGCGCGCCAGCGCGCCAACATTGTCGAACGCTTCCGCGTACAGCTCGAGCGCATGCAACGCGGTGTAGCAGCCCGCGCAGCCACATGCGTGTTCTTTGAGCCCCTTCGCATGCGGCGCGCTGTCGGTGCCGAGGAAGAAACGCGGATTGCCCGACGTCGCCGCTTCGACCAGCGCCACGCGATGCGTCTCGCGCTTGAGCACAGGCAGGCAGTAGTAATGCGGACGAATACCGCCGAGGAAAATCGCGTTGCGGTTGTACAGCAGGTGATGCGCGGTAATCGTCGCGCCGAGCAGTCCGGGCGCCGCATTTTCACCATTGATATAGTCGACTGAGTCCTTCGTCGTGATGTGTTCGAACACGACCTTCAGCGCCGGGAAGTCGCGCCGCAGCGGCGTCATCACGCGATCAATGAACACTTTTTCCCGATCGAACAGATCGATCGATGCATCGGTGACTTCGCCGTGCACGAGCAGCGGCATACCGGTTTCCTGCATCGCCTCGAGCGTCTTCGCGCACTTCGCGATGCTCGTCACGCCGGCGTCCGAGTTGGTCGTCGCGCCCGCCGGATAAAGCTTCACGCCATGCACGACCCCGCTTTCACGCGCCCGGCGGATCTCGTCGGCGGGCGTGTTGTCGGTGAGGTAGAGGGTCATCAGCGGTTCGAATTTCACGCCGGGCGGAATCGCCGCGACGATCCGTTCGCGATACGCGAGCGCTTGCGCCGTGGTCGTGACCGGCGGCCGCAGGTTCGGCATGATGATCGCGCGGCCAAACTGGCGCGCGGTATGCGGCAGCACCGCTGCGAGCATCGCGCCGTCGCGTACATGCAGGTGCCAGTCGTCGGGGCGGGCCAGCGTCAGGGAATCGATAGGAGCGGTAGAAGCGGTCATGGCGAGGAAGATGGCGTTCACCGCGTGGCCATGCGACGTGGACAAACTGCAACATGACGGATCGCACTCCGGTCAATTTTGCTATTTGCTTATTTGCCGCGCCTGGCTCGGTGATATGCTTGGAAAATCATCATTGTAACGGGTCGATCCCGTTCACAGGCCCCGCCTCAGCATCATGTGCCAACTCCTCGGAATGAACTGCGCCGCGCCGACGGACGTCACGTTCTCCTTCACCGGCTTCGCAGCGCGCGGCGGTGTCACTGACCACCACGCCGACGGCTGGGGTATCGCGTTCTTCGAGGACAAGGCCTGCCGCCTGTTTATCGATCATCAGTCGTCGGCTACGTCGCCGATCGCCGAGATGGTCAAGCGCTATCCGATCAAATCGAAGAACACGATCGCGCACATCCGCAAGGCAACTCAAGGCCACATCCTGCTGGAAAACTGCCACCCGTTCATGCGCGAACTGTGGGGACGCCACTGGATCTTCGCGCACAACGGCGACTTGCAGGGCTATCAGCCGTTTCTAACCGGCGTTTATCAGCCGGTCGGCACTACCGATAGCGAACTCGCGTTCTGTGCCTTGCTGCAGGGGTTGCGCAAGCAGTTTCCCGGTAGCCAGCCGCCGCTCGACGAACTCTTCGCCGCGCTCGAAACGCTAACGCGCGAAATCACGCAATTCGGCGTGTTCAATTTCCTGATGTCGAATGGCCAGGCGCTGTTCGCGCATTGCTCGACACATCTGCATTACCTCGTGCGCCGCTGGCCGTTCTCGACCGCGCATCTGGTGGACACGGACGTATCGATCGATTTCGCGAAGTACACGACACCGGAAGACCGCGTTGCGGTCATCGCGACGCAACCGCTCACCGACGACGAAGTGTGGACCGCCTTTGAACCCGGCGATCTGCTGATGTTCCAGCACGGCGAAGTGATCGGCCGCGTGAATGTGCCGGTGCCGCCGGCCGTGCTCGAAAAGGCACGCAACCCGGCATGCGACCTGTCTGCGTCGGCGACCATGGTCCGCGAGCCGGTGGCACTCGATCTCGAAGCAGACGACGCGGCGGCATTCGAATCCTGACGCACAGACTGCGCGATATCCGTTACGACGACAAAAAAGCCGCTTCCCAAGAGAAGCGGCTTTTTTTATGGCCTTGCACGTTATCGCGCCGTTCGACGCGACACCACACTCAATGCAGAATCTTCGCCAGAAATTCCTTCGCCCGATCCGACTTCGGATTCGCAAAGAACTCCTCCTTGCGATCGTCCTCGACGATGAACCCCTGGTCCATGAAGATCACGCGGTGCGCGACCTTCCGGGCAAAGCCCATTTCGTGCGTCACGCACATCATCGTCATGCCTTCCTGCGCGAGTTCGACCATCACGTCGAGCACTTCGTTGATCATTTCCGGATCGAGTGCCGAGGTCGGTTCGTCGAACAGCATCGCGATCGGATCCATCGACAGCGCCCGTGCAATCGCCACGCGCTGCTGCTGACCGCCCGACAGTTGCCCCGGAAACTTGTCCGCATGCGCACGCAGACCGACGCGATCGAGCAGCTTGAGTCCCTTCGCCGCCGCTTCATCCTTCGAGCGCCCAAGCACCTTGATCTGCGCCAACGTCAGATTCTCGGTAATCGACAGATGCGGAAACAGTTCGAAATGCTGGAACACCATGCCGACTTTTGCGCGCAGCTTCGACAGGTTCGTCTTCTTGTCGCCGACCGATTGTCCGTCGATCAGGATCTCGCCTGACTGAAACGGCTCAAGCCCGTTCACCGTTTTGATGAGCGTCGATTTACCCGATCCCGAAGGCCCGCAAACCACCACCACTTCACCCTTTTTGACTTCCGTCGTGCAGTCGGTCAGCACCTGGAATTGACCGTACCACTTCGAGACGTTCTTGATAGAAATCATCGTGCGACCTTTTTCTGAAGACCTTTGACAAGGCTCGACGCAATCACGCAAACCACGAAATAACACGCGCCCGCGAACAGTACCATTTCAACATTCACACCGTCACGGTCGCCAATATTCGTAGCGGTACGGAAGAAGTCGGCGAGACTGATCACGTAGACGAGCGACGTATCCTGGAACAGCACGATGGCTTGTGTAAGCAGCAGCGGAACCATCGCGCGGAATGCCTGCGGCAGCACCACGAGGCGCATGGCCTGGCTGTAGCTCATGCCGAGCGCGAACGACGCATTGACCTGGCCGCGCGGCACTGCCTGAATTCCCGCGCGAATAATTTCCGAGTAATACGCCGCTTCGAACAGCGAAAACGCCACCATCGCAGACGCGAGGCGAATGTCGATGTCCGGCGAAAGACCGAGTACGTTCTGCAGCACCTGCGGCACGATCAGGAAGAACCACAGCAGGACCATCACGAGCGGGATCGAACGAAACACCGTGACGTAGCCCTTCGCGAACCATTCGAATGGCTTGAACGACGACAGCCGCATGATGGCGAGCACCGTGCCCCAAACGATACCGATCACGATGGCGAGCAAGGTGATCTGGATCGTGACGATCGCTCCGGTCCACAGCGTCGGCAAGGCGCCCGGAATACCACTCCAGTCGAAATGATGCATCACTTACCTCCGATATAGCCGGGCAGACGGCTCTTGCGTTCGACCCAGCGCATGAGCTGCATCACGACGAGATTGATGATCACGTATGCGACCGTGACCGCAATGAACGACTCGTACGTCTGCGCGGTGTAGTCGACCAGCTGGCGAGCCTGCGCGGACAGATCGAGCAACCCGATCGTCGACGCAACCGCCGAGTTCTTGAAGATGTTCAGGAACTCCGACGTGAGCGGCGGCACGATGATCCGGTACGCAACCGGCAGCAACACGTAGCGATAGGTCTGCCATTGCGTGAGGCCCATCGCGAGGCCCGCGGCACGCTGGCCTCGCGGCAGTGCATTGATCCCCGAGCGCACCTGTTCGCACACGCGCGCAGCGGTAAAGAGACCGAGGCAGACGATCGCCGATGAAAAGAACTGCGCATTGGGCGGCAGTTGCTTGAACCAGGTACCGATCGAAGCAGGCAGCAATTCCGGTATGACGAGATACCAGATGAAGAACTGCACGATCAGCGGAATGTTCCGGAAGATCCCGACGTAGACGGTGCCGATGCCGGACAGCCACTTGTTCGGCACGGTGCGCAGCACCCCGAACAACGACCCGACAATCAACGCGATCACCCATGCCGCCAGCGACACCGTGATCGTCACCCAGAAGCCGGAGATCAACCAGCCGAGGTAGGTAGTCGGCTCGCCGGTGGAAACCGGACTTAGCAGAATGTCCCAGTTCCAGTGATATGACATAACGAAGACTCCACAACAAAAAGAAACGGAAGAAGCGCGTTGCCTCTTCCGTTTCGTTCAGCGTACTGAACTGACTGCCAAGGTTTAATCGATTACCTTGTCGTTCGGGCTCTTGAAGAGCGCCTTCATGTCGTCGCTTTCCGGGAAGTTCAGGTTGAGACCCTTCGGCGGAATCGGCGTTTCGAACCACTTCTTGTAGATCTGGTCCGCTTCACCCGAGGTTTCGACCTTCGCGATTGCGTCGTCGACCACCTTCTTGAACTCAGGATCGTTCTTGCGCATCATGCAGCCGTACGCTTCATGCGATTGCGGCGTACCGACAATCACGAAGTCGTTCGGCGTCTTCGACTTGGCGCGTTCGCCTGCGAGCAGTGCATCGTCCATCATGAATGCAGCGGCACGGCCCGTTTCGAGCGTCTGGAACGATTCGCCATGGTCCTTCGCGCTGATGATGTTCATGCCCAGGCTCTTGTCCTGGTTCATCTTGCGCAGCAGCCGCTCGGACGTGGTGCCCGCCGTCGTGACGACGGTCTTGCCCTTCAGATCGGCGAAGTCCTTGATGCCCGAATCTTTGCGCGTCATCAGGCGCGTACCGATCACGAAAATCGTGTTCGAGAATGCTGCCTGTTGCTGGCGCTCGAGATTGTTCGTCGTCGAGCCGCATTCGATGTCGACCGTACCGTTCTGGACCAGCGGAATCCGGTTCTGCGACGTGACCGGCGTGAACTTGACCTTCAAGTTGGGCAGATTAAGCTTCTGCTTCACTGCTTCGACAACCTTCATCTGGAACTCATACGAGTAACCGATGACGTTCTGCTTGTCGTCGTAATACGAGAACGGAATCGACGATTCGCGGTGGCCCAGCGAAATGACCCCCGTATCCTTGATTTTCTTCAGCGTTCCGGCTTCCTGTGCGTGTGCACCCACCGTAAACAGCCCCAGGGTGGCGAGCAGCAGCGCAGCTTTTTTAACCTTCATGTGTGATCTCCTTGGCATAACCGCGTCAGTTTAGCAAAGTAACCAATATGAAAGTAATTGTTGTAAACCATGTCGGTTTTGACAGCGTGCCGTAGTGCTTTGGTAATGCGCAGGCATAAAAAAGCGGGCGGCATCGCATGGATGCCGCCCGCCGGTACTGCGCGCGGTCTTGTCGACCGCGTCTGAACCTAGAGAACCAAGCCGGAAATCAGCCTGGATGCAGGTCGATCAGGGGTACAGTCCGCGCATTTCGCGCGCCTGCAGGATGCGCTTACACGCGACGATAAACGCCGCCGTGCGCACCGACACCTTCTGTTCGCTCGATACCTGCCACACCGCTGCAAACGCTTCACGCATCACGCGTTCGAGGCGCTGGTTGATCTCGTCCTCGGTCCAGAAGAAGCTCGAGAAATCCTGCACCCACTCGAAGTACGACACCGTCACGCCACCCGCATTGGCCACCACGTCCGGAATGACGAGGACGCCCTTGTCGTGCAGGATGTCGTCGGCGGCGGTCGTGGTCGGGCCGTTGGCGCCTTCCACGATGATCTTCGTGCGGATCTTGTGCGCGTTCTTTTCGGTGATCTGGTTTTCGAGCGCGGCCGGAATCAGGATGTCCGTTTCGATGGTCCAGAATTCGTCGTTTGCGATCGGATCGGCACCGGCAAAACCGCCTACGCCACCGGTCTTCGCCACGTGTTCGAGCAGCGCAGCCGAATCCAGCCCCGTCGATTTGTACAGCGAACCCGTATGATCCTGCACCGCGACGATCTTCGAACCGGCTTCCTGGAACAGGCGTGCGGCGATCCCGCCGACGTTGCCGAAGCCCTGCACCGCAATGCGTGCGCCTTCGATGTCGAAGCCGATGCGGCGCGCCGCTTCACAGCCGACGACGAACACGCCACGACCCGTCGCTTCGCGACGACCCAGCGAACCACCGAGCGTGATCGGCTTGCCCGTCACGACGCCCGTGGCCGTCTGGCCCTGGTTCATCGAGTAGGTGTCCATCATCCACGCCATGATCTGCTCGTTCGTGTTCACGTCCGGCGCAGGAATGTCGGTGTTCGGTCCGATGATGATGCCGATTTCGCTGGTGTAGCGACGCGTCATACGCTCGAGTTCGCCGCGCGACAGCGTGCGCGGATCGACGCGGATACCGCCCTTCGCGCCGCCGTACGGCACGTTCACGGCCGCATTCTTCACCGACATCCAGGCCGACAGCGCCATCACTTCCGACAGCGTGACGTCCTGGTGATAACGCACGCCGCCCTTGCCGGGACCGCGCGACACGTTGTGCTGCACGCGGTAGCCTTCGAAGTGCGCAACAGTGCCGTTATCGAGTTCGATGGGGACGTCGACGATCAGGATCCGCTTCGGACGCTTCAGCGTTTCGAGCCAGCGCGACAGCGGACCGAGGTACGGCGCGACGCGGTCGACCTGCCGCAGATAGTTACCCCACGGGCCGAGATTGTCGCTATTGAGGTAGGACGGGACGGACTGCAAAGATGATGCGGACTGCGGTTGTGATGACATGAACGCTCCAGCGTCGATCGGGTGCGCACATTGTCGAAAAACGCCGTCGTGAAATCCAATGCCGTTTGTTCATCCCGTTATGCTTTTCACGCATAACGTCGAAAAAATCGAAAAAGGCGGTCGCGAAACGGTATGGCCGCAATCGCACTCAGCCAGTACGCTCCGTCAGTTCCGCCCTCACGATATCCCACAGCTTGCGGATGAGCACATGGCGCGGATCGTCGCCCTGCACCGCCATCTTGTCGCGATACAGGCGGATTTCCATCGTCAGTGTGAACTGGCCTTCAGCGACGCCGCGCGTCGCGCGATCGAGCCGGACGAGACGCCCGTCGGCGGTCGCGTCCTCGACCGCGCTGTGCGGCAGGAAGGCGATGCCGTGCCCGGCCAGCGCCATGGCCTTTAACCCTTCGGCCATATCGGTTTCATACACGCGGTCGAGATAGAGCCGCGCCGGCGCGTTGGCGATGATTACCTCGGTCATCCTTCCGAGGTACGCATTCGCCGTGTACGACAGATACGGTGCGGGGGCGTCCGGCGTACCTGGTAGCGTGTAGCGGGGCCGCCCCGCGCGTGAAGCCGCCGAAAACGGACTGATCGTCTCGATGCCGATGGTCAGCATGTCGTAGCGCGCAGGGTCGAGAGCAACCGGGTGGCTCGGGTGGTGATAACCCATCACGAGGTCGCAACCTCCTTCCACCAGCGAGAGCACCGCGTCGTGCACGTTCAGCGCGCGCAGCCGCGTGTGAACCGGGCCAAGGCGCGATTCGATGCGCTGCAGCCAGCCCGGAAAGTAGGTGAGCGAAAGCGTGTGCGGCACGGCGAACTCGATGGTCGCCGCGGGCGTTCCGGTATGCCCGCGCAGCAGCGTGCGCGCTTCGTGGAACTGCGAGAGCATCGCCAGTGCCTGCTCGTAGAAGACCTGCCCGGCCCCCGTGAGCCGCGTCGGATAGACCGAACGATCGATCAGTTCCGTGCTGAGCCACGCTTCGAGCGCCTGGATGCGGCGCGAGAACGCCGGCTGCGTGACATGGCGCAGTTCCGCCGAGCGGCTGAAACTGTGGGTTTCCGCAAGCGAAACGAAGTCTTCAAGCCATTTCAGTTCCATGGGACCTTGGGCGGCGGGCAGTAAGTAGCGGCATTCTAGCGGCGCGGCGCAATTCGGGCGGCGCCGCGCAGGTACAAAGCAGGGCCTCGCAGGGCCGCAGCCCGCACAGTGGTAAAATTCGCGGTTCTTCCGATCTTCACCCTCCGGTCCGCCCCATCATGTCCGACACCCGCCCCGACACCCTGTTCGCGCTTACCGCGCTGTCCCCGCTCGACGGCCGCTATGCGTCGAAAACCGAAGCCCTGCGCGAGTGGCTCTCGGAGGCTGCGTTCATGCGCCATCGCGTGACCGTCGAAATCCACTGGCTGATCGCGCTGTCGCGCGCCGGCCTCGCCGAAGTGCCGCGCTTCTCCGATGCGTCCGAGCAGTTCCTGCTGCAACTCGTCGAGCGCTTCACCGCACACGACGCCGCGCGCATCAAGGACATCGAGCGCGTGACGAATCACGACGTGAAAGCGGTCGAGTACTGGCTGAAGGAATCGGTGAAGGGGCAGCCCGAGCTGGAACGCGCAAGTGAGTTCATCCACTTCGCGTGCACGTCGGAAGACATCAACAACACGTCGCACGGCCTGATGCTTGCCGGTGCGCGCGAACACGTCATGCTGCCTGCACTGCGCTCGGTGTACGAACGCCTCGTCAAGCTCGCGCACCTGCACGCCGAACAGCCGATGCTGTCGCGCACGCATGGTCAGCCGGCCAGCCCGACGACGCTCGGCAAGGAAATCGCTAACGTCGCCGCGCGGCTCGAACGTGCCATCGAACGCATCGCCAAGGTTGAACTACTCGGCAAGATGAACGGCGCGGTCGGCAACTTCAATGCGCATCTGTCCGCGTATCCGGAGTTCGACTGGGAAGCGTTTTCGCGCGATGTGGTCGAGCAGCGCCTGAAGCTGAAATTCAATCCGTACACGATCCAGATCGAACCGCACGACTACATGGCCGAACTGTTCGACGCGGTTGCGCGCGCGAACACGATCCTGCTCGATCTCGACCGCGACGTGTGGGGCTACATCTCGGTCGGCTATTTCAAGCAGAAAACGAAGGCCGGTGAAATCGGTTCGTCGACGATGCCGCACAAGGTCAATCCGATCGACTTCGAAAACTCGGAAGGCAATCTCGGCCTCGCGAACGCAACACTGCGGCACCTCGCCGACAAGCTGCCGGTGTCGCGCTGGCAGCGCGACCTGACCGACTCGACGGTGCTGCGCAATATCGGTGTCGCGTTCGGTTACTCGCTGCTTGCCTACGACGCGTTGATCCGCGGTCTCGACAAGCTTGAAGTCAATCCGCAGCGTCTGAACGACGATCTCGACAACTGCTGGGAAGTGCTTGCGGAGCCGGTGCAGACGGTAATGCGCCGCTACGGTATCGAGAATCCGTACGAGCAGTTGAAGGAATTGACGCGCGGCAAGGGCATTACGCGCGAAGGGTTGCAGACGTTCATCGGCAGTTTGCAGATTCCTGCCGATGCGAAAGAGCGTCTGCTTGCGATGACGCCGGCATCGTATGTCGGCAAGGCGATCGAACTCGCGAAGCGGATCAAGTAACGTAACGCACACGCCGCCGGCAATCAAAAAGGCGCTCCCTGAACTGCGCCCTCAAAGTTGGACATCGATCCAGGCTTTGGGGTGCAGTTCAGGGAGCGCCTTTTCTTTTGTGCGGCCGATGCGCTGCCTGCCGCACTATCGCCAACTACGCTCCGTCGCGCGTCTTCAGTTGCGCGAGCACGTCGTCGACGATCTGCTCCGGCGTCAGATCGATGCTCACCGTAATCGCTTCTTCTGCGTCCGGTTCTTCTAACGTATCGAGCTGGCTTTGCAGCAACGACGGATCGAAGAAATGACCGGTGCGCGTCTTCAACCGTTCGCGCAGCGTTTCCAGCGAGCCATGTAAATACACGAAAACTACGTCGCGATCGCCATTGCGCAGGATGTCGCGATACGAGCGCTTCAGCGACGAACACGTGAACACCGCCGTCTCGCTGGCCCGCTGCTTTTCCTCGATCGCTGCGCGGATCGTGCGCAGCCACGGCCAGCGGTCTTCGTCGGTCAGCGGAATGCCGTGATGCATCTTCTCCTTGTTGGCGGCGCTGTGAAACGCGTCGCCATCGGTGAAGTCGCAGTGCAGGCGCTCCGCCAGCATCTCGCCGATGCGCGTCTTGCCTGCGCCCGACACGCCCATTGCTATCAAGATCATCTACTGCTCCTTACAGGACCGCCGCGAGAGCGAACGTCAAACCGAGTCCCATCACCGAAATGATGGTTTCGCAGAGCGACCATGTCTTGAAGGTCTGCCCCACTGTCATGCCGAAGTATTCCTTGACCAGCCAGAAACCGCCGTCGTTCACGTGCGAAAAGATCAGCGAGCCGCAACCGGTGGCCAGCACCAGCAGTTCCGGGCTCACCTGCGCGCCGGCCGCCGACGCGATCGGCGCGACGATACCGCACGCGGTCGTCATGGCAACCGTCGCGGAACCGGTTGCGAGGCGGATCAGCGCAGCGACGAACCAGCCGAACAACAGCGGCGACAGATGCGCGTTCGTCGCGACTTCGACGATCTCTTTCGAAATACCGCTGTCCATCAGCACACGGCCAAAGCCGCCGCCTGCACCGACGATCAGTGTAATCCCCGCGATCGGCGCGAGACAGTCGCCGCAGAATTTCTGGATTTGCTCGCGATTAAAGCCGCGCTTTGCACCGAAGGTCCAGAAGCTCACGAGTACGGAGATCAGCAGCGCGACGTCGGAGTTGCCGACGAATTTCAGCAGATCGTTCGGCAGGGTCTTCGGTGCCGAAACAAGATCGGCACAGCTACCGATCAGCATCAGGATCACCGGCAGCAGGATCGTGAAGAGCGTGATACCGAAGCTTGGCAGCGTGCGCTTTGCGGCCGGCTTTGCATCGCCGATTGCGTCGCCCTTCGCAGCATCCTGCGAACTCGAATCGGTGAATTGCGCCGCGAGCGCATTGTGCTCCGGCAGCTTGATATAGCGGTGTATCAGCAGCGCGAACAACGGACC
The DNA here is from genome assembly GCF_030464945.1 of Paraburkholderia sp. CHISQ3. Taxonomy (NCBI): domain Bacteria; kingdom Pseudomonadati; phylum Pseudomonadota; class Betaproteobacteria; order Burkholderiales; family Burkholderiaceae; genus Paraburkholderia; species Paraburkholderia sp. CHISQ3. The sequence continues at coordinate 668,447 of NZ_JALPRG010000001.1, forward strand.
GGCGACAATCGCCGTCGGAATACCGACGATCAACCCATACAGAATGGTCTTGCCGATGTCCGCGTGATACGCCTGCACCGCGAGCATCGCGGCCGGATGTGGCGGAATCAGTCCGTGCACGACCGACAACCCCGCGACCATCGGCAGCCCGATCAGCAGCAGCGATTTACCGGTGCGCTTCGCGACGTTGAACGCGATCGGGATCAACAGCACGAAGCCGACTTCGAAGAACACCGGCAAGCCGACGATCACCGCGACGCACACCATCGCCCAGTGAATATGCTTCTCGCCGAACCAGTCGATCAGCGTCGTTGCGACGCGCTCCGCGCCGCCCGATTCGGCCATCATCTTGCCGAGCATCGTGCCGAGGCCGACGACGATCGCAATGTGTCCGAGCGTATTGCCGTTGCCGGTTTCGAACGACTTGACGATCTGGCCCATCGGCATGCCGACCGCAAGCCCGAGCAGTAGCGAGACGATGATCAGGACGAGGAAGGGATACACCTTGTAGCGCGTGATCAACAGGATCAGCGCCGCGATGGCGATCAAGGCGTAAACGAGCAGCATGCTGCCGTGAACTGCGTCCATGAGTGAAGCGCCTCCTCTGCGTTATCGATATGGATGCAACGCGCGAGCATCCTGCGTGGCAACTCGACGCGGTATCGATGAAACCGCCGCGTGGTCGCTGAATTCTACTGTTTGTTGTGGTGGATCGCGCGCGAACATTGCATTGGATGCGGACTGACGTCGCTGCAGTGCAGCGCACGGCACAGTGCAGCCGTTACCCAAACTGCTGAATCGAATTGCGTACGGCGTGGCGCCACAACAGCACAGAGCCTCGCCACACAGCCTGTTGGCTGCATCGGCGAGGCTCTGTGTGCAAGCGTCGTTCCCGCTAGCTTCGATCCGTACGCACGTCTACGTTCAACGCACAGGCGGCGCCAGTTCGCTGGCCGCGCGTGCGAGGCGCGTGACTTCCGCCCAGTTCTGCGCAGCCACGGCGGACTTCGGCGTCAACCACGAGCCACCGACACACACCACGTTCGGCAGCGCGAGGAAATTCAGCGCCGATTCTGCGGTGATGCCGCCCGTCGGGCAGAACTTCAACGTCGGAAACGGACCGTGAAACGCTTGCAGCATCGGCACGCCGCCCGCCGGTTGCGCAGGGAAAAACTTGACGATCTCGTAGCCGAGTTCGAGCGCCGCGATGATGTCGGTCGGCGTCATGACACCGGGCAGCAGCGGCAGGCCCGCATCGAGCGCGGCCTGATGCATTTCCTTCGTCAGACCCGGCGACACGCCGAACTGCGCGCCCGCTTTCTTCGCGAGTGCGCATTGCTCGGGCCGCGTGATCGTGCCGACACCGACGACGATATCGTCGGCGAGTCCGCTCGCACGTTCGATCGCTTTCAGGCCCGCTTCGGTACGCAGCGTGATCTCGAGAACCTTCACGCCGCCCGCATGCAGCGCACGCGAAACACTCTCGCCCTGTTCCGCCGAATCGAATGCGAGGACCGGAATGACCGGGCCGAGGCGCACGATGTCGCTTACTGTTTTTGTCGTCATGGTCATGCTCCTTGTTTCTGCAATTCTTCGAGGGTGTGATGGATCTCGGGGCGCTCGCCGACCAGCGGGCCGAATACCGATGCACCCAGTTCCGCCGGCGCCGCCGCCGCGCGAAATACACCGTACAGTTCCCGGCCGAAGCCGACTTCGTTGCCCGCCTGATGCACCGGCTCGGCTTCGGGGCGCGCGGCCCACTCCGTTGCATCGATATCGATGTCCAGCACGCCAGCTTCGGCGTCGATGACGATCGTGTCGCCGGTACGCACCTTGCCGAGCGGCCCTTGCAGCAGCGCTTCAGGCGACACGTGGATCACGGCAGGCACCTTGCCCGACGCGCCGGACATACGCCCGTCCGTGACGAGCGCAACATGGAAACCCTGATCCTGCAACACACCGAGCAGCGGCGTCAAACGATGCAGTTCCGGCATGCCGTTTGCACGCGCGCCCTGGAACCGCACGATCGCGACGAAGTCGCGCTTCAGCTCGCCGTTATCGAATGCTTCCTGCACCGCTTCCTGCGAATCGAACACGATCGCGGGCGCAGTCACCTTGCGATGCGCCGCGGCCACCGCCGAAATCTTGATCACGCCGCGCCCGAGCTTGCCCTGCATCAGACGCAAACCGCCGTCCGCCTGGAACGGATCTTCGATGCCGCGCAGCACGGTCGTGTCCTCGCTCTTCGGTGCGCCGTCGACCCACGTCAACTGGCCATCGAGCAATTTCGGTTCCTGCGTGTAGTGCGACAGGCCACGACCCGCGACCGTCGTCACGTCTTCATGCAGCAAGCCGCCTTCGAGCAGGTTGCGCACGAGGAACGCGACGCCGCCCGCCGCGTGGAAATGATTCACGTCGGCCTTGCCGTTCGGGTAAATCTTCGCGAGCAGCGGCACGGTCTGCGACAGTTCGTCGAAGTCGTCCCAGTCGATCATCACGCCGGCGGCCCGCGCAATCGCGACGAGGTGCAGCGTGTGGTTGGTCGAGCCGCCTGTTGCGAGCAACGCGACGATGCCGTTGACGATCGCCTTCTCGTCGACCACGTGGCCGATCGGCGTGTAGTGGCCGCGTTCGACAGTCAGATCGAGCACGCGGCGCGCCGCGGCAGCCGTGAGTGCGTCGCGCAGCGGCGTATGCGGATGAACGAAAGCCGAGCCCGGCAGATGCAGGCCCATCACTTCCATCAACATCTGGTTGCTGTTCGCGGTGCCGTAGAACGTGCACGTGCCGTGGCCGTGATATGCGGCAGCTTCGGCTTCGAGCAGCGCGTCGCGGCCGACCTTGCCGGTCGCGAACTGCTGGCGGATCTTCGCCTTGTCGTCGTTCGACAGACCGCTCGCCATCGGGCCGGCCGGTACGAAGATCGTGGGCAGGTGGCCGAACTGCAATGCACCGATCAGCAGGCCCGGCACGATCTTGTCGCAGATGCCGAGACACAGCGCGGCATCGAACATGTTGTGGGTCAGCGCAATCGCCGTGCTCATCGCAATCACTTCGCGCGAGAACAGCGACAGTTCCATGCCCGCATTGCCTTGCGTCACGCCATCGCACATCGCAGGTACGCCGCCTGCGAACTGCGCGACACCGCCGTTTTCGCGCGCGGCCTGCTTGATGAGATCGGGATAGTCCTTGTACGGCGCGTGCGCCGACAGCATTTCGTTATACGAGGAGACGATGCCGATGTTCGGCGCGCGAATGGCCTTGATCGTGAGCTTGTCGTTGCCTTCGAGGCCCGCGAATCCGTGTGCGAGGTTCGCGCACGACAGTGCGCCGCGCGCCGGGAACTTGCCCTGCGCCGCATCGATACGGGCGAGATAGGCTGCGCGCGTGGGCTTGCTGCGCTCGATCACGCGTCGCGTGACCTTCATCAAATGCGAATGCGGGGAAACCATCGAATCTCCTTCGTCTTCTGGCGGGGACGTGATGCACAGGTAAGGCACGGCCGGGTGGTCCCGGCATCTTGATTCGAATGTTAGTAGAAAAACTACACGGCCGCAACGCCAATTCCGCTCTTGATCGCTGCGTTCTCTCGTCGCTTGAGCCCAATACACACGGCGTTTACAGGTTTTCCTCATAGAATATAGGGAATACACCTACGCCGATTATGTAGTATTTGTACAAACCCGTGAATCCGCTATAGTCCACGGATCTTTCAGCATAGTGCGAGTTTTCCGATGATGCTGTCCCAGGTAGAAGCGATGCGCGACCAGTTGCGGCCGTCCGAGCGCAAGCTCGCCGATTACGTGCTCGAAGCGCCGCGCGAGGTGCTCGATCTGTCGATGACGGAGGTCGCGCAGCGTGCCGGCGTGAGCCAACCGACCATCGCGCGCTTCTGTCACGCGCTCGGATTTTCGGGCTTCCGCGAATTCAAGATCCGCCTCGCGCAAGGCGTCGCCGCCGACGTACCCGCTGTCTACCGCGACGTGCGCCCCGACGAACCGGTGCCCGGCGTAGCCGCGAAGGTTCTCGACCGGACGATCGGTGCGCTGATCCAGGTGCGCAACAATCTTTCGTCGGATGCGCTCGCCGATGCGATCGCGCTGCTCGCGGGCGCGCGGCGCATCGAGTTCTACGGTGCGGGTGGGTCCGGCATCGCAGCCCAGGACATGCAGCACAAGTTCTTCCGGCTCGGCATGCCGAGCGTCGCGTATTCGGACCCGCAGACGTATCTGATGTCGGCGGCGCTGCTCGGTCCTGGCGACGTCGTCGTCGCAATCTCGAACACCGGGCGCACCCGCGACATCGTCGACGCGGCGAAAGCGGCGCTCGACGGCGGCGCAAAAGTGATCGCGGTCACGCACGGCAATTCGCCGCTCGCGCGGCTCGCATCGGTCGGGTTGCACGCGAACGTCGATGAAGACACCGACGTGTTCTCACCGATGACTTCGCGAACGTCGCATCTCGCGATCGGCGATATTCTCGCGGTCGGCGTCGCATTGCAGTGCGGGCCGGCGTTGACGGAAAAACTGGCGGGGGCGAAGGACCTGATTACGCGCAGGCGTATTGGTCTGAAAGAGTGAAGCGGAGGCGCGCAACGCTTGCTGGCGTTGCGGCATATTGCACACAAGAGGCCGGCAGCGCCGGCCGCCTCAAGCCGCTCAGAACGGCTTGATCACCACCAGCGCAACGGCTGCTAGCAACCCAAGCACAGGCAGTTCGTTATACATGCGATACCACTTGTGGGAGCGACGGTTTTCGCCGCGCTCGAAAGTCGCGAGCAACCTGCCGCAATACGCGTGATAGATCACGAGCAGCACGACGACGCCGACCTTCGCGTGAATCCAGCCCTGCCCGCGTCCGACGCCGATCACGAGCCACAGCCACAGTCCACACAGCAACGCAGGCACCGCGATAAACGTCATGAAGCGAAACAGCTTGCGCGCCATGATGAGCAGACGCTTGATCGCCGCAGGCTCCGTCTCCATCGCGAGGTTCACGAAAATGCGCGGCAGGTAGAACAATCCGGCAAACCAGGCAGCCACCAGAACGATGTGAAACGTCTTGACCCAGAGCATCGGCGGTCCTCGATGAGATGTTGTTGCCTTGTGGCGACCAGCGCGGCCGCCTGCGGCATGATTGACTGCGGGTACGAGAAGCAGATGGCGCGCTAACTTAATACGCGCGCAGTTTACAGGCGATCTATTGCCGCCCTTCGCCGTGCCCGAGCACGACGTATTTCAGCGAAGTCAGCCCTTCGAGTCCGACCGGTCCGCGCGCATGCAGCTTGTCGTTCGAAATGCCAATCTCCGCGCCGAGACCGAACTCGAAGCCGTCGGCAAAACGCGTCGACGCGTTGACCATCACGCTCGCCGAATCGACTTCGCGCAAGAAACGCATCGCGCGGTCGTGATCTTCGGTGACGATCGCGTCGGTGTGCGCGGAACTGTACGTGTTGATGTGATTGATCGCCGCATCGAGTCCATCGACGATCTTGATCGCGAGCACCGGCGCGAGATATTCGGTGCGCCAGTCTTCTTCGGTGGCATCGACGAGCGGGCCGACCTTCGCCGCTTCGAGTACCGCGCGCGCTGCCGGATCGACGCGCAGCTCGACCTGCTTGTCGCGATACAGCGCGCCGAGCGGCGGCAGTATTTCCTTGGCGATGCCGCGCGCGACCAGCAGTGTTTCCATCGTGTTGCAGGTGCCGTAGCGATGCGTCTTCGCGTTATCGCACACGGTCAGCGCCTTCGTGAGATCCGCGCGATCGTCGACATACACGTGGCAGATACCGTCGAGATGTTTGATCATCGGCACGCGAGCTTCTTCCATCAGACGCGCAATCAGGTTCTTGCCGCCACGCGGCACGATCACGTCGACGTATTCGGTCATCGTGATCAGCACGCCAACGGCTGCGCGGTCCGACGTTTCCACAACCTGCACCGCATCCTGCGGCAGGCCGGCTGCTTCCAGCCCTTCACCAATCAGCTTCGCGAGCGCCGTATTGCATTCGAGTGCTTCGGAACCGCCGCGCAAGATCGTCGCGTTGCCGGATTTCAGGCACAGCGCAGCCGCATCGATCGTTACGTTCGGACGCGATTCGTAGATGATCCCGATCACGCCGAGCGGGACGCGCATCTGGCCGACCTGGATGCCGCTCGGACGATATTTGAGGTTGGTGATTTCGCCGATCGGATCGGGCAACGCGGCCACCTGGCGCAAGCCTTCGATCATCGTCTTCAGCGCCTTGTCGGACAGCGTGAGGCGATCGATGAACGCAGCGTCGAGCCCTTTCTCACGGGCCCGCGCGACATCGCGTGCGTTGGCGGTTTTGAGCAGCGCGGCATCGCGCTCGATGGCGTGTGCGACCGCGTCGAGCGCGGCATTCTTCGCAGCCGTCGACGCCCGTGCCATCGCACGCGATGCGTGGCGGGCGCGGCGGCCGAGGTCCGTCATGTACTGATCGATATCCATCTTCGTGATTCTCGGGTGCCCACGCGAACCGCAAACTGCACATTGCGGCCGGCGCGGCGTACTGCGGGGTTGAGCAGGAGATGTGTCGATTGTAAGTCTTGTGGCGCGGGTTTGTCAGCGGCCGCTCCGTAGTGTCGGGCTGACTTGTTCGTACTGCCGCAGGAGGTTGCGGCAGGCGTGCTACGACGCGTCGGCTAACCCGCGCGACGCGCCGGCGCACCGCCCGATGGTGCATTGCGCGGCGCGGCAACACTCATCGCCAGTTCGAACATGCCGTCCCATGGATCGGGCGGCGGATTGTCGCGCGGCTGGCCTGGCGTGTTGCCCGACAGTCCCTTCACCTGCCGGTCGAGCCGAGCGGCAAGCGCGAGGCCTTTTTCCAATGCGGGCTCTGTGATGCGCGACAGCGCCGGTCCGACGAGCCGTTCCCGCGGACCCCAGACACGGTTCTCGCGCAGCAGCATCGCGAGCGGTTTGCCCGCAGCGACACCGCGCTTGATGCGCAGCAGCGTGCGCACTTCCTCGACCACGGCCCACAACACCAGCACCGCCGCTTCGCCTTCGCCGCGCAGACCGTCGAGCATGCGCGAAAGCCGCCCAACGTCGCCGGCGAGCATCGCTTCATTCAGCTTGAACACGTCATAGCGCGCCACGTTCAGCACGGCATCGTGAACCTGCTCGAAGCTCAACGCACCGGCTGGATAGAGCAGCCCGAGCTTCTGGATTTCCTGATGCGCGGCGAGCAGATTGCCCTCCACACGCTCAGCGATAAATTGCAGCGCGCGCCGCCCGTCTTCCCCGGCTGCCATCCGCTGTCCCTGCTGCGCGAGCCGCTGGCCGATCCAGTTCGGCAACTGCGCGCGTTCGATCGAATCGATTTTTAACGCAACGCCAGCTTCGGACAGCGCCGTGAACCAGCCGGCTTTCTGCGTCGCGGCGTCGAGCCGTGGCAGCGTGACGAGCGTCAGCACTTCGTCATTCACCGCGGCAGCAAGCGTCTTCAGCGCATCCGCGCCTTCCTTGCCTGGTTTGCCCGATGGAATCCGCAGTTCGACGAGTTGCCGGTCGCCGAACAGCGACATCGACTGGCTCGCGCCTAGCAGCGAACTCCAGTCGAAGCCACGCTCGACGGTGAACACCGAGCGATCGGTGAAGCCGGCCGCGCGCGCCGCCGCACGAATGCGGTCGCACGCTTCCTGCGCGATCAGATGCTCATCGCCGTACACGACGTAGAGGCCCGCGAGCCCTTTCGCGAGGTGTGTGTCGAGCGAGTCGAGTCGCAGTTGCATGACTAGATGCCGGTGAAAATCGTCATGCCGTTCACAGCGGCGGCGGCGGCAGCGGTGCGCGCGGTGCGACGCCCGGCACCTGCTGGCCAGGGCCAGGATGCAGCGTGTGCACGACCGAGAGACGGCGCATCAACTGGTCGACGGCGTCGTTGCGCATGTCGGCGATCAGCAGGTCGTATTCCGCCGACTTCGCCTGCGAGTACTGATCGCTATAGGTCATCGCACGGTTCAGCGCGATCGCGCTAGGTGGAATGAGCAGCGTGCCGTCCGCGCCGACGAGCGAGTAGTTCAGCGTGTAGTTGATCTGGTATTCCTCGACGACGCCCAGCGAATTCAGCGTCAACACGCTGGTGCCCTGTCCTTCCGACAGCCGCAGCGTCGCGTCGGCGTTGGCTGCGTTGTTCACCACCACCGTGTCGCTGCCGCCTTCCACCATCCGCGTGAGGCGCGCGACACCGGCTGGCGCTCCGCCGGCGACGGCCAGGCGCTTGAACGCATAGTCCTGCTGGCCGCGCAGCTGAAAACCACACGCGGACAGAATCAGCGCACTGCACGTCAGCATCAGAAACGATTTGCGAATCACATTAGCTCCCTGGTTCGCAGTAAATCCCGCGGTGCGTCGATATCAAACGACGATGTTCACGAGCCGGCCCGGCACGACGATCACCTTCTTCGGCGGCTTGCCTTCGCTGAACTTCGCAACCATCTCGTGCGCGAGCGCTGCGGCTTCGATCGCTTCGCGCGATGCATCCTTCGCGACCGTCACCGCGCCGCGCACCTTGCCGTTCACCTGCAGCACGAGCTCGATCTCCGTTTGCTCGAGCGCGGCTTCGTCGACCTTCGGCCACGGCGCGTCGAGCAACGAACCGAATTCGTCGGCATAGCCGAGTTCGCGCCACAGCTGGAACGTGACGTGCGGCACGACCGGGTACAGCACGCGCAACAGCACGCCGTAGGTTTCGCGCAGCACGGCGGGCTGCGCGCCCTTTGCGCCTTCGAGTGCGTTGAGCATCTTCATCGCCGCCGAGACAACCGTGTTGTACTGCAGCCGCTGATAATCGAAATCGGCCTGCTTCAGCACGCTGTAGATCTCGCGACGCACGGTCTTGTCGACATCGCCGGGCGCATGCACCGCCGCCGACGAGCCACTGCGCAATACCGCTTCGTTGCTCTGACCGAACGACCACACGCGACGCAGGAACCGGCTCGCACCCTCGACGCCCGCACCCGACCACTCGAGCTGCTGCTCCGGCGGCGACGCGAACATCGTGAAGAGGCGCGCGGTATCGGCGCCGTACAGGTCGATCAGGATCTGCGGATCGACGCCGTTGTTCTTCGACTTCGACATCTTCTCGATGCCGCCGAGCACCACAGGCTGACCGTCCGCGTTGAGCGTCGCACCGACCGGGCGACCCTTGTCGTCGTGCGTGACGACGACATCGGCGGGATTGAACCACGCCTTCTTGCCGGCATCGTTCTCGCGATAATAGGTTTCGTTGAGCACCATGCCCTGCGTGAGCAGGTTCTTCGCCGGTTCGGCGAATTTCACGAGGCCCATGTCGCGCATCACCTTGGCCCAGAAGCGCGAATACAGCAGATGCAGGATGGCGTGTTCGATGCCGCCGATGTACTGGTCCATCGGCATCCAGTAGTCGGTGCGTTCGTCGACCATGGTCTTCGCATCGGGCGCGGCGTAACGCGAGAAGTACCACGCGGAATCGACGAACGTGTCCATCGTGTCGGTCTCGCGCTTGGCCGGTGCGCCGCACTTCGGACACACGCAGTTCACGAACGCTTCGGACTTCGCGAGCGGGTTGCCGGTGCCATCCGGCACGAGGTCTTCCGGCAGCACGACAGGCAGGTCCTGTTCCGGGACGGGTACGTCGCCGCACGTGTCGCAATGGATGATCGGGATCGGCGTGCCCCAGTAGCGCTGCCGCGAAATACCCCAGTCGCGCAGACGCCAGGTGACCTGCTTGTCGCCGAGGCCGAGCGCTTTCAGATCAGCGGCTACTGCGTCGATGGCCTGCGTGTAGTTCAGGCCGTCGTACTTGCCGCTATTCACGCAAACGCAGCCTTCCTTGCTGCCGTACCACTCCTGCCAGGCGTCGGCGGAAAACGATTCACCTTCTACAGCGACCACCTGCTTGATGGGCAAGTCGTACTTCTTCACGAACGCGAAGTCGCGCTCGTCGTGCGCGGGCACACCCATCACCGCGCCTTCGCCGTAGCTCATCAGCACGTAGTTGCCGATCCACACTTCGACGCGTTCCTGAGTGAGCGGATGCGTGACGTAAAAGCCGGTACCGATACCCTTCTTTTCCATCGTCGCAACGTCGGCTTCCGCGACGCCGCCGCGCTTGCACTCTTCGATGAACGCCTGCAGTTCCGGCTTGTCCTGCGCGAGACGCGTGGCGAGCGGATGCTCGGCGGCCACTGCGCAGAACGTGACGCCCATGATCGTGTCAGCACGTGTCGTAAATACGCGCAGCAGCTTTTCCTCACCGTCGATCTCGTACGGGAAACCGAAGTTCACGCCGTAGCTCTTGCCGATCCAGTTCTGCTGCATGACCTTCACGCGCTCAGGCCAGCCGAGGCCTTCGAGGTCGCTCAGCAACTCGTCCGCGTACTGCGTGATGCGCATGTAGTACATCGGGATTTCGCGCTTCTCGACCAGTGCGCCGGAGCGCCAGCCGCGCCCGTCGATCACCTGTTCGTTCGCGAGCACGGTCTGGTCGACCGGGTCCCAGTTCACAGTGCCGGTTTTCTTGTACGCGATGCCCTTCTCGAGCATCTTCAGGAACAGCCACTGGTTCCACTTGTAGTACGTCGGGCTGCAAGTCGCGACTTCGCGGGACCAGTCGATGGCGAGTCCCATCGACTGCATCTGCCCCTTCATGTACGCGATATTGTCGTAGGTCCAGCGCGCCGGCGGCACGCCGTTCGCCATTGCGGCGTTTTCGGCGGGCATGCCGAACGCGTCCCAGCCCATCGGCATCAGCACGTTGTAGCCGTTCATCCGCAGATAGCGGTACATCACGTCGTTGATCGTGTAGTTGCGTACGTGTCCCATGTGCAGCTTGCCCGACGGGTACGGCAGCATCGACACGCAATAGAACTTCGGCTTGCTGGCGATTTCCGTCGTCTTGTAGGCGTCGCTGGCGCGCCACTCGGACTGCGCGGCAGATTCGACGTCGGAGGGAACGTATTTTTCTTGCATGGTGTGATGGATCGCTGGGTTCGATGCTTTCGCACCGGACGTGGTGCTCTGCGTAACGAAATGTCGTCGGCTCCCCGTGAATGGGGAAAGCGCTGATTATACCGTCCGACGGGGTGTACGCCGTGGGTTGCGCGCGGCCGGTGCCGTCCCGCGGGCGCGGCGGCGAGTACCTGACAGGGGCCGGGCGGTTACGGCGTAGTGTTCGCCGACACCGCGTGCATCAAGGCTTCTGTCCCGGCGGCGGCGGATCGGTCACGAAACCCAGCCGCTCGAGCCCCGCCTGCTGCGCGGCGCCCATCACCTGCGCAATCACCTCGTAGCGCGTGTCGCGCGACGCCCGCAGATGGATCTCCGGCTGGTCCGCGCTACGCCCGGCCTGGACCAGTTGCGCGCGCAGCTGGTCGAGCGCGACCGGGTTGCCGTTCCAGTACAGCTTGCCCGCGGCATCGATCGAGATGGAAATGGTTTGCGGCGTCTGGCGCGCTGAATCGGCGGCGACGCGCGGCAAGTCGAGCCGGATAGCGTGGGTGAAAAGCGGCGCCGTGATGATGAAGATGACGAGCAGCACCAGCATCACGTCGATCAGCGGCGTCATGTTGATGTCCGCCATCGGCGCGGCCTGCTGCTTCTTGTCGAATCCGCCGAATGCCATGTCGTCCTCCGCCTGCCGCGCTGCCGGGATGCGTCAGTTCGCCGGCGCGCACACGTACGCGTGCAGGTCGTGCGCGAAGCCGTCGAGTTCCTCGGACAGTTGCCGCACCATCCGTCCAAGCACGTTGTACGCGAGCACCGCGGGAATCGCGACGACCAGACCGAACGCGGTCATGATCAGCGCCTCGCCGACCGGGCCCGCGACATTCTCGATCATCGCCTGGCCGCTCGAAGCAATGCTGCCGAGCGCGTGATAGATGCCCCAGACCGTGCCGAGCAGCCCGACGAACGGCGCGGTACTACCCACCGAAGCGAGCAGCACCTGGCCGAACTCGAGCCGGCGCTGCGATGCGTTGAGCGCTTGCCGCAGCGCGCGCATCACCCGCTCGCTACGATCGACGCGCGCCAGCAGCATGCCGGGAATATCGGCTTCGGCCGCATGCAATGCGGCTTCGGCAAGCGGCGTGAAAACCCGCTCGCGATCGGCGCGACGCAGCACATCGACGCCGTCAGATAGCGTCGGCGCCTGCCAGAACTTCGCGATTGCGCGCGGCCCCTGCCGTTTCGCGCGGCCAAGCATCCAGCTCTTGACGATCAGAAAGCACCAGCTCGCAACCGACATGGCCAGCAGCACATAAGCGACGGCATGCGTGATCGCGTCACTGGTTTGCAGGTAATGGATGATGCCGGTGCTTGCCATCGGGCCTCGCTGTCTGGATGAAGCGCGGCGGCGGCCGTGCGCCGCCGGCGGCCGGAAAATGCCCGCCGTGCTCAGCGCAGGCCGAGTACGTCCTGCATGTCGTAAAGACCGGTGGGATGGTCGCCGAGAAAGCGCACGGCGCGCAATGCGCCTTGCGCATACGACAGACGGCTCGCGGACTTGTGCGTGATCTCGATGCGCTCGCCGATACCGGCGAACAGCACCGTGTGATCGCCGACGATATCGCCGCCGCGGATCGCGGAAAAACCGATGGTTGATGGATCGCGTGCGCCGGTCACGCCTTCGCGGCCATAGACCGCACATTCGTCGAGATTGCGCCCGAGCGCACCGGCGATGACTTCGCCCATCATGAGCGCCGTGCCCGACGGCGCGTCGACCTTGTGACGGTGGTGCGCTTCGATGATCTCGATGTCGTAGCCGGTCGCGAAATGGCGCGCGGCAAATTCGAGCAGCTTCAGCGTCACGTTGACGCCCACGCTCATGTTCGCCGCGAAGACGATGCCAATCTTGTCGGCGGCGGCATGCAACTGCGCTTTCTGCGCATTATCGAAGCCAGTCGTGCCGATCACGAGTTTCACGTTGTGACGCAGCGCGGCCTCGATGTGCAGCATCGTGCCTTCGGGACGCGTGAAATCGATCAGGTAGTCGGATTCGGCCAGCACCCGGTCGAGGTCGTCGGTCAGTACGACGCCGGTCTGCTTGCCGAGGAACGCGCCCGCGTCCTGGCCGAGCTGCGGCGAGCCGGCACGGTCGAGCGCACCGGAGAGCGTCGTGGCGGAATCGTTCAGGACTGTTTCGATGAGCATCTGGCCCATACGGCCCGATGCACCGGCGATAGCAATCTTCATGAGTAACCCGCGAAAGCCTAGTTGCTTGTTCCCGACGTGGGCGCCGTCAACGGTGCGTTCAGCGTCGGACCACCGCTGCTCGAACCGGTCGGACCCACCGGGTTGTCCTGCGGCACGCCCTGGACGGTCGGCGGCGGCGGACGGTGGAACTGGAACTGCGGCTGCCCCGGCGCCGTTGCGCCTTGCGGCACGCCGCCGTTCGACTGCGGTACGCCTGCGCGCACCGTCGGCCTTTGAGACGGCGTGTCCGGCGCGCTGGTCGCACGGTTCGCGGCTTGCGCGGCCTGTGCGTTGGCATCGACATCGGTGGCGGCGGGCGCAGCGGCGGCTGCCGCCGTGTCTGACGCTGCAGCGGCGGACGGCGCGCTGGCTGCGCTAGCCGCTGCTGCCTTGTATTTCTTGCCCAACCTGTCGCCGTCGATCTCCGCCAGCAGTTCCAGATTAGACGGCAGATCCTCGCCGCCCGACCAGCTCGCGACGTTATCGCCCGCAAATATCACGACGAAATCGCGCTGCTGGACGATCGACGTCGAGCCGCGCTTGAAGTAGAAGACGTAGTCCCAGCGGTCGGCATGGAACATGTCGGCCAGCAGGGGCGTGCCCAGCACCTGGCGAACCTGCGCCCGCGTCATGCCGACCTGCATCTGCGCCGCGGCTTCCTTCGATACGAAGTTGCCCTGCACGACCGTGATGCGATACGGTGTGATGCGTTGCGCGATGCGCTGCGTCAGGTTGTCGTAGGTAGAACATCCGACGAGTACGGTCATAACCGCAACTGCCGCAACCGCGCTCAAGGTACCCCGCATGCGGCTCCCCCGGTAGATCGATAAAGATTTAGAAATCATTTCACTCATCACCGTGCGGGCTCGATGACAAGCCGCGCGAGTTTCATTCCGCCGAAGATGGCCTTGAACCGCAAAAACACATTACTATTGGAGCCGTGCATTGTACTCTAGGGATCCCTTGTCATGACCAATCCGACCGATCTCAAGAATATCGGGCTCAAGGCGACCCTTCCGCGCCTCAAGATTCTGGAGATTTTCCAGCATAGCCCAGTCCGCCATCTGACAGCAGAAGACGTCTACCGGAACCTGCTTCACGAAGAGCTCGACATCGGCCTCGCCACGGTTTACCGCGTGCTTACACAGTTCGAGCAGGCGGGGCTGCTGTCGCGCAGTAACTTCGAATCCGGTAAGGCCGTGTTCGAACTGAACGAAGGCACGCATCACGACCACCTCGTGTGTCTCGACTGCGGGCTCGTCGAAGAGTTCTTCGACGCGGAGATCGAAAGCCGTCAGCAGGCCATCGCGAAAGAGCGTGGCTTCAAGCTACAGGAACACGCGCTCGCGCTGTACGGCGCCTGCATAAAAGAGAATTGCCCGCATCGCAAGCATTGAACTGTTGCGCGTCGCTTCGATAAAAAGCCGCTCCTGGGAGCGGCTTTTTTGATCGGCAACAACAACGACAATCGCTTACTTCGCGTTCGCCAGCGCAACCGCCGTATCAAGCATGCGGTTCGAGAAGCCCCATTCGTTGTCGTACCAGCTCGACACCTTCACGAGACGACCCGACACCTTCGTCAGCGTGGAGTCGAACGTCGACGAAGCCGGGTTGTGGTTGAAGTCGATCGAAACCAGCGGCGCCGCGTTGTAGCCGAGGATGCCCTTCAACGAACCTTCCGACGCTTCCTTCATGATCGCGTTCACTTCTTCGACCGTCGTGTCGCGCTTCGCGATAAACGACAGATCGACGATCGACACGTTGATCGTCGGGACGCGGATCGCGTAGCCGTCGAGCTTGCCATTCAGTTCCGGCAGCACCAGGCCGACCGCGGAAGCAGCACCCGTCTTCGTCGGGATCTGGCTGTGCGTGGCCGAGCGCGCGCGGCGCAGATCTTCGTGATACACGTCGGTCAGCACCTGATCGTTCGTGTACGCGTGGATCGTCGTCATCAGGCCGTTTTCGAGGCCGATCTTGTCGTTCAGCGGCTTGACGAGCGGTGCGAGGCAGTTCGTCGTGCACGATGCATTCGAGATCACCGTGTGTTCGGCCTTCAGCACATGATGGTTCACGCCGTAGACGATCGTCGCATCGACATCCTTGCCGCCCGGTGCCGAGATGATCACCTTCTTCGCGCCGCCCTTGATGTGGGCGCTAGCCTTTTCCTTGGTCGTGAAAAAGCCCGTGCATTCCAGCACGACGTCGACACCGAGTTCACCCCACGGCAGTTCGGCCGGGTTGCGGTTGGCGAGCACGCGGATCTTGTCGCCGTTCACGACGAGGTACTCGCCATCCACTGCGACTTCGCCGGGGAACTTGCCGTGCGCCGTGTCGTATTGCGTCAGGTGAGCATTGGTCTTCGCATCACCGAGGTCGTTGATCGCCACGATCTGAATGTCGTGCTTCTTGCCGTTTTCATAGAAGGCGCGCAGCGTGTTGCGGCCGATCCGGCCGTAGCCGTTGATTGCGACGCGAATCGTCATGGTCTATCTCCTGATGGCTGAAAAAAATACGTTCGATCGGTCCTGCGGGCGAGGCGCCGCGGCGTGAAGCACGCCGCGTGCGTCCCGACAATGTCGGTTAGCCCAGTGCAGCCTTCGCCGTCTCGACAACATGCTCGACGGTGAAGCCGAAATGCTTGAACAGCACGCCAGCCGGGGCCGATTCGCCGAACGTGTCGATACCGACCACGCCGCCTTCCAGACCCACGTACTTGCGCCAGAAATCCGTCACGCCGGCTTCGATCGCCACGCGGCGTACGCCCTTCGGCAGCACGCGTTCGCGGTACTCGGCATCCTGCCGGTCGAACACGGTGGTAGCCGGCATCGACACGACACGTGCCGCAATGCCGTCGCGAGCGAGCGGTTCGACCGCTTTCAGCGCGAGTTCGACTTCGGAGCCGGTCGCGATCAGGATCACCTTGCGCGCGACGATCTCGTCGTCCCAGTCGCGCAGCACGTAGCCGCCCTTCGCGACGTTCGCGATCTGCGCATCGGTGCGCGCCGAGAACAGCAGGTTTTGACGCGTGAAGATCAGGACCGACGGGCCGTGATGTTCGACAGCTTGCGTCCACGACACCGCTGTTTCGACCGTATCGGCAGGACGCCACACGTCCAGATGCGGAATCAGCCGCAGGCTCGAGACGTGTTCGATGGACTGGTGGGTCGGGCCGTCTTCGCCGAGGCCGATCGAGTCGTGCGTGAACACGAAGATAGACGGTGCCTTCATCAGCGCGGCCATACGCAGCGCGTTGCGGCTGTAGTCGGAGAACGTCAGGAACGTGCCGCCGAATGCCTTGTAGCCGCCATGCAGCGTAACGCCGTTGAGCCCGGCGCTCATGCCGAATTCGCGCACGCCGTAGTTGACGTGGTTGCCCCACTGGATGCCGCTTTCGCCGTCATGCGCCGCGCGCACCGGCTTCGAGGCCTTCCAGTTGGTGAGGTTCGAGCCGGTCAGGTCGGCCGAACCGCCGAGCAGTTCCGGCAGCACCGCAGCCAGCGCTTCGATGGTTTGCTGCGACGCCTTGCGCGACGCTACCGTTTCTGCGCGTTCGTTGGCAGCAGCGATGATGGCTTGAGCTTTCTGCGCCCAGTCGGCGGGCAGTTTCTTGCCGGTGCGGCGCGTGAATTCGGCCGCTTCCTGCGGATACTTCGCCTGGTATTGCGCGAATGCATCGTTCCACGTGGACTCGAAACGCTTGCCGGCTTCCTTTGCGTCCCACGCGGCATAGACTTCCTGCGGAATCACGAACGGCTCCCACTTCCAGCCGATCGCCGCACGCGTCTTCGCGATTTCTTCGGCGCCGAGCGGCGCGCCGTGCGCGTCGTGACTGCCGGCCTTGGTCGGTGCGCCTTCGCCGATCACGGTCTTGCAGCAGATCAGCGTCGGCTTGTTCGATTGCTTCGCTGCGACGATTGCCGCGTCGACCGCGTCGACGTCATGACCGTTCACGTGCGGGATCACATTCCAGCCGTACGCTTCGAAACGCTTCGGCGTGTCGTCGTGGAACCAGTTGACGACTTCACCATCGATCGAGATGCCGTTGTCGTCGTAGAACGCGATCAGCTTGTTCAGCTTCAGCGTGCCAGCAAACGAACAGGCTTCGTGCGAGATGCCTTCCATCAGGCAACCGTCGCCGAGGAACACGTACGTATGGTGATCGACGATCTTCGCATCGGGCTTGTTGAATTCGGCGGCGAGCAGCGCTTCGGCGAGCGCCATGCCGACTGAATTGGCGAGACCCTGGCCGAGCGGGCCAGTGGTCGTTTCGACGCCCGGCGTGATGCCGTATTCCGGGTGACCCGGCGTCTTCGAATGCATCTGCCGGAAGTTCTTCAGCTCTTCGATCGGCAGGTCGTAGCCGGTCAGGTGCAGCAGCGAATACAGCAGCATCGAGCCGTGACCGTTCGACAGCACGAAGCGGTCGCGATCGGTCCAGTTCGGATTGGCCGGGTTGTGGCGCAGGTGGCGCGACCACAGTGCCACGCCGATCTCGGCCATGCCCATCGGCATGCCGGGGTGACCGGAATTCGCTTGTTGAACGGCGTCCATCGCGAGCGCGCGGATCGCGTTGGCCATCAGGGAGGTGGGAGCGGGAGATGGGGTCGTCATGTCGAGTCCGGAGAACGGGTCCAAAAAGCGGGGCGCGGGCGGTGTCCGGAAGCTCGACGGCAGTCCGCTGGCGCGCACGGTGCGGCGCCTGAAGACGCGAGACGGGCAGAGCAAACGGACGGGGCTGCAAAGCGTGTCATTCTAGCAGATCGTTCGCTGCGGACCGGGACGGGTGGGGGCTGGGCGAGCCGCGGTGGCAGGCACGTACTGCAAGCCTCGGCTGTGGGCGTCGGTAGCGCTTTGGTCGCGCTTTGGTCGCGCTTTGGTCGCGCTTTGGTAGCGCTCTGACCGCAGCCCAGCCGTGAGTTTGCCGCGATTCGGCTTGCAATCCGCGGCACTATAATCCGCCCATCGAAACGCCGCGCCCTTGCGCCCGCCGCCGTGAACCCTCCTCTGCTGTTCCGCCCTTCGCCCGATGCCGTCTACGGTTTTGCGGACGCACGCTGCATCGAGCGAGTCGATTCGCGCTACCAGCACATCGAAGTCTGGGACACGTCGGCGCTCGGCCGGTTGTTCACGCTCGACGGCCGACCGATGACGTCCGCCGGCGACGAGTTCATCTATCACGAATGCATGGTTCATCCGGCCGCGCTCGCGCATCCGGCGCCGCGCGCGGCGCTCGTGCTCGGCGGCGGCGATGGGGGCGCGGCGAAACAGTTGCTGAAGCATCCGGGCATCGAGCGGATTGTCGTCGCCGAACTCGACGAGGAAGTCGTCCGCCTGACTCGCGAACATCTGCCCGACGTACATGGCGGCGCCTGGGACGATCCGCGCGTCGAACTCGCGATCGGCGACGCGGCGGTCTTCGTCGAGCAGTCGCATGAGCAGTTCGATCTCGTGGTCTTCGACCTGACGCCGCCCGACTCGCCCGCAGCCGGCCTGTACACACGAAGCTTCTACACCGCACTTAAACGCGCGATGGCACCACAAGCCGCGCTGTCGATCCATCTCGGCGCGCCGTACTTCCACGCCGCCCGCATCGACGCACTGCTCGACGATCTGCGCGCGTCGTTCGCGGTGGTCCGCACGATGGCGGCATTCGTGCCGCTCTACGGCTCGCTGTGGCTGATGGCAACGGCAAGCGACACGCTCGACCCCACCGCGCTCACCGCAGAACAAGCAGCCGCCCGGCTCGCCACGCGAGGCATCGCCGGGTTGAAGTGGTACGACCCAGCACTGCACGCCGCATTATTTGCAGAACCTTACGCAGTGCGCGATAAACTAAGCGGAGTCTTACAGCCATCGCGGTGACGTTGGCGGACGTTGCCGCAGCCGGCCATCGACGGTCATCGCGCGACAGCCGTCCGACCGGTGCACTGCATGGACGCCCCCTGGATACGGAGAATTTGATGACCGCGCCTCGCCCAGCCGGTGTGCCCTGGTTGACCCCTTACATGACGGTGCGCGATGCACGCTCCGCGATCGCGTTCTATGAAGCGGCGTTCGGTTTTGCGTTACGCGACAGCGTGCAGGACGAAGGCGTGATCATGCACGTCGAGATGACCTGGCAAGATCAACTGATCGTGATGTTCGCACCCGAAGGCGCGTTCGGCTCGACAGCGAAGACGCCGAAGAGCGCGGGCGCAATCGCACCGCAATCGTTCTATCTGTATGTCGACGATGTCGATGCGGTTTATGCCTGGGCGCTTGCTGCCGGCGCGAAATCCCTCAGCGAGCCGCAGGACCAGTTCTGGGGCGACCGTTTTGCCCAGATCGAAGATCTGGACGGCTACCGCTGGGCACTCGCCCGGCGCCTTTCGTGAATTTATGAGCGTTGCATCAATGCCCCGTTTTTTCGTCGGCAAATCGTTTCAGTCCGGCGATGTCGTATCGCTTCCCGACGATGTCGTCCGTCATATCCAGGTGCTGCGTCTGCAGGCCGGCGACTCGCTCGCGCTGTTCAACGGCGAAGGCGGCGCGTATCAGGCTGAGTTGATCGAGGTGGAGCGCCGCTCGGCATCGGTGAAAATCGGCGCATTCAGTGCCGCGGAAGCGGAGCCGCCGTATCGGTTGACGCTTGCGCAGGGCATCGCCGGTGGCGACAAGATGGACTGGCTGATCGAGAAAGCAGTCGAACTCGGCGCCTCGAACTTCGTACCGCTGACAACGACACGCAGCGTCGTCCGTCTTGCCGGCGAGCGCGCGCAGCGGCGGCTCGCGCATTGGGAAGGCATCGTTCGGGCGGCGTGCGAACAGTGCGGGCGCAACCGGCTGCCGGCTGTCGCGCCAATTCGCGAATTCACCGCTTGGCTCGACGCGCTGGGCACAACGCCCGCCGACGGCGAATTGCGGCTGCTGCTGTCACCACGCGCAAGCATCGCGTTCACCGCATTGCCAGCCGAGCCACCGCGCGGCGAAACGATCGTACTGATCGGCCCGGAAGGCGGCCTGTCGATCGAAGAAGAAGAAGCCGCAACGGCCCGCGGATTCACCGCCGTCGCACTCGGGCCGCGCGTGTTGCGCACGGAAACCGCCGGCATCGCGGTGCTCGCCGCGCTGGCCGCACGTTGGGGCGGATGGTGATTGCGGTTAGTTCGCTTGTCGCTTATCGCTTCACGTAGAAAAGCACAGGGCCCGCCAGTTGGCGGGCCCTGTGCTTCCTGTCTGCGGTATCGAACGACGCTCGCGTCATCCAGTCACGCCTGCTGTCAAATCGCGAGGCGCTCAGGCAAACGAATAGAACACCCGGAACGCGACCTTCCGCTCGGCCCAGAATTCGGCGGCTTCACGGAATACGTCGAGCAGCGTTTCGCGACCTTCCTTGTCGAACTTCTGCGCCACCGGCAGTGCCTCGAGCACGATCACGAAACCAGGCTGCGTGCCGGCCTTTTGAACCAGGTCGGTCAGGCAGTCAAAAAGCGCGTCGTAGTTCTTGCCGAAATGCTTCGGAAACAAAAACGACGTCGCAATCGTTTCGAGCACTTCCTGCTTCGATTGTGCGCACGCGCATTGCGCATACAGAAAATGCTGACCGAGCTGGTTTGCCTCGTCGGCCAGATCCTGCACGCGAAACGCGCGGATCGACTGTACGATGTTCGGTCGTACGGTCTTGAAAAGACTCATGGGCTCCTCATTCGATGAAAGCACCGTGCTGGCTTCGCTCTGGTTGTCCCCGTCGTGACCGGCGGCGCGCATCTGCATGACGCGCTGGAACAGATTGCCGTCGCCGGCCGCGAAAAGATCCGTCGCGACTCCGGTGTCGTGCGCGTAGACGTTGTCGCTCATGCCGTTCATCCCAATATCATTCAACAATACGTTTAAAACTGGTGTAGTGGTCGTCGGAGTAAAAACAATTATCGGTCTGCCTGAGCGGACCGCCACAGACGATGCGCCGCGCACCGCGGTTGCGCGCACGGGGCGTAGGAACGGTGTATTCGTGGTAATAGCCGCGCCGCTGCGGCGTCAGCAACCGCTCGTAGTTGCCGAATACGATGCCGTCCTTCTCATACGGATAAGGCCCGCCTGCCGCAATCAAGTTCAATGTATTGACTGCCTCGCGGGGCAGTTGCGCCACCGCGACGGTACCCTGCGCCTGAATCCCGGCTGGAACCGCATAGTCTCGCGCCAAAGCGCCTTCGACTAGCCCCCCGCACAGACTGACCGTCAGGGCGGCGTTGAGCACGCCGTTGCGGAGCCACTTGCGTGCCATGAATCAGGATTCCCGTTGTTGAATCACGAGTTCGACGACCATGAAAGCCGTAAGGGTATCGCTAATAGCCTTTGGAATCAATGTTCGTGCGCCGTATGCAAGGTTCCTTTGGCACAGAAAAGCCTTGTAAAACGGTAGTTTTGACGACTTTTGACAAATACTCTATCTGGATCAAGATAAAATTAACCCAATGACGCGTCGAAAGGGCCTCGCACAAAGGTTTTTCCCTCTCGACTGTCAGGGCCACCCGGAGCTGGCGCTGCAGCGCCGGAGCCATTTTCGGGCGACATTCCCCTGTTCGCCCAAAGGCGTGCCGTGGCAGGCACGCCTTTCTTTTTTATCCGGGCGAAATTTCTACGGGAAATTAGCGTGCGGCGCTCACATCCGCGACCAGCAGTGCGGTCATGTTGACGATCCGGCGGACCGTCGCCGACGAAGTCAGCACATGCACCGGTTGTGCCGCGCCGAGCAGCATCGGGCCGATTGCGATGTTGTTGCCGGCGGCCGTCTTCAGCAGGTTGTACGAGATATTTGCCGCGTCGATGTTCGGCAGCACCAGCAGGTTTGCGTCGCCTTCGAGCGTCGATTCCGGCAGCACTTCACGACGCAGGTTTGCATCGAGCGCGACGTCGCCGTGCATTTCGCCGTCCACTTCCAGATCCGGCGCGCGCTCGCGCAACAACGCCAGCGTGTCGCGCATTTTCTGCGCGGACGGCGCGTGGCTCGTGCCGAAGTTCGAGTGCGAGACCAGCGCGATCTTCGGCTCGATGCCGAAGCGGCGTACTTCTTCGGCGGCCATGATGGTGATTTCGCAGAGCTGTTCCGGCGTCGGATCGACGTTCACGTGCGTGTCGACGAGGAAGATCTGCCGGCCTGGCAGGACCAGCGCGTTCATCGCCGCGTAGACGCTGCAGCCTGCGCGCTTGCCGATTACCTGGTCGACGAAGTGCAGATGGCGATGCGTCGTGCTGATCGTGCCGCAGATCATCCCGTCCGCTTCGCCCTTCTTCACCATCATCGAGCCGATCAGCGTCGTACGGCGGCGCATTTCGAGCTTGGCCATCTGCTCGCTGATGCCCTTGCGCGCCATCATCTTGTGATATTCCTGCCAGTACGCGCGATAGCGCTCGTCGTGATCGGTGTTGACGACCGTGTAGTCCTGGCCGGCTGTGAGCCGCAGTCCATAACGCGTCATGCGTTGTTCGATCACCGACGGACGGCCGATCAGGATCGGCTTCGCGAGCTTCTCGTCGACGATGATCTGCACCGCGCGCAATACGCGCTCTTCTTCGCCTTCCGCGAACACGATGCGCTTCTTCTCCGGCTCGACGCTGCGCGCGAGCTGGAAGATCGGCTTCATCGTCGTGCCGCTGTGATAGACGAACTGCTGCAGATGTTGTTCGTACGCATCCATGTCTTCGATCGGCCGGGTCGCCACGCCCGAATCCATCGCGGCTTTCGCCACAGCCGGCGCGATCTTGACGATCAGGCGCGGATCGAACGGCTTCGGAATCAGGTATTCCGGCCCGAACGACAGATCCTGAATGCCATACGCGGTCGCGACGATATCGCTCTGCTCCTGGCGCGCCAGCTCGGCAATCGCATTCACCGCGGCAATTTCCATCTCGCGCGTCACCGTCGTGGCGCCCGCATCGAGCGCACCGCGGAAGATGAACGGAAAACACAGCACGTTGTTGACCTGATTCGGATAGTCGGTACGGCCCGTTGCGAGCACGGCATCCGGGCGCACTTCGAGCGCCAGTTCCGGCAGGATTTCCGGCGTCGGGTTCGCGAGTGCGAGGATCAGCGGCCTGGCGGCCATTCCCTTGACCATTTCCGGCTTCAGCACGCCGCCCGCCGACAGCCCCAGGAAAATATCCGCGCCGCCAATCGCCTCGGCGAGCGTGCGCGCGTCGGTCTCACGGGCGAAACGTTCCTTGTCCGGGTCCATCAGTTCGACGCGGCCTTTGTAGACGACACCAGCGAGGTCGGTCACCAGAATGTTTTCGATCGGCAAACCGAGATCGACGAGCAGGTCCAGACACGCAAGCGATGCAGCGCCCGCGCCCGATGCGACCAGCTTCACGCTCTTGATGTCCTTCTGGACCACTTTCAGGCCATTGGTGATCGCCGCCGCGACGACGATGGCCGTGCCATGCTGGTCGTCGTGGAAGACTGGAATCTTCATGCGCTTGCGGCACTCGCGCTCGACGATGAAGCAGTCGGGCGCCTTGATGTCCTCGAGATTGATCCCGCCGAACGTCGGTTCGAGCGCGGCGATCACATCGACCAGTTTGTGCGGGTCCGACTCGTTCAGCTCGATATCGAACACGTCGATGCCGGCGAACTTCTTGAACAGCACCGCCTTGCCTTCCATCACCGGCTTCGATGCGAGTGGCCCGATGTTGCCGAGGCCGAGCACCGCGGTGCCGTTCGTCACGACGCCGACCAGGTTGCTGCGCGCGGTGAAGCGCGCGGCATTCAGCGGATTCTCGACGATCGCCTCGCACGCGAACGCGACGCCCGGCGAATACGCCAGCGCGAGATCGCGCTGGTTGATCATCTGCTTGGTCGGCGCGATCGCGATCTTTCCCGGGGTGGGAAACTCGTGATAATCGAGGGCGGCTTCGCGGAGTTTGCTATTGGCGGAATTGGACATGAGGCGGGCTTCGAGGTGCGGATTAGAATGGATATTCGACGGCATTGTAGCCCCAATCCCCCGCCCAATTCCGTCGGAAAGGGTGCAACTGCCGCACCCGAAATAACCCTGAAGAAACCGCCACAGTAGCCGCTCAGCCGCGCTGTTTGCCTGGTTTTACCATGCAGTACGCGCTACCATGCGCGCTTTTAACCGCATTTGCCTCCCCTTTCGCGTACGCCGGACATCGCCATGCTCTCCGAGTTTTCGTTGATCGACCGTTTCTTTGCCCGGCGTGCCGCGGCTGGTGCGCCGCGCGCCGACGTGCCGCTCGGCATCGGCGACGACTGTGCGCTGCTCGCACCACGCCCTGGCGAGATGCTGGCAATTTCGACGGACATGCTGGTGGAAGGGCGCCATTTCTTCGCCGATGTCGATCCGCACGCGCTGGGTCACAAGGCGCTGGCGGTCAACCTGTCGGACCTCGCGGCGATGGGTGCGCGGCCGCAAGGGTTCACGCTAGCGTTCTCGCTACCGCAAGCAAGCGAAGCGTGGCTCGAGCCATTCAGCAACGGCCTGTTCGAACTGGCTGAGCGGTTCGATTGCCCGCTGATCGGCGGCGATACCACGGGCGGGCCGCTCAATCTGTGTTTGACCGTGTTCGGTTCGGTGCCCCCTCAGCATGCGCTGCGGCGCGATGCGGCCCAGCCTGGCGATGACATCTGGATCTCGGGCGTACTTGGCGATGCGCGCGCTGGTTTGGGTGTGTTGCGTGGCGAATGGCAGACGAACGACGCCGATGCCGCACTTTTCCGTCACGCAATGGAGCGACCCGAGCCGCGTGTCGCGCTCGGTCTCGCGCTGCGCGGCATCGCGCACGCGGCGCTCGATCTGTCCGACGGGCTCGCCGGCGATCTATTGCATATCCTCGAACGCTCGCAGGTCGGTGCGATCGTCGATGTCGACGCCGTGCCGCGTTCCGCCGCATTGCGCCAGTTCCCCGCCGACATACAACGACGCTGCACGCTCGCCGGCGGTGACGACTACGAACTCTGTTTCACCGCTGCGCAGACAGCGCGCGCGGTGGTCGAAGCCGCGGGCCGCGAGGCCGCCGTAACCGTGACACGCATCGGTACAATAACCGCTCTTCAAGCGGCGACGCCCGCACCCGCGATCGCCTGGCACGACGCGGCCGGCACACCGCTCACCCTGACGTTGCAAGGCTTCGATCATTTCCATGCAGACTGAACCCCCGCTCGTCCCCTCCGACGATCTCCCCGGCGGCTCCGGCCCGAACCCCGGCAAGCCGGGACCGCGCCGCGCGAACTCCCGCTTCATGCTGTCGCACCCGCTGCACATCCTGTCGCTCGGGTTCGGCAGCGGCCTCTCGCCGATCATGCCCGGCACCGTCGGCACGCTGTTCGCATGGGCCTCGTTCGTTGCGTTCAGCCGCTATCTGACCGTGATCGACTGGGGTCTCGTCATTGTGATCGGCTTCTTCGCCGGCATCGCCATCACCGGCTTCACCGCGAAGCGGCTCGGCACCGACGATCCGTCGCCGGTCGTCTGGGACGAAATCGTCGCGTTCTGGCTCGTTCTACTGATGGTGACACCCGTCACGTTCATTGGGCAGTTGTGGGCGTTTGTCGTGTTTCGCTTCTTCGACATGGTGAAACCACCGCCCATCGGTTATTTCGACCGCAAGCTGAAAGGTGGTTTTGGCATCATGTTCGACGACCTTGCCGCCGCGTTCTACACGTTGCTCGTGATCGCGCTGTGGCGCATGTCGGTCTGACCGACACCCGTTACCGGACCTGCGCATGCCTACCGATTCCGTCGTCCATCAGCTCGCCATCCGCGTCGGCAACCGGCTGCGCGACGGGCGCCTGATGCTTGCCACCGCCGAATCCTGCACCGGCGGCATGGTCGCCACCGCGATCACCGATATCTCCGGCAGCAGCGGCTGGTTCGAACGCGGCTTTGTCACCTATTCGAACCAGGCGAAGAGCGAAATGATCGGTGTGCCCGCGGAGCTGATCGACCGTCATGGTGCAGTCAGCGAACCGGTTGCGCGTGCGATGGCGGAGGGTGCGCTGCGCAACAGCCGCGCGCAGGTCGCGCTATCGATTACCGGCGTCGCCGGGCCGGGCGGCGGTACGGAAACGAAGCCGGTCGGAATGGTGTCGTTTGGCTGGAGCAACCGTCTGCATACTGCCGTCGAAACCGTCGTGTTCAAGGGCGGTCGCGAGCAGATCCGCGTGCAGGCTGCCGCGCATGCGTTGCGTGGCGTGCTTGCGCTGCTCGACGAGCAGGAACGCTGAAGCGCCGCTCGTCGTCTCTTAGTATTCTTGTTGTGTGACTTCCGCCGGCCCTTGCTGCGGGCCGCCACCTTGGCCTCTCTCACGACTCCCATGCAGACCAACGATCTCGACCGACACGCCTTGATCCGCCGCTTCGACCTGAAGCCGCATCCGGAAGGCGGCTTCTTCAGCGAAACCTATCGGGCCGCAGACGGCGTGCATCGCGAAGGCTCAAACGAGCGGCGCTCGGCATCGACGGCAATCTACTACCTGCTATGCGACGGCGCCCATTCCTCGTGGCACCGCATTCGCTCCGACGAAGTCTGGCATTTCTACGCCGGCGAACCGCTCGACGTCCACGTACTCGACGACGCCGGACAGCTCACCACGCATCGGCTCGGCAATGCGCTGACGCATCCGGACACGGTGTTTCAGGCGGTGGTGCCGGCTGGGTTGTGGTTTGCCGCGGAATGCGCCGATCCGGCGAGCTTTGCGCTGGTCGGTTGCACGGTGGCGCCTGGATTCGAGTTCAGTGAGTTCGAACTGGCCGATGCAGAAGCGCTGCGGCAGGCGTGGCCACAGCACGATGCGCTCATCGCGCGGCTTGGGCCGCGTTAACGCCTGGTTGTAACGCTGAGCCGTTGCGCTGAGCTTTAACGCAGGGCATCTGCGCGGGAATCGGCCGCGCCAGCCGCATAGCCGACGCGTAACCCGATGTACCGCTTCAACGCGATGCGTTGATCGTATCGCGCGTCAGTTGCGCGGCAGCCGCAGCAGCCTGCGCAAAATCGTCGCCCTTGCCCGCGTAGATGATTGCGCGCGACGAGTTGATCAGCATCCCCGCCCCCGACGCGGTGCGCCCTGCGCGCACGGTCGCTTCCACATCGCCGCCTTGCGCGCCGATGCCGGGAATCAGCAGCGGCATATCACCGACGATCCCACGCACGACTTCGATTTCCTTCGGAAACGTCGCGCCGACTACTAGCCCAAGCTGCCCGCTAGCGTTCCACTTCTCTGCCGCAAGCTGCGCGACCACCTGATACAGCGGGCGCCCGGCCGTGTCGAGGAACTGCAGATCGGAGCCGCCCGCATTCGATGTGCGGCACAACACGATCACGCCCTTACCGTCATGCTCGAGATACGGCTCGATCGAATCGAAACCCATGTACGGATTCACCGTGACCGCGTCCGCGCCGTAACGCTCGAAGACTTCGCGCGCGTACTGCTCGGCGGTGCTGCCGATATCGCCGCGCTTCGCGTCGAGTACGACCGGCAGACCCGGATGATGCGCGTGAATGTGTGCGATCAGTTGTTCGAGCTGATCTTCGGCACGATGTGCCGAGAAATAGGCGATCTGCGGTTTGAACGACGACGCGTAAGGCGCAGTCGCGTCGACGATCGCGCGGCAGAAATCGAAGATCGCATCGGCCCGGTTCGCGAGCGCGCCGGGAAACTTCGCGGGATCGGGATCGAGACCGACGCACAGCAGCGAATTCGTGCGCTGCCACGCGTCGTTGAGCGTCTGGATGAAAGAAGGCATGGGGAGGGCTCGCGGCGGAATGACGGGTAGAAGCGGTATTTTACCCGGCCCGGGTCGCGGCCCAGCGAAGATGCAATGCGTGTCAGCTGCGAGCGGTTAGTTGTCCGTGTGCGCTTGCCGCTTCGCGCGACCGCCGGCCGTCGCCGTCGCGCGCAATCCGATCGGCTCGACCGTGAAGCGGAACTCGCGCCTGAGTCGTGCGCCGCGTGCGAGCAAGGTCATGCCGTGCTCGGTCGCGCCGCCTGGCAAGTTGGCTGCATTGATCGGATGATCGACCGGTTCGAAGCAGAAGAACGTCTCGCCGGGCGGCGTGTACAGCACGTAGTAATCGGTATTCGCCGCCACCGTCAGCGACAGCCGTCGCTTCGGCCACGCGACGGTTGCCTGGCCGCTCCAGCCCGTGAACGCATGATTGACGACCGCAGCAGGCAACGGATACGCAACGCCGAACTGCCACGCAGGCGGCACCGGCACGTGGCGCACGGGCAGCCAGTCGTCGCCGGATAGCCAGAGCCCTCCTGCCGCAGCCGACAACACCGTATCGTCATCGCGCACGAGAAACGGATGGATGCCGAGACCGAACGGCAACGCATCGCGTCCGACGTTTTCGATTTCCAGCGCGATTACGAGCGTCGAGCCTTCGAGCGTGTAGGTCTGCACCGCGCGGTACGCGTACGGCTTGCCGTCGCTGCGGTCGAGTGTCAGTCGTACGCTCTCGTCGCTCGCCGCATCGACCTGCCACTGCGCGAGCCAGCCGTCGCCGTGAATCGGCAGCGCTTCGGCCGCGCGATTGCGCGGCACGTCGATTACGCGCCCCGCCACGCTGAAGCGTCCGCCGCCCAGTCGATTCGAAAACGGCAACAACGGATAGCAGGCGAGTTCGTTGGGATCGGTGTCGGCGGTGACGTGCCGGCAGCGGCGAAAGATCGGCACGGAGTTGCCGTCGCTGCGCCAGTCAAAGCGCGTCACGCCGCCGCCAAGCAGCGGCGCGACATCGAGACGCAGATGCGCATTGGCCAGCGTCACGCCCGCGATATCGCTGTCGATGCCAGCGCCGATCGCGACCGCCGACGTGCTGGGTCCGGGAAGCACCGGATGTGAAGTAGACGCGAGCCGCGCGCGACGCAGCCGCGACGACGGCGAAGTAGACGGGCCGGCAGGATTCGCGACTGTCATATCAGGCTCCATCGAGAGGCGTAGAACACGGCAACCGTCGACGACGGCTGCGTCTGCGGGCGGCTCGTATGCGTTGCCGCCTCTTCAGGTCTGTACTGCGTGCGCTGCTACGAAACGTACTACCGTACTCGTACTACCCGGAGAACGACACGTTACTGCGGCGACGTCCGTGTGCCGCGCCAAACGCGCTGCGTGGGCGTCCCCGAAAAACTGCGTCCGGCAAGCCGCGTCGCGCAGGTGTTGCGACGAATACGCCACCGGCCCGCGAATCGACAGCGAGCGCAGCCGCATCGAGACCGATGCGTGCGCTCGTGATATACAGCGTGCCGAGCCGCGGACCGCCGAACGCAACGCAACTCGGTTGCACGGTCGGCACGGCAACGCGTGCGGTTTCGACACCGTGCGCGTCGTAGCGCACAACCCGGCTACCGCCCCACTGCGCATTCCACAAACCGCCGTCGCTATCGACCGTCGAGCCATCGGGCTCGCCCGTCATATCGCTCAAGCGCACGAACACATGATCGTGCGACACCTGGCCTTGCGCGCTGTAACGGCACGTGCGAATCTCGCGGGTCGGCGAATCGCAGTAGTACATTGTCGCGCCGTCAGGGCTGAATGCGATGCTGTTCGAGATCGCCGGTGCGGGCAACGGCAAACGCTCCAGCGTTAAATCGTGATTCAGTCGGTAGAAACCGCCTACCGGTCGCACCGGCGTGCTCTCGTCTTTCGTGCCGAACACGAAGCGCCCCTGACGATCGCAACGACCGTCGTTCACGCGCGTGTTCATTCCCGGCTCGACGTCAACGATATGTTGAATCTCGCCGCTGACAAGATCGAAGAACGCAAGATGCGTAGCGAGGCCGAGCAGCAGCACGTTCTCGTCGGCACACAACGCGAAGGTGGCAAGCCGCTCGGGCATCGACCACGACGTGCTGCTGCCGTCGCGCGGATCGTAGCGCCACAGTCGTGCGCCTTCGATATCGGTCCAGTAGAAGCGACCGCTACGCGCACACCACGTCGCACCCTCACCGAGCGTGCTTTTCGCGTCGACGAGCAACGTCGCGCGGTAGGTGTGGGCCGTGGCGCTCACGCCCAGCCTCCATCGACGATCACGTCCTGCGCGGTGATCATGCGGCTGTCGTCGGCGGCGAGGAACAGCGCCATGCGCGCGAGATCGGCAGGCAGCAGCTCGGCGTCGATGCACTGTCCTTCCTTGATCGCGCGACGCCCGGCGTCGTCGAGCCACAGACGCTTCTGTTTCTCTGTCATCACCCAGCCCGGCACCAGCGAATTCACGCGAATACCGTACGGTCCGAGATCGCGCGCGAGTCCACGCGTGAGCCCCTGCACCGCCGATTTCGACATCACGTACACCGGGTAACCGCCGTTCTTCAGCATCCAGCTGATCGAGCCGAGATTGATGATCGCGCCGCTGCGCGCAGCCTTCATGTCTTCGATCACGGCCTGCGCCGTGAAGAACTGATGGCGGATATTCACGGCGATGCCCGCATCGAACGATTCGGGCGTGACTTCGGCGACCGTATGACGGCGATCGTTGGCCGCGTTATTGACCAGCACCGCGATCGGGCCGAGCGCCGCCTTCACGTCGGCGATGCCTTTTTTCAAGGCATCGATATCGGTCAGGTCGCACGTCAGAAACAGCGGCTTGTGACGCGCATCGCCGAGCCGGTCAGCCAGCGCCTCGCCGGCGCCTGCATCGATATCGAAGAAGGCGACGCGCGCGCCCTGCGCGACGAAATGCTCGACGAACGATTCACCGATGCCGGTCGCGCCGCCGGTGATCAACACCGTGCGATCGACGAGGCTCGGATAGCGCGCGTACAGGTCGTCGGCCTGACGGGCGGTTGCATTAGCCGGAGAAGACATCGTTCGGTTCCTTCGTAAGCTTTGGGAATGAATCTTAGTCGCGCGAGCCGCGGTTCTTCAACTGGTCGAGCAACACGGCGGCCAGCAGGATCGCGCCGCGCACCAGGTACTGGTAGAACGCGTCGATGTTCATCAGGTTCATCACGTTCTCGACTGTGCCCATGATCAGCACACCGATCACGACACCCGAGATCGTCGCGCGTCCACCGAGCAGCGACACGCCACCCAGTACGCACGCGGAGATCACGTTCAGTTCGAAGCCTTCGGCGGCGTTCGGCTGACCCGACGTAATCCGCGACGCCAGAATCACGCCGGCCAGCGCGGTCACCGCGCCCTGCACGAGGAAGATGTAGACGCGTGTGCGTTCGACATTGATACCGGCCAGGCGCGATGCCTCTGGATTACCGCCGATCGCGAGCGTATTGCGGCCGTACACAGTCTGGTTCAGCATCACGCCGAACACGATGAAGCACAACAGCGTGACCCAGATCGGCAGCGACACGCCGAACATCGTCAGACCGCCGAGCGCGATAAATGTATCCGACGACACGCCGACCGCCTGGCCGTGCGACACGATGAAACCGAAGCCGCGCACGATTTCCATCGTTGCAAGCGTCGTGATCAGCGCGTTGATGCGCAGGTATGCAATCACCACGCCGTTCACGAAACCGATCACAGCGCCCGCCGCAACCGCAGCGATGATCGCGATGAACGTGTTGCCGGTTGCGTTGAGCACCATCGCGCACAGCACGCCGGCAAACGCGACAGTCGAGCCCACCGAAAGATCGAAGTCGCGCGACGCCAGACAGAACATCATCGTGCAGGCCACCATGCCGATCTGCGAAATCGACAGCGCGAGGCCGAGCATGTTTTCGATCGAGAAGAAATGATCGACGGTCAGCGACATCGTGATGAACATCAGCGCGAAGATCACGATCAGGCTGTACTCGGTGACGTGTTGCCACCACTTCTGCCGGTCGTTGCCCTGCGGAATCAGCGCTTCGGTCGCGCTTGCAGCGGCCTGTTGCGCGAGGTTTTCTCTAGCTTGCATGTCAATACTCCTCCCGTTCCCCACGGGTTGGACTTCAGATTCAGGCCGCCTGAGCGGTTTCGGGCGCGGTCGAGCTTTGCGGCAATGCAAGGCCCAGCACCGACTGTTCGGTCGCTTCGCCGCGCGCGAGCTCCCCGGAAATGCGGCCCTGGCGCATCACCACGATGCGGTCCGAGACGCCCAGCACTTCCGGCAATTCCGACGAGATCATCACGATCGCGCAGCCACGCTCCGCGAGCTGATAGATCACGTTATAGATTTCGTGCTTCGCACCGACGTCGATACCGCGCGTTGGTTCGTCGAGGATCACCACTTTCAGATCGGGCTCCGCGAGCCAGCGCGACAGAATCGCTTTTTGCTGGTTGCCGCCCGACAGGAAGCGGATTTTCTGCCGCCGACCGGGTGTCTTGATCTTCAGCAGCTTGATGAAGCGGTCCGCCGTGGCGGCTTCCTTCTTGCGGTCGAGAAACATGCCCGCGCGCAGATAGTGGCGGCGGCAACTGATGTTGATGTTCTCCGACACGCTCGCCATCGCGACGATGCCCTCTTCCTTGCGGTCTTCGGGGCACAGCACGATGCCGTGACGGATAGCCTCGCCGGCACTGCGTACCTTGATGGGCTTGCCATCGAGCTTCAGTTCGCCGCCTTTCTTGTGATCCGCGCCGTACACGAGGTGCATCAGCTCACTACGGCCCGCGCCGACCAGGCCGAAAAAGCCGAGGATTTCGCCGCGCCGTACTTCGAAGCTAGTTGGCTCCGCCAGCGCATGGCCAACGATCGCCTGCGCCGAGAAACGCACTTCGCCTAGCGCACGCGGCGTGTAGTTGTAGATGTCCGAAATCTCGCGACCGACCATCTCACTGACGATGGTGTCGCGCTTCACATCTACGAGGCTCGGGTGCGACGCGACCTTGCGGCCGTCGCGGAAAATCGTGCACGCGTCGCACAGCTGATAGATCTCGTCCATACGGTGCGAGATGTAGATCAGCGCGCGATTGTCCGCACGCAGATCGCGCACGAGCTTGAACAGCACTTCGGTTTCGCTGTGCGAGAGCGAGCTGGTCGGCTCATCGAGTGCAATGACGCGCGCATTGCGCAGCAGCGCCTTGCAGATCTCGACCATCTGCCGCTGTGCGATCGATAGTTTGCCGAGCTTCGCATCGGGATCGAGCGCCACGCCCATCGCGGCGAGCCGTTCGCGCACAAAGCGCTTTGCTTCACGCTTGTTGACCCAGCCTAGCGAATTCGGCAGCTGACCGAGCAGCAGGTTTTCCGTGACGGTCAAATCCGGCACGTACTGCAATTCCTGGTGAATCACCGCGATACCTGCCGAGATCGACGCGGCTGCGCTCGAAAAGCGCACCTCGTTACCGTCGATCAGCACGCGGCCTGAATCCGGTTGATACTCGCCGCCGAGAATTTTAAGCAGCGTCGATTTGCCGGCGCCGTTCTCACCCATCAAGCCGTGCACCTGCCCTGCGTACACGTCGAACGACACACCGTCCAGCGCACGCACGCCTGGAAACACCTTGCCGATCTCGTCAAAACGTAGCGTCGCTGACACTTCGCCTCCTGTTGCATCCATACGCCGCCGGAGTCCGGTCACGCAGATTGTCCGCGCGGCCGGCGACGGCCTGTCTCATCCTGCGTGCGCGCGGCGCGAACCTTCGTTCGTACCGCGCGCAGGCCTGCACTGCTTAGCTAGCGGCGAGACGCATCGCGCATCTGCCACATACCATCGCTTACTTCGACGCGAGACCCATCTTCTCGCGCACGTCGGCGACGTTGTCACGCGTGGCGAGCATGCCTGTCGTCAGCGTGAGCAGCGGCGGTTCCTTGCCTTGCGTGACCCAGTCGTACATCAGCGTCGAGGTTTCTTCGCCATGGCGCTTCGGGCTGATGATCACGGTGCCGTAGAAGCCCGTCGGCGAGCCCTTCTTGAACTCGTTGAGCGCCGAATCCGAACCGCCGATGCCGATGCCGATCATGTTGTCGGCCTTGAAGCCGCGGCTTTCTGCTGCACGAACTGCACCAAGCACACCTTCGTCGTTCAGCGCGTAAGCGACCCAGTGCTTGAACTGCGGATTCTTCGTCAGCGCGATGTTGGCTGCGTTGAACGCGTTTTCCGTGTCCGTCTTCGCCTGCGGCGCTGCGATCACGTTAGCCTTCGGGAAACCGGCGGCAACCAGTGCATCGGTCGCCCCGCTCGTGCGGTCATGTGCAGTGGGAAGCTGCTCGTACGTCACGTCGATCGCGCCGACATCCTTCATGTCCCAGCCGCGCTTCTTGATTTCCGCAGCCAGACCGTCGCCGACCTGCTTGCCGATGTTGTACGCCGAGATACCCATGTGCGGCACGCTCGCGATCGGATTGCCCGAGCCGTCGACGAGGCGGTCATCGACCGTCATCATCTTCAGGCCGTCGGCCTTCGCTTTCGCGACGATGCCCGGTCCGAGCTTGACGTCGGGCGTGCAGATCACGAAGCCCTGGGCCTTTTGCGCGGCGAGGTTATCGATTGCGCTCATGACCTTTTCACCGGACGGTGCGCCGATCTTCACGAGCGTAAAGCCCTTCTCTTTCGCTGCGATTTCAGCGAACTTCCACTCGTCCTGGAACCAGGGTTCTTCCGGTTGCTTCACGAGGAAGCCGATCTTCACCGGGTCAGCGGCCTGCGCGACCGGTGCGTTGAAAAGCACTCCTGTCGCCGCGGCGGCCAGCGTGAGAAAAATTCTACGTTTCATGATGCGTGTCTCCTGACTAATTGGTAACGAGAAGGTATCGGCCGCGTCTTCTTGTTGCCGGTTCGACACACGCGGCCCGTGCGTTAAACCGGTTCACACTTTTTCTACTACGCCTGCCGCGCGCTCTCCCGTGTTCGTTGCGCGCGTCCTGCCCTGTTGCATGCTCGCGTCTCAGTCGTGATACAGCGCCGAGCGCCCGCCATCGACCGTGATGCAGCTTGCGTTGATAAACGGTGCCTCGTCCGATGCGAGGAACACCGCGGTCATCGCGACTTCTTCCGGATGGCCGATGCGCTTCATCGGTTGCAACGCGAGTGTGGCTTGCTGCGCAGCGGCCGGATCGGGTTGCGCATTCCACCAGTCGTGCGTCAGCTGCGTTTCGACATAACCTGGCGCAATCGCGTTGACGCGTACGTTGCGCGGTGCGTACTCGATGCCGAGTGCGCGCGTGAGGCCGAGCACACCGTGTTTCGCTACCGGGTACGGAAAGCACCCTGGAATGATCTTGAACGCATGCGTCGACGCAATATTCACGATGCTGCCCGCGCCGCGTTCGACCATGCCCGGCAATACCGCGCGGCAACCGTTCCACACACCGTCGAGATCGACGGCGAAACAACGGCGCCAGTCTTCGTCGGTCATCGTCAGCGGATCGCAGAACACGTTGATGCCGGCGTTATTCACCAGAATGTCGAGTGGACCGAACGCGCGTTCCGCTTCGCTGACTGCGTGCTGAACCGACGCCGATTGCGTAACGTCGGTCTGCACGGCGAGCACGCGTGCGCTGTGCCGGGTTTCGATTTCCCGCGCGGTACGCTGCGCAGTCTCTAGATCGAGTTCAGCGAGCACAACCGCCGCGCCTTCGCGCGCAAACGTATCGGCAATCGCCGCACCGATGCCGCGACCGGCACCGGTGATCAGCGCGACTTTGCCGGTCAGTCGATTCATGACTTCGCGCCTGCCCAGGCAGCGCGCAATCCATCGACGAACGCTTTTGCATGCGCCGCCGTCGTCGCTGCGCTCTGGCCTGGCTTATACAGCGCGGAGCCGAGCCCGAAACCATTCGCGCCTGCCGACAGGAACGGCCCCATGTTGTCCGGCGCAATTCCACCGACCGGTACCAGCGGCACCTCGGCGGCGATCACCGCGCGCCATGCCTTGACCACGTGTACGCCGAGCTGCTCGGCGGGAAACATCTTCAGTACGTCCGCGCCGTTCTTCAACGCGATGAACGCTTCAGTCGGCGTCGCGACGCCCGGTGCGCACGCCATGCCATGTGTTTTCGCTGCCGATACGACTTCGGGGTCGCTATGCGGCATCACGATCAGCTCGCCACCCGCGGCCTTCACGTCGTGTACGAAGCTCGCGTGCAACACGGTCCCCGCGCCGACGATCGCATCGACCGGCAACGCTTCGCGGATTGCCGCGATGCTGTCGAACGGTCGCGGTGAGTTGAGCGGCACTTCGACGATGCGAAAACCGGCTTCGTAGAGTGCGCGTGCATGCTCCGCGGCATCGGCGGGTGTCACGCCGCGCAGGATTGCGATCAGCGGACACGCTTCGAAGGCCGCCATCAGACCCGTGTGCGGCAAGTACGGTGCGGGCAGATTGATGTGGGGTTGCATGTCGGTTCCTTTGAATGTCGTCGGGTCGTTTGCGTTGCCGTTAGCCGGCGTGCGCAGCGTGCGCAGCGTGCGCCGCGCCCGCAACCGGTGCGACGAGGCCGGCTTCGCTCGCGATACGCCAGAGGCCGCGTTCGGTGGCCTGCTTCACCAGCACGGCTTCATGGCAGCCGAACTGTTCGAGCGCGAGGCGGTAACGTTCGCACAGTGCCTCGTTACCGATCAGTCGTAGCGGGCGACCGGCGAGGGTTGTCTGTTGTTGCGCAAGCACCGCTTCGAGACCCGCGAGTTCGTGGCCGATCAGCAGGCCGGACAGATAGTCGGGTTGCTTGTCGCCGGCGAGCTGCCCGGTCAGACCGAGCGTGCGGGTGCTGAACACGGTGGCGAGCAGGCCCGCTTCGCCTCGTTGGCGTGCGATATTCACGCCGCGCACGAATGCATCGGTATCGGGGTGATCGGGCGTCTTCATCGTGCGGCCAAGAATCGTATGCTCGGACAGCGCCGCGAATACTTCGCCGGTCATGAACGTATGAAACCGTTCGATGCGGCCATCCTGCACGACGACCCACTTTGCGTGCGTGCCGGGTAGGCCGACCAGCGTGCGCTTTGCGCTGTCGCTACCGTCGTCGTCTGCAAAGCTGGCCCCGCCGGAAAGTGCACCGTAAATCTGCGTTTCTTCGCCGCGCATCACGTTCGGTAGTTCACCGCGCTCAAGTACGCCGGGCACGATATGCAGTGTCGTGCCACGCGCGGACTGCACGCGGACGATGCCGGCTACCAGCGCATCGGCGGCGGCGGGCGCATCGACATACGGCGCTTCCACCCAGCCCTGTGCACTACCGACCATGCCCGCCGCGATCACCGGCAGCGTAGGCGCAGCTTCGAGCCACGCGCCGCACACTGCATCGAACGCCGCGTCGAAACCGCCGGCGCTCGCCGCATGCGGCAGATTCATGATGCCCGCGCCCGATGCCTGCGTCGCCAGCACCTCGCCGTCTGCATCGAACAGATACGCGCGCAGCGATGTGGTGCCCCAGTCGAGCGCGATCAATGCGGCACGCGCGGCAAGCTCACGGCTGGAATGGGCGCCGACGTCGTCGGCGGGTGCGAAAGGGACGGCAATTGCGTCTGTCGCCGCGCCGTCTGCCGGCACGGGTGAACCCGATCTTGTCATCGTTTGATCCTGCGTGTGACGGGTTGCGGCGCACGCCAGCCGAGCTCTTCAGAGATTGCGCGCGCTTCGCGTTGCAGGACCGGAATCAGTTCGTCCATGCGTTCAAGCGACATGTAGGGAATCGTGCTCGCCACCGACACCGCCGCGACGATCGCACCGGACGCATCGCGCACTGGCGCCGCGACACAGCGGATCGACGCTTCGTTTTCTTCGAGATCGAACGTGAAGCCACCCGATGCGTAGTTCGTCATGCGCTGCATGAAGGTCGGCGAATCGGGCCGGTTGTCGGGCTTGAAGCTGACGCTGGCAAGCGCGCGACGCGATGCATCGAAAAGCGATTGCCATACCTCCGGTGCGAGGTCGAGCATCATCGCCTTGCCGATGCCCGTGGACGCGAGCGGCATCCGGTGGCCGACGCGCGAACGCATTTCGAGGCCGCGTGTACCGGGAATCTTGTCGATGTACAGCACATCGTCGCCGTCGCGCACGCCGAGGTGGATCGTGTCGAGCGTCTGCTCAGCCAGCGACTCGAGATGCGGACGCGCGACCGCGGTGAGCGGCATCTGTTCGAGCGCGATCGTGCCAAGTTCGATCAGCTTCGGGCCGAGCAGATAGCCACCCTGCACCTGGCGCAGATAGCGCGCCTGCACGAGGCTGCTGACGAGCCGGTGCGTCGTGCTACGCGTCGTCCCGAGTGCGGCGCCGAAGGTACGAAGATCGCGCACGCCCGCGGCAGCGGCTTCGAGTATCGCGAGACCGCGCAACAGCGTCTGCGTGCCGGCCTGCTGCGGCGTGATGTCGAGCAGCGTGCTGGGCAGACCGATCGAGTCGGCGGGATCGTGCGTGGCTGGTGTGGCAGACGTCGCCTGGGGGGCAGTCGCGCTGCTGCGTGTGCGGGACGGCAGGTCGGGCTGCACGCGTACTTCCTGTCTCGAGGTGAACGGCATGGCCGGGTTGTCTCCGTGTTTGCTGCCTCTGCCGCATGGCGATGTGTCCTGCGGCGGGCTTGCTGGTTCGGATTGTAGGACGGAGTTTTCAGAATCTCCAATATGTGAGTGTTTGATTCATATATTGGGATATTATGAATTCGATTGCGCCGTGTAGACGAGCGATTCGCCGGGTCGTTATAGTGGTTCGGTTTCGAAAAAGGGGAGCATCACGCGGCTGTTCGCCGCGATGCATTCGATACAACGACAGCATAAAAACGATCCGGAGAACCAGATTGCTGCATCGACACCTGATCACAACACTGATGGCGGTCCTGCTTCCGGTTTCAGCCGCCTACGCGAGTGGGGACATGTCCTGCGATCCCATCAGCGCACTCAGGCAGCCCAGTTATATGTGCGGCGGCGTGCCGATTTTGAGCCCGGGCAACGACACCCGGATCAATGCGATGCTGCTGATGGTCGACAGCAGCAGACTCTCGCCAGTCTTCCCCGATCCCCAAAGCGTCCCGCTCGCTGACAGGACGAATCAGCTGGTCGTCCCGTTTGCGTATGACTTCTCTGGATGGATCAACATCGGCCAGAAGATGCCGGACACTTCGAGCGACACGTCGGACGGCGCCAGCCCGTCGAATCTCTACGCGGATGGCGAGGGCAGCATCTGTCTTAGCGACGCGTCGGGAAGCGCAGCGTTTAACGACGCGGTGCACGCTGCGAAGGACCTTCCCGCTGACGACGCCACGCGTTTGATCGCGGGCCGCGCGGCTTTCGAGTGCGCTGCCGGCAAGACCGGCACTGTGTGGACGAAACCATCGGATCTCAAGTCCGCGCCCGGGCGTCAGTTCGCGACCTATGTCGACGGCGCGTACGCGTTCTACGAGAGCAATTTCGTCTCCGCCTCGAAGGCATTCGCCGATGCATCGCACAGCACCAATCCGTGGCTAAGAGAAACTGCTCTCTACATGGCCGGCCGTGCACAACTGAACGCCGCTCAGGCGGGCGCGTTCGACGCGAACAGCTACGCGCTGGATAGCACCAAAGTCAACAAGCTGGAACTCGGCGCAGCCGACACGGTGTTCCGCGCCTATCTGAAGGTCTATCCACGCGGCCGTTACGCGGCGTCAGCGACAGGACTGCAACGTCGCGTCGCGTGGCTCGGCAGCAATACCGCGCAGCAAGCCACCCTCTATAGCAAGGCATTTGCGAACTGGTCGCCGTCGACGTCGAACGTACCGCTCGTGCAACTCGCAAACGAACTCGACAGCAAGCTGCTACAGACGTCCAACCTGGACACCAGTCAACTGGAGTCACCATCGGTTCTCGCGATCGTCGACTTGATGCGGATGCGCGCATCGGGAGGTGACTCCGATTCGAGCCGACAAAAATCACTGACGCTCAATGAGTTGCAGGCGCAGAAGCCGCGTTTTGCCAGTGCACCGGCGCTATACGATTATCTGGTTGCCGCCTGGTACGTGTACCTCGGCCACAAACCGGAGCAGGCGCTCGCCTTGCTGCCGCAAGCGCCCGCCGCGTCGCTCGACTACTTCGGTCTGAGCCAGCAGACACTGCGTGGTTTCGCGCTCGAAGACAGCGGCCAGGCGGATCAGGCGCGGCAACTCTGGGCTGAACTGATCCCGCTTGCGAAACACCGGTTGCAGCGCGAGGCGCTGGAGCTTGCACTCGCAATCAATCTCGAGCAGGCGCGCCTCCTCGACCGTGTATTCGCCGACGATTCACCGATTCAGAACGCAGCGATCCGCGCCATCCTGTTGTATCGCGGGGCGGACGCAGACCTGCTGCGCGCGCAGGCGCAAAACACCGCGACCAGTCGCGCACTGCGCGACATCGCGCTGTACACGCTGCTGTACAAAGAATTAACGCGCACGCATTACGCCGACTTCATCGCGGACCTTGCATTGATTCCGGCCACGCCGTCCGATGCGCTGAAACCGTTTGCGTTATCTCGCCTTGCCAATGATGGTGGTTACGCGTGCCCATCCGTACGCGACATCGCGACGACGTTGCAGCAAGACCCCGGCGACGCGAAAGGTCTGAACTGTCTGGCTGAGTTCGTCCGAACCTATCCGGCCGCTGGGGGACTGGACGAATATCCGGTTGTGACCGTCGTACCTCCAGCGCCCGCAGGGACCGAGAACGTGCCGGTAACACTCGGCAGCATGCCGTCGCAATTCCCAGGCGGAAGCTATCAACGGATGTCGAGTTACCAGAAGGTGATCGGCACCGCGCAGGCACCAAGCGACGATCGAGCCTACGCGCTATATCGCGCGATCAACTGCTTCGCCCCCGGGGGTTTCAGTGAGTGCGGCGGCAACGACATTCCGAAAAGCGCGCGCAAGCAATGGTTCACCACATTGAAGTCCGAGTATCCACGCAGCAAGTGGGCACAGTCGTCGAAATATTACTGGTGAACCGGACATGAAGCGGTTGTTCTGCGCCGGCTTGCTGCTGTGTGCGCGGCTCGCATTTGCCGGCACAGTCGACGCGGCACAATATGACGCGTTCTGGCTATGGGCCGGCGTGAAGCCTCAGCCCGTGCTGCACGACGCGCGCACCGTCTACGTGCTGCAAGGACAGATCGAAGCGTCCCCACAGGACGACGCGCAAGTGCGCCTCATCGCGCAGGGTGTGTCATTGCCGGCATTGCCGCACGCGGACGTCTGGCTCGTCTACCGGGCGCATACGTTGCGCTGGACGCCACGCATCGAGCACATCATGCTGGCGCAACTTGCCCGCTGGCGCGCGTCGGGCCGCACGATTACTGGAATTCAGATCGACTTCGACGCGCGCACACACCATCTCCAGGAATACCTCGATTTCCTGCGGAGCCTGCGCGAGCGGTTACCCGCCGATTGCCGGTTGAGCATCACCGGTCTGCTCGACTGGAGCAGTCGCATCGGCGTCGATCAGGTGAACCAGCTGAAGCGGATCGTCGATGAGGTGGTTGTGCAGACGTATCAGGGTCGTCACACGATTGCCGATTCCGACAGGTACTTGTCGCGTGTCGAACAGCTGCAGTTGCCATTCCGGATCGGCCTGATCCAGGGCGGTGAATGGGACGCACCGCGCTATCTCACCGAAAACCCGTGGTTTCGTGGCTACGTCGTATTTCTGCGCAACGGATAACGCGGCGACGGGATCAAGGCTCCGACCGCCCCCATCAGGCTCCCGCAGCCGCCTTATACGCAACACAATCCACCTCGACCTTGCAATCGATCACCATACTCGACACCACACACGCGCGCGCCGGCGGGTTCTCGCCAAAGTACTCGCGAAACACCTTGTTGAACGAAGCGAAATCGCGCGGATCGTCGAGCCACACGCCGCAGCGCACGACATGCTCCGCGCCGTAGCCCGCTTCCGTCAGGATCGCAAACACGTTCTGGATCGCCTTGTGTGATTGAGCGACGATACCGCCGTCGATCACTTCGCCGTTTTCCATCGGCGTCTGGCCCGACACGTACAGCCAGCCGTCGGCTTCGACTGCGCGCGCAAATGGCATGTGCTGTCCGCCCGTTCCTTTACCGCCTTCCACTCCATATCGCTTCATCGTTTCACTCCTCAAGTTCATGACAAGGTGCGCGCGGATCGATCCCCGCGCACCGTTTCGATTTCAGAATGCGCCGTGCGCATCGCCGCGCGACGCGGCACCGCGCGCAACGAAATGCCCCGCGCGTTCGCCGGTCGGCTGGCCGTCGCGATACGACAGCACGCCGTTCACCCACACTGCATCGATACCGTCGGCGGCTTGCTGCGGCTTCTCGAACGTCGCCGTGTCGCGTACCCGCGCCGGATCGAACAGCACCAGATCCGCGTGATAGCCCACCTGCACTTCGCCGCGCTGCGCGAGCCCGAAGCGTCGCGCCGACAGGCCGGTCATCTTGCGCACGGCTTCTTCGAGCGGGATCAACGCTGCATCGCGCGCATAGTGGCCGAGCACGCGCGGAAACGCGCCCCACAACCGCGGATGCGGCAGCGGATCGTTCGGCAGGCCGTCGGAACCGACCATCGTCGCGGGATGCGCGAGGATGCGACGCACGTCGTCCTCCGACATGTTGTGATAGACCGCGCCGGCCGGCTGCAGACGTTTCGCCGCTTCCTGCTGCGTCACGCCCCACTCGGCCGCGATGTCCTTCACGAGCTTGCCCGCGGCTTCGGGATGCGGCTGCGACCAGGTGATCGTGATGTCGATATCGCCCGTCACCTGCTTCAAATCGAGCGTCGTCGAACTGCGGTTGTACGGATAGCAATCGCAACCGATCGGCTGCAACCGGCGCGCGCCTTCCAGCGACTCGAGCACTTCGCGGCTGCGCCCCCAGTTCGACGGCCCTGCGCATTTCAGATGCGAGATCACGACCGGCACATGCGCGTGCTTGCCGATCCGGTACGCCTCGTCCATTGCATCGAGGATCGCGTCGAACTCGGTACGCATGTGTGTCGTGTACAGCGCGCCAGCCGCGGCGAGCGGCTCGGCGAGCGCCATCACTTCTTCGGTCGGCGCGGCGAATGCGGAGCTATACGCGAGCCCCGTACTCAGACCGAGCGCGCCATGTGCGAGCGCTTCTTCGAGCTGCGCACGCATGCCGTCAATTTCGCTTTGTGTCGCTCCGCGGTCGAGCCTGTCCATATGGTTACTGCGCAGCGCCGTATGGCCGATCAACGCGCCGACGTTCACCGCAGGCCGCGCAGCGTTAACCGCTTCGACATAAGCGGCAAACGTCGGGTAGCTGAACGCATC
Source organism: Paraburkholderia sp. CHISQ3 (assembly GCF_030464945.1). NCBI lineage: Bacteria > Pseudomonadati > Pseudomonadota > Betaproteobacteria > Burkholderiales > Burkholderiaceae > Paraburkholderia > Paraburkholderia sp. CHISQ3. The sequence goes on from NZ_JALPRG010000001.1 coordinate 711,736, forward strand.
GCGTTCGCCGAGCAGACTCATCGGATCGGGCGGATCGCCTTTCAGCGAGACCGGCGACGCGCTGATTCCACAATTGCCGACGATCACCGTGGTCACGCCCTGAGTGATTTTCGGCAGCATCTGCGGCGAGCGGATGACGTGCGTGTCGTCGTGCGTGTGGACATCGATGAAACCCGGTGCAACGGCGCGGCCGTTCGCTTCGACGACCTCTTCCGCGAGCCAGTTCGACAGGTTGCCGATCGCGGCGATGCGACCGTCGCGCACCGCGATATCGCGTTCGACCGGCGGTGCGCCCGTGCCGTCGTACAACTGCGCGCCGACGATCAATGTATCGGCAGCTTCGGGATGCGAGTGCATGAATCAGTCTCCTATCGGTTGTCGGTCGTCGCCGCCGCGATGCGCATCGAGCGCATGCTTCATGCGACGCAGCAGTTCGCGGCTCTCGTCACCGAGACTGACGGCGAGTTCGGTGACGAGCACGTCGAGTGCCATCATCATCGCGTAGCGTGATGACGATGGCTTGTAGATGAAATCGGTTTCGAAGGCGACGATCGGAATCAGCCAGTCCGCGAGCTTGGCAAGCGGCGACGCCGGCGCGGTCAGCACGATCAGCGTCGCGCCGTAGCTGCGCGCGATCCGGCAGCTCTCGACAATCTCAGGCACGCGTCCGGTAGCGGACAGTGCGATCACCACACATTCGCGCGACACCGTGCTGGCCACCATCCGCTGCAGCAACCCTTCCTGATAGGTTGCGACCGGACGGCCGAGGCGCACGAGCCGGAAGCGCATTTCATCGGCGAGCGCGGTCGAGCCACCGCCCATGCCGAACACGTAGATCATGCGCGCTTCGCGTAACGCCGCTGCGGCCTGGGCAAGCGGTGCCTGGCGCAGCAAGGCGTGATTGTGGGTCAAAGCCGTCTGCACTTCGTCGAAGACGCGCGTGGCAAGCGGCTCGGGCGCATCTGTGGATGTGCCGGCCTTCAGGAAGCGTTGTCCGACCGCGGCCGCCTGCGCAAGCCGCAGCTTCAGTTCGCGCACGTCGCGGCACCCGACCGCCTTCGCAAAGCGCGTCACGGTCGCAACGCTAACCTCTGCCTGCTGCGCAAGCGCACCGATGCTCGCGCGCGACGCGCCAGTCAGATCGTCGAGAATCAGCGCCGCCACCTTGCGCTCGGCCGAACGCAGATCGGGCGCGCATTCGGCGATGCGCGCGACGATATCGAAGGCAAGCGGTTCGGTCGTTGAATTCATCGGCAAGGCCGTGGGTGGGGTACCACGAACGCTGGTACTAAATAACATTTCGCAGATCATCGTACTTTCTGTACCATATTAAAGTCAACTTCGAATCGATTTAACTGGATGATGGAGTCGGATTACATGAAAGTTACAAACTATCAGGGCGCGACGATTGATCCTTATAGCAAGGGCTTGGGCATGGTTCCCGGTACCAGCATCCAGTTGACGGATGCCGCGCGTCTCGAATGGAATCTGCTCGACGAGGACGTCAGCCTGCCGGCCGCGGTGCTGTATGCGGAGCGTGTCGAACACAACCTCAAATGGATGCAGGCGTTCGTTGCCGAGTACGGTCTCAAGCTCGCACCACATGGCAAGACGACGATGGCGCCGCAGCTGTTTCGCCGGCAGATCGAAACGGGTGCGTGGGGTATCACGCTCGCTACCGCGCATCAGGTGCGGGCCGCGTATCGCGGCGGCGTATCGCGCGTGCTGATGGCGAATCAACTAGTCGGCAAACACAACATGCTGATGATCGCGGAGCTGCTGAGCGATCCGGACTTCGAATTCTTTTGCCTCGTCGATTCCGTCGATGGCGTCGAGCAGTTGGGGAAATTTTTCGGCTCGGTGGGCAAGTCGCTGCAGGTGCTGCTCGAACTCGGCGTACCGGGCGGCCGCACTGGCGTGCGCGACGAGGCGCAGCGCAACGCGGTGCTCGATGCGATCGCGCGTTATCCGGATGCGTTGAAGCTCGCCGGCGTCGAACTGTATGAAGGCGTGTTGAAGGAAGAAGACGAAGTGCGCGCGTTTCTGCGCAGTGCGGTGACGACGACGCTCGCGCTCGCCGATGCCGGTCGTTTCGCGCGCACGCCAGCAGTGCTGTCGGGTGCGGGATCGGCGTGGTACGACGTGGTCGCGGAAGAATTTTCGAAGGCGTCGGATGGCGAGCGCATCGAGATTGTGCTGCGTCCCGGCTGCTACCTGACGCACGACGTCGGCGTGTACCGGAAGGCGCAGACCGATATCTTCGCGCGCAATCCGGTCGCGAAGAAAATGGGCGAAGGGCTATTGCCGGCGTTGCAGTTGTGGGCCTACGTGCAGTCGATTCCTGAACCCGATCGCGCGATTATCGGCCTCGGCAAGCGCGATTCCGCCTTCGATTCGGGCATGCCAGAGCCGGCGCGTCACTATCGGCCAGGCACCGGTGGACAGCCGCGCGACATCGCCGCGAGCGAAGGTTGGGAAATATTCGGGCTGATGGACCAGCATGCGTATCTGCGCATTCCGGCAGGCGCCGATCTGAAAGTCGGCGACATGATCGCCTTCGACATCTCGCATCCGTGCCTGACGTTCGACAAATGGCGTCAGTTGCTGGTTGTCGATCCGGCTTACCGCGTGACGGAAGTGATCGAGACGTTTTTCTAATACGCGTCGTGTACTCACCGCGCGAAAACCGCCGCGTACGGTGAGCCACGCGGTTCAGCTCTCGTCGGCCTCTGCCGGCACCGTCGCAACGACCTCGCCGATGCGTGCCTCCAGCATCTTCAACGCGCCGGACAGCGCAACCACCGCATCGTCCGGCAGCGCACCCATCGTGTCGTCAAAGAATGCCTGCCGCTGCGGCATGCTCGCTTCCGTGACGGCGCGCCCTTCGTCGGTGAGCTTCACGTTGGTGACGCGGTTATCGCGTGTGTCCATGCTGCGCGCGATCCAGCCCATCTGTTCGAGTGTCTTGAGCTGACGCGTGAGCGCGCCCGGATCGATGTGCAAGCGCTCGACAAGCCGCTTCTGCGACGACTCCCCGTCCTGCTCGTGTAGTGCGAGCAGAATCCGCCAGCGCGGCATCGGATGGCCGACGTACTGTTCGAACGCCGCCATGAACGCGCGATAAGTGCGGCCGAACTGCTGAACGATGGCGACGCGGTCGTGTACTTCCATAAGAATCTGCCTGGGCGAAGTCGGTGTATCAGTCCACGTGAACCGTCGGTTCAACCTGGCGATGCAGCTTGATGGGCGGCACACGCCGGCTCTGCCAGATCGACACGACCGCGATCACCGCGGCCAGTGCGAGTCCAACATGGATCGCACCGACGAGCGCTTCGCGCGCCGACTCCAGCAGCATGCCGCCGTTGTGTCCAGCGTGCGCGAGCTGGCCGAGCAGGGTCTGCTGCTCATCGTGATTGATCAAGATCTGCGGGTCGCCGAGATCGCTGCTCCATTGCATCGCGTGATCGCTTTCCAGCGCGTTGCGCACACCGCTCGCATACATATGCGTGACGAGCGTACCGGTAAGCGCCGTGCCGAGCATCCCGCCGATCATCCGCAGCGATTGCAGCAGCGCAGTCGCGATGCCGAGGTGTTCGCGGCCCGCGGTCTGCTGCGCGAAGATGGTCAGATTCGGCATCACGAAGCCGAGCCCCAGGCCGCCGATGATCATGAACGACATCAGCAGCCATTGCGGCATCGAGCGCGTCGCGACGACAACGCCGAGGCACGCGATCGCGACGAGCGCAAAGCCGATAAACAGCATCAGATTCGGATTGCGCACTCGCGACACGATGCGGCCGTTCGCGATACTGCCGATCGTGATGAACACGACGAGCGGCGTGATGACGAGACCCGCCTCTTTCGGCGACATGCCGAACCCACCCTGAAACAGCAGCGGTGCGTAAAACAGCATCGAGAACATCGTGAAGCCGCCGAGCACCGAGAGCGTAAACAGCGCGGACAGACTGCGATTGCGGAACATATCGATGGGCAGGATGGCTTGCGGAAACGACTTTTCCCAGCGCCACAAACCGTATGCGGATGCAACGCTGACTGCGAGCAGCGCCGCCGTGCCGACCGACACACCATGCTTCGGCAGCATTTCGACGAAGAGCTGCAGACAACCGAGCACGGCGGCGATCAGCAAGGCACCGGGCCAGTCGAGCCGCATCTTGTCTTTATGCTCGATGTGCCGCAGATGCGGCAGATAACGCCAGACGAAAAACAGCGAGAGCAGACCGACAGGCAGATTCACGTAGAACACTGAGCGCCAGCCGGAATACTGCGTGAGAAAGCCGCCCAGCGACGGTCCGACCGCATTCGCGATGCCGAACGCCGAACTCATCATCACCTGCCAACGCAGACGCACCACCGAGTCGGGGAACAGGTCGGGAATGCACGCGAACGCGGTGCCGACCAGCATGCCGCCGCCGATCCCTTGCAACCCGCGCGCGAGCACGAGGAACAGCATGCTGTTGGCGGCGCCGCACAGCACCGACGCACCGGTGAACAGGACGATCGACGCAATCACGAACGGCTTGCGCCCGTAATAGTCGCCGAGCCGGCCGAAGATCGGAACGGTGATGACGGAGGTGAGCAGGTAGGAGGTCGCGACCCACGCGTAGAGGTCGAAGCCTTTCAGCTCGGACACGATGGTGGGCAGCGCCGTGCCGACCACGGTCTGGTCGAGCGCAACGAGCATCGTCACGAAGGAGATGCCGAGCATCGCTAGTAGCGATTCACGGAACGGTAAAACTTGCCCACTCGAGTGGTGGGCCGCGGTATGGACAGCCATTTTTGATCGTGCAACAGTTGACTCGTCAAACGATGGGGAATCATACCATAGCGGGAAGTTCTAAACTGGCTCAGGTCGGCGGTTAAAGTCGGCCAATCCGTGCCTGCAACGTTTGCAACGATGACCGGGAGGTCCATGGAGTCGAATCCGCTCGCCGCACCCGTCTTGTCACCCGACGATCTGAACGCGCTGCGGCGCGCGAAACACGAGCTCGAAAGCCCCGCGCTGACGATGAAGCTCGCGAGTATCGTCGGTGCGCCGCTGGAAAAACTGCTGGCCCGAATGCCTGCGTTCGCCAACGAGAAGGTCGGCGATGCCACCCAGCTCGCGTTGCGCAAATGCCTGCAACTCGCGTTGCGCACGCTTAACCGGGCGGACCCGGCGGCCTCTTCGGCTACGCTGGATAAGCCAAGCAACCTGCTGCACAAGTTCGCGGTCGCGACGACCGGCGCGGCAGGCGGCGCGTTCGGTCTCTTTGCGCTACCGGTCGAACTGCCGGTCACGACGACCTTGATGTTTCGCTCGATCTGCGACATCGCGCGTAGCGAAGGAGAGGATCTGTCGTCGGTGGAAACGCAGTTGCAGTGCCTGACCGTGCTCGGCATGGGCAGCGCGTCGAAGGCCGACGACGATGCCGATTTCGGCTACTTCATCATGCGCGGCGCGCTGGCGCAGGCGGTGTCGAAGGCATCGTCGGAGATTGCGAGCAAGGGGTTTGCCACGCACGGTTCGGCCGCTTTACTGCGGCTCGTGAACACGATTGCCGCGCGTTTTTCGGTGCAGGTCAGCGAGCAGGTCGCCGCGAAATCGATTCCGGCGATCGGTGCAGTACTGGGCGCGATGGTCAACACGGTTTTCATCGATCACTTCCAGCAGGTCGCGCACGGCCACTTCACCGTGCGCAGGCTAGAGCGTCAGTACGGCACGGAAACCGTCGAAGCCGCGTATCAGACGATCGACATTTCGCTCGCCGACTGAGCGGTCTCTACGCGCGTGACCTGACGCACGAAATCGGCCGCACGATCGAGTGCGCGACGAGCCTCGGGAATGAACGGCGTCCAGATCTGCCAGACGTGCGGCATCTTCGGCCAGATTTCGAAGTCGACGGTCACGCCGACTGCGCGGGCGCTGTCGGCGACCCGGCGCGAATCGTCGAGCAGCACTTCGGTGCTCGCAGCCTGCATGAAGAGCGGCGGCAAGCCGTGCAGGTCGGCATACAGCGGCGATGCATAGGGATTCGTGGCGGGCGTATCGCCGAGATAGAGCTTCGCTGCGCGGCCGATTGCCGGACCGCTGAACATCGGATCGGCGCCGTCGTTGGTGCGGATCGTCGCGCCCGTCGCGGCGAGATCGGTCCACGCCGAAAACAGGATCGCGCCGGCCGGCAACACATCGCCGGCATCGCGCAGTGCGACGAGCGTCGCCAGTGCGAGTCCGCCGCCCGCGGAGTCGCCGGCAATCACGATCGACTCCGGCGACGTACCCTGCGCAACCAGTTGCCGATAGGCCGCGAGCGCATCGTCGAGTGCAGCGGGAAACGGATGCTCTGGAGCCAGGCGATAGTCGAGCGAGAACACGCGCGCATCGGTGCGTGTGCCCAACCCGAAAGTGATGGCGCGGTGCGTACGCGGCGAACAGAAGTAATACCCGCCACCGTGCAGATACAGGATGACAGGCGCCGTCGGCACCGCGCCGGCCCGCTCGAACCATTCGCCATACAGCGGCGCATCGTCGGGGCCGTACTGCTCGCGCAACGTCCAGCCCGCCGGCACGCGCGGCACCCGCGCACCTTTGTTCATCACGGCGCGCGCAGCCTCTGCATTGACCGTGGTACGTAACGTGTGCGGACGGAATTTCCTGCGTATGAACCAGCAGGCGATCGTGCTTTGCCAACTCATTGGAACGTGCTCCTCGGACGGCGAGGTCGTCATGGTACGTGCGATCGGCAACGCACCGCTCGATGGGCCGCTCTAAATGCAGCGGCCGTGAAGTCGACTAGTTGGCCGGCAGGACCTGCCCGCGAATTTCACCCGACGGATTCTGCGCGGTGTGCACATTGAAGTACCACTGGCCGGCCATCAGATCGGCGGCCTGCTGATCGGTCAACGTCGCTGCGCCCTTGATCGGACTGGCGAGCGCGTTCTTGTCGATCGGCACCTGAACCTTGGCGTTCTGTCCGACCGGCGCAGGCCCGTGGAAATGCGCCATCGTCGCGGGGCCCGTCAGGCCTTCGTAAGTCGCGGTCCATTGCAGCGCCTTCGTCGACGTATCGAACGATGCATTCAGCATGCCGTGCCCATGGCTCACACGCGGCGGCACTTCGCTGGACGGCTCGAGATCGGCCTTGAGCGCCACCGTATCGGCAAACGCCACGCCCGTTGCGAGCGCCCACAACACGACAGCCAGATTCAATTTGCGTATCGCAATCATCTTTTTCTCCGGACTCGTATCGCACCGCACAAGCGGTTGCCCGCGCGGGGTGAACACATACTAGGGCAATTTCAGACCCGCCGCGCGGCTCGATCGAGCCTGCGCGAAGGCATGCGGTAATGCAAATTCCCGCTGGCTGACGACGATACCCTCCACATTCTCCAATAGAGAATTGCGCGATTCGCACTAAATGCCATGACAAACCCCTGCTACGCTACGCATGCGAGAAGTGACTCCTTCATCGAAGGATGTCTCCAAGTTTAAACGCGGCTTCGGCCGCGTTTTTTTTCGTTATGCGAGCGACGTTGCCTGCGCCTCGATGTCATCCAGTAGCGTGTTGCAGGTATCGAGTAACGCGAGTCCATCGGCACGTAGACATTCGACGGGCCTTGTCACAATATCGCGCCGGTACGCTTCGAGCACGTCGAGTAGCGGCGGATATTGCAGCACGCTCGCGGCACCCGCGACGCGGTGGTGCCACGCCAACAGACGCTCTACATCGGGATCGTCGAGTAACGGATGCAGCGCGCGCATGTCGTCGCGTACCGCTGAGACAAACGCCTCCAGTAGCGTCTTCACCGTGTTTTCGCTGCCCCACAGTTCAGTCATGTAGGTCAGATCGATGGGCGCACTCGGTCTTGACGCCTGTTGTACCGGCGATGCGGGCGATGCGTCCGCACCGGGCTCGCCGAACCATCTGTCGAGATGCGCGCGCAAGACGGCGAGGCGCACGGGTTTGACGATGCAGTCGTCCATGCCGGCTTCGTGGCACAGACGTGGATCGCCGGGGTCGGTGTTCGCCGTGATGCCAAGAATCTTCGTTCGTCCCGTTACGCCGCACACGCCCCGCTCGTTCTCGCGTACCCATCGTGCCAGGCCGTAGCCCGATAGCCCCGGCATGTGGCAATCCGAAATCAGGCAACCGTAGTGAGTTTGCTTAAGTGCGGCGAGCGCCTGCGTACCGTCGTCCACGACATCGCAGGCAAAGCCGAGCGATGTCAGTTGATGACGGATCAGCGCCTGGTGAACCGGATCGTCTTCGGCGACAAGCACGAGCGTTCCGCGGGCAATCGCCAGTTCGCGATCGGGCAACGCGGGTATGTCATCACCGGATAAACCAACGAGCGTAGACGACGGAGATGCCGGTCGATCATCCCCCAGCACATCGGGCAGGTAGCATTGCCCTTCGACCGGCAGGACGATGCGTAATGTCACGCAGGTACCGACGCCTGGCGCGCTGCGCAACTCAAGGGTGCCGCCCATCAGATGCACAAGCCGTCTGCAGATCGCAAGACCGAGACCCACACCACCGAAGCGGCGGTTCGTCGACGGCTCGGCCTGCACGAACGGCTCGAAGATCTGCATCTGCAAATCCGGCGCGATGCCGATGCCCGAGTCCGTCACCGTGATCTCGACGATCTGGCTCTGCGCGTCGGCATAGGTAGCCGAGACATCCACATCGATCCGGCCGCTCGACGTGAACTTGATCGCATTGCCGAGCAGATTGAGAAGAACCTGCCGCAACCGGGCTCTGTCGCCGCGCAACGTCGTAGCAAGATCAGAGGCAATGCTCATCCGCACACTCAATCCCTTCTCGTGCGCGCGGGTCGCCATCATGGTCACCGTGCTGTCGATCAGTTGCCGCAGGTCGAACGGTTCGGATTCGACGGTGAGGTGCCCTGCTTCGATTCTCGAGTAGTCGAGCAGGTCGTCGAGAATCTGCAGCAACGTATTTGCCGAGACGTTGATCGTGCCTAGCATCTCGCGCTGTTCCGCAGTAAGCGGCATACGCTCCAGCATGTCGACGAGGCCCAGCACACTGCTCATCGGAGTGCGCAATTCATGGCTCATCGTCGCGAGAAAGTCGTCCTTCGTTTGCGATGTGGTCTGGGCGAGATCGAGTTGCGACGTGAGCTGCTGCTCATGCCGTTTGCGCTCAGTGATTTCACGCCGCAACAGGTGGAGCTTGCGCAATGCAATCGGTAGTGCGGCGCTGAGCGCGAGCAGCAACGGCAGCAGGCACAACGTGTAGATACGCCACCGGCCGTCGTCGCCAGCTGGAACAGTCGTGACCATCGAAGCACGGGCATCACGCTTGTACATCCGTAGCGTGCCATCCGCGACCACGCGTTGCGCGCTTACGGCAAACACCGGCAGGTGGCAATCGTCACAGCGCTGGTTGCTCGTTGGACGATCGGTGTTTCGTGTGCCTGCGTCGTTGACCGTCGTCGCCGTGTGTATCGATGGAAATGCGCCGGTTGTCCGCTCAACGCTCCGGCGTGGGTCGCCCGTCGCCTCAGCGATATCGCCGGTCAAGAACACGAACGTCATTGTCAGAATACGCAACAGCGATTGCGACGTACCTGATAGAAGCGACACGCCGGCCACCCGTGCCTGAATCGCACCAGATGCGCCCAAACCCAGATCACCGGCCCACGCGACCCGCATCGAATCCGCGCCCTCAATCAGCACTCCCTTTTCCACACCTGCCATAGAACCTCCATTCAGCGCTTTGCAGCGGCACCGTCCCCACGCCTGCCGCCAGCGACAGACGGGTATGCGGTTCCGTCTACCCAGAACTAATAGGAAGAATCGCAAATGGCAATCTGTGTGTCGTATCCGTCGATGCCCGATTCACAGCGTGTTGTTTATCGACGCAAATCGTTACGCCAAACCTATCTGATTCGCATAACCGATCAGCTCAGCGTCGGTCTCAAGACCAAGCTTGCGCATCGCATTACGCTTCTGCGTGCTGACAGTTTTCACGCTACGACCCAAAGTCGTGGCGATCTGCGACACGCCAAAACCGCGCGCGTAAAACTGGAACACTTCCCACTCACGCACGCTCAGCATTCCGACACGCGGCTGTGGCGACGCGTCGTCCGACTCCGGCACGAGCTGTACGCGTTCAGACAGATAAGGCGTGCGGGTTCTGGCCGCTTCGATCGCATCGATCAGTTCATGCACGGTATCGCGCTTGTCGACGATCGCGCTCACGCCAAGCACCAGCAACCCGCTCAACACGGGCGGATGGCGCAGCATCGTGAGCACGACGACCGGTGGGCAAGCGGGATCGCGCAAGATCCGGCGCAGTAGCGAAACCGCACTGCTTTCGCCGTTGGCACCCGGCATACCGATATCGGTGACGATCACGTCGCAACGGCAGGTATCGTAGAGCTCGGCGAGCGACCCGGCATCGGACGCAGTGCCGACCAGCGACATATGTGGAGCGGTGGAAAGCAGATGGTGTACGCAAGCGCGAATAGCGCTGTGATCGTCAGCAACGATGACACGGATAGGCTGTTTCATTTGATTGTCGTTATACCCATGACGTCCCTGCACCAGGTGAGGTGCATCCCCGGGACGTATAGAACTCACGGCGTCGCGTCTTTACGATGCGGGCCGTCGGCCGGCCGGCACGCGGCGACCCCGCGTCGTCGGCTCGCGCTATGTGTTCGTAGCGGCGAGTCCGCGCACAAGCGTGCGGTATCGGCTAACTCGTCGATATAAGATAGTTCTGAATTCGCGTTGAGCCGAGATAGCTCGACATGCGAGACATCAGGAAATTCCGTATGCGCGAACGTAGATGAACAGCCCGGCATCGTTGCTCACACCGAACTTGCTCATCGCATTACGCTTTTGCCGGCTGACGGTACGGATATCGCGGTTGAGCGTACGCGCGATTTCGGAGATCGACTGACCGCCGGCGAAGAGACTGACAACTTCGAGCTCGCGCGGCGACAACTGGCGTATCGGCGCGAGGCCGACTGGGTCGCCACTCGCGGTGGCGAGTGCATCGAGTATCGGCTGGCCAACGTAAGGACGGCCATACCCGGCGCAGCGAATCGCCGCAACCAGATCTTCCATCGATTCAGTCTTGTTGAGCATGCCGGTCACACCGTGCGACATGATCGCGCGCAGGATTGCGGCATTCGTGAGAGCAGTCAGCACGACGATACGCACCTGCGGCCAGTCCCGACACACACGCCGCACGAGGCGCAGACCGTCCTCCGCGAGCGCGCCGGCCTCGGGCATCGTGAGGTCGGTAACCAGTACGTCGCAGGGTGTGGTTTTCAACAGGGCGATCAGCGTCGTGGCGCTGTCGGCTTCGCCGACGATCTCGATGCCCTCCTGCGCGGCGAGCGAGGCGCGAATTCCCAGCAGCACGAACGGATGATCGTCCGCAACGATGACGCGAAGGTTCCCCATGTTTTTCTCTTAGTACCTTACTGACGCGAAGCGCACCGCACAGGCGGCGCGCTTTGCCATCAGATCACCGCCTTCGGCCTGCAGAAATAGGAGATGTCTGAATCGGCTGGGTATTTCGAAGAAAAACGTGACGATACTTTTGGACGGACAGCATCGCTCGCCCTGCGGCGAACGATGCTGCGTATTCAAGCGTGCGCCGTACTTGTCTTGCGCACCGCGACTGCGCGCGGAAACACCGGCAGCGCGATCAGCGCAAAGAGACTCGCGACTGCCCACACCACCGGCCACGACGTGATGGACAGCAACACCGGAATGGCGAGCGGGGTCAGGAACAGCATGATGAACACGCAGGTGTTGCCCATTGCGAGTGCGGTACCGGCGCGACTCGTGCCGGCAAGCGTCGCGAGTTCCGTGAACGCCACACCGTGCCATGCCGACGCGCATACGCCACCGGCCACGATCATCGCCGCGCACACCACGACCATCGCTGCATGCTGCATACCGACCGCGGCCGATATCAGCGCGAGCGCAGCAAACAACACCGCGGTAACGAGACTGCATGCCCGCATATAGGCACGCCGGTTGCCCTTGCGATCGGTCCAGCGGCCGCTCAGGACACGCGCGATCGCGGCGCCCGTCTGCACGGCCACCATCGTCGCGCTGATCGCGACGATGCTCGCATGACCGAAGTCGTGCAGAAAGACCGTCGCAAACGTGACGACCGCCAGTTGCGGCGCGCACAACATGCCAGCCGCAATCGCGACCCGCCATACGCCGATGTTACGCAGCGGCGAAGCCGACACGGCCGGTGCGGTGTCCACGCAGCGACGTTGCGTGGTGCGTGCGGCGTCGGTTGCGTCGGCGGCTGGGGGCTCGTGGAGCCAGTGCCATGCGAATCCGGCAGTTATCGCGCACAGGATCGCCAGCACACCAAACACCGCGCTAAAGCCGAGGTGCACGGCAAGCACCGGCAACACCAGCGCGCCGAGACCACCGCCGGCGGGCACCGCTGTCTGGCGGATGCTCATCGCGAGGCCGCGCTCGCCTTCGCGAAACCACGCCATCACGGCACGCCCGCTCGAACCGTTGACACTGCCGCCCAGCAGTCCGACCAGCAGCAACCACAGCGCCAGCGCGGACACGCCGGGTACCGATGCGCCAGGCACGACGAACAGCGCCATCGCGGCAAGCGCCAGCGCCGTTGCACCGAGCCCGAGCAGCAGCACGCGCCGGTCGCCCCAGCGGTCGGTCAGCATGCCCCACGGCAATTCGCTGATCGCGATACCGAGCCCGAGCATCCCCAGCACGAGACCGAGGCCGCCATTGCCGAGGTGATAGCCCGAGCGCAGAAACACCGCGGTGGTCGGAATGCCGGAAAACGCGGCCGAAAAGCTCGCGTTCGCGGCAAAACCCACGCCCAGCACCTTCCACCGATGATTGCCAGTAAGTGCGCCGGCCCTTGAGCGGTTCGATTCCATGACGATTGCCTCCTGTTTCGATGATCGATGGCGTTATCGTAGGGATGGACCAATCATCGGAAAAGCGGGAAAATAGGATACCTTCCATCGGATATTCCGAATCATGAGCCAGCGTGGATTCGATCTGAACCAGTTGCGGACCTTTGTCGCCGTGGCCGAGGCGGGCAGCGTGTCGGCGGGCGCCGAGCGGGTTTTTCTGTCGCAGTCGTCGGTGAGCGAGCAGCTCAAGAAGCTCGAGGAGCGCGCAGCCCAGCCGCTCTTCGTGCGCAGCAAGCAGGGCGTCACGGCCACCCCGGCGGGTGCGAAGCTGCTCGATCACGCGCGCCGCATTCTGGCGATGAGCGAGGCCGCGCTCGAAGACCTGCAAGGCCGCTCGCTCGACGGCGAACTGCGCATTGCGATCACCGACTACTACCGTCCGCACGACATCGCCCGTGTGCTGAAGGCTTTCTCCGAACAGCATCCGCGTCTGCGACTGCACGTGACGGTGATGCCGAGCGCGACCATCGACAGCAGCGCCGAAGACAACGCGACCTACGATATCGGTCTGTCGCTGCGGCTCCTTACGCCAGGTCGGGGACATGCGGCGGTCGGTGGTGCACACGCACGCAGCACGGTGGTCCGTCGCGAGAAGTTGTTGTGGGTCAGTGCGGCAGATACCGATCCGCGTGCGGTACGGCCCTACCCACTGGTCTTGCTGCCGTCGAGTTGCCAGTTGCAACGTTTCGTCGTGAAGCTGCTCGATGAACGCAAGGTGCCGTATCTGATTTCGCATTCGGCATCGGGGGTGGCCGGATTGCTGCTCGCGCTGAAAGCGGGACTGGGCATTTCCTGTCTGAACGAATCGTCGCTTGGCGCGGGTGTTGTGGCGTGTGCCGCGGGTAGCGGGTTGCCGGCGTTGCCGTCGGTGGAGTTTCATCTGCTGCCCGGGCGGCCTGGCGAAAGCGCACTGGTCACGAATGCACGCGATGCGTTGACGCGGCTTTTTAGTTGAGATCATCGGGCGGGGGTCTTTCACGATTAGCCATTCGGACGACCCCTCGCCGTCATCTTTTCAACAAGCAGCGCGGGCATACTTCACCCGATCGATAACGGCGGAGGTGAAGGATGAAGGTCAGCGTTCGGAGCTATGTTTCCCCGACACTCGTACTGCTTGCGTTCGACTGGCCCGAAGGCCATACGCGCAGCGACTTCCTCGGCTTTGCGATCCGGCGCACACCGGGATTCCTGAGCGTTGGCGGACATACGCGCGAAGCCAGCAGTTGGCTGCCGAACCGAGTGACCTTCGCGGGCCCCGCCGCCGACCCGCAACACGATGCGCCGACCACCGAAGCGCCGATCCAGAAATTCATGTGGTGGGATGCGCGTATCGATCCTCCAGACCGGCAAAAGACCTTCACCTACGATGTCTATCCGGTGGTGGGCACGCCGGCCGCACCGCAGCGGCTTGAGGGCGATGTCGGCCATTGTTCGGTGACGCTGCCCGCGCATATCGAGGACGGCATCGGTACGTGGTTCAATCGCGCAGTGGTGAGTTCGCAGGCATTCGCGCACCAGGTGGCGGCGATGCGAATTGGTAAGGGCGACGTGCCGTCGGCGGAACAAGCGCTGCGTCTGCGCACCTGGCTCGCGAACGATCTCGAGCAGGTGTTCGAAATCGTCTTTGCCGGTGCAGCGCGGGCGGCATCGGCGGTATATCACCTGACCGACACGCTATGGGCGCGTCCCGCGTTCGAGGCATTCGGCAACGCGCACGGCAAGGATGCGCTTGCGGTGGTGTACGACGCACATCGGGTCGAGATGAAGGGCAAGCCATCGGAGCCGTCGCCGAACCAGCCCGCTATCGATGCGCTGCGCGACATCGCGCGTTGTCTGCCGCGCGACAAGACGCACATCATGCACGACAAGTTCATCGTCGCCGGCGATGCGCACGCGGGCACGGCGCCCTCACGCGTGCTGACCGGCTCCGCCAACTTCACCACCGAAGGCATTACCGAACAGGCGAACGTGCTGCATCTGTTCGAATCACCGCAGCTGGCGCAGTTCTATAGCGATCGCGCCGCAGCGCTGTCGAGCAACCCGACGATCGCAGCCACCGCACAACTCACGCCGGGATGGTCGGACAGTGTGACCGTGGGAAGCGCAAAGGTACGCGTCTGCTATTCGCCCGAGCCGAAGGACCGGCGCACGCAGATCGACACGATCGTGGACGCGATCGGTCGCGCGAAACACTCGGTCATGTTCTGCCTGTTCATGCCGACAGACGCGCCGTTGCGCGATGCGTGCTTCAGTGCCGGCGACCGCGACCTGATGATGTTCGGGCTCGTCAATCACATCAGCGCTACATCCGCCGTTGCGGCCGAGGCTGCGCAGCGCGACGGCAAGATCGTCGGCACGACGCAACTGGCGAACCTGGAGCTGTATCACCGCAGCCGCGACGAACGCGACGTCATCGACGCAAACTACTTTTCACCTGCTACCGCGCCGGAGGGTTTCACGCCGGAAATGCAGGTGTTTCCCGGTGAGAAAGCGCCATCGTACGCACCGGTCATCGTTCATCACAAGTTTCTCGTGATCGACGCGGAAGGCACCGATCCGGTCGTGTATTCGGGCTCGGCCAACATGAGCCAGAACTCGGAACACTACAACGACGAAAACCTGCTGGAGATTCGCGACAAGCGGATCGCCGGTATCTATCTCGCGGAATTTCTGCGTTTGTATGAGCACTACCGGGCACGCGCAATCGCCATCGAAGAACAACGCCAACACGGCACGCGCGAACGGCTGATCCTGCAGCCGGACAATCGCTGGTCGGCGAAATATTTTGTCGACGGCAGCCCGGAAGCCAAGGCGCGTGTCGCACTCGCGAACGAGGCTGGATAGCGGAAATAGCTGCCATCATTTCGATTGCAACGCGTAATTGTTATGTTATAACATCTTGTAAAAATTTCGTTCGACCTCGTTTCATGACATCGCGATGAGCCGCCCGGGCATCGCGCTGCCGTCGCACGCCCGCATTTTCTTTCCACCCGCTCCGAACCAGAAAAATGAACCATCGCACGTTGATTGCGCGCGCCAGCATGCTGCTGTTCGCTCAGGCACTTTCCGCTCATGTTTTCGCCGCCGGCACCCCCGCCGAACTCGCTGGGACCGTCACAGATGCGCAAGGACACGGCGTTGCCAATGCACAGGTATCGATTCAGGATGCCAGTGGGAATACAGTCGGCCATACGAAAACCGGCAGCGACGGTCGCTTCGGTCTACCTGGTGTCGGAGCCGGTACTTACTCGGCAACTATCGATGCAAAGGGCTTCAGCAGTACGACCAGCATCGCGACAGTCGAAGCCGGGCACGCGCCCCATCCGCTGAACGTGGTGCTGAAACAGGACGCCACGCTCGACGTCACCGTCAACGCGCAGCGTCTCGATCGTGCGCGCAACGGCTTGCTGCCGGAAATCGGTGCCAGTGTGTACCGGATCACGCAGGCCGACATCGCGACGCTGCCGCAGGGCGCTAACACGCCGCTCAACCAGGTGCTGCTGCAGGCACCCGGTGTCGCCAACGATTCCTACGGCCAGCTTCATGTGCGCGGCGACCACGCGGACCTGCAATACCGGATCAATGGCATTGTCGTGCCGGAGCCGATCAGCGGTTTCGGCCAGTCATTCGATACGCGCATCGTCGACCAGGTGAGCCTGATTACCGGCGCGTTGCCGGCACAGTACGGCTATCGCACCGCCGGCGTCGTCGACATTCGCACGAAATCCGGCGACACCGGCAACGGCGGATCGATCGATGTCTACGGCGGCAGTCGCCAGACGTTGAAGACCAGCGCCGACGTCTTCGGTTCGCAGGGACCGTTCAGCTACTACTTCACGGGCTCGCTCGGCGTGAACAACCTTGGTATCGAATCGCCAACCGCCGATGGCAGTCCGCCGCACGATCACACGCGACAAGGCAACGGATTCGGCTACATGTCGTACCTGATCAATCCGCTCACACGCGTAAGCCTGATGTTCGGCACCGCGAGCAACCAGTTCCAGATTCCGAATACGCCGAACCTGCCGACTCAATTCACACTGGACGGCCGCACGTTGTTCAATTCAGCCGATCTCAACGAGACCCAGTCGGAGCTGAACAACTTCGCGGTGCTGGCATTGCAAGGCACGAACGGCGGCGCACTCGACTATCAGGTCGCGCTCTTCACACGGTACACGCGGACCCAGTTCAATCCCGATCCGATCGGCGATCTGATGTTCAATGGCGTCGCATCGAAGGACTTCCACAGCAATCGCGCGAACGGCGTGCAGGCGGATACGACCTGGCGTCTGAACGATACGCACACGGTGCGCGCGGGGCTCATGTTCCAGCAGGAACACGCCGTGTTCGACGACAGCGTCTCTGTCTTCGCTACGAATGCCGACGGCGGTCAGTTATCCGACGTGCCGTTCACGATCAACGATTCGAGCCACAAGACCGGCTACCTGTATAGCGCCTACGTGCAGGACGAGTGGAAGCTGACAAGCCAGCTCACGTTGAACTACGGGCTGCGCTACGACCGTATGGACGAATACGTGCAGGCGAGCCAGTTGAGCCCACGAATCGGGCTTGTGTACCAGCCGACCAATGCGACCACGATCCATGCGGGCTACTCGCGCTATTTCACGCCGCCCGCGTTCGAACTCGTGTCGAATTCGACGGTGAGCCTGTTCAACGGTACGACGAACCAGAGCCCGACGTCGCAGAACAACCCGGTCAAGCCCGAACGCAGTCACTATTTCGACATCGGCGTCACGCAGCGGCTCACGCCTGCCTTGACCGTTGGGCTCGATGCGTACTACAAAAAAGCATCGGACCTGCTCGACGAAGGGCAATTCGGATCAGCGCTGATCTACACGCCGTTCAACTATCAGTACGGTCACGTGTACGGGCTCGAATTCACCACGAGCTACCGCCAGGACAACGTCTCCGCGTATCTGAACATCGCGTATAGCCGAGCGCAGGGCAAGAACATCGAGTCGGCGCAGTTCAACTTCGGGCAGGACGAACTCAACTTCATCGCGAGTAACTCCGTCTTTCTCGATCACGATCAGCGCGTGACGGCGTCGTTCGGCGGCTCGTACACGCTTGGCCAGACTACGTTGACCGCTGACGGCATTGTCGGCAGCGGACTGCGCAGCGGCTTTGCGAATACCGACAAGCTCCCTTGGTATGCGCAGATCAATCTCGGCGTGATCCAGCACCTCAATGAACCGTACATCGGCAAAGTCGATGCCCGTCTCGTGCTTGTGAACGCATTCGGGCGTGTGTACCAGTTGCGCGACGGCTCCGGCATCGGCGTCGGCGCACCGCAGTACGGTCCGCAGCGCGCGATCTATGCGGGCATCACGAAACACTTCTGACGCATCGCGCGCAAGGACTGACGATGAATGACTGGACAAGTCTCGCCGATGCGTTGCGCCTCGGCGGCTGGGTGATCTATCCGTTGACGCTGCTCGCCGTGCTTGCACTCGCGATCGTGCTCGACCGTGCATACGCGCTGTGGCGTTTCGCGCGCATGCCTGAATCGAACCTGGCGGGAGACGTTGAGAACCATGCGGGCTACGCGCGCCTCGCCAGCATCCACGAGGCACTGCCGCAGCAGCACGCACTACGTCGCATCGGCCGGCTGTTCGATGGCCGTGCGCCGCTCTGGCAAATCGAAGCGCGGCTTCAGACCGCTGCCACCGCGATAGAACGCGACATGAGCCGCGGCCTCTGGCTGCTCGAAACGATCGTCACGGCTGCGCCGCTGCTGGGGCTGCTCGGGACGATCGTCGGCATGATGCATTCGTTCCGGTTGATCGGTGGCGACGGCCTCGTCAATCCCGCCGGTGTTTCGGGCGGCGTCGCACAGGCGCTGATCGCGACCGCGATCGGCCTCGTCATCGCACTGCTCGCATTGTTCGCGTTCAACTATCTGTCGCGCCGCATCGACCGGCTGATGGACGAGCTCGAATCGTTTTCGAACGAGTGCCTCGGCGAAATGCGTCTCGTGGAGGAGCGCAACGCCGATGTCCATCTGGCGGGACAACCGGGCTCGGCGCGGTCATGAAGCTGCGTCGCACGCGCGCATCAAAGCGCGGTCGCATCGAGATCATTCCGATGATCGACGTGATGTTCTTCCTGCTTGCGACGTTCATGCTGACATCGCTGGCGATGCAGCGGCTCGACGCCGTGCGCGTCGATCTGCCGCAAGGCCGGGCGCAACAGATGTCCGCGGACGGACCGCTGACGCTCGCCGTCACGCGCACCAACCAGATCTACATCAACCGTCAACCGGTGCGGCTCGATCAGGTGACGCAGGCGGTCGCGAAGCTGCTGCAGCGCGACGGCAACGTTATCGTCGCCGCCGACGACGCCGCATCGCACGGCATCGTCGTGCAAGCGATGCTGGCCGCGCGTCAGGCAGGTGCCGAGCATTTCCTTGTCGCTGTGCATCGTGAATAGCGGTATACGGTACATGCTCGCGACGATGGACCGATCGGGCGCACGTTTTGCAGGCGCGTTCGTCGTTGCGGCAATCGTGTGGACGTTGCTGCTGATGCGGATCGGTGGATGGCTCGGCGACGACGCGAAATCCGTCACGCCGCCGCCCGCGCTGCAAATGCAACTGGTCGAACTACCGCCGGCTCCATCGCCATCGCCTGCACCGTCTCCCGTTGAATCGCCGCCCCATACGACCGCGCCCCACCCATCGCAGCCTGCAGTACGCGAGCGTGCGGTGGCACATCGTTCGCGGACGGAGGCGCCTGCGGAGCCTGCCCCAGCGCCCGCGGCCGCAGCCGCAGCCACTGAGGCACCCACAGCACATGCACCCAGCGCCGCTCCAACCCAACCCATCGCCGCTGCCGCCACCGATACTCCGAAACCAACCGGTTTCGCCGAAGCACGCCTGCTATCGCAACCGTTGCCCGAACTACCCGACGATCTGCGCGAAGTCGCCTATCAGACAGTAGCTATTGCGCGCTTCGCAGTTCACGTCGACGGCACCTGCGATGTGGAGTTGATCAAGCCGACACAGAATCCACGCCTCAATCAGATTCTGCTCGAAGCACTACACAACTGGCGCTTCTTCCCTGCGCTAGACAACGGACATCCGGTCGAAAGTCGTCGCGACGTGCGGGTGCATTTCAACGTGCAGTGATCGTGCGGGTACGGGCTTTGATAAACCCGCGTAGCGATCTTCCAGAATTCCAGAGTCCGGCCGTTCGCTCAAAGCAGTGCCCGACGACCAGACCCTGCACTCGCAGGAACGCATGCACCTGGTCGCAGTTCGCCGAGGGCGCGCAGGTTCCCGATGCCCGTGACGCCGAAAGGTGAGAATGTCCGATCTGGCATCGTGGGCGTTTTCCGCATGTCAGGCACGTGAAAGATTCGCACCATTGCTAGATGGCCCGGACGCTGGCGCATACGGTCGCCCCGCTGACGCGGGCTCATCCACGGTCATCAATGTCAAGGATAGACAGCAGGCGAGTTAGGCCCGCAGCCGACATGGCGAATCGAAACACAATCGGAAATTCTTTGCCGGTTTGCGAAGCTCACCTGGTGGCTCGCCAATCTGCGCGTTACTCTCTCGATGGAATCGCTAGATTCACGTCACATCTCCTGGCTGAGCTTCGCCGCTCAAGCGCGACAATCTGGAGATAAAACCGATCGGTAGCGATTTTCCGGGTAACGTTGCGTCAATGCTCGACCCGGAATATCGCTGCGGAGAATGCCCATGTCGACACCCACCTCATCTCCGATAACGAACGCTCGCGCCCTCGACCCAGACCTCACCGGGCTGGCGGAAACCGTCGCGCGATATCGCTCCGCCGATGATCAGATACATGCGCTAGAGGCGCAGGTACTACGGCAATTTGCGGCAATCCATAAGACGCGCGACGTAACGGCGAAAAAGGACGCATTCTGGTCGATGACCCGCGAGATGCTTCAGCAAAGTCAGCGGCTCATCTCTCAGGAGAGTTGGGCGGTACTCAATACGCTCGGCGGAAGCGACCTCTTCTGGAACCCGACTTGGCCCTGGGTTGAGAAGGCGAGCAGCGAGATCGGACCTCCGTCGTTTGCCAGCCCCGAAGATTGCGATCCCGCGGTGCGTGCAAGGCACGAACTGCGCCTGTTTAACCTGGTACTGGCCACGGTGGACCACGTCTTGTGGAGCATCGCGCCCAACGAGTTCACCGACCCAAGGCGCAGTTACGATGTCGAGCTGGACGGAGCCTATCCGTTCCGCTGGCTCGATGGCGAGCAGGCTGCGGTGACGATCGATGTCGATCCCGCTAACGATCTGAGTCAGGCTCAATCCGATCGGATCAAACCCTACGTCGATCCGGCGTCGTCCAACGCGGATCGCGCGAGTTTGTATGCCGGGAATCTCTATTGCCGGCCAATCATCGAAAGCGATTTGCTTCAGCCGCAGGAACGCGCACTGGTCGGTCAATGGGGCGTGTTTGCCACACACCGCATCGCCGAAGGCACTTGCATAGGCGTCTATGGCGGTACGTTGCTGGACAGCGAGAGCCTGATCATGCTGTCGGATAAACGCTATCTCGCGAAGGTGACCGCTCCCGGTGGACCCGACTATTTCGTGAATGGGGAAAATATCCTGAGCCTCATGAACACGATGCTGCTGTTCGACGACACAGGACGAGCTGTCGCCCAGGATACCCGGCCTCATAACGTGCATGCGCAGTCGTTCAGGTGCCAGACAGCGAACGGGATACCGCTTTCGCTCGTCGCTTTCTTCGCAGCGAATGAGATCGAAGCGGATGAGGAGCTCCGATGGAACTACGGATACGACGACGTCGCGCTGATCAGACACGGGCTACGTGACGTGGCTGCCTGACAACTTCGTTTGCGAAGTGCTTAATCCGACGTCAAACCGCGACCAGCTTTTCGATCCCGACTTTGGGTGCCTCTACCTCGCCAAACACGAACCCCTCAAAATCTCGCGCCAGAACGCCATCGCAGAAAGCCATATACGAGTCGAAACCTTCGGGATCCAGCAACACCACGCGCGGCTTACCTGGCACGTTGGCACCGACGTACCATGAGTTGCCGCGATGAATCAGCGACCCTTCCGCGATGGCAAGAATCCGTGTGGTCCATGCAGCCTGGGCCGCGTGGGTCGGCTCGACGACCGGTCTGCGAGCACGCCGCGCGCGTTCGACGAGCTTCGCGACCAGGTCGACCTGGTGCTCGTCGCACGGAATCGCACTACTCAACGATGCGGTACTGCCAGGACCTGCGATATTGAACAGATTCGGAAAATCGGCGCTCATTAAACCCAGATACGTCTGCGGTCCTTCGTGCCATGCGGTTCGCAAAGACTGACCGTGCCGGCCGCGAATATCGATGTTCAGCAAGGCCCCGGTCACCGCATCGAATCCCGTTGCAAACACGATCATGTCGAGTTCGATTTCGACACCGCCTACGACGATGCCGCGTTCCGTCATCGCTTCGATCGGCCCTTCCCGAAGATCGACGAGCGAGACGTTGTCGCGATTGAAGGTTTCGAAGTAGCCGCTATCTGCACACAGGCGCTTGGCGAGGATCGGATGATCGCGCGGAACAAGTTTGTCCGCGATGGCGGGATCGTTGATCTTCTCGCGAATCTTCGCGCGCACGAATTCCGATAACGTGGCGTTAGCTTCATCGTTCGTCAGTAGATCGCTGTAGGACGTGTAGTAACACAGCCCGCCCGCTTCCCAGCGCGCTTCATACTCACGCTGACGCTCGTCGGCCGACACCGACAGCGCCGAGCACCGAAGCGGCTGCCGGGGCTCGCCGCCCACGCAGACGAAACCGCCAAACGAGCGCCACTCCATGTCGCGCAATGCCGCGTAGTTCGCTTTCATGTGCTTCTCATACGCGGCATCCATCGGGCGATTTCGAAGCGGAATGCTGTAGTTCGGCGTGCGCTGGAAAACCGTCAGGTGGCTGGCCGATTGAGCGACGACTGGAACCAGCTGGATCGCCGACGAGCCGGTACCAATCACGCCAACCCGTTTGCCGGCAAACTCGACCGCCTCATGTGGCCAGCGCGACGTAAAGTGGCTCTCGCCTGCGAAGCGCCCATATCCGGGGATGTCGGGTACCTTCGGCGCAGACAGGCAACCGGTCGCCATGACACAGAAGCATGCCTGGAATGTTTCTCCCGTCTGTGTCCCGACCGTCCATTCAGCACGTGCTTCGTCAAATACGACTGAATCGATACGCGTATCGAGCTGGATGTGTTCATGGAGCCCGAAGCGTTGCGCGACATGATCGAGGTAGCGCAGCAGTTCAGGTTGCGAAGCGTAGCGTTCCGACCATTGCCATTCCTGCTGAAGTTCGTCTGAGAACGAGTACGAGTACTCCAAGCTCTCGATGTCCACACGAGCGCCCGGGTAGCGGTTCCAATACCAGGTTCCACCGATACCGCCGGCCGCATCGAACAGGCGCACGGTCAATCCGGCTTTCATGGCGCGATATAGCATGTACAGACCGGCAACACCCGCTCCAACGATGACCATGTCGTAGCGTTGTTCTTCCTTGGCGATAGTCAGCATGTTGATCCTTCAATGTTGAGAGACGAGCGGCACGTCGCAACCGCCCAAGGTCAGTCGTAGACGCGCGTACCGACACGCACGGTCGGCCTCGACCACTTGCGGCCGTACGCCATCATCATCAGGAAACTGAGAATGAAGCTGACACCACCCACCGTCAGCAGGCCGAGTTCGCCGAGTACGGGCAACAGGTTGGTCAGGAAGCCCGTCACTACCCATGCAATCGCCATCACCGATCCGGCGACGCCGAGTGCCCAACCTTGCCGCTCGACGGCGACAGCGTCCGAGTAAGCGGTGTACATCGTCGTGTAAGCGACCATGTCGAAGCAGCCCACCACCATGCCGAGCGCCCACAGCATGCCTTCGTGTGGCAGCAGCGCCGAGAGAATCTGTCCGATGCCGGCAATCAGCAGCCCGGTCTTCGCGATTTCGACGACGCCCCACACCTTCAACATCAGCCGGACGACGACCATCAGCCCGAATACAAAGCAGATACCAATCAGGCCGCTGAACAGGCCCAGTTGCGAACTGGTGTACTGGAACCGGGTTTGCAGCACCAGCATGATGGTCTGCAGATAGAGGCCGTAGCCGACCTGCATCAGGAAGAACACGACGGAGAGAAACGCCACACGATGGTGCTTGCCCGCTTCGTAGATGATGCGCAGCGGCAGCAACAGATCAATGCGGGCACCGCCTTTGGGTGCGACGGCGTCGCGATAGAACCAGAAGGTCCAGAGGCCGCACACGACCGACAGCGCGGCGACGAGCAGAAACGGTGTACCGTAGTTGAAGAACGGCGCGATGGTCCGATCCGAGGTCACACCACCGAGCACCGGCCCGACGATGACGCCCGCACTGAACGCGATTGACATGATGCTCATGTTGTACGCCTTGGTCTCCGGCGTACTCACATCGGTAATGGCCGCTTGCGCGATGCCCTGGCATCCGGCCATCAAGCCACTCAGACCACGTCCGATGAGAAGGAGCGCGATGCTCGGCATCAACGCGCCCACCGCCATCAACAGATAGCTGAGCGCCAGACCGAATACACACAGCAGCAGGATTTTCCGGCGCCCATATCCGTCAGACAGTTCGCCCATCAGCGACGAACCAAAGAACATGCACAGTGGATAGACGCCATATCCGAGTCCGAGGTAGAAATTGCGCAGATGTTGATTGGCGTCTGCGCTGATAATTCCTGAGTGAGGATCGGAGAAAATGGCGGCCATGATCGGATAGACCAGACCGAATCCCATTGCATCGATCGCGATCGCGAGCAGGCATGGGCCTAATGATTTCAGATTTAATTTCGACATGCGGGACCTCTACCGATTGAACTTGGTGCCCACAGTAGCCGACGGTCTCACTTGAGAGTAGATTCGCGCTTTCAATCTCAGCTATCAGAGATACTGATGAATGACAGGTTCGTTACGATGCTCAAGAGCCCACTGGGAAAATCATGGATTTGCTAGCCGCAATGCGTATTTTTGTGCGGGTTGTCGAGCGAGGTAATCTATCGCGAGCCGCGAAAGATCTTGGTCTGGGCCAACCCGCCGTCAGCGACCGGATAGAGCGCCTTGAGCGGCATCTCGGCGTCAAGCTCCTGCTGCGAAGTACACGTGCCCTATCCTGCACGGACGAAGGCTCGCTTTTCTATCAAAAGAGCAAGGTCGTTCTTGACGCGGCCGACGAGGCGCAAGCGGCTGTGACAGTCGGCAATAAGATCGTTAGGGGACGAATACGGATTGCAGCGCCTCATGGGCTCGGGGATGTCGTTTTACCCGACATCATTGCGATCATTCGGGATCAAAACCCTGAACTGCATATCGATTTAATACTGAACGACGAGGTAACCGATCCGGTCACGGAAGGAGTGGATATATCGCTGCGTCTCGGTCAAATGGGAGATGGAAATTTTGTGGCGCGGCGTCTCGGTCATATCCGCCGTGTTCTCGTGGCCTCTCCGGAATATGTTGAGAAGCACAGTCTGCCCAAAGAACCAACCGAGCTGGTTGGACATCCCTTTATTCGCGTTGCTGGACTCTTCGGCGATGGACAACTCCATCTCCTGAATCGACACAAGGCAGCACGACCGACTCCTATCAATATCGTCGCTTCAGTCAGCCATTGGGGTCCGGTGTATCAGCTACTGCTCAACGGTGTCGGGATTGGGGTGCTTCAGGAAATCGTATGTCTCGACGCACTGAAGACCGGGAAGCTAATCAGGTTGTTGCCGAACTATCTTGTCCCCGGATTTGACTTGCATGCGCTACTTCCTGTCGCACGACCCGTTCCCACGAAGACACAACTTGTCGTGAAGATGCTGGAGGAACATTTGCCGCAGACAGTCACCGCCGAGCCGGCGTCAGCATAGGCAAAGCTCCAAAACCTACACCAACCGCAAATAAATCAACTCACGCTTGATATACGCATAGAACACCGGCGCAGCAATGACCCCCGGAATCCCAAACCCAGCCTCCATCACCAGCATCGCGACCAGTAACTCCCACGCTCGCGCCTCGATCTGCCCGCCCACAATCCGGGCATTCAAAAAATACTCGAGCTTGTGAATCACGATCAAAAAACCCAATGACGTAATCGCCGCCGGAAAACTCACCGACAACGCCACCGCGACAATCAACGTATTCGAAATCAGATTGCCGATCACAGGCAGCAATCCGACGATAAACGTCACCATCACCAGCGTCTTCGATAGCGGCAGCTGCGCATGCATCAACGGCAGCAACACGAGCAGGAACAAACCGGTAAACACCGCGTTCAACAGCGAAATCTTGATCTGCGCGAAGACGATGCGGCGAAACGCATCGGCGAACCGGCTCACGCGCGTGACGAAGGCCGTCGACAACGGCAGTCGTTGCGATTGCTTCTGCGCACCGACCGCGATGATCGCGCCAATGATCATGCCGATCAGCACATGCGTGAAGACCCGCGCTGCACTCTTGCCGCCCTGCTGCAACTGGCTCGCATGCGTCTGCATCAGCATGGTTGCCTTCTGTCTCATCTGGTCGGTGTCGACCGGCAGGTAGGTGGCAACGAATTCCGGCAAGCGGCCGCGCGCCTGGTCGATAAGTTGCATCGCCTGGTCGAGCAGCGCCTGCACGCTGGGCACATCGTTCTCGAAGTGCCCGATGATGCCGAGCGTAAATCCAGTCAGCCCGCCGACAATCACCACCGACAACAGCACCACCGACAGCCAGCGCGCCCGCTTGCTCGACATATGTCGCTCGATACGCGGGGCTATCGTGTGAACGAGTTGATAGACAAGCATGCCCGCGAGAAGCGCACCGAGCAGCTTCAGGTACAGCACGGCCCACATCGCGAACAGCGCGACCACATAGCTGCCGACCTCGACCGCCGACAGCTTCGGCAGGCTCATATCGCTCGTCAGCCTGACCTGGCGTGGGCGCAGGTCCTGCACCTGCCCTTCATCGGGCGCCTCGTTACGCTTGGTCATGGCTCCTTCCAGTCTCCAGCTTCAGGTTTGCGCAAATCTTATTGCTGGGTAGCCGCTGCGCGCTTCAGCAACGGCGCCAGATATCGGCCGGTAAAACTTGCCTTCGACTTCGACACCTGCTCCGGCGTGCCTTGCGCGATGATCTGGCCGCCCCCCGCTCCGCCTTCCGGACCGAGATCGATGACCCAGTCGGCGGTTTTGATTACATCGAGATTATGCTCGATGATCACGACCGTGTTGCCCTGATCGCGAAGCCGGTGAATCACTTCCAGCAGCAGCGCGATGTCGTGAAAGTGCAGGCCGGTAGTCGGTTCATCGAGTATATATAGCGTGCGACCGGTATCCCGCTTGCTCAGTTCCAGCGAAAGTTTGACCCGCTGCGCTTCGCCGCCCGATAGCGTCGTGGCCGACTGGCCGAGGCGGATGTAGCCGAGCCCCACGTCGAGCAGCGTTTTCAGCTTGCGCGCGACGACCGGTACCGCACGGAAGAATTCGTACGCGTGTTCGACGGTCATGTCGAGCACTTCGCTGACGTTCTTGCCCTTGTACTGCACTTCGAGCGTTTCGCGGTTGTAGCGTTTGCCGTGGCACACGTCGCACGGCACGTACACGTCCGGCAGAAAGTGCATCTCGACCTTCAGCACACCGTCGCCCTGACACGCTTCGCAGCGGCCGCCCTTCACGTTGAACGAGAAACGGCCCGGGTCGTAGCCGCGTTCCTTTGCAGCCGGTACACCCGCGAACAGTTCGCGGATCGGCGTGAACAAACCGGTGTAGGTAGCCGGATTCGAGCGCGGCGTACGACCGATCGGCGACTGGTCGACGCTGATCACCTTGTCGAAATGCTCGAGCCCTTCGATCGATTCATACGGCGCAGGCTCGGTCGAAGAACCGTACAGGTGATGCGACACCGCGTGATACAGCGTGTCGTTGATCAACGTCGACTTGCCCGAACCGGACACGCCTGTCACGCAGGTGAGCAGGCCCACCGGCAGATCGAGCGTGACGTGTTTCAGGTTGTTGCCGTACGCCTCGACGATGCGCAGGTGACGCTCGTCGGGCGTCTTGCGCTCATCGGGGTATTCGATCGTGCGCGCGCCGGAAAGGTACTGGCCAGTCATCGATGCATGATCGGCTTCTACCTGCTTCGGCGTGCCTTCAGAAATGATCATGCCGCCGTGTTCGCCTGCGCCCGGCCCCATGTCGACTACGTAATCGGCCATCCGGATCATGTCTTCGTCGTGCTCGACGACGATCACCGAATTGCCGAGGTCGCGCAGGTGCTTGAGCGTCGAGATCAGGCGGTCGTTGTCGCGCTGATGCAGACCGATCGACGGTTCATCGAGGACGTACATCACGCCGGTCAGGCCGGAGCCGATCTGCGAAGCAAGACGGATGCGCTGCGCCTCGCCGCCAGATAACGTTTCCGCGCTGCGATCGAGCGACAGGTAGTCGAGCCCGACGTTGTTCAGGAACGTGAGCCGCGCGACGATTTCCTTGATGACCTTGTCGGCGATCTCGCGCTTCGAGCCTTCGAGCCGCAGCATCTGGAAGTAGCCGAGCGTATCGCGCAGCGGCATGCCGCTGACTTCGAAGATGCCGCGTGCGTCGCCGCCGCCGCCGATGCGCACGAAGCGCGCCTCGCGGCGCAGCCGTGTGCCTTCGCACGCCGGGCAGGCCTGGTTGTTCTGGTATTTCGCGAGCTCTTCGCGCACCGCGACCGAATCGGTCTCGCGATAACGCCGCTCGAGGTTGGGGATGATCCCTTCGAATACGTGCTCGCGCACCGACGTGCGGCCACGCTCGTTGATGTACGAGAACGGAATGGTCTGCTTGGCCGAGCCGTACAGCAGGATCTTGCGAATCTTTTCCGGCAGATCTTCGAATGCGGTATCGATGTCGAATTCGTAGAACGCGGCAAGACTTTGCAACATCTGGAAGTAGAACTGGTTGCGCCGGTCCCAGCCTTTCACCGCACCCGCCGCCAGCGACAGCGACGGATGCGCCACCACTCGCTTCGGATCGAAGAACGTGATTTGCCCGAGCCCGTCGCACTCGGGGCACGCGCCCATCGGGTTGTTGAACGAGAAGAGCCGCGGCTCTAGCTCCTGCAGCGAATACGAACAGATCGGGCACGCGAACTTCGAGCTGAACAGATGCTCGACGTCGCTGTCCATTTCGAGCGCGATGGCGCGACCGTCGGCGAGACGCAGCGCGGTTTCGAAC
Organism: Paraburkholderia sp. CHISQ3; assembly: GCF_030464945.1. Lineage (NCBI taxonomy): Bacteria > Pseudomonadati > Pseudomonadota > Betaproteobacteria > Burkholderiales > Burkholderiaceae > Paraburkholderia > Paraburkholderia sp. CHISQ3. The sequence continues at coordinate 740,938 of NZ_JALPRG010000001.1, forward strand.
GATTCCGCGAGACGCTGCTTCATGTCCGCGCGCACTTTCAGACGATCGACCACGACGTCGATCGTGTGCTTGTCGTTCTTCTTCAGCTTGGGCAGCGTCTCGACTTCGTAAATCTTCGCGACGCCTTCATTTGCCGTACCGCCACCCGAGCGCACGCGAAAGCGCACGAAACCCTGCGCCTGCATCTCCTCGAACAGCTCGACGTGCTCGCCTTTGCGGTTGGCGACCACCGGCGCGAGGATCATCAGCTTGGTGTCTTCCGGCAGCGCGAGCGCCGCGTCGACCATCTGCGACACGCTTTGCGATTCGAGCGGAATGTCGTGATCCGGGCAGTAAGGCGTACCGACGCGGGCGTACAGAAGCCGCAGGTAGTCATGGATTTCCGTGACAGTGCCGACCGTGGAGCGCGGGTTGTGCGAGGTCGCCTTCTGCTCGATAGAAATAGCCGGCGACAGCCCTTCGATCAGGTCGACGTCCGGTTTTTCCATCAATTGCAGGAATTGCCGGGCGTACGCGGACAGGCTTTCGACGTAGCGCCGCTGGCCTTCTGCATAGAGCGTGTCGAACGCAAGCGACGATTTTCCCGAGCCGGACAGCCCGGTAATCACGATCAGCTTATGGCGCGGCAGGTCGAGGTTGACGTTCTTCAGGTTGTGGGTACGGGCCCCACGGATACGGATTTGTTCCACGCATTTATTCCTGAACTGGCGGAAAGAGGAGGAAACCAAACCTGCTACTATAACGACTTTTCCAGACCGCCGTTACGGCGTCCTGACGGCGCGTGAAGACGCGACGCGGGCGGCGCGGCAACGGCCCAGCGTCGCGCGCAGGTTTCGTGATCGGGGCGTTCCACCGGTAGTTGCGGTCATTTCCCGCGACTGCAAGGTAGCGGCGGGTTCGCAGCCGAAGCGTCGCTCCGCACGCTGCCCGATCATCCGAAAATCGTCCCCGATGTCCACCAATCCGACCGCTCTCTCCTCACGCATGAGCGCGCCCGAGTTGCGCGCGACCGTGTCGCTGGCCGCGATCTTCGCGCTGCGCATGCTTGGCTTGTTCATGATCATGCCGGTCTTCTCGATCTACGCGAAGACGATTCCCGGCGGCGACAACGTGCTGCTCGTCGGTATCGCGCTCGGCGCGTACGGCGTCACGCAGTCGATGCTGTACATCTTCTATGGCTGGATTTCCGACAAGGTGGGCCGCAAGCCGGTGATCGCCACGGGCCTGCTGATCTTCGCTCTCGGCAGTTTCGTCGCGGCGGGTGCGCACGACATGACGTGGATCATCGTCGGGCGGGTGATTCAGGGGATGGGCGCGGTTTCTTCAGCGGTGCTGGCGTTCATCGCCGACCTGACCGCCGAGGAACATCGCACGAAGGCGATGGCGATGGTCGGCGGAAGCATCGGCGTGTCGTTCGCGGTGGCGATTGTCGGTGCACCGATCGTGTTCCACTGGGTCGGCATGAGCGGGCTGTTTACGATTGTCGGCGCGCTGTCGGTCCTCGCGGTTGGCGTAGTGCTGTGGATCGTGCCCGATGCGCCGCGGCCAGTACATGTGCGGGCGCCGTTCGCGGAAGTGCTGCATAACGTCGAACTGCTGCGACTCAATTTCGGCGTGCTGGTATTGCATGCCACTCAGACCGCATTGTTTCTCGTGGTGCCGCGCATCCTCGAAGCGGGCGGCTTACCCGTTGCGTCGCACTGGAAGATTTATCTGCCGGTGATGGGCCTGTCGTTCGTCATGATGGTGCCGGCGATTATCGCCGCAGAAAAGCGCGGAAAAATGAAGGTTGTCCTCGTTTCGGCGATCGCTCTTATCCTGATCGGCCAATTGCTGCTCGGCGCCGCTCCGCATACGATTCTGAGCGTGGCCGCTATCCTCTTCGTCTATTTCCTGGGCTTCAATATTCTCGAGGCGTCGCAACCGTCGCTGGTGTCGAAGCTCGCGCCGGGTACGCGCAAGGGCGCGGCCGTGGGCGTGTACAACACGACGCAGTCTATTGGGCTCGCGCTCGGTGGCGTGGTGGGCGGGTGGTTGCTCAAGGCGGACGGGGCGAGTGTGGTGTTTTACGCGTGTTCGGCGCTCGTGTTCTGCTGGCTTATAATCGCCGCAAATATGCAGCCGCCGCCGCGCAAGGCGTAACAGAACTTACCGGGCCGCCGGCTGTGGTTTTTTCCGCTGCCGGCGACCTGTCAACAGGCGGCCGCGACGCGAAAACCGCGCAACGCAACGCCGCCCGAAACGGAATCAGGATCAACAGGAGAAACTCATGGCATCCGTGAACAAGGTCATTCTCGTCGGCAATCTCGGCGCCGATCCGGAAGTCCGTTATCTTCCGAGCGGCGACGCGGTGGCGAACATCCGCCTTGCCACGACCGACCGCTATAAGGAAAAGGCGTCCGGTGAAATGAAGGAAGCCACCGAATGGCATCGCGTGTCGTTCTTCGGGCGGCTCGCGGAGATCGTGTCGGAATATCTGAAGAAGGGCTCGTCGGTGTATATCGAAGGCCGTATCCGTACGCGTAAATGGCAGGCTCAGGACGGCACCGACCGTTATTCGACGGAAATCGTCGCTGACCAGATGCAGATGCTGGGTGGGCGCGGCGGTGCCGCCGGTGCGGGTGATGATGGCGGTGCTAGTTACAGCCGTGGTGAGCCGTCGGAGCGGAGCTCGGGTGGTGGGCGTGCTGCATCGTCGGGTGGTGGTGGCGCGGCGCGTAGCGGTGGCGGCGGTGGATCGAGCCGTCCGAGCGCGCCGGCGGGTGGCGGGTTTGATGAGATGGATGACGATATTCCGTTCTAACCGGAATATTTCAATTCGCTGTAAAGCAGGCCTCGGCTTCTTCTTTCAAATCTAGTATTTGGAAGATGAATTCGGGGCTGCTTTTTTGCCGCCAACGAAACACCGCGCAGAACGCACGAAGGGCCGGCTTCCCAAGTGGTCGCCCAACTGCGAGCACGTAGTGCGAGTAGGACGAATGACAGCCTTGTCACTATCACACGTGGTGCGAGATGTGATCTCGTCTCGGACCACTACCGCTTCAGTGCGAGGACGACACTTAGATGCGGGCCACGAAGGCTGCACACGGAAAGGACTCGGTAACGTCTCGAGCGGCTTTCTTTGCTTACTTTCTTTGCCGCGCAAAGAAAGTGAGTGCCGCCCCGCACAGGGGCAACGCCTGCGCCGCGAGGCGCTAACGAAGAGCAGCCTGCACAGGCAAAGAAACAGCCGCCGGCCAAGGCAAAAAACCTACCGGAATACAACGGTCTTAGTCCCGTTGATCAAAATCCGATTCTCCACATGCCACTTAACGGCACGTGCCAACGTCACACACTCCACATCGCGCCCAATAGCAGTCAGCTGCTCCGGCGTCATACTGTGATCCACCCGCTCCACTTCCTGCTCGACAATCGGCCCCTCATCGAGATCGGTAGTCACATAGTGCGCAGTCGCACCAATCAACTTCACACCACGATCGAACGCCTGGTAATAAGGCTTGGCCCCCTTAAAACTAGGCAGAAACGAATGGTGAATATTGATCGCCCGACCTGCCAGCCGCTCGCATAACTGCGGCGACAAAATCTGCATGTACCGTGCAAGCACGACCAGATCCGCACGCTGCTCTTCGATCACTTCCAGCACACGCGCTTCCTGCGCAGCCTTCGCGTCTGGCGTACCACCCAGCAGCGGAAAATGATGAAACGGAATGTCGTAGCTCGCAGCCAGTTGATAGAACTCTTTGTGATTCGAAATGATCGCGGGAATCTCGATCGACAGTTGTCCCGTCCGGTAGCGAAACAACAGATCGTTCAGGCAATGCCCGATCTTCGACACCATGATCACGACGCGCGGCTTCACCGTCGCGTCATGCAGTTCCCAACGCATCTCGAACTGCTGCGCGAGCGTCTCGAACGACGCACGCAGTACATCCAGCCCCGGATCGCCGCCAACCTGCTGAAAATGCACCCGCATGAAGAACTCGCCAGTACCGCTGTCGCCAAACTGCGCCGAGTCGAGAATGTTGCTGCCCAGCTCGAACAGAAAACCCGATACCGCATGGACGATGCCCGGCCGATCGGCACACGAAAGTTTGAGAATGAAGCTGTGATCGGTCGACATGCGTTAAGGGTTCCCTGGGTTAATCGTTGACTGATTTCAATGTTCGATGGATAGCGCGCGTTCAGCGCAGCACCGGCGGCGCAAACACCGCGTCGATACCCGTGCAGGCCTCTTCGTCGATCCATCGGCGGCGTAGCAGGCAGTCGAGCGTTGCAAGACTCGCGTCGACTGTCATCGCGCCCTCTTCGATGCTGCGTGCAACGTCGTCGATGCGCGCGAGCCGGTGCTCGCCCACTTCGCCATCCTGATTGCGCGGCGTAAAGCCGGCCGGTAGTGCGAGGTCGTAAATAAAGATCTGCTCGGCCTGGGTGCCTTCCGGCAGCGACTGCAGCACGTGGGCCGTGCGGCCCGGTGTCGCGCGCGCGGCGATGTCTTCGGGAATGCCCGCTTCTTCCCAGCATTCCTTGACGATCGTCTCGCGAATCCCAAAGCCCCAACCGATGCCACCCGCCACGACGTTGTCGAGCATGCCCGGATCGGTTGCCTTCGTGTCGCTGCGCCGCGCGATCCACATCTGCGGCGCGCCGTCCGCGTATTCTACGACGCCGTTCAGATGCACCGCATACGTCATCGTGCCGAAGAAGCGCGACGCCGCACGCTCGATGTACGCGAGCGGCGGCGCATCGAATGCATTGCGAATCGCGTAAGTTTCGTCGCGCCAGCCAGGAATCCGGCCATCCGCAGCCAACGCGCCGATTACCGCGCCGAGGGCTGCGCTGCGTTCGTCGGCGGTCGTGAATTGCGGCGCAAGCACGATGCGCGTCGCGTCGATCTCGAACACGTCGGGCCAGCGCGTCAGCAGCGGTACGTCGGTTGTGCGAATCCAGCCGACCCGCTGCGCGTCGATCCAGAACGGTCGATGCGCAGCCGGATCGAAACGACGTGCATCGGCAATGCAGGGCAAGCTCATGCGAACTCCTTGTGTCGGTACGCCGTCTAGTCGCGCAGCGCCACGCGGATGCCGATCGCGATGAAGGTCGCGCCGGCAAGCCGGTCGAGCCACACGCCGACACTCGGCCGGCGCCGCAGCCAGCCGCCGATCATCCCCGCACACACGCCGAAGATCGAGAACACCACGACCGTCTGCAGCATGAACAGCAAGCCGAGTTCGAGCATCTGCAGCGTGACGCCCTGCGAGCCGTGCGGATCGACGAACTGCGGCAGAAACACGATGAAGAACAGCGTGACCTTCGGGTTCAGGATGTTGCCGAGCACGCTCTGGCGAAACACCGTCGACAGCGGCTGCGGCGGCCGCTCGTGGGCAGTGGAAAGCCCGCGGCTACGCAGCGCCTTGATACCGATCCACACCAGATACGCAGCACCGGCAAGCTTGATGATCTCGAACGCCACCGGCGACGAGCGCAGCACCGCTGCAACGCCAAGCGCGGCCAGCGTGGTGTGGAACGTGAGGCCAGCAGCAAAACCGAAGGCAGCAACGAGGCCCGCGGCGCGGCCCTGCGAAATACCGCGCGCAAGCACCTGAAGATTGTCCGGACCGGGCGCAAAAGTGATCGCAACCGAAGTCGCGAGAAACAGCAGGAAATTGGGCATGGTCGATAACCTGAGCGAGTTGAACGGCGTTGAACGGTGTTGAACCGGCGCGACCTAATGGCCGCCGAATTCCGTGACGGTATAGAGCGGCAAACCCGCTGCGCGCAACCGGCCGGAACCACCGAGGTCCGGTAAATCGATGATCGCCGCGCCTTCCACCACGACGGCGCCGAGCCGTTCGAGCAGTTTCTTGCCGGCCATCATCGTGCCGCCCGTGGCGATCAGATCGTCGATGATGACGATGCGGTCGCCGGAGCCGCACGCGTCTTCGTGCATCTCCACGGTCGCCGCGCCGTATTCGAGATCGTACGATTCGGACACGGTCCGGTACGGCAGCTTGCCGGCCTTGCGGATCGGGATGAAACCGAGGTTCAGCTCATACGCGACGATCGGCCCGATGATGAAGCCGCGCGCATCGAGACCCGCGATGTAATCGAGCTTCGCTTCGATATACCGCTGCACGAACAGGTCGACCAGCACACGCAGCGCCTTCGGATGCTGCAGCAATGGCGTGATGTCGCGAAACTGCACGCCCGGCTGCGGCCAGTCCGGCACCGTGCGAATCTGGCTGTTGACGAAGCCGGCTGCGTCGAACGGCGGGTTCGCTGGCACGTTGGACATGATGTCTCCCTGACGATTTCGCTGTGCGCCCCAAGGGTCGCGAAGGGGCTTCGATTGCTATGGACTATGGGCTATGAACCGCCGGACTCAGGCAGTCGTGGCGCCGGCCCGCCGATGCTTCGACAGGCGCTCTTCGGCCTGCGCCAGCGCCTCCGGCAAGCCGCGCAGCACGACGATGTCGCTCGCGCGCAGCTTGGTGGACGGGTCCGGCTCGACGCCGCGAATGCCGTGGCGGCGAATCGCCGTCACTTCGACGCCGACATCGAACAGGCCCAGCTCGGCGAGCGTGCGGCCCACCGCATCCGCTTTTGCGTCGACCGGCACCGATTGTAGCCGCACCTGTTCGTGACCGTCGTCGTCTTCGACGTCGTCGGCACCGTGAAAATAGCCACGCAGCAGGCTGTAGCGTTCGTCGCGCATTTCCTCGACGCGACGCACGACGCGCCGCATCGGCACACCCATCAGCACAAGCGTATGCGACGCGAGCATCAGGCTGCCTTCGACGATTTCCGGAATCACCTCGGTCGCGCCCGCTGCCAGCAGTTTCTCGAGATCGGCGTCGTCGACGGTACGCACGATCACGGGCAGCGTCGGTTCGAGTTCGTGGATGTTGTGCAGCACGCGCAGTGCCGACGGCGTGTTCGCATAGGTGATCGCTATCGTCGCCGCGCGATGAATACCGGCTGCAAGCAGCGACTCGCGCCGCCCCGCATCGCCGAACACCACCGATTCGCCGGCCGTCGCAGCCGCCGATACACGGTCGGGGTCGAGATCGAGCGCGACATACGAGAGCCCTTCATGTTCGAGCATGCGCGCGAGGTTCTGCCCCGAACGGCCATAACCGCAGATGATCACGTGACCGCTCTGCTTGAGGCTTTGCGTCGCGATGCGCGTCATCTGCAGCGACTGCTGCATCCATTCCGTCGACGACAGCCGCAGCACGATGCGATCGGCGTTCTGGATCAGGAACGGGGCGGCGAGCATCGATAGCAGCATCGCGGCGAGAATCGCCTGCAACAGCGTCGCGTCGACGAGGTGTTTGTCGAGAATCAGGTTCAGCAGCACGAAGCCGAATTCGCCGGCCTGCGCGAGCCCGAGGCCGGTGCGCATCGCCACACCCGGCGTCGCGCCGAACAGGCGCGACAGCGCCGTGATCATCACGGTCTTCAGCAACAGCGGCCCGACCAGGAAGCCGAGCACGATGAACGGGTGTTCCCACACCACGCGCGGATTGAGCAGCATGCCGGTCGTGACGAAGAAGAGCCCGAGCAGCACGTCGCGAAACGGCTTGATGTCCTCTTCCACCTGATGCCGATACGGCGTCTCCGCGATCAGCATGCCGGCGATAAACGCCCCCAAAGCGAGCGACAGGCCAAATTTATCGGTAATAAACGCGGCGCCGAGCGTGACCAGCAGCAGGTTCAGGATGAACAGTTCCTGCGAGCGCCGCCGTGCGACGACGTTGAACCAGCGCGTCATGAATTTCTGCCCGACGATCAGCAGCAACGCCAGTGCCACGACGATCTTCACCGATGCGAGCCCGAGCGCCGCGACCAGGTCCTTCGAATCGCCACCGAGCGCCGCAATGATGATCAGGAGCGGCACCACGGCCAGATCCTGGAACAGCAGCACGCCGAAAATATTACGACCGTGCTCGGTCTCGATCTCCATCCTCTCGGCGAGCATCTTGCTGACGATCGCCGTCGACGACATCGCAAGCGCGCCGCCCAGCGCGATGCTCGCCTGCCACGTGATGTGCACCCAGCGCTCCAGCACGAAGCCGAGCGACACCGCAACCGCGATAGTGCCGAGCACCTGCAGCAGCCCGAGACCGAACACGAGCCGGCGCATCGAGCGCAGCTTGGCCAGCGAAAACTCCAGCCCGATCGAAAACATCAGGAACACGACGCCAAATTCCGCGAGATTCTGCGCGCCCGCCGAATCCGGCACGACGCCGGTCGCATGCGGCCCAACGACAATGCCGACGCTCAGATAACCGAGCATCGGCGGCAGATTCAGATAACGGAACACGACGACGCCCGCCACTGAAGCCAGCAGCAAAAACAGCGTCATTTCGAGCGGGGAAATCATCGGCAGAAACGCATCGGAAAAGCGTCCTCGTTCGTCAGCGGAACCGGCGCGCGGGCCCGGTGCGAGGGCATGCGCGGCAGGGTCGAGAGGCCCCTGAGGGCAGCCGCCAGGCTGGTCCGGCCCGGCGCGGCGAACATACGCCTTTGCTATACTCCGCGAATGATAGCGAAAATCAATGGCGACCGGGCACTTGCGCTCGCTCGCGACGTGCTCGACATCGAAGCGGACGCCGTGCGCGCGCTTCGCGATCAGCTCGACGAAGGCTTCGTCGAAGCGATCGACCTCATCCTGAGCTGCCGCGGCCGGGTGGTCGTCTCGGGCATCGGCAAATCCGGCCATATCGCCCGCAAGCTCGCGGCGACCTTTGCCAGCACCGGCACGCCGGCGTTCTTCGTGCATCCCGCCGAGGCCAGCCACGGCGATCTCGGCATGATCACCGCTGAAGACGTATTCGTCGCAATGTCGAATTCCGGCGAATCCGAAGAGCTGGTGGCGATCCTCCCAACCATCAAGCGGCTCGGCGTGAAGTTGATCGCCGTAACCGGCCGCCCGCAATCGAGCCTCGCGCAGCTGGCAGACGTCCATCTGAACGCGTTCGTATCGAAAGAAGCGTGTCCGCTGAATCTCGCGCCCACCGCCAGCACCACAGCGGCACTTGCGCTCGGCGATGCGCTTGCGGTCGCGGTGCTCGATGCGCGCGGTTTCGGCGTCGACGACTTTGCGCGCTCGCATCCGGGCGGTGCGCTCGGCCGGCGCCTGCTCACCTACGTGCGCGACGTCATGCGCATCGACGACCAGATACCGAAGGTCACCGGCGCGGCCACCGTGCGCGACGCGCTGTTCCAGCTGACCGCAAAACGCATGGGGATGACCGCGATCGTCGACGATCACGATCGCGTGGAAGGCATCTTCACCGACGGCGACCTGCGCCGCGTGCTCGAACGGGACGGCGATTTCCGCGAACTGCCGATCGCATCGGTGATGACACACGCACCGCGTACCATCGGGGCGGACCACCTGGCTGTGGAAGCCGTCGAACTGATGGAGCGCTACCGCATCAACCAGATGCTGGTCGTCGACGACGCCGGCAAACTCATCGGTGCGCTCAACATGCACGACCTGTTCTCGAAGAAGGTGATCTGATGGCTTCCTCGCCTGCCTCCACTCCAAGCGCCACCGAACGCGCGAGCCGCGTCAAGCTGATGATTTTCGACGTCGACGGCGTGCTGACCGACGGCGGCCTGATGTTCACCGCGGAAGGCGACACGATGAAGTCGTTCAACTCGATGGACGGCCACGGCGCGAAATTGCTGCGCGAAGCCGGCATCGACACGGCGATCATCACCGGCCGGCAGTCGGGCATCGTCGCCGTGCGCGCGAAGGAACTGCGAATCAAACACCTGTATCAGGGCGTCGAGCACAAGCTCGTCGCGTTCAACGAGTTGCTGAAGGAAACCGGCATTGCGGCCGAAGAATGCGGCTATATGGGCGACGACTGGCCCGATCTCGCCGTGATGCTGAAAGTGGGCTTCGCGGCCGCACCCGCCAACTCGCACCCCGAGATCCTCGCGCGCGCGCATTGGGTCAGCAAGGCACGCGGCGGCCACGGCGCGGTGCGCGAGCTGTGCGACACGCTGCTGCATGCGCAACAGCGCTACGATGCGCTGCTAAAAGCCGCGTGCGAAGGGTGAACGGATGAACCGGTTTCGTCTGACCTCGCTGCTGCCGCTCGTCGCCATGGCCGCGCTCACCGGGATTACGTGGTGGCTGCTGCAGGCCACCCTGCCACCGCCGAATGAAGGCCTGGTACGCCCGAAAACGCATACACCCGACTACTTCGCCGATAATTTCTCGGTTTCCGAACTGGATCAGTCGGGCGCGACGCAGTATCGCCTGACGGCGAAGCACCTGATCCACTACGAAGACGACGAAGACAGCGATCTGACGTTGCCGGCCCTGCGCGCGTTCCAGCCGGGCAAGCCGATCGTCACGGCGACCGGCGATACCGGCACGGTCAACGGCGACGCGTCGATCGTCAATCTGTACGGCAACGCGCAGATCCTGCGGGCCCCCGGCGACGGCGACCCGCAGATGCAGGCCAATTCCGAACATTTCCGCGTGCTCGTGAACGACGATGTGATCGAGACCGAAAAGCCGGTTAAACTTCAGCGCGGCCTGTCTGTAATGACGGCCAGCGGCATGAACTACAACAACGTCACCCGGGTCATACAGCTCTTCGGCAACGTCCGCGGCGCGATCGCCCCGTCAGATTCGTCCGGCGGCTCCCTGAGGCAACCCGGGTAATCCATTCCAGGCGTGACTGCATGAACGAATCGCTCCTCCGTTTTGATACCGGCTGTCCGCGCACGCTGGCCTCGTCCCTCGCCGCATGGCGCGCCGGGCTCGCCGCGTTGCTCGTTGCGCTGCCGCTGGCCGGCTTCGCGCCGCTTGCGCACGCCGAACGCGCCGACCGCGACAAGCCGATGAACATCGAATCGGACAACATGACTTACGACGACCTGAAACAACTCACCATCTTCACCGGCCACGTGGTCGCGACGAAGGGCACGATCGTCATCAAGGCCGATCGTGTCGAGGTGTCTCAGGACCCACAGGGCTACCAGTACGCGACAGGTACGTCGACCGGCCAGAACCTCTCCTATTTCCGGCAGAAACGCGAAGGCGTCGACGAATACATCGAAGGCACAGCCGAGCGGATCGATTACGACGGCAAGCAGGATCTGACCACACTGACGACGCGCGCCACCGTGCGCCGTTTGCAGGGTCTGTCGACGGTTATGGACGAAGTGCACGGCAGCGTGATCACCTACGACGGCCAGAACGACTTCTACACCGCAAAGGCCGGCAAGGATGTCGCCGGCCCGGGCAATCCGAATGGCCGCGTGCGCGCGATGCTGTCGCCGCGTAACGGCGGCCCCGCACCGCTCACCGGCGCTTCGGCCACCCTCGTGCCCGCGACGCAATTCCCGGCACCCGGAGCGACCCAGCCGTGAATACGCCCACGCTCCCCCATCGCAAGCCGGCCGGCACGAGCAGCTCGCTGGTCGTGCGCAACCTGAAGAAACGCTACGGTTCGCGTACGGTCGTCAAGGACGTATCGCTCGACGTGAAAAGCGGCGAAGTGGTCGGCCTGCTCGGCCCGAACGGCGCCGGCAAGACCACGTCGTTCTACATGATCGTCGGCCTCGTGCCGCTCGATGCCGGCGAGATCGATCTCGACGGCAAGTCGATCAGTCTGCTGCCCATTCACAAACGCGCCTCGCTCGGCCTGTCGTATCTGCCGCAGGAAGCTTCGGTGTTCCGCAAGCTCAGCGTCGAGGAAAACATCCGCGCGGTGCTGGAACTGCAAACCGACGATAACGGCAAGCGCCTCACCAAAGATGCGATTTCGCAGCGCACCGAAGCGCTGCTCGACGAACTGCAGATCGCGCATCTACGCGAAAACCCTGCGCTGTCGCTGTCAGGCGGCGAACGCCGGCGTGTGGAAATCTGCCGCGCACTCGCAACGAACCCGAGCTTCATCCTGCTCGACGAGCCGTTCGCGGGCGTCGATCCGATCGCGGTGCTGGAAATCCAGAAGATCGTGAAGTTCTTGAAGCAGCGCAATATCGGCGTGCTCATCACCGATCACAACGTGCGCGAGACGCTCGGTATCTGCGATCACGCATACATCATCAGCGACGGCAGCGTGCTGGCCGCCGGCGCGCCCGGCGACATCATTGAAAACGAAAACGTCCGGCGCGTCTATCTAGGCGAACACTTCCGCATGTAACTGCGCGGGCCCGTCTACCAGGCGCGGCAGTGCGACGCACTGTCGCGCCTGTCCCTTCGTCTGGTCTCCGGTTATTTCTGACGAGCTGCCCCGCGGCGCGCCCTGTCGCACCGAAACCGGGCACACGCGTTTTCGCGAATGTCGCAAGGTATCGCGGTCGTGGCAAACTCTTTACAATGAATCTCACATTGCCATGAAAGCCAGCCTCCAACTCCGCCTGTCGCAGCATCTTGCGCTGACACCTCAACTGCAACAGTCCATCCGGCTGCTGCAGCTGTCGACGCTCGAATTGCAGCAGGAGGTGGCAATGGCCATCGCGCAGAATCCGTTGCTCGAGAACGAGGACGACTGGATTGCCAGTCCGTTGCGCGTCGCGGCAGATGGTTCGCTGATCACGCAGACGCAGAGCACATCGGCACCGGAATCGATGAACGGCCCTTCGTCATCGACCTCGTCCACTTCATCGAGCGAGCGTAGCGACGATGGCGAACCACGCGGCGTCGACGAATACAACGGTCTCAGCAACGACAGCAATTCCGACGCGAGCCAGTGGAATCTCGACGATTACGGCCGCTCGGGCAACGCATCCGACGACGACGACCTGCCGCCGCTCCAAATCCACGAATCGAGCACTTCGCTGCGCGATCATCTGATGGCGCAATTGCGCGTTACGCAGGCAAGTCCACGCGATCGCGCGCTCGTTACGTTCCTCATCGAATCGCTCGACGACGACGGTTATCTGACCGCGACGTTCGAAGAAATACTGACCGATCTACCCGAAGAACTCGAAGTCGATGTCGACGAACTGAATGCAGCGCTCGCGTTGCTGCACAGTTTCGATCCCGCCGGAGTCGGCGCGCGGTCGGCATCGGAATGCTTGCGCCTGCAACTAGTTCGACTCGTTGCGACACCGATCCGCACACTTGCAATCGATATCGTCGCGCATCACCTGGAGTTGCTGGCCGCTCGCGATTTCACGCGGCTGCGCAAGCAGTTGAAGGCCAACGACGACGACCTGCGCGACGCTCACGCACTGATCCGTTCGCTCGAACCGTTCCCCGGTGCAGCGTATGGCAAGGCCGAAGCGGATTACGTGGTGCCCGACATCATGGTGCGCAAAACCGCACAAGGATGGCAGGCCGAACTGAATCCTGAAGTCGTGCCGAAACTGCGTATCAATCATCTGTATGCGAACATCCTGCGCAATAACCGCAGCGATCCTGGCAGCGGTTCACTGCGCCAGCAACTGCAGGAAGCGCGCTGGCTGATCAAAAATATTCAGCAGCGTTTCGAGACGATCCTGCGGGTTGCGCAGGCTATTGTCGAACGTCAGAAGAATTTTTTTGTGCACGGCGAAATTGCCATGCGCCCCTTGGTTTTGCGGGAAATAGCTGATACGCTGGGGTTACACGAGTCGACGGTTTCGCGTGTAACAACCGGCAAGTACATGCTTACCCCGTTTGGGACGCTTGAATTTAAGTACTTCTTCGGATCGCACGTTTCGACCGACACCGGGGGCGCGGCCTCTTCAACGGCCATTCGCGCACTCATCAAGCAACTGATAGGAGCGGAAAACCCGAAATCTCCTCTTTCAGACAGCCGCATAGCCGAACTGCTGGCAGAGCAGGGTTTCGTGGTCGCACGGCGTACCGTCGCGAAGTACCGCGAAGCGCTCCGAATTCCAGCGGTGAATCTGCGCAAGTCTCTGTAGCCTGCTGCGTGGTGTGGCGGGCATTTTCCGGCCGCCCCGCTGTATGCGGAGCAGGTTGGCCGATAGGACCCGTTAGCAGTCAGTCATCGGGGACGACGAAACGGGCGACAGATCGACCAGCGCTCCCGCAACATGCGGACAAGCGGCCACTAGCTTGGAGAAGCACTATGAATCTGAAGATCAGTGGACACCATCTCGAAGTAACGCCTGCGTTGCGAGAATATGTGATCACCAAACTGGATAGGGTGCTACGGCACTTCGATCAGGTGATCGACGGCAGTGTGGTCCTCTCGGTCGACAATCATAAGGAAAAGGACAAGAGACAGAAGGTTGAAATCAACCTGCATCTGAAGGGCAAGGATATTTTTGTCGAGAGCGCGAACGGCGATCTGTACGCTGCGATCGATCTGATGATCGATAAGCTCGACCGCAAGGTGGTACAGCACAAAGACCGCCTGCAAGGCCACCAGCATGACGCGATCAAGTATCAGCCGCTGGCGCCGCAAATCGATGTGCCGCCGCAATAACAGGCAAGATTAGAGGGTTTACCTCACCCCGGAAGAGACCGCCCGCAAGGGCGGTTTTTTGATTCCGCGGCCGCTTTATCAAGGCCTTCCACAGGCGTTCTCGCTATGCACAGCAACGATTGCGCGCCGCACCATCTACAGCAACCCTGTTCTATAATGTCCCGGTTACTTCCGGTCGTACTATGTCGGGGTCGCTCAGCCGGAGTTCCGCGCCTTCAGGCCCAATCGCACGTCATTGCGAGCCTGCGTCGGGCGCAGAACGCCACTCAAATGCCACAGCGAGGAGAATCCAGGCCACGTTTTCGCCTGCCAACATGAATCGTTTAGCCAAATTTCTTCCCCTCGAGAACGTCGTCCTCGGCCTCACCGTCACCAGCAAGAAACGCGTCTTCGAGCAAGCGGGCCTGATTTTCGAAAACCAGAACGGTATCGCCCGCAGCACGGTCACTGACAATCTGTTCGCGCGCGAGCGCCTCGGGTCGACCGGACTCGGCGAAGGCGTCGCGATTCCGCACGGCCGGATCAAGGGTCTGAAGCAGCCGCTGGCGGCGTTCGTGCGCCTCGCCGAACCCATCCCGTTCGAATCGCCGGACGGCCAGCCGGTATCGCTGCTGATCTTCCTGCTGGTGCCGGAACAGGCCACCCAGCAGCATCTCGAGATTCTCTCGGAGATCGCTCAATTGCTATCCGATCGCGGCACACGCGAACGCCTGCATACCGAAGAAAACCGCGAGGCATTGCACCAGTTGCTGACTCAGTGGCAACCTTGATGCATTATTGGCAGCCCGCAGTCACGCGGGCGACGCTTCTTGCCGCACCCGGCGCAGTCTGGCCGGAATCGCCGCGCTAACGCGGCGGGGCTGCACGAAGCTAGCAGCCGCCACGGCCCCCACTGGAGTCACGGACTCATGGACACGTCCAGCATCAACGCCCAAAGCATCTTCGACGACAACGCCGCCATGCTGAAACTCAGCTGGCTGACGGGGCATGAAGGCTGGGAACGCGGTTTTTCCGCTGAAACGGTCACCACCGCGACCTCGAGCGCCGACCTCGTCGGCCACTTGAACCTGATCCACCCGAACCGGATCCAGGTACTTGGTGATGCCGAAACCAACTACTACCAGCGCCAGAGCGAAGAAGACCGGTCGCGCCATATGGCCGAACTGATCGCGCTGGAACCCCCGTTCCTCGTCGTCGCCGGCGGTGTTGCCGCGCCGCCGGAACTGGTGCTGCGCTGCACGCGCTCTTCCACGCCGCTGTTTACGACGCCGATGTCGCCGGCGGCGGTGATCGATAGTCTGCGACTCTACATGTCGCGGATTCTCGCGCCGCGCGCCACGTTGCACGGCGTATTCCTCGACATTCTCGGGATGGGCGTGCTGTTGACCGGCGACTCCGGTCTCGGCAAGAGCGAACTCGGTCTCGAACTGATCAGCCGTGGCCATGGCCTCGTCGCCGACGATGCGGTCGATTTCGTGCGCCTCGGGCCGGATTTCGTCGAAGGTCGCTGCCCGCCGCTGCTGCAGAACCTGCTCGAAGTGCGTGGCCTTGGTTTGCTCGACATCAAGACGATCTTCGGGGAAACCGCGGTGCGCCGCAAAATGAAGCTGAAGTTGATCGTTCAACTGGTCCGGCGTCCGGACGGCGAATTCCAGCGTTTGCCGCTGGAAAGCCAGACCGTCGATGTGCTCGGCCTGCCGATCAGCAAGGTCACGATTCAGGTCGCGGCAGGCCGCAACCTGGCGGTGCTGGTGGAAGCGGCAGTGCGCAATACGATCCTGCAACTGCGCGGTATCGATACGCTGCGCGACTTCATGGATCGTCAGCGTCTCGCGATGCAGGACCCGGACAGCCAGTTCCCCGGCAAGCTGATCTGACGGGCTTCTGCGGGGTACCGGCGCGGAGAGCTGATGCTATGATGAAACGAACGGATTTCACGACTCCATGCGCATTATCCTGATCACCGGTATTTCCGGCTCCGGCAAATCGGTTGCACTGAACGCGCTCGAAGACGCGGGCTATTACTGCGTCGACAACCTGCCGCCGCGTTTCCTGCCCGAACTCGCGGCTTACCTCGCCGACGACCGGCAAGACAAACTTGCCGTCGCCATCGATGCGCGCTCCAGCGCGTCGCTCGACGAAATGCCCGCCATCATCCGCGATCTCGCCCGCGAACACGATGTTCGCGTGCTGTTCCTCAACGCCAGCACGCAGTCGCTCATTCAGCGCTTTTCCGAAACGCGTCGCCGCCATCCGCTGTCGGGCTCGACCGCGCACGACGCCGACGTCGGTCTGCTCACGTCGCTCGGCGAAGCAATCGAGCGCGAACGCGAACTGGTCGCGGGTCTCGCCGAGTTCGGTCATCAGATCGATACGAGCAACCTGCGCGCTAACGCACTTCGCGCATGGGTCAAGCGCTTCGTCGAACAGGAACGCAACGGCCTTGCGCTCACGTTCGAATCGTTTGGCTTCAAACGCGGCGTGCCGCTCGATGCCGATTTCGTCTTCGACGTACGTACGCTGCCCAATCCGTATTACGACCGCGAGCTGCGTCCACTCACGGGTCTCGACAAACCGGTCATCGATTTTCTCGACGCGTTGCCGGTCGTGCACGAGATGATCGACGACATCGAAGCGTTTCTCGTGAAGTGGTTGCCGCATTTCCGCGACGACAATCGCAGTTACCTCACGGTCGCCATCGGGTGCACCGGTGGACAGCACCGTTCGGTGTTCATCGCGCAGACGCTCGCCGCGCGTCTCGCGAAAGCGGCAAACGTAATCGTGCGGCACAGGGACGCGCCGATCGATGTCGGCGAATCGTCGAAGCTGATCGCTTAACCGGCCGTATCGCGCGGCCCTAACCGAAGCGTTGCGCCATGCCTACCCCTGCCGTGCTTGCCGACTTGCCGCTCTTTCCGCTGCATACGGTGCTGTTCCCCGATGGGCTGCTGCCTCTCAAGATTTTCGAAGCGCGTTATATGGACATGGCGCGCGACTGTCTGCGCGCCAAAACGCCGTTCGGCGTGTGTCTGCTGAAAAGCGGCGGCGAAGTCGCGAAGCCCGATGAACCGTCGGTACCTGAAGCGGTCGGTTGCCTCGCTGAAATCTCGCAGTGTGATGTCGAAACCGTCGGCGTGTTGCTGATCCGCGCGCGCGGTACGCGGCGCTTCCGGTTGCTGTCGCATCGCGTGGAAGCGGGCGGTTTGCTGGTCGGCATGGCCGAGCCGCTCGGCGACGATATGCCGCTGGAAGGAAACGAACAGCTCGCGAAATTCGGCGCGTGCGCGGAAGTGCTTGAACGCATCATCGCGACAATCCGCGAACGCGATGCCGACAGCCTGCCGTTCGCAGAACCGTTCAGACTCGAAGATCCATCGTGGGTGTCGAACCGTCTGGCCGAAGTGCTGCCGATCGCGCTGCGCGCACGACAAAAGCTGATGGAACTGCAGGATGCGGGAGCGCGTATCGACGTGGTTCATCACTACATGCAGCAGCATCAGTTGCTTTAATCTCGCACTTCGCGCCGCGTGTTACAGCAGCGATCCCTGCAAGCCATCGAGCAGCTTGCGAACCGGCGCGGGCACACCGTACGCATCGATATCGCGCAGCGAGACCCACGCGGTTTCTGCATCGCCCGCGGTAACGGTAGCGCTAGTGCCACGCCCCAGTTCCGCAATGCGCGGCTCGATGTCGAGCTTGAAATGCGTGAACGTGTGCGTAAGCGGCGCGAGCGGCGACACACCGCCGTTCGCGCCGAATGCATGCGCGCGCTCGGCGAGCGCGGTTTCATCGGCGGCTTCGGGCAGGCTCCACAGTCCGCCCCAGATACCCGATGGCGGACGCTTCTCCAGCATCACGGCATCGCCGTCGCACAGCACCAGCATCCATGTGCGTCGTGTCGGCACGGTTTTCTTCGGACGCGCGGCGGGCAACTCGCGCTGACGTCCTGTTGCATTCGCGACGCAATCGGCTGCGAACGGACACCGTCCGCATTCAGGTTTGCCGCGCACGCATAACGTCGCGCCGAGATCCATCAAACCCTGCGTATAGGCGCTTACGTCTGCGTCATTGGTACTCGATGGCAACAGCGATTCGGCGAGCGTCCACATCGCGTTCTCGACGCGCTTCTCGCCAGGAAATCCTTCGACACCGAACACACGCGCCAACACCCGCTTCACGTTGCCGTCGAGAATCGTTGCCCGCGCACCGAATGCAAACGATGCGATCGCCGCCGCCGTCGAACGACCGATACCGGGCAATTCCGCGAGCGCTTCCACCGATGCAGGAAACGCGCCGCCATGCAGCTCGACGACCGCCTGCGCACAGCGATGCAGATTGCGCGCACGCGAGTAGTAGCCGAGCCCGGCCCACAACGCCATCACATCGTCGAGCGGTGCAGCGGCAAGTGCGGCGACGTCCGGAAAACGCGCGAGAAAACGCGCGTAATACGGAATCACCGTCGACACCTGCGTCTGCTGCAACATGATTTCCGACAACCAGATGCGATAGGGATCGCGCGTGTTTTGCCAGGGCAGGTCATGACGACCGTGCTGGCGCTGCCAGGCAATCAGGCGCGCGGCAAAACCGGCACGCACCGCCGGTGCGGGCAAAACCGCGGCATTGCCGGAAGCATCGGCGGCGGCAGACGAAGCGCGTCGCGAAGAGGACGAAACGTACATGGATAGTGAGCGCCTAGCGCTGGCAGGTCGGGCAGTAGTAGGTGGAACGCTGCCCCTGCACGATCTGTTTGATCGGCGTTCCGCAGACACGGCATGGCAGCCCCGCGCGATCATAGACGAAATAGTCGAGCTGGAAGTAACCGCTCTCGCCGTCGCTACCGACGAAATCGCGCAACGTGCTACCGCCCTTTTCGATCGCGGCCGCGAGCGTCACGCGCACCGCATCCGCAAGCAAACCGTAACGCACCAGCGAGATGCGGCCGGCGGGCGTAGTCGGGCGGATACCGGCGCGAAAGAGGCTTTCGGAAGCGTAAATATTCCCCACGCCCACGACCACCTCGCCGGCCAGCAGCACCTGTTTGATAGACACCTTGCGCCCGCGCGTCTCGCGATGCATCAGCGCACCGTTAAACGCCGAGGCGAACGGCTCGATGCCGAGCCCCGCCAGCAAAGGATGGCCGAGCACATCGCCGTCGGCGCGCGCGTGCCACAGTACGGCTCCGAAGCGGCGCGGATCGCGATAGCGCAAAATGAACTCGTCGAAAATCCAGTCGATGTGATCGTGCTTCGCGGCGGCGGGCGGGTGCGGCATATTGCGCATGACCCGCAGCGTGCCGGTCATGCCGAGATGCACGATGAACCAGCCGTCGTCGACTTCGAACAGCAGGTATTTGCCGCGCCGCTCGACCTTGTGGACGATGCGGCCGCGCAAGGTCGCGGCGAGTCCCGCCGGGATTGGCCAGCGCAGCGCGGGCGTGCGCACGTCGACGCGTTCGACGCGGCGGCCGGCCACATAGGGTTCGATTCCTCGACGGGTAACTTCAACTTCTGGCAACTCTGGCATGTCTAACTGGTCTGCAACTTGCGTGAGTGGTTGTGCGCGTATTGTAGCGAGCGCGTTACAATCGTCCGAAACATTGAACGGATTTCCATGAACCTGTCCTTCGTGAAGCTGCTTTCGATGAAGCGCGCCGCGCGCGCTTCGCATCTGCCGCACGCCGTCTCCCCGCGCCGGCTTCTCGGCGCCGCCGTACTCGCTGCCTGGACGCTTGTCGCGCTGCCCGCGCACGCGCAGGATCCGTCGCCGGATTCCGACGACTCATCGGTGACGCTGCCCGACGCGCTCGGTCCGCAAACGTCCGACGAAGCGAAGGATCTGCCGAGCATCGCGCTGAATAGCCAGATCGTCTTCCAGGTGCTCGCAGCCGAAGTCGCGTTACAGCGGAACCAGCCGGCGCCGGCCTATCAGACCTATCTCGCGCTGGCGCGCGACACGCACGACCCGCGCATGGCGCAACGCGCGACCGAAATTGCGCTGGCCGCCCAGAGCCCGTCCGATGCGCTTACCGCCGCGCAGTTGTGGCAACAATACGCGCCCAGCTCGGAACGTGCGGCCCAGCTCGACGCATCGCTGCTCGTGCTGTCCGGCAAGCCCGACGACGCCGAGCCACTACTGGCCCGCGAACTCGCGAAGATTCCGGCCGACAATCGCGGCAACGGCATCCTCGCGTTGCAACTGCTGCTGTCGCGCGGACCGAATCGTGTCGGCGGTCTGCATGTGCTGCAGGATCTGCTCAAAAACGATCTGAACCGGCCCGAAGCGCAGCTGGCTATCGCTCGCCAGCAACTCGTCGCGGACGACGCACCGGGCGCGCGCAAATCGCTCGAACAGGCCCTCGCGCTCAAGCCCGACTATCTGCCGGCCGCACTGACGCTGACGCAGATGGGTCCGGACGAGCGCAAGGAAGGCACCGCGTCGATCGAAAAGTACGTCCAGCAGAATCCGAAGTCGCATGATGCGCGCCTCGCGCTCGCCCAGGTCTACCTGGCAAGCAATCGTCTCGACGACGCGCAAAAGCAGTTCGAGATCATGCACAAGGACAATCCGAACGACCTCACGCCGTTGATGGCGCTCGGCCTCATCAAGATCCAGCAGAAGCAACCCGCCGAAGCCCAGACGTATCTGACGCAGTATGCGCAGAAAGCCGAAGCGACGCCGGGCGCGGATGCGGGCCAGGCGTACATCTATCTCGCGCAACTCTCGCTCGAGCAGAAGAACGACGCGGCAGCGAGCGGCTGGCTCGACAAGATTTCGCCGGCCAGCCAGCAGTACTTCCCTGCGCAGGTCACGCGCGCGCAGCTGCTGGAAAAAGAAGGCAAACCGGACGATGCGCGCAAGCTGCTCGCCGGCGTCCAGGCGACGGACCCGCGCGACCAGGCGCTGCTCGCGCGTACCGATGCGGCGATCCTGTTCGATACGAAACGCTACCCGGAAGCCGAGACGCGACTCGCCCAGGCCACCGCCGATTTCCCGGACGATCCCGATCTGACCTACGACTACGCCATGGCCGCCGAAAAGAACGGCCACTACGAGGTGATGGAAGGCCAGTTGCGCAAGCTGATCCGCTCGCAGCCGGACAACCCGCAGGCGTATAACGCGCTCGGCTATTCGCTTGCCGATCGCAATCAGCGTCTGCCGGAAGCAGACAGGCTGGTGGAGAAAGCGTCGGCGCTCGCACCTGACGACGCGTTCATCATGGACAGCGTCGGCTGGGTGAAGTACCGCCTCGGCGACACCGCCACTGCAATCAAGCTGCTGCGCAAGGCTTACGATCTGCAGCCGAATGCGGAAATCGGCGCGCATCTCGGCGAGGTACTGTGGCAGACCGGCGCTCAGGATCAGGCGCGTGCCGCATGGCGCGAAGCCCTAAAGCTCGAGCCGGACAACGACACACTCGTGAATACACTCAAACGCCTTCAGGTGAACAATCTCTGATGCCGGCCTTTCTTCAACCGCCGCGCCGCGCTTCGTTCGGCCTCGCGCTCTGCGCGGCGGCCGTCGTTGCGCTGTCGGGCTGCGCGTCGGTGCAGCCGCGGGGACCGTCCACGTCGAACGCGGCCACCGCGCTCTCGACGCAGACCACCCGCGCCTATCACGGCCGCTTCGCCGTTCAGTACGACGACCAGAACGGCCAGCAGCGCAACGCGTACGGCAATTTCGACTGGCAGGAAACCGGCGACACCGTCACCGTGCAGTTGCGCAGTCCGCTCGGCCAGACGCTGGCGATCATCACTTCGTCGCCGGCTTCGGCGTCGCTCGAGCTGCCGAATCGCCAGCCGCTCACCGCCGATAACGTCTCCACACTGATGCAGAACGCGATCGGCTTCGCGCTGCCGGTCGAAGGGCTGCGCTACTGGCTGCAGCCGTCCGTCGCGCCAACGTCGCACGCCACCACTGTCCCGGACCCGGAACAGCCCACGCGGCTCAAGGAAATCGAGCAGGACGGCTGGACCATCGATTACGTGGCCTACGCGGACGCCCCGGCCACCGGGCTAAAACGCGTCAATCTCGCCCGCCAGGACCCGCCGCTCGCCATCAAGCTCGTGCTGGACCAGTAACCGCCCGTATTTCACCCCGCTCATGATCGAAACGACCGATTCGCTGCGCGACTGCCTCGCACCAGCGAAACTGAACCTGTTCCTGCATATCACCGGGCGGCGCCCGGACGGCTACCACGCGCTGCAGACCGTCTTCCAGTTGCTCGACTGGGGCGACACGCTGCACTTCACGCACCGCGCCGACGGCCAGATCGTGCGCCGCACCGCCGTCGCCGACGTCCCTGCCGAACACGACCTGACCGTACGCGCCGCCACGCTGCTAAAAGCCCATACGGGCACCGGCGCAGGCGTCGACATCGAGATCGACAAGCGCCTGCCGATGGGTGCCGGGCTCGGCGGCGGCAGCTCCGACGCGGCAACGACGCTGCTCGCCCTGAACCGTCTCTGGAAACTCGACCTGCCGCGCGCCGAACTGCAGACGCTCGCACTCAAGCTGGGCGCGGATGTCCCGTTCTTCGTCTTCGGTAAAAACGCGTTCGCCGAGGGTGTCGGCGAAGCCTTACAGGCGGTACAATTGCCGCCGCGTTATTTCCTCGTCGTGACCCCGCAAGTACACGTTCCGACAGCGGTGATTTTTTCCGAGAGAGCGTTGACAAGGGATTCAAAACCCCTCACAATTGCGGACTTCCTTGCACGAGACAGTTGCAAAACAGGTTGGCCCGACAGTTTCGGCCGAAATGACATGCAACCGGTTGTCGTGGGAAAATACGCGGAAGTTGCGCAGGTGCTCAGGTGGTTTGATAACATCGCACCCGCGCGGATGACCGGATCGGGCGCTAGTGTCTTTGCAGCGTTCCAGAATCAGCGCGAAGCAGAACTGGCACAAGCCAGACTGCCAGCCGGCTGGAACAGCGCAGTCACTACAAGCCTGGATACGCATCCACTCTTTGACTTCGCGTCATAAAGTTTTGCGTCGTCGGATAGTCCTACACATCCGGCGAAGCTCAAAGTTAGTGTAGGGGAGTCGCCAAGTTGGTTAAGGCACCGGATTTTGATTCCGGCATTCGAGGGTTCGAGTCCTTCCTCCCCTGCCAAAAATTCTCGCATTTCCTCGCCCCCAGCCTGACACAGGTGCACGATGAGCAGCCATGACGGCCTGATGGTTTTTACTGGCAACGCTAATCCCGAGCTTGCACAGGAAGTCGTCAAAATCCTCGGTATTCCACTCGGCAAGGCGATGGTCAGCCGGTTTTCGGATGGCGAAATCCAGGTCGAGATCCAGGAAAACGTCCGCGGCAAGGATGTCTTCGTGCTGCAGTCCACCTGCGCACCGGCAAACGACAACCTGATGGAACTGATGATCATGGTCGATGCGCTCAAGCGCGCATCCGCAGGCCGGATCACCGCAGCCATTCCGTACTTCGGCTATGCCCGCCAGGACCGCCGGCCGCGCTCGGCGCGTGTCGCGATCTCCGCGAAAGTCGTTGCGAACATGCTGGAAATCGCGGGTGTCGAGCGGATCATCACGATGGATCTGCACGCTGACCAGATTCAGGGTTTCTTCGACATCCCGGTCGACAACATCTACGCGACGCCTGTGCTGCTCGGCGATCTGCGCAAGCAGAACTACGAAGATCTGCTGGTCGTGTCGCCGGACGTCGGCGGTGTGGTGCGTGCCCGGGCACTGGCGAAGCAGCTTAACTGCGATCTCGCGATCATCGACAAGCGTCGGCCGAAGGCGAACATCGCCGAAGTGATGAACATCATCGGTGAAGTGGACGGCCGGACCTGCGTGATCATGGACGACATGGTCGATACAGCCGGCACGCTGTGCAAGGCTGCGCAGGTACTGAAAGAACGCGGGGCGAAGCAGGTGTTTGCGTACGCAACGCACCCGGTGCTGTCGGGTGGCGCAGGCGAGCGTATCGCCGCATCGGCGCTCGACGAACTGGTCGTCACCGACACGATCCCGCTCGGCGAAGAAGCACGTTCTTGCGCGAAGATCCGCTCGCTGACCAGCGCGGGTCTGCTGGCCGAGACGTTCTCGCGGATTCGCCGCGGCGACTCGGTGATGTCGCTGTTCGCAGAGAGTTAAAGCATTTGCAGGTGTGCAGCGGGTTCCCCGTTGCATGCCGGCACAATCGGCATGAACGGACGAAGGTTCATGCCGCTTAGTTTGGGGTCGCGAGCCGCAAGGCGAGTGGCCCCGTTTTACTGCCTGGTCGCGGGCAGCTAATGGAGAAACAACATGAAAGTAGTCGCTTTCGAGCGCAATCTGCATGGTACGGGTGCGAGCCGCCGCCTGCGTAACACGGGAAAGACCCCGGGTATCGTTTATGGCGCTGGTGCTGAACCGGAACTGATCGAGATCGATCACAACGCGCTGTGGCACGCGCTGAAGAAAGAAGTCTTCCACTCGTCGATTCTCGACCTGGAAGTGGCTGGCAAGGAACAACAGGTTCTGCTGCGCGATGTGCAGTACCACCCGTTCCGTCAGATCGTGCTGCACGTGGATTTCCAGCGCGTCGACGCGAAGAAGAAGCTGCACACCAAGGTGCCGCTGCACTTCATGAACCAGGAAACCAACCCGGCTGTGAAGCTGTCGGGCGCGGTCATTTCGCACGTGCTGAACGAAGTCGAAATCGAGTGTCTGCCGGGCGATCTGCCTGAATTCCTCGAAGTCGATCTGGCGACAATCGAAGCCGGTCATTCGCTGCACGCGAAGGACATCGCACTGCCGAAGGGTGTCGCGCTCGTTGCGCACATTGAAGCAGAAAACCCGGTGATCGCCGCGGCGACGATTCCGGCTGGCGCCGTCTCGGACGACGCAGCTACAGGTAGCGCAGCTGCAGCAGGCGAAGGCGAAACACCCGCCGCCTGATCCAGTACAAGCTAGCGATCCTCTCGATCCGTTTCCATGAAACGGACGACGTAACCCGCCGAGGTTCGCCCCGGCGGGTTTTTTTTCGCCTCTTTTTTTGCTCATGCTTTCATCATGATCAAGCTGATCGTCGGGCTCGGGAATCCGGGCGCGGAATACACCGCGACGCGACACAACGCCGGCTTCTGGCTGGTCGATCAACTCGCCCGCGAGGCCGGCACGACGCTGCGCGACGAGCGGCGTTTTCACGGCTTCTATGCAAAGGCCCGGCTGCATGGCGAAGAGGTGCATCTGCTGGAACCGCAGACGTACATGAACCGCTCGGGGCAATCGGTCGTGGCGCTTGCGCACTTCTTCAAGATCCTGCCTGACGAGATTCTCGTCGCCCACGACGAACTCGATCTGCCACCCGGTACCGTGAAGCTGAAGCTCGGTGGTGGTAGCGGCGGCCATAACGGGCTCAAGGACATCTCCTCACACCTGACGACGCAGCAGTACTGGCGTTTGCGTATCGGCATCGGCCATCCGCGCGATCTGATTCCCGAAAGCGCGCGCGCCGGCGCGAAGCCGGATGTTGCGAACTTCGTGCTGAAGCCGCCGCGCCGGGAAGAGCAGGATGTGATCGATGCATCGATCGAGCGCGGGCTCGCGGTGATGCCGCAGATAATCAAAGGCGAGTTAGAACGCGCGATGATGCAGTTGCATCGCAACGCTTAACCGCGTTCTGCCGTTTTGGATGTGTGAGTCTTTTTGCGGGAGGTTCGTTTGAGCCGTTACTGGAGTGACATCGTTCACCGCCTGACGCCTTATACGCCGGGCGAGCAGCCTGCGCTTGCGCATCCGGTCAAGCTGAACGCCAACGAAAACCCCTATCCGCCCTCGCCTCGTGTACTCGACGCGATCCGTGAAGAACTCGGCGCGACTGGCGATTCACTGCGGCGCTATCCGGATGCGACTGCACGCAGGCTACGTGAAGCGGTCGCCGCTCACCACGGCATTCGGCCTGAACAGGTGTTCGCTGGCAATGGTTCCGACGAAGTGCTGGCGCTCGTGTTTCAGGCGTTGCTAAAGCATGCTCACCCTATCCTGTTCCCCGACGTCACCTACAGCTTCTATCCGACCTACGCACGGCTCTATGAGGTCGAGTATCGTACGGTGCCGCTCGATGCCGACTTCACGCTGCGCCTCGACGGCTACGCGATACCCAACGGCGGCGTGCTGTTTCCAAATCCCAATGCCCCTACCGGACGACCGCTGTCGCTCGCGGAGATCGAGCGGTTCGTCGCGGCGAATACGGAATCGGTCGTGGTGATCGACGAAGCGTATGTCGACTTCGGCGCGGAATCGGCGGTGTCGCTGATCGACCTGTATCCGCAGTTGCTTGTCGTGCAGACGGTGTCGAAGGCGCGTTCACTGGCGGGCATGCGCATCGGCCTTGCGTTCGGCGATCCGCTGCTGCTCGATGCGCTGAATCGCGTGAAGGACAGTTTCAACTCCTACCCGCTTGATCGGCTCGCGCAGGCTGCGGCGACGGCCGCGTACGAAGACGGTGAATGGTTTCGCGACACGTGTGCGAAGGTGATCGCGAGTCGCACGCGTCTATCAGCTGGATTGAGCACGCTTGGCTTCGAGGTCGTGCCGTCCGCTGCGAACTTCGTGCTCGCACGGCATCGCGCGCACGACGCAGCGACGCTCGCCGCGCAACTCAAAGAAAGGGAAATTTTCGTGCGGCACTTCAAGTTGCCGCGTGTCGATCAGCATCTACGCATCTCGATCGGCACCGACGCTGAATGCGAAGCGCTGCTCGATGCACTGCGTGACGTGCTTGCCGTTTAACGGCTTGCTCACGCAATCGCGCGATTGAGCGGTTGAACGATTGCGCAACGATCCGATCGCAACAGCATAACGGCGGCCCAGCGCGACGCGGCACACCGGCCGAACCAGCTACGAAGCCTTCGCCGCCAGCAACGCGTGATACTTCGCCATCAACCCATCCGGCGTCTCGACATGCTGCGGATCGCGAGGAATACACTCGACCGGGCACACCTGCTGACATTGCGGCTCATCGAAATGGCCGACGCATTCGGTGCACTTGCCCGGGTCGATCACATAGATTTCCGCGCCCATCGAAATTGCGTCGTTCGGGCACTCGGGCTCGCAGACGTCGCAGTTGATGCACTCGTCGGTAATCATCAAGGCCATACTTCTCTCACTTCACGCCGGCACACAGCCGGCTTTCGTTCCGTCAAGCCGCCAGTTTACGCTGGTTACGACTATGCCGCCGGGCAGCTCAGCCGCCACGCTGCTTTTCGAGCGCGGCGACCTTTTCCTGCAGTCGCTTCTCGACGGACGGAAAAACGAACTTGCTGACATCGCCGCCCAGTTGCGCGATTTCGCGGACGATCGTTCCGGAGATGAACTGATACTGGTCGGACGGCGTCATGAACATCGTTTCGACGTCGGGCAGCAGATAGCGATTCATACCGGCCATCTGGAATTCGTACTCGAAGTCCGAGACCGCGCGCAGACCGCGCACGATCACCCGCGCATTGTTGTTGCGGACGAAGTCTTTCAGCAGTCCCTTGAAACTCATCACCTGCACGTTCGGATAGTGGCCGAGCACCTCGTGTGCGATGTCGAGACGTTCCTCCAGCGTGAAAAACGGCTTCTTGTTGCGGCTGTCCGCGACGCCCACCACCAGCGTGTCGAAAATGCTCGACGCGCGCCGCACGAGGTCTTCGTGACCACGCGTCAATGGATCGAAGGTACCCGGGTACACGGCGACTACCATGAGGCTTCTCCTGTCTTCAGACAAATGGGCACGCCAATGCGCGTCCGCTGAACGCGCCTGCCGCCGATCGCACCGGTAACGGTAAACCGTCCGGTGCTGGTTTTGGAACGCGCATTATTCCTCATTTTCGCGTTGCAGCAAATGATAGTGAACCGCACCCGCCTTGCCGTGGCGCACGACGCGCCAGCCACTGAGCGCTTCGGTTTGCGCGACGTCGAGCGACTCGCCTGCCTCGACGTAGAGCATTCCGCCTGCCGCAACGAGCGGCACAGCGAGCGCGAGCGCCCGGCCGAGCAGGCCGTCGCCAAACGGAGGATCGAGAAACACGACATCGAATGAGCCCGGCGCGAGGCTTGCCGCAAGACGCAACGCGTCGGCTTCGACGATTTCGATCGTCGTGGCAGAGAGGCGCGCCTGATTGGCGCGCAGTTGCGCAGCGGCGCGCGCGTGGCGCTCCACCATCAACACCCGCGTAGCGCCGCGCGACGCCGCTTCGAAGCCCAGCGCACCGCTGCCGGCGAACAGATCGAGACAGCGCTGGCCGTCGAGACGCTGACCAAGCCAGTTGAACAGGGTTTCGCGAACACGATCGGGCGTAGGCCGCAGCCCGTCGAGATCGAGCACGGGCAGCGGCGAACGCTTCCAGTCGCCGCCGATGATGCGGATCGCATGCGTCTTGCCGCGACCGGAAGAAGCGCTCTGCGCGTGAGAAGGGGAAGAACGGGACATGCAGATTCGGTGTGAATGGATGGAACGGTGCAGCGCGTACGCGCACCGGAGCGCCAACGTTACCACACGGCCTTCGTGGGCCGGGGCCGCGGCGTCGACGTACAGATATCGCACTGCCTCGGAGGCGGGCAACCCCACACGCGCCGCGCCGCAAGGTCGCTGCCACAACGCGGTAGGGCATGCCTGATAAAATGTGCGGTTTTCGCGCCTTGCCTTCCACGCCTTGCATCCCGTATCGCGTGCCGCTTCGCGCAGTTGGGCCACGCCAGAACATGTTCAGCTTTTTCAAACGATTCAAGGGCTCGAAAGCGCCTGATGCCGCGGTAGAAGAATCAGCGGAGGCGCGGGAGTCTGCGGTGCCCGAGGCGCCTGCAGCCGCACCGCCGTCGGACCCGGCGCCGCTACCGGCCGCTACGCCTGCACAGTCCGCCGCACAACCTGCACAGCCCGCGGCTTCCGCACCAGTCGCCGCCGCCGAAGCTCGCAAACCCGAACCTGAGTTCGAGCCAGAACCCGAAGAGACCGCCCTCGAAGCCGTCGAAATCGTCCCGCCCCCCGTGCCCGAGCCCGCCGCAAAGAAATCGTGGCTCACGCGCCTGAAAACCGGTCTGTCGAAAACGAGTTCGAGCCTGACCGGCATTTTCGTCGGCGCGCGCATCGACGAGGACCTGTACGAGGAACTCGAAGCCGCGCTGCTGATGTCGGACGCCGGGGTCGAAGCGACCGAATTCCTGCTCGAATCGCTGCGCGAAAAAGTACGCGCGGAAAGGCTCACGGATCCACAGCAAGTCAAAAGCGCGCTGCGCACGCTGCTCGTCGATCTGTTGAAGCCACTCGAAAAATCACTGATGCTCGGCCGCGCACAGCCGCTCGTGATGATGATCGCGGGCGTGAACGGCGCCGGCAAGACAACCAGCATCGGCAAGCTCGCCAAGCACCTGCAGCGCTTCGATCAATCGGTGCTGCTCGCCGCCGGCGACACCTTCCGCGCCGCCGCGCGCGAACAGCTCGCGATCTGGGGCGAGCGCAACAACGTGACGGTCGTCTCGCAGGAAAGCGGCGATCCGGCGGCGGTGATTTTCGATGCGGTCGGCGCGGCGCGCGCGCGCAAGATCGATGTGCTGATGGCCGACACGGCGGGCCGCCTGCCGACGCAGCTTCACCTGATGGAAGAACTGCGCAAGGTGAAGCGCGTGATCGGTAAGGCACTCGACGGCGCGCCGCACGAAGTGCTGCTCGTCATCGACGCGAATACCGGGCAGAACGCACTCGCCCAGGTGAAAGCCTTCGACGACGCGCTCGGCCTCACGGGCCTGATCGTCACGAAGCTGGACGGCACGGCGAAGGGCGGCATCCTTGCGGCGATCGCGCGGCAACGCCCGGTGCCGGTTTACTTCATCGGCGTCGGTGAGAAGGTCGAAGATCTGCAACCGTTCAGCGCGGAAGAATTCGCGGACGCGTTGCTCGACAACTGACCAGCTAGCTATCACGCTCGCTGCAACACGACAGCGACTGCATGCAAAAAGGGCAGCTCACGATTGAGCTGCCCTTTTCGCTTTTACATCGCTCACATCACTTAAACCGTACAGCCGTCGCTCACTCCGCGTCCGGCTGCGCACCGGGCGCCGCCCGCGCAAACGCCTCAAGGCTCGCCGCGTGATCGGCAATGCGGTGAATCGTCGGGAACGGGGCCGTGTCGATCTTGAAGCGCCGCGCGTTGAACACCTGCGGAACGAGACACGCGTCGGCCATCGTCGGCGTATCGCCGAAGCAGAACGTGCCCGTGCGCGTATCGCTTGCCAGATGCTCTTCCAGCGTCGCGAAACCCGCCTCGACCCAGTGCCGGTACCACGCGTCCTTCGCCGCTTCCTCCACCCCGAGCGTGTGCTTTAGATACCTCAACACGCGCAGGTTATCGATGGGATGAATTTCGCAGGCAATCTGCAATGCGATCGAACGGACATATGCGCGATCGCGCGGTGCAACCGGCAACAGCGGCGGCTGCGGATGCGTCTCCTCGAGATACTCGATGATCGCCAGCGACTGCGTCAGCACGTCGTCGCCGTCCACCAGCGTCGGCACGACGGCGTCGTGATTCAGCTTGCGGTATTCCGGCTTGAACTGCTCGCCGCCGTCGCGCAGCATGTGAATCGGCGCGTAGTCGTACGGCAGGTTCTTCAGACTCAGCGCGATCCGCACACGGTACGATGCGGAGCTGCGGAAATAGCTGTAAAGCTTCATGCTCCGTGTCTCCTCCGCGCGCGGCTCAGGCCACGCGCACGCTGAATTCGCCGATCCCGGCCACGCCACCCTTCATCAGGTCGCCGTTCTCGATGGGGCCGACGCCTTCGGGCGTGCCGGTGAAGATCAGATCGCCGGGCTGCAACTCGAACAGCGTGGACAGATAAGCAACCGTCTCGGCCACCGACCAGATCAGTTGCGACACGTCGGAACGCTGGCGGTCTTCGCCGTTGACGGTCAGCCAGATCTCGCCGCTACCGATGTGCCCGACCTCGGACACCGGATGAATCGGGCCCAGCGGCGCCGAATGATCGAAGCCCTTGCCCGTGTCCCACGGACGACCGAGCTTCTTCGCTTCACCTTGCAGGTCGCGGCGCGTCATGTCGAGCCCGAGCGCGTAGCCGTACACGTGATCGAGTGCGCTATCGACGGGAATGTCCTTGCCGGCCTTGCCGATCGCAGCGACCAGTTCCATTTCGAAGTGCACGTTCTTCGATTGCGACGGGTACGGAAATTCGCCGGTCGCACCGGGCGCGACATACACGACTGCGTCCGCGGGCTTGCAGAAGAAGAACGGCGGCTCGCGGTCGGGATCGTGTCCCATTTCACGCGCATGAGCCTCGTAATTGCGGCCCACACAGTAGATGCGGCGCACCGCGAACTGATCGCCGGTCCCGGCAACCGGCACCGCGACAACCGGCGCCGGGGCAAACACGTAACTCATCCCATTCTCCGTTCTGGACAGGGCGCCGCCCGCGCGGCGCCGGAAGTAGCGAGTGT
This sequence comes from Paraburkholderia sp. CHISQ3, assembly GCF_030464945.1. Classification (NCBI taxonomy): domain Bacteria; kingdom Pseudomonadati; phylum Pseudomonadota; class Betaproteobacteria; order Burkholderiales; family Burkholderiaceae; genus Paraburkholderia; species Paraburkholderia sp. CHISQ3. The sequence continues at coordinate 772,792 of NZ_JALPRG010000001.1, forward strand.
AACGCGCGGGCTGGGACGGTGTCGGCGGGGCGGGCAGCGAAGCGGCGGGTGTGACACCACCGCTGGCCCGACGCACGATGGCCCTACAATGCAGGTTCGCTCCCCTTGCCCACTGCGCTACGCCGCTGCACGCCACCCATGACCGATTCCTCCGCTCCCGCCGCCTCGTCCGCGTTTCCGTGCGCCCGCTTCATCAAGGAGATCGGTCGCGGACCGAACGGCGCACGCGCGCTAACGCCCGAGGACACCCATGCGCTCTACAGCGCGATGCTCGACGGCCGCGTGGGCGATCTGGAGCTGGGCGCGGTGCTGCTCGCCTATCGCGTGAAAGGCGAAACCGCCGACGAACTCGCCGCGATGCTGGCCGCGGCGCACGCATCGTTCGAGCCGGTCCGGGTCGTACACGGCACACACGGAAACTATCGACCGGTGTCGATTCCCAGCTACAACGGTGCGCGCAAGCAGCCGAACCTCGTGCCGCTGCTCGCGCTGCTGCTCGCCCGCGAAGGCGTGCCGGTCCTCGTGCACGGGGTCGTCGAAGATCCGGGTCGCGTCACGAGCGCCGAGATTTTCGCGCAACTGGGTATCGCGGCGGCACAGTCGCACGGCGACATCGAAAGCGGGCTCGCCACACGGCGCGTCGCGTTTGCGCCGACTGCCGTACTCGCACCAAAGCTCGCGCGGCTCCTCGCGTTGCGCGCGCGCATGGGTGTGCGCAATTCGACGCACACGCTCGTAAAAATTCTCCAGCCGTTTGCGCCCGCCGGCCTGCGGCTCGTCAACTACACGCACCCGCCCTATCGCGAAAGTCTCACGCAGTTGTTCAGCACGCATCTGGATGCCGCCGCGGGCGGCGCGCTGCTCGCGCGCGGCACGGAAGGCGAAGCGGTTGCGGATACGCGTCGTCAGGTGCAGGTGGACTGGCTGCACGACGGGGTCTGCGAGACGCTGCTAGTGGCCGAGCGTTCGTCGCCGGATGCGCCTGCTGTGGCGCTCCCCGAAGCACGCGACGCCGCGACGACCGCTGCGTGGATCGATGCGGTACTGCGCGGCGACGCGCCGGTGCCCGATGCGATTGCGCGGCAGGTGGGCGTGATCGTCGAGATTGCGGGTAAGAGAACGGAGTAGGCGCCAGCAGCGCGAGGGGTGCAAGGTTCAGCCAGGCATCATTCGATCGCACACCGCGTTGCCTGCCAGGCAACGAGCCGCCACTGCCCGCCTTCCTGCGTATGGATCGCGGTGTACGCGATCGGAAACAGCAGCGCGCCGTTGTTCGCTTCCATTTCGATCAGCGCGCGGCCGGTCACGACGCAGGTGTCGCCCACCGGTAGAACCTCCTGCGACTGGATCTCGATCTGCCGGTAGCGTCGGCGGCCCGCGGTGATCGCGTCGATGAACTGCCGCTTGGTCTCGCGCTTGCCGTTCGTGTGCACATAGCTCACGCCGTCCGAAAGCAGCGAGTCGAGCAAAGGCCCGTCGCCGTCGACCATCGCCCGAAAGCGGTCGCGTTCAAGTTCGCGAATCGCCTCGATCATTTTTGCCGCCATTGCTCAGCCCCTTTACACCGACTTGAGCCTGCACGCGGCCGCGGTCGTCAGAAGTTATATTGCAAATATAGCTGGCTGAAATTTATACCAGGATTGGGCTCTTTGATACCGCCGTTCGATACGTGCTGAAACCGGTAGCCCGCCTGATACTGCTGATGATTGCCGAACTGCGCGCCCACACCGACCATATCGGCGAACTGGAACGCCGATCCGAGGTTGTAGCGACGGGAGATCGTGGGGCTCGTCAGCAGCCGGATGCCCGAGCCCGCTTCGAAGAATGGGCGGATGGTCCCCGAACCCTTGATGAAGCGAAATACCGGCGTGAAGCCGAATTCGCCGATGTTCTCGTGGACGTTGCCTTCATCGGTGTGCCACCACGCCGCGTGCGCCTCCGCCACCACCGTGAAATGCCAGTCGCCGATATACCACCAGGTCAGGCCGGGATCCCACACCCCGCCCAGATCGAGCTTATGGACATGATGGTCGGCGGTGCCGCCGGCGATCTGAATGCCAAACTGATTGCCCGATTGATCGGCGCACGCCGCACCGGATGCCGCCAGTAGACCGCCAAGCAAGGTAATTTTGAGTGCCAGTGCGCGCGCCGCATCGTTCTTCTTCTTCATCGAACACCTCTAAATGCCCGGTCGAACTCGAAATCGTCGAGTGGAAGGAAGCCGTTATCCTGAAGCAGGTCATAAGTAAGAGATCATCTGAGGAATGCCAAATCTGGCAAATAGCTACCTCAAATTCCGAAAAAATCGCTCTTTCTACAAGGCTGGCCGTGCTCCGCGGGTAGATCCTACGCCCATCGCGCGAATGCTGCAGTGAGGGTACAAGAGGGGTATAATGCTATTAGAATATGAATTCCAATAGGCGGAATGGAACCTTGAAGACCCCACACACTCTAAGTGTTAGCACTCCGTTATTGAGAGTGCTAACATCCCGCGTGGAGTCGTATTCGGACTACGCTTTTTTGCTGATTTCAAAGGAGTTTCCTACGTGAGCAACGCAATGACCCTTCCGAGTACTCTGAGCCCGTCGTCGGCTAAGGCCGCTCCGGCAGGTGCACTGGCGCTCGCGCAATCTTCGCTGCTGCCCGGCCAGCTGGGCAACATCGACGCCTACATCCAGGCCGTGAACCGGATCCCGATGCTGACGCCAGCAGAAGAACGCCAGTTCGCCACGGAGTTCCGGGAACAAAACAATCTGGATTCCGCCCGTCGTATGGTGCTGTCGCACTTGCGGCTCGTCGTGTCGATCGCGCGCAATTATCTTGGCTACGGCTTGCCGCATGCCGACCTGATCCAGGAAGGCAACATCGGCCTGATGAAGGCCGTGAAGCGCTTCGATCCGACGCAGAACGTACGGCTGGTGTCGTACGCCATGCACTGGATCAAGGCCGAGATTCACGAGTACATCCTGCGCAACTGGCGCACGGTGAAGGTCGCCACCACGAAGGCGCAGCGCAAGCTGTTCTTCAACCTGCGCAGCCACAAGCAGGGGTTGCAGGCGTTCACGCCGGAAGAGATCGAAGGTCTCGCGAAAGAACTGAACGTGAAGCGCGAAGAAGTCGCCGAGATGGAAACGCGCCTGTCGGGTGGTGACATCGCACTGGAAGGCCAGATCGAAGACGGTGAAGAGTCGTACGCGCCGATCGCCTACCTCGCCGATTCGCACAACGAGCCGACCGCCGTGCTGGCCGCGCGTCAGCGCGACAAGCTGCAGAGCGACGGCATCGCCGCCGCGCTCGATTCGCTCGACGCCCGTAGCCGCCGCATCATCGAAGCACGGTGGCTGCACGTCGAGGACGACGGCTCGGGTGGCTCGACGCTGCACGATCTTGCCGCCGAATTCGGTGTTTCCGCCGAGCGCATTCGCCAGATCGAAGCCAGTGCGATGAAGAAGATGCGTGGTGCGCTGAACGAATATGCGTAACGACGCATAACGCATGAAAATGGCCTGGCGCCGCAAGGTGCCGAGTCGGAGCCCTGCCCTCGAAAGACGGCAGGGCTTTTTTCTGCGCACGTCAATTGCACTGGGCGAATACGCGTCGCTACGCATAACGTATGGCCACGGTCTGGCGCCGCAGGGTGCTGAACCGAAGCCTCGCCCTCGAAAGGCGGCGCGGCTCTTTTTGCGTACGTCAATTGAACTGGGCTGCCGACGCAGCAGACTTCACCAGTACCCGTATTGCACAACCGCAGCCGATAAAAAAACGCTGCCTCGCAAAGGGCAGCGCTTTTTCGTATCGCCGCGGTTCACGCATCGCGCGCAAACCGCTTGAGCCTCTAATCACTATCGCGTCATGCAGGCAACGGTGCCGCACCGCCTGCGCCACCGGTAGCAGGCAGCCGCGCCGTCAGTTGCTGCGCGTAGCGCTGCGCCGCATCGCCGACGACGATGTGGAACGTATCCGCCGACACCCACGCCACATCGAGCGCCGCAAGCCGCTGCCGATCCACCGACGACGGATCGCGCACCACGATCCGCAGCCGCGTAGCCGCCACCGCATCGAGCGACACGATATTTGTCGCGCCGCCGAACACCGCCAGCCAGCGTGTCGGGTCCGGGTCGAGCGGACCGCTACCGGTCGCCGCCGGCACCACCGGAACAGCAGGAGCACGCGTTGCAGCCGCTGTCGCCGCTGCGCTCGCCGGTTGCGCACCGAGATCCGCCGCACCACCACCTTGAGCAAGCGTCGCACGAATCTCATCGGCAATGATGTCCGCTTCCGGCCCGATGATCACCTGCACGCTGTTACCGCCGCGCTTCAGCACGCCGCGCGCACCAATCGTCTTCAGCTCGGGCTCCGACACCTGCGCCGGATCGACCACCGACAGACGCAGCCGCGTCGTACACGCATCGACGAGCGTCAGATTAGCCGCCCCACCGAGCGCCGCGATGTAGCGCGCCGCACGCGGTACGCTCGCACCCGCGGTCGGCGCAACATAACCACCGGTCGTGAACGAATCGACCTGTGCTTCGGCCGATGCCGGCTCACGCCCCGGCGTCGCCATGTTGAACTTGCGGATAAAGAAGCGGAACAGGCCGTAGTACACGAACGCATACACGATGCCGATCGGAATCGCGAGCCAGCCCTTCGTCGACAGGCCGTAGTTCAGCACGTAGTCGATCGCACCCGCCGAGAACGTGAAGCCGAGCTTGATGCCAAGCGCCGAACAGATCGCCATCGACAGCCCGGTCAGCACCGCGTGGATCACGTACAGCACCGGTGCGAGGAACATGAAGCTGAACTCGATCGGCTCGGTCACGCCGGTCAGCAGCGACGTCAGCGCCATCGAGAACAGCAGGCCGCCGACCACCGCACGACGCTCTTTCGGCGCTTCGTGGAACATCGCGAGACACGCGGCCGGCAGACCGAACATCATGACCGGGAAGAAGCCCGTCATGAAGCCGCCCGCAGTCGGGTCGCCAGCAAAGAAGCGGTGCAGATCGCCCGTCACCGCGACGCCGCCCGGCGGCGTGAACGTGCCGAACACGAACCACGCCAGCGAATTGATGATGTGATGCAGGCCAGTGACGAGCAGCAGCCGGTTCAGCAGACCGAACACGAATGCGCCGAGCGCCCCGGCAGTCGTGAGCCAGTGACCAGCGCTGTCGATCGCGCCTTGAATCGGCGACCACACATAGCCGAAGACAATGCCGAGTGCGAGACACGCCACCCCCGTCACAATCGGCACGAAGCGTTTCCCTCCGAAGAACGCGAGGTAGTCCGGCAGCTTGATGTCCTTGTAGCGGTTGTACAGCATCCCCGCCACGATGCCCGCGATGATCCCCGACAGCACACCCATGTTCAGCTTGTCGTTGATGTCCTTCATCACCGCGATTTCGACCAGATAGCCGATCGCACCGGCGAGCGCCGCAACACCGTTGTTGTCCTTCGCGAAGCCGACGGCCACACCGATCGCAAACAGCAGCGGCAGGTTGTCGAAGATCGCGCCGCCCGCGTCGGCGATCATCTTGATGTTGAACACATCGGGCTGGCCGAGGCGCAGCAGCAGGCCGGCCACCGGCAGCACTGCAATCGGCAGCATGAGCGCGCGGCCCAGCCGCTGTACCTTCAGAAACGGATTTCCATCCATTGGTCTCTCCAATCCTCTTCTCGTTGTCGAATCGTCGTTAAGTCGTTGCTTGACGTATTGATACGAAGTCTGTCGCGAACGCTGCCGGACTTAGTCCAGCGGCCAGACTTCACGGCTCACTGCTCTAACTGCCTGCGCCGAATCGAGTGCGAGCGCATCCTGCGCGCGCTGCCGGCACAGCTGATAGTCGAGATTGCGCACACGCGCCTTGATGCCCGGCACGGCGACCGGATCCACCGAGAGTTCGGTGATGCCGAGGCCCACGAGCAGCGGCACGGCGAGCGGATCGCCGGCGAGTGCGCCGCACACGCCGACCCATTTGCCATGCTTCTGCGCGCCCTGCACGGTCGTCGCGATGAGCCGCAGCACGGCTGGGTGCAGACCGTCGGACTGCGCCGCGAGATCGGCCTGGCAGCGGTCCATGGCGAGCGTGTACTGCGTGAGATCGTTGGTGCCGATCGACAGGAAATCGGCGTGCTGCGACAGCTGGTCGGCGAGCAACGCTGCGGACGGCACCTCGATCATCACGCCCACTTCGATCGGTTCGGTGCGACCGCTTTCGCGTGCAAGTTCGTCGATACGCGCGCGCAGCCGCACGAGTTCGCCAGCGTCGGTCACCATCGGCAGCAGGATGCGCACTGCGCCGATCGGCCGCACGGCCAGCAGGCCGCGCAATTGATCGTCGAGCAGATCGGGGCGCACCTGCGCAAGGCGGATGCCGCGCAAGCCGAGCGCGGGATTCGGTTCAGGCGGCAGCGTCAGGTAGTCGACTTCCTTGTCCGCGCCGACATCGAGCGTGCGGATGATCGCGGTGCGACCGTTCAGCGCATCGACGATCGATTGATAGCTGTCGCGATGCTCGTCGACGCGCGGCGCCGTCTGGCGATGAATGAACAACAACTCCGTGCGCAGCAGTCCGACTGCATCGGCGCCGTTGTCGACAGCGGCCTTCGCGTCGTCGAGCGTCGCGATGTTCGCAGCGATTTCGACTGCGTGGCCATCGCGGGTCGTGACGGCTTGCTGCGACACGCGACGGTTCGCTTCGCGTACGTCGGCAAGCCGTGTGCGCTCGAGTCGCGCGCGTTCGACGTCGAGCGCGCTCGGTGCATATTCGAGCCGGCCCGCCGATGCATCGACCACCACCTGGGTGCCGTCGGGAATCGCGAGCAGCGTATCGCCGACCGCGACCAGTGCGGGAATCCCGATCTGCCGCGCGATGATCGCCGCATGCGAGGTCGCGCCGCCGCGCGCCATCACGATTGCGGTGACGCGCGTACGATCGAGCGACGACAGGTCCGACGGCGTGAATTCTTCCGCTGCGAGCACGGCCTCGTCGGGCAGTGTTCGCGCGGCGCTATTCGTATAGCCGAGTGCGCGCAGCACGCGTTTCTCGATGTCGCGCAGATCGGCTGCGCGTTCGGCGAGCAATGCATCGTCGAGCTTCGCCAGCACCGCGATCTGCGCGCGGATCGCCGAGCGCCACGCAAAGCCCGCACTCTTGCTGAGGCTGATCAGATCGCGTGCTGCATCGATCAACGTCGGGTCTTCGAGCAGCACGCGGTGCACAGTGAAAATGCCCGCTTCGCCAACCGCACCGCGTTGCGATGCGTCGCGTACGGTCGTGTTCAGTTCGGCGTCGACGGTGGCGAGTGCCTTGTCGAGCAGACGGCTCTCCGCTGCCGACGTGCCGCTCGCCTGTTCCGGCGGATCGAGGTCCGCGTCGTCCCAGCGCACGAGCTTGCCGACTGCGACACCGGGAGCTGCACAGACACCGGCCAGCGTGTTGGGTGCGAGCACCGCACCGCTGCTAGTTGCGGCGACAAGCGGCGCCGGCGAGCTATGCCGCGCCGGCTTCTCTTCGACTTCGCCATGCGCTTCGCGCAGCAATTCACGCGCGACCGCTTCGACCGCAGCATCGGCTTGTCGACCGATGCCGAGCAGTTCGATCGTGGCGCCTTCGCCGGCACCGAGACCAAGCAGACCGACCACGCTTTCGACGGGCGCCTTACGACCGTCATAGCGCACTTCGACACGCGCATCGAAACCGCGCGCAGCTTCACGCGCACGTGCGGCGGGCCGCGCATGCAGACCGCCGGCGTGCGCAAGCGTCACATGACGACGCGCTTCATCGACCACAACACTCGCTTCGCGTGAAGCATCGGCGGCCGCGCCTTCGCGGGCACGCAGCACGAGCAGCGGCGTTTCGCCTGCCACCACCATGCCGCCGGCCGCGCGCTCGACCACTTCGAACGCATCCGAGTTGGCAATCGCCACCACCGAAACAAGGCTCGGTGCAGCACACGCAATCTGATCCTGGTCGAACTCGATCAGCACATCGCCGGCACGCACTTGCGCGCTCTGTTCGACCATCGGTGCAAAGCCCTTACCGTTTAGCTCGACCGTATCGATACCGATGTGCAACAGAATTTCAGCACCATCGTCGGTGCGCAGCGTGACCGCGTGGCCCGTGCGCGCAAGATGCGTGACGGTCGCATCGCACGGCGCGACGAGCTTGCCGACGAGCGGATCGATCCCGATGCCATCACCGAACATACCGCCCGAGAACACCGGGTCGGGCACGTTCGCGAGCGGCACGACGGGACCGGTCAGCGGCGCAAGCAGGACTATATGGCCTTGGGCAGGGCTCATCAAACGTGACTCCTCGACACGACGCATCTGGTTTCTCGATCAGTGAGTTTCGGTGACTTTGTTCAGATGGCGCGGCGCGTCGGGATTGCGCCCGCGTGCGGCGGCGAGCGCCGCGGCCATCACGTAGAAAGAAAGGATCGTGGCGATCGGATCGAGCGCCGGGTGTGCGGTCTGCACGACGGGAAGCGTCGCTTCGGCGACGTCGTCGGGGGCCGCGAGCAGCACGCGGGCGCCGCGTGCTTTCATGTCGCGCGCGAGTTGCACGAGCCCTTCCTGTTCCGGACCACGCGGTGCGAACACGAGCAGCGGATAGTCGCGATCGATCAGTTCCATCGGACCGTGCCGCACTTCCGCGCTCGAGAACGCTTCGGCCTGGATGCCCGAAGTTTCCTTCAGCTTCAGCGCGGCTTCCTGCGCAATCGCGAGACCGAGACCGCGACCGATCACGATCATCCGTTCCACACCACGCAGCTCTTCGACCGCGCTCGACCAGTCGAGCGTACCTGCTGCACGCAGTGCATCCGGCAGCGTGCGCAGCGCGCCGAGCAGCGCTTCGTCGCGTTGCCAGTGAGCGACCAGTTGCGCGGACAACGACAGCATCGCGATATAGCTCTTCGTCGCGGCAACGCTCAATTCAGGACCGGCGGACAGCGGCAGATCCCATTCGCATGCCGCGGCAAGCGGCGAACCCGGTGCGTTCACTGCGGCGACGGTCAATGCGCCGGCATCGCGCAGCGCAACCATCGTGCCGATCAGATCGGGGCTCTTGCCCGATTGCGAGAAAGCAATCGCGAGCTGACCGCGCACGCGCAACGGCGCCTGCTGCAACGTCGCCACCGACATCGGCAGCGAGGCAACCGGCACGCCTAAGCGGCTCATCGTCAGGCTCGCGAAATAGCTCGCAGCGTGATCGGAACTACCGCGCGCCACCGTGAGCGCGACATCGCGCGGCGCTTCGGCAAGCCGTGCCGCGAGCGCTTCCACACGCGACGTATCGGCGAGTTGCGCGGCGACCGCATCGGCGGACGCCAGCGCCTCTTTAAGCATATTCGACAATCGATTCTCCTTCGACGTAAGTCGCAGTCAGTGCCAGTTCGCGATCGAACACGACGACGTCGGCCCACGCACCACGCGTGAGACGGCCGCGGTCTTCGATGCCGAGATAATCGGCGGCGTAGCGCGACAGACGGTTTGAAACGTCGGCCATCGGCAGGCCGAGCGAGACGAGGTTGCGCAGCGCCTGATCCATCGTCAGCGTGCTGCCGGCAAGCGTGCCGTCGGCGAGACGCACGCCGCCGAGACACTTGGTGACGTGCTGGCTGCCCAAGCGATATTCGCCGTCGGGCATGCCGGTTGCCGACGTGCTGTCGGTCACCACGTAGAGACGTGGAATCGCACGCATCGCCGCACGAATCGCGCCCGGATGAACGTGCAGCAGATCGGGAATGATCTCCGCGTACTCGGCATGCGCGAGCGCCGCGCCGACGAGACCCGGGTTGCGGTGATGCAGCGGCGACATCGCGTTGAACAGATGCGTGAAACCGCAGGCACCGTGCTTCAGTGCCGCGACCGCATCGTCGTAAGTTGCAAGCGAATGGCCGAGTTGCACGCGCACACCGCGCGCCGCCATCTCCGAGATGATCTCGATGTGGCCGGCAATTTCCGGAGCGAGCGTGACGACGCGAATCGGTGCGATCGACAGATACTTCAGCACTTCGTCGAGTACCGCTGATACCGCCGCATCCGGCTGCGCACCGAGCTTGCCGGGATTGATGTACGGTCCTTCGAGATGCACGCCGAGCACGCGCGCACCACCTGGCGTGCGCGTGCGCGTCACTTCGCCAAGACCGGCGACGACGTTCATCAACTCTTCACGCGGCGCGGTCATCGTCGTCGCAAGCAGGCTCGTCGTGCCGTAACGCGCGTGCGTGCGGGTGATCGTTTCGATTGCGTTGCCTGCTTCCATCACGTCGGCACCGCCGCCGCCGTGCACGTGCAGATCGATGAAGCCCGGCAGGATGTAGGGCGCGTCGTTGTTCGCGGGATCGACGGCTCGGCCCGTCAACGACGTGATGCGGCCGTTCTCGCATTCGAGCTTGCCGTGAATCCAGCCATCGGGTGTCAGTATGTTTCCGGTCAGCATGAGTCTCTCTGATGATGCGTAATGCAATGCATGACTGTTCGGCGCGGCCCAGTGTTCCGCACCCTCGACGAAAAACTCGCCGCTGCTAGCTGCGCAGTTCTGCGACGAAGTCGTAGTAGTCGTCGCGGCAATAGGTGTCCGTTAGTTCGATCGCGCGCTGGTCGGCGCTATAGCCGATGCGCGTGATGACGAGCAGCGCCGAGCGCGGCTCCATGTCCATCAATGCGGCGATCTCGCTGGTCGCGTTGACCGCGCGGAAGTGCTGCAGCGCGCGCACCACAGAGGCACCGCGCTGCTCGAGATAACCGTACAGCGACGCGCCGACCGCCTGCGGGTCCGGCACGATCGACACGGGCAGCGTCGAATGCTCGACCGCCATCACGATGCCGTCCGCGCGCCGCAGCCGTCGCAGACTCGCGACCGTCGCACCGGGCGACAGACCGAGATGGACGATCTCGTCACGATTCGCCGGGCGCACGTCGCGCTCGAGCCAGATCGAATCGGGCCTGAAGCCGCGTTGCTCCATCTTTTTCGTGAAGCCGGTGAGCCGCGACAGCGGATCTTCGACACGCGGCGTAATAAAACTGCCGGCACCGCGCGCGCGCCGGATCAAGCCCTGCTCGACCAGCAGCTCGATGGCCTTGCGCGCGGTAATGCGCGATACGCCGATCGCATCGGACAGCGTGCGCTCCGACGGCAGCGCCTCGCCTGCCGACCAGACGCCGCAATGGATCGCGGTCGCGAGATTGCGTGCGAGCTGCAGGTAGAGCGGCGTGAGGTTGCGCGCGTCGGGCACGAGCGCGGACCAGCGTGTTTCCATGGGGCTCCGGCAAATCCGTCCAGAAAAGCGTGGCCGAAAGGCGAGCGCAGAAGCTCGCCCGGGTTCTTCAAATTCGAGCCCATTATATAACCACAATAATACCAGTCAACGAACTGGTATCTACTTCGTGAAAATGGTCGAGAGCCTTGCTGGACAGGCCATTTCGGGCCATAGATGGCCTTCTGGGTGGGGTTCAATGTGCCCAGGATTTACCCGTATTCAAGCCATTTGAAAGGACCAATACTGCGAAGTGGTCCGCACCTATGCGCGATGCGCGCACCAGTTGAGATACCTTTCCAATACCAGTTGCCGCAAAGCCATGAAATATCGGTCGTTTTAACAATCGCGTGCAATGCAATATAGTGCTGCCTTAATCCGCATGATTCCGGGGGCACGCGTTTGAACGATTCGGCAGCGCAGCGGCGCGCTGAGGCCGTCCGCCACTTCAACCGTTTCTACACGCAGCACATCGGCGTGCTGCACGACCATCTGCAGAAAAGCGTCTTTTCGCTCACCGAGGTTCGTGTCCTGCACGAACTCGCGGGCGGACATGCGCAGACTGCGGCGGTGCTCGCCCGCAATCTCGGGCTCGATACCGGCTATCTGAGCCGGCTGCTCACCAGTTTCGAACGTCGCAACCTGATTACGCGTCGCCCGTCCGACACCGACGCGCGCCAATCCCTGCTGTCGCTGACCGAGGAAGGACTCACTGCCTGGCAACCGCTCAATGCGGCAGCAGTCGCGGAAGTGTCGGCGTTGCTGATCCAGTTGTCGGCCGCCTCGCAGGAACGTCTGATCGACGCGATGAAGCAGATCGAGTGGCTGCTCGATCCGCAGCTTCGGCACCGCGCCGTCACACTGCGCCCGCCCACCGCGGGCGAATACGGCTGGCTCGTGCATCGCCAGGCGCAGTTGTTCACGAACGAATATGGCTGGGACGCTTCATTCGAAGGATTGCTTGCGAAGATCGCCGGTGACTTCACGCGGCATCGCGATCCGTTGCGCGAAGCGGGCTGGATTGCCGACCAGGAAGGCGTGATCGTCGGTTCGGCGCTCGTGGCCTGCGTATCGACGACCGTTGCGCGCGTGCGGCTGTTTTATGTGGAACCGGAGGTGCGGGGCGCCGGCGTCGGCACACAGTTGATCGACGAGTGCGTGCGCTTCGCAACGCGGGCCGGTTATGCAAAGCTGTTGCTGTGGGCCACCGCCGATATGCGCGACGCGCAGCGGCTCTGCGAGCGCAAGGGCTTCATCTGCGCATCGACGATACCGGAGCGGCGCTTCGGCCACGATCTCTCGATCGAGCAGTGGGAACGTAGCCTCTAGCACGCGCTCGAAGCACGCAAGAAAAAGGCGCCACGGTTTCCCGTGGCGCCTCGCATTCATCGCTGCCGGTAGCGTCAGGCGTCGCACATTAGAACGACGGCACCACCGAACCCTTGAACTCCGTCTTGATGAACTGGCGCACATCTTCCGATTGATATGCGGCCACCAGCTTCTTCACCCACGGCTTGTCCTTGTCCTGCGTGCGCACGGCGATCAGGTTCGCGTACGGGCTGTGCACGTCTTCGAGTGCGATCGCATCTTTGGTCGGCTGCAGGTTGGCGGCAAGCGCGTAGTTGGTGTTGATCGCAGCGACGTCGACGTCCGCCAGTGAACGCGGCAGTTGCGCCGCGTCGAGTTCGATCAGCTTCACTTTCTTCGGATTCTCCGCGATGTCGAGCGGTGTCGCGCTGCTGCCGCTCGTGCCGGCGCCCGCCTTCAGCTTGATCACGCCCTGCGCCTGCAATAACAGCAGCGCGCGGTTCTCATTCGACGGATCGTTCGGCACCGCGACCTTCGCGCCCTGCGGCAGGTCCTTCAGCGACTTCAGTTTCTTCGAGTAGATGCCGAGCGGCGAAATGTACGTCAAACCCGCGTTGACGATCTTGTAGCCGCGCTGCTTCACCTGGCTGTCGAGGTACGGCTGATGCTGGAAGCTGTTCGCGTCGAGATCGCCGGCGTCGAGTGCGGCGTTCGGTTGAACGTAGTCGTTGAACTCGATGACCTTTACGTTCAGCCCTTCGCGCTTCGCGACCTTCTGGACTACTGCCCAGATCTGCGCGTCGGGTCCGCTGATCGTGCCGACCTTGATGACTTTATCGTCGGCGTGCGCGCCGGCGCTGGTAATAACGGCCGCGACTGCGACCACTGCCGAGAGGGCTTTGAGGATATTTCTGCGCTGCATGTCTTTCTCGCTTTTTCCGCTCGATGTCGGATTCGGGTGAAAGCTGGCGGCGCTGTCCCGTCGCCAGCTGGACCGCAAATGGTCTCATACGCGTTGCGGGAAGTGAAATATCGCGATCGTATATGGGTATGCGCTATGGCCGGTGTGGCCGGCGTGGGTTTGCCAGCTTCGGCGCCGGCGGTATCTGCTCGGTGCGTGGATACAAGCAACGGCAAGGGCGCTGAACGATAATGTGCGTCTGCGGATTTGCCCGCTCGCCCGCTTTCTTCTTTATCGCGAGGAACACCATGTACGTTATTGAAATCACCTACACCGCGCCGCTCGAGCGTGTCGACGATGCGCTCGAAGCTCATCGCGCGTTTCTCGGTCAGCACTTCGAAGCAGGGGTTTTCATCGCTGCGGGGCCGAAGGTGCCGCGCAACGGCGGCGTTATCGTTGCAGCAGGAATCGAGCGCAACAAGCTCGACGAGATTCTCGCGACCGATCCGTTCGCACAACAACAACTCGCGCGTTACGACGTGACGGAGTTCAAGGCGACACGGCTTGCGGCAGGATTGAATCTACCGCTACCGGCGTAAGCCCGGCGAGCCGCGGATCGATCAACCCAGCAGCAACTTGAGATCGTGCACCCACGGCGCGGCGCCCTGGCCGTCGCGAACAAAGAGACGCAGCTTGCCCTCCGGATCGAAGACATAGCTCGCAGCGGTGTGATCCATCGTGTAGCTGTCGGGTGTCTTGCCCGGCACCTTCGCGTAGTACACGCGGAAGTCCTTGGTCACCTTGACGAGTTGCGCATCGTCCGTCGGACGCAGACCCACGAACGTCGGATTGAATGCGCTCACGTATTGCCCGAGCAAAGCGGCGGTGTCGCGTTGCGGATCGACGGTGACGAACAGCACCTGGACGCGTTTTGCCTCGTCGGGGCCGAGTTGCTGTAGCGCCTGCGAGAGTTCGGCCATCGTCGTCGGACATACATCGGGGCAATGCGTATAGCCGAAGAACAGCACGACCGCTTTGCCCTTGTAGTCGGCGAGCGTATGCGTCTTGCCACCCGTGTCGGGCAACGCGAAATCGCTGCCGAACTGCATATTACCGGTGAGGTCGAGATTCTCGAACGCCGGTTCCTTGTTGCAACCAGAAACGAGCGCCGCACCGCCAAGTACACAGGCGATCAGGGCGACGCGCGACGCGCGCGCAAGCCGGGAAGTAAGCATGGTGTTACGCGCCGATCAGGACGCGCGCATAGTGGTCGATCAGCAGCGCGGCAAACAGCAGCGACAGGTACACGATCGAATAGCGGAAGGTCTTGCGCGCGAGCGCGTCCGAATACTCGCGATAGATCTTCCACGCGTAACCGAGGAACACGGCACCGAGCAGCACGGCCGAGACGAGATACACGATGCCGCTCATTCCTGAGACGAACGGCATCAGCGTGACGGCAAACAGGATCACCGTGTACAGCAGGATATGGAGCCGCGTGTACTTCTCGCCGTGCGTGTTCGGCAGCATCGGCAAGCCGGCGTTTTCGTAGTCTTTGCGGCGATAGAGCGCGAGCGCCCAGAAATGCGGCGGCGTCCACACGAAGATGATCAGCACGAGAATCCACGCATCGCCCGGCACCGCGCCGGTCACCGCGGCCCAACCGAGCGCCGGCGGCATTGCGCCCGACGCACCGCCAATCACGATGTTCTGCGGCGTAGCCGGTTTGAGCAGCAGCGTATAGATGACCGCATAGCCGACGAAGGTGGCTAGCGTGAGCCACATCGTGAGCGGATTGGTGAAGGTGTAGAGCGTCCACATGCCCGCACCGCCGAGCACTGCGGAGAACGTGAGGATCTGTACCGGGGTGATTTCACCGCGTGCGGATGGCCGCCATGCGGTACGACGCATCATCGCGTCGATCTTCTGTTCGACGAGACAGTTGATGGCGAACGCCGCGCCCGCCAGCAGCCAGATACCGACCGTACCGCCGATCAGCACGGTCCACGGCACCATGCCTGGTGTCGCGAGGAACATACCGATCACCGCGCAGAACACAGCAAGCTGCGTGACACGCGGCTTGGTCAGCGCGATGTACTGGGCGATCCGGCTACCGGGCGAATGGGGGAGAGTTGTGCTGTCCATGTGGGTCACGCTGGCGCGGCATCGCGCGCGGGCAACACGGCGCGGCCGGGACGGCTATAAGCGGTTCGAAAGTTTAGCATAACGAGTAGCAGCAACAGGATTGCGGCACCGCCGTTGTGCGCGACTGCGATCGGTAGCGGCCATTGAAGCACGATATTCGACAGACCGGTGGCGAATTGCACGGCAACCACGAGCAATACGCCGTTCGCGGGGCGCCGTAACGAGTCGAAGCGGCGCAGCTTCAACGCGAGCCAGACCAGATACGCGATTACAACGATGGCGAACGTGCGATGCGTCCAGTGGATCGCGACGAGCGCGTCCTGGGTGATCACGTCGCCATCGCCGGTCATGCCGAGTGCGCGCCACAAATGAAAGCCGTGGCCGAAGTCCATCGGCGGGAGCCACTGGCCGTTGCAGGTCGGGAAATCGGTGCAGGCGAGCACTGCGTAATTCGTGCTGACCCAACCACCGAGTGCGATCTGCACGATCAGCAGCACCAGCCCGGCGAGCGCCGCAGCGCGCCAGCGTGAGATTTCCGGCTCATAGACGGGCAATCGTGTCATCCGTGCGGCAAGCCATCCGAGTCCGCCCAGAAGTGCGAGCCCGAGCAGTAAGTGTGTTGTGACGATCACCGGCTGCAGCTTCATCGTGACGGTCCACGCGCCGAACGCGCCCTGCACGAGAATCAGCAGCAGCAGCGACGTCGGCCACCACGGCGATACGTGCAAAGGCCGGCGACGCAGCCGCGCACTCCACGCGATCAGCGTCTGCGCGATGATCAGCACACCGATCGCCATCGCGAAGTAGCGGTGAATCATCTCGATCCACGCCTTGCTCATGCTGACGGGACCCGTTGGCAGCGCCGTGTGCGCAGCCGTGATCGCCGCATGCGCGATGAACGGCGACGACGTGCCGTAGCAGCCTGGCCAATCGGGGCAGCCGAGCCCGGAGTCGGTCAGCCTCGTGAAGCCGCCGAACATCACGAGGTCGAGCGTGAGGAACGTCGTGACCCACACGAGCTTGCGGAATTTGTTGTCGTCGGCCTTGACCCACACATACGACAGCGGCAACAGCGCGATGCACACGCCGATCAGGCCCAGTTGCAATACGAACATCTGTCTACCCTTCTCGCAATACGTCACACCTGTCGCGCGCTTCGCACTTGCTACATGCGTACATCAACCGATGCTCGACCACTTCAGCAGCTTCGTAATGTCGCCCTTGATCTTGCTCGGGTTCGGATCTTTCGGGAAACGCATCATCAGATTGCCGTTCGGATCGACCACGTAGATGTGATCGGTCAGCTTCGTGCCGGCATCGACCGGCAGCCATGCGGCGATCGCCGCCGGATCGGCTACGAGCATGCCGGTCTCCGGATACGCTTTCTGGATCACGTCGGGCACCGGCTTCGCATCGGTGCGCAGCCACACGCTGACCACGCGTTCGCGTTCGCCGCCCTGCGCGACACGAATCTGCCGCATGAAAAAGAGCTTCGTCACGCACGCCTTGTCGCAATCGCTGCTGTCGACGGCGATCATCAGCCAGCGGCCATGCATCGAAGCGAGCTTGATCGGCTTGCCGTCCTCACCAGTCACGACGAGCGACTCCGGAATCGGCCGTTGCGGGTCGATCAGTGTGCCGTAGCTGGTCGTGCCGCCGGTCGGCTTGATCACGTAGTAGGTGAAATAGGACGCGACGACAGGCGCCGCGCATATCACTGCGAGCAGCAGCAGCATCCAGCGGCCACGCCGCCACGAGCCGGCCGGCTTGCTGCGTTGCGCGGAGTCTGCCGCAGGTTTGCCAGACTGCGGCGAACGGGAAGTTTGTATCGACACTGCGGTCCTCTTTCAATAATGATCCGGCGCGTCACGCACCGGACAACTGTTCTTTCTTCGCCGCGCGCCGCGCCGCGTACAAACCGAACACAAGCGCCGCGATCGCCATGCCCCACCATTGCAGCATGTAGCCGTAGTTGCGCTCGACCCCGGTGGTCGGCGCAGGCCAGTCGCGTACGAGCCGGTCGCCATCGTCGCTCACCTGCTGGATCACGAACGGCTGCAGCGCCAAGCCGGTTTCGGCCGCATACGCGGCGACGTCGAGATTCTGTCGAATCGCCTGATGCGCCGCCGACCCACCTTGCCCCAACTCGAACGCCTTGCTCGCATCGGCACGCGCAATGCCTTCGATCTCGATCTCGCCCTTCGGCGTGTCGTACGGCTCGATTGCCGTGCGCTCGCTGGCATTGCGCGGCAACCAGCCGCGATTGACGAGCACATAGCCGCCGCCCGCGAGTTTAAAGGGCATCACGACATAGAAGCCCGCCTGATCGTTATACGGCCGATTATCGAGGTAGACGACCCGTTCCGGCACGAACTGCCCAAGCGCGCGCACCCGATGAAACTCGATGTCCTTCAGCGCGACCGGTGCGCCACCGACCGTCTGCGCCGGCGCATGTTCGAACTGCTCGATGTGCGCCTGCAGCGCTTCCTTCTGATGCGCGCGATCGCGCTGCCAGAAGCCGAGCCGCACTGTCAGCGCGACGACCACGAGAATCAGCAGGGCCGGGAGCCAGCGGATCTTCATCGGGCCTGCCTTACGTGCGCCACGTGCCCTACGCACCCTGCCTGCATACGGCGGACAATGCGCGGTGCGATAATAAGCACGTCGCTCCGGCGCTCTCGATTCATAGTGGGTTTCATGCACATACTCGTTCCTATCGCCTTTGCCCTGATCATTGCCAGCATGGCCTCGGCGCTCTACTTCATGATGCACGACCGCGGTCAGACGAAGCGTATGGTCTGGTCGCTGGCGACCCGTGTGGGCCTGTCGATCTCGCTGTTCCTGTTTATCCTGTTCGCACACTGGATGGGCTGGATTCAGTCCACCGGCATTCCGATCGGTCGCTAGGGCTGTTCGCATCGCTCGCAGCGCATCGCGGCGCCGCTACGTCGCGCTACGCGACTGTACGCTGCGTTAAAGACCCACACCTGCGACAGCATGTCGCGCCTTACGCTGCCCTTCACGTAACAGGCAACGCGCTCGCCGCGCACACTATCGCCCCATCAAACAAAACGCCGCCCTGACACGGTCGAGGGCGGCGATGAGTCATTCCTGCATCCTTGTACTGCGCTCAGCAGCTTTTACCGCCGTGGCGCAACGTACTGCGGCGCGCGCCGGCCACTGCGTACGCGCGGCCGAGCCAACGTTACAACCAGTAGACGACGACGTACAGCCCGAGCCACACGACGTCCACAAAGTGCCAGTACCACGCGGCGCCTTCGAATGCGAAGTGATGATCCGCCGTGAAGTGCCCGCGGATCAACCGCACCAGCACGACCGTGAGCATCGTACCGCCGAGGAACACGTGGAAGCCGTGAAAGCCGGTGAGCAGGAAGAACGTCGAACCATACACACCCGATGCGAGCGTCAGGTTCAGCTCGTTATACGCGTGGAAGTATTCGAAGCCCTGCAAAAACAGGAAGCAGACGCCGAGCAGGATGGTCGCCGCCAGCCATATGATCGCCTTGTTGCGATGATTTTCACGCAGCGCATGGTGCGAGACGGTCAGCGTCGCACCCGATGACAGCAGCAGCGCCGTGTTGATTGTCGGTACCGGCCACGGTGTCATCGACTTGAAGCTCGACACGAGCGCAGCCGGCCCGTTGTTCGGCCACACCGCCGAGAAGTCCGGCCAGATCAGCTTGTAGTCGAGGCTGCCGAGTTCATGCAGCGCGATCTGGCGGGCGTAGAACAGCGCACCGAAGAACGCGCCGAAGAACATCACTTCGGAGAAGATGAACCAGCTCATGCTCCAGCGGTACGACAGATCGACGCGCTTGCCGTACATCCCGCCTTCGGACTCGGAGATCGCATCGCCGAACCAGTGATACAGCACATACAGCAACCACAGCAGACCGGCGAGCGCGGTGAGCGGCGCCCACGTTTCACCATTCACCCATGCCGCCAGCGAACCGAGGATAACCAGCAGCCCAAGGGCTGCGGTGATCGGATGCCGCGACGGGTGCGGTACGAAATAGTACGGGCTCTCGTTTTGACCGCTCATGCTTGATTCTCCACTTCAGTCCAGTTGTTCCGGAAGCTCCGGCTGTATCTTATACGGCGCCCAGGTGCTGCGCCGTTCACGCTTATAACTGCCTCATCCCACCACGGCGCGCACGATCAGAATCAGCACACCGATAAAGATTGCAGCGCCGATCAGCGCAGCGAGCACGACATGCAGCGGGTTCAGCTGCGTTGCGTCCGCTTCGAGATCGCGCCGTTTGCGCACACCCAGAAACGACCACATCACGGCCTTCATCGAACGGCCGAAGCTGCTTTTGCTGCGCCCGCTGTCGCCTCCCATCTGTCTCGCCTCGCTTTTGCCTTGTTCCGCGTCCGCTCAGGCGGGATTCGTCGCCGTCCCGCGCACAACCGGCGCAGGCGTATTCAATTCGAAGAACGTGTAGGACAGCGTGATCGTCTTCACATCCTTCGGTAATTTCGGATCGACGACGAACACCACAGGCATCCGCTTCGTCTCGTTCGCAGTCAACGTCTGCTGCGTAAAGCAAAAACATTCGATCTTCTTGAAGTACTCGGTCGCCTGCTTCGGCGCGTAGCTCGGAATGGCCTGCGCCTGAATCGTGCGCGCCTGCTCGTTCGAGACTTCGTACATCACCGTCGTCACTTCGCCAGGGTGCACATCGAGGCTGCGCTGCTCCGGCCTGAAACCCAACGGACCGCGCGCGTTCGCATCGAATTCGACCGAAATCGTGCGGCTCATGTCCACCTGCGTGTTCTTCGCTTCGCGTGCAGTGGCATCGCGCTGCACGAGGTTGTTGATGCCGGTGATCTGGCAGATCGCGCGATACATCGGCACCAGCGCAAATCCGAAGCCGAACATCAGCGCGGCAACCACGACGAGCTTCACCAGCATCGAACGGTTAAAAGAGCGATCGGCCTCGGCCGGGTCCTGCGTCGACATCGAACGTCCTTAACGAACTTACCTGCGAAAACTGCACCCACACGTCAGGCGAAAAACACCTGCCTGATGAAGATACCCACAAAAAAAGCAGCGGCAACACCGAGCAGTATCAAGCCCAGCCGTTTGTTGCTCGCACGGATCTGTTCCGGCGTACGCCCTTTTTGTGGATTCCCGCTCATGCTGGACTGCCCTGTTGCTTCATTCATGCTGCTTCATTCATCGATAACGGCGCCATGTTTGCGCGGCGCTCCGGTCAGACTCACAGCGGGACCGGAACGCCGCGCGGGAATACGGCTTACTCGACTGTCGGCGGATGCTCGAAGGTATGGAACGGGGCCGGGCTCGGCACCGTCCACTCGAGACCTTCCGCACCGTCCCACGGCTTGTCGCCAGCCTCTACGAGGCCATGACCGCCGCGATACGCCGGCAGCGCGACCGCGAACAGGAAGTACACCTGTGCGAGACCGAAGCCGAACGCGCCAATCGTGATGACCTGGTTCCAGTCGGTGAACTGCGCCGGATAGTCAGCGTAACGACGCGGCATACCGGCGAGCCCGACGAAGTGCATCGGCAGGAACGCGAGGTTGAAGAAGATCATCGATGCCCAGAAGTGGATCTTGCCGCGCGTCTCGTTGTACATCCAGCCGGTCCACTTCGGCGCCCAGTAGTACCACCCTGAGAACAACCCGAATAGCGAGCCCGCCACCAGCACATAGTGGAAGTGGGCCACCACAAAATAGGTACCGTGATACTGGATGTCGAGCGGCGCCATCGCGAGCATCAGCCCCGTCAGACCGCCGAACGTAAACACGAACAGGAAGCCGACCGCGAACAGCATCGGGGTTTCGAACGTCAACGAACCGCGCCACATCGTCGCGACCCAGTTGAACACCTTCACGCCCGTCGGCACAGCGATCAGCATCGTCGCGTACATGAAGAACAGCTGGCCCGTCACCGGCATGCCGGTCGCGAACATGTGGTGCGCCCAGACCATGAACGACAGGATCGCGATCGATGCCGTTGCGTACACCATCGAGCTATAGCCGAACAGCGGCTTGCGCGCGAACGCCGGGATCACCTGCGAGACGATCCCGAACGCCGGCAAGATCATGATGTACACCTCGGGGTGGCCGAAGAACCAGAAGATGTGCTGATACATCACCGGGTCACCGCCGCCTGCCGCGTTGAAGAACGACGTGCCGAAGTGGCGGTCGAACAGCACCATCGTGATCGCCCCGGCCAGAACCGGCATCACGGCGATCAGCAGATAGGCGGTGATCAGCCAGGTCCACACGAACATCGGCATCTTCATCAGCGTGAGGCCCGGTGCGCGCATGTTCAGGATCGTCACGACGATGTTGATCCCGCCCATGATCGACGACGCACCCATGATGTGGACCGCGAAAATCGCGAAGTCCATACCCGGGCCCATCTGCGTGGAGAGCGGCGCGTACAGCGTCCAGCCCGCGGCGGTTGCGCCGCCCGGTGCGAAGAACGAACCGACCAGCAGGACGGCTGCAACCGGCAACAGCCAGAAGCTGAAGTTGTTCATCCGCGCGAAGGCCATGTCCGACGCGCCGATCTGCAGCGGGATCATCCAGTTCGCGAAGCCGACGAACGCCGGCATGATCGCGCCGAAGACCATGATCAGCCCGTGCATCGTGGTCAACTGGTTGAAGAACTCAGGACGCATGATCTGCAGCCCAGGTTCGAACAGTTCCGAGCGGATCAGCAGCGCCATCACGCCGCCGGACAGGAACATGATGAACGAGAACAACAGGTACAGCGTACCGATGTCCTTATGGTTGGTCGCGAACAGCCAGCGGCGCCAGCCATGGGGCAACTCGTGCGCATGGTCGCCGTGCACGTGCTCGTGGCCCGCGGCTACATCGTGTCCGATGCTAGACATGACAATCTCCTAAAACGAATACTGCTGCGGCTGTGTGCGTATGCATCAGGCGGCCGGGCTGATCTCAACACGCCGGGCTTCTTTCGCGTCGCTACCGCCCGTGACGGTTTCCGGCTTCTTCAAGATGATGTGGTCTTCGGCGATACCGGCCGCTTTCAGTGCGTCGCGCACAGCTTGCGCGCGATGCTTCGAAAGTTCGGCATTGGTCGCAGCCGAGCCGCTCGCATCGGTGAATCCCGACAGCGTGAGCTTCGCGTCCGGATGGGCTTTCGCGTAGGCCGATGCGGCATCGATCGCCGCTTTCGCGTCGGCCGGCAGCGTGCTCTTGCCGATGTCGAAGTAGATGCTGGCGGGCAACGCGGCTTGCGAAGCTGCTGCGCTATCCGAGGCACCTGATGTAGCCGTTGCTGCAGTTGCCCCCGATGCCGCGGCATCCGCGCCGCTCGCCGCTGCTGCACCGCTTGCCGCGGCAGCATCGCTTGCGCCGGCTGCTGCGCTCGCGAGATGGTCGCCGCCTTCGGGCATCTTGCCGTTGCGGGCATCCGCAACCTGCTTCGGCTGGAGAATGTCGCCTGTGTGGTTGCCCCACGAGTTACGTTCGTACGTGATCACCGAAGCGATCTCGACGTCGTTGAGCGTGTTGCCCCATACCGGCATCGCACCCTTGCCGTGCAACACGATGCTCACGTGCTGCGCGATCGGGCCGTTGGCAATCTTGCTGCCGTCGAGTGCCGGGAACGCGCCCGCGCCCTTGCCGTTCGGCTGGTGGCAGACCGCGCAGTTCGCCGTGTAAACCTTGCCACCACGATCGAGCAGTTCGGCAAGCGTATAGGTCTTGTTCGGATCGTCAGCGGCGGCGGCCATCAGCTTCTTCTGATCGTCGACCCACTTCGCGTAGTCGTCGGCAGAGAGAACTTCGACGACGACCGGCATGAACGCGTGTTCCTTGCCGCACAGTTCCGTACAGAAGCCGCGGAACGTACCGGTCTTGTCGGCCTTGAACCATGTGTCGCGCACGAAGCCAGGAATCGCATCCTGCTTCACGCCGAACGCCGGGACGTACCACGAGTGCACGACGTCGTTCGCCGTGGTGATGATGCGGATCTTCTTGTCGACCGGCACGACGAGCGGGTGGTCGACTTCCTGCAGATACGTATCGCTGATTGGTGACGTGCCGTCCGTTTCGCTACGCGGTGTGGACAGCGTGGACAGGAAGTTGATGCCCTCGCCCGGACCCTTCACGTAGTCGTAACCCCACTTCCACTGGTAGCCAGTGACCTTGATGGTGAGGTCGGCGTTGGTCGTGTCCTTCATCGCGACGACGGTCTTGGTGGCGGGCAGCGCCATCAGCACGACGATGATGAACGGGACGATCGTCCAGATGATTTCGACGGTGGTGCTTTCGTGGAAATTGGCCGCCTTGTGGCCTTTCGATTTGCGGTGCGCAAAGATCGAATAGAACATCACGCCGAACACGCCGATGAAGATCACCGTGCAGAGAATCAGCATGAACGTATGGAGGCCGTAGAGCTCCTCGGCGATCTTCGTGGCGGGCGCCTGGATATTGATCTCGTTGACGCGGGGACCGCCGGGACTGTCGCCTACCGCCAGGGCCGCGCCGGCGAAGAGCAATCCGCCACACGCCAGCACGCCCGAGAGGGCTCGCTTGATTGTTTTCATAGCTTCCTTACCCAAAATTTCCATTCAAACCCTCGACCCCGCAGGAAGGTTGTGCCGCGCCTCCTCGCAACGGCACGGCTCGCCGTATCAGCAACGCCTGAGCCACATACGCAGCTCGGCGGCGAACTGCGCGCGCCGATACTGCGCCAGATGCAGCCCGATCGTGATCGTCTCTCCACGCGACACCAGCTTGATGCGCTCACGCGGCGTTGCGCCCGGCTCAATCCTCACCCAGCGCGGATTGAATTCGAACTGCGTGACCCGCTCGGCGCTGACCTGTTCGACGACGAGCCGGTTGGGAAACAGCCGGATGCGCTCGTAGTCGACAGCATGGCGCGCGTATATTGCAAAAGCCACTCCAACCGCCAGCAAATCGATACCGGTAAACGGCAACACCAGCCAGGCGCCGCGCAAGACCAGTACCAATGCAATCAACAACGAGAACGCCGCAAGCGACATATAGAAACACACGAACTGCCGTGGCGATACCGAACAGTTGCGCTTCATGAGCCAGTCTCGCAGGACCGGCTCAGAATCTGTCAGCAGATCTGTAGCATCCATCGCTGTCTCCTGCGAACCGGCGCCGACTGCTGCAAGCACCGCCAGTGGCAAGGCATACCGCCCTTCGGTGCTGCGGGCCTGTCGCTCAAGTGTGGGAACCCCGAGCGACAAACTGACGCATTATAGGCGGGTTCAATGGCATCCACAAGCAAGCGTCTATCGCCTCGCAAGCCAGGCGCGACAAGCCTCTGCGCCATTTCGACGCAGTCTTGCAAGCGCTTTTTGGCCGCGAATTCCAGACATAACAGATGCCCTCTTTACCGCTTCAACGATTCTTCCCCAAGCCCCGCCCGATGTCCTCGAGACGAACGATGCCGTGTCCTTCGGCCGTCGTGCGCGGCACTGCTTTCCATGCGTGACCGTAGATCACTTCGAAGGTGAGCGCGATCGTACCGTCTGCGCCGCGACGCGCTTCCAGCGCCGCCAGCAGCGCGCGATGCAGACGGCGCGCGGCCTGCGGCGATGCGTCATCGCGCACGAACGGGTAGGCGCCCCAGCGGCGGACGTCCGCGAGCAGCGACTCCGGCGAGCGATAGGTGATAGTCAACGTTTCCTGGTCCATCACCGGAATCTCGAAGCCGCTTTCCACCAGCATGTCGCCGAGATCGTGCATGTCGACGAAATCGATCACGTGGGCGCGTGCGCCGAGTCCGTGCGCGGCATCGACCTGCGCGTATGCACCGCGCAATTCTTTCAGTGTGTCGGGACCGAGCGTGCTGAACATCAGCAGGCCATTCACCTTGAGTACGCGTTGCCACTCAGGGAAAACCAGATCAGGACGCGAGTGCCAGTGCAGCGCGAGATTGGACCAGACGAATTCGAATGCGCCGGCAGCGAACGGTAGCGCGGAGAAGTCGGCCTGCGCAAAGCGCGGGCCGCGGGTGCCGAGCGCCCGGCCGATCGATGCAGGAAGGAAGCGGCGCCAGCTCGTGTCGCCGCCGTCGTGATCGAGCGCGCGGCCCAGCATCGCGTGCGACAGATCGGTGCCGAACACCGGTGCTTCGGGGAAGCGCTCGCGCAGCGCAGGCAGGTCCTCGCCCGCGCCGCAGCCCGCGTCGAGCACGCTGGCTGGATTGATCTTGATGTAGTCGAGACGCTCGCGCATGCGCTGGGCGATCTCGCGCGGGAGGAAGGCGACGTCGTCGAAGGTCGCGGCGCGGCGGTCGAAAATCCGCCGCAGGCGCCGGGAATCGTAGGCCGGACGGCTGGATTTTGCAGGCGTTGGGGGCATGGGAGTCGTACGGGCGAAGTGTGCGAAGTATACTCGCTCGCTCCTATCCGTTCAGCGCAGGAGGCCTTCGCGGGCGGTCCAGTCATGCCATTGCCGGCTTTGTCATCAGTTTCTCCATCGCTGAACCTGCGGGTTGCGCATATCGCGCGACGCGTGGGCACCGTGCTGCCGCACCTCTCCCACGCGCTGCTGCCTAATCTGTGTGCCTTATGCGGCAATTTGTCGCAGCAGGTAATCTGCGCCGACTGCGACGCCGCTTACTGGAATGAAGCACGTCTGCGCTGCCGCGTCTGCGCGGTACCGCTCGGACGATTCCGGCATGCAGCGACAGCCGGCTATCGGTGCGGCGACTGCGTCGCGGAGCCGCCGTCGTTCGATGCGACGTTCGCGCTGGCCGACTATCGGCCGCCGCTCGATGCGCTCGCCACTGGTCTGAAGTTTGGCGCCCGGCTGATGCTCGCGCGGGAATTCGCGTTACGTCTTGCACGCGTGGCCGACGACGCGCTCGAAGCCACCGCCCGGCCCGACCTCGTGGTGCCCGTACCGCTCGCGCGGCGGCGACTGGTACAGCGTGGCTACAACCAGGCGTGGGAAATCGCGAAGCCGTTCGCCCGCGCGCTACAGCTGCCCGCCGATCCAACGCTGCTGGTTCGCACGCTCGATACCGCGCCGCAGTCGCGACTCGATCGCGCTGCACGGCATCGGAACGTCGGGACAGCATTCGTCGTAACGCAGCCGGTGCGCGGTCTGCACGTTGCGGTGGTCGACGACGTGATGACGAGCGGCGCCACACTCGATGCGCTTGCGCGCGCGCTCAAGACAGCAGGTGCGCAACGCGTGACCAGTTTCATTGCGCTACGCACGCCGCAAGACTAGCCCTACAACGCTTTCTATCCAGCCTCTTATCACCATGTTCAACGTCGTTCTTGTCGAACCGGAAATTCCGCCCAATACCGGCAACGTGATTCGCCTGTGCGCCAACACCGGCGCGCGGCTGCATCTGATCGAGCCGCTCGGTTTCCCGCTCGACGACGCAAAAATGCGTCGCGCGGGCCTCGACTATCACGAGTACGCGCAGATGCATGTTCATGCGGACTGGCCCGCGTTCATCGCAACCGAGACCCCCGACCCCGCACGCATGTTCGCGTTCACGACACGCGGCGCCGGGCGTTTTCATGCGCATGCTTTCCTGCCTGGCGACTGGTTCGTGTTCGGCGCGGAGACGCGCGGTCTGCCCGATGCGGTGCTCGACGGCTTCGCGAACGAACAGCGCGTGCGCCTGCCGATGCGACCAGGCAACCGCAGCCTGAATCTGTCGAATACGGTAGCGATCGTCGTGTTCGAAGCGTGGCGTCAGGCGGGCTTCGAAGGGGGCGAGTGAGGGGGCGAATGAGGGCGCGTGGCTTCGGCGAGATAGCGCGGTGCGTGCGCATCGCGTCGTTGAAGCACGCGATGCTCATGCACCTGCACCTGATATGAAGATCAACAGCAGTTCACGGCCTCAATTCCAGCCGATGAACCGCGCTGCCCGGCAGAAACGGCGTCGCCTCGCCATGCACCCAGGCTTCATGCCCCGCGAGAAAGTACGGCGACATCGGATGCCCCGATTGCCCGCCAGGCATCTCGAAGATGCCATCCTGCTCGCGTCCCGGTGACACGACCATCCGCTCGGATGCGCCAAATGTCGGCGACTGCACGCGCGGCATGTAGAAGTCGCCCGGCAGTTCATCGTGGGGTGCGCTGAGCGAGTCGCGTACCCACGGCAGCCACGCCGGGATCATCTGCGCGAACGGATGCGCGATCGCCGAGCGATTGCGCTCGCCCCAGCGGGCGTCCTCTACCTTCGTGCCAGCAGGCAACTGGCCGATCGTATGGTCGATACGGTCGAGCATGAAGGCACGCCAGTCCGCGAAGCCGTCCGGCACCCAGGCGTGGTGAGCCGCGAGCGCCTCCATCACCGCCTCATGACGCGAACTCGCGGCGCGATAGCCAAGTTTCGGGTCGGTCGCCTTGAGCGTTGCGTCGAGCTTGCCGAACCACGCGTCGAAGAGCGAAAAATAGAACCCGCGGACGAGCCGGTAGCCCGTCCCATCGACATCCGCGCGCCCGTTCCACTGCTCGATCGCCTGCCGGAATGCGGCGCGTTGCGGATGGTCCTTCAACGCGTCGGCATCGAGTGCGTCGAGGGCGACGTGGCGCCAGGTTTCGATCCACAGCGCGCGGTCGTCGGTCTGGATCGCCAGCAGGTCACGCTCGCTCGCGTGGGGCAGCGCGAGCAGATCGTCGCGGATCTGCGAGGCACGTGCGCCGAGGTCGGTCCCGCCGTCGCCGTACAGCGCCGCCTCGTCGAGCGGCAAGGTGCGATTGTTCGCGGTCCACAGGCGCCCGAGCGGCGGATCGATTCGCGACGGATACGCGTCCGGTGCCAGATAGCCCTGCCAGCCGCGATAGGTAGCCGAATCGAACGGCAGATCGCTGAGCGGTCCGTTCGGTAGATCGGTCGCTGTGTCTCGGTGCGGCACGGGTCCGGCAAGCGTCCAGCCGATCTTGCCGTGCGCATCCGCGACGGTGAAATTCTGCGTGGGAATTCCACTGATTTGCGCGACATGCAGCGCATCCGCGACACTCGTGGTCCCTTCGAGCTGCTGCAGGTTCATGTTGATCGCCTCGCGATCGTGCGCGACCCAGCGCAGCGCATAAGCATGCGAGCCGACGACGATCTGCGGTCCCCATTGCGTCTCGATCACCGGCAGGTCGACCGGCGCCGCACCTTTCACTGCGATGCGCTCATGGTAGACAG
This sequence comes from Paraburkholderia sp. CHISQ3, assembly GCF_030464945.1. Lineage (NCBI taxonomy): Bacteria > Pseudomonadati > Pseudomonadota > Betaproteobacteria > Burkholderiales > Burkholderiaceae > Paraburkholderia > Paraburkholderia sp. CHISQ3. The sequence continues at coordinate 801,570 of NZ_JALPRG010000001.1, forward strand.
TCGAGCGCGCCCAGCTGCCGTCCGCGACCCGGTATTGCAACGGATCGGCGGGATTGCGCTGCAGTTCGATCAGATCGATGTAGCGGCCGTAACTGTCGGTGAAGCCCCAGGCGATCTGCCCGTTGCTACCGGCGATCACGAGCGGCACGCCTGGCAGGCTGACACCCGTGACGTGGCGCATCTTTCCATCCGGTCCCGGCCACGTCATCGATAGCCGGTACCAGATGTTCGGCAACGACAAACCGAGGTGCATGTCGTTAGCGAGCAGCGCGCCGCCGTGCGCACTGTGCGCGCCATCGACGGCCCAGTTGTTGCTGCCGATCATCGAGCGGTTGATCATCGCGCTGTCTTCCACCGAACCGGCTTCATGCGCTGCGACGCTCGCCGGTTTCGCCGTGGACAACCAGTCCGGGCGCGTTGCGGGCGGACTCACGAGCGCGTCGTGTGCAGGCGCCGCGACATCGAACGGCGCGTCCCAGTGGCTGGTTGCGGGAAGCATGAAGGCGAACAGATCCGCGGGTATGCGCTCGCGCAACGCGGCACGCGACAGGATGCGGTATTCCTCGTCGCCCTGCAGATCGAAGTACATCGTATAGACGGTGAGCAGCGTGTCTTCGGGACGCCACGCCGCGGGCTGCGTGCGCAGCAGCCAGTATTCGAACGGGCGCGAAGCCAGCGACTTGAGCCCGTCGTTGACGCCCGCCGTGTATTGATCGACCAGTTGCCGCTGCTCGGGAGGCAGCGCGGCAATCAACGCCTGTGCGCGTTCGCGAAAGCGGTGCAGCCGGTTGCGGCGATCGAGTGGCAGCGCGGCCGGACCGATCAGTTCGGACATCTCGCCCGCGGCGACACGGCGCAGCAGGTCCATCTGGAAGAAGCGATCCTGCGCCTGCACGAAGCCGATACCGAAGGCCACGTCAGCGCGCGTGCGACCTTGTAGAGTCGGCACGCCGAGCGCATCGCGATTGATCGTCACCGGCGCGGAGAGCGTCGAGACCACGTGGGTTCCATCGAGCTGCGGGAGGCTTGCACGCAAGGTCGCCCAGGCGGCGATTGCGATGACCGCAACAAGCGCGATCAAGATGCAGAGCAGTGTGATCAACCAGGCGGAATACCGCCTTCTTAAGCGAGGACTCGGAGGATTCATTGCGAAAAACAGGAGGTTCTTGTCGCCGATCGGTCAGGGGTGTCGATCGGGCCAAAGGATACACACCGATAGTACGGTGTTATGAACCTACCGCGACACGATGACATTCGAGAGTCCGGGTCATGCAGCCATGCCGCATAAGCCGCGGACTTCCTTACTCGGCTTTCGCGTCGCGCCGCAACAGCGCGCTGACCGCATCGCGCGGTGCGACGCCTTCGAACAGTACCGCGCACACCGCCTGCGTGATCGGCATGTCGATGCCGTGCGCATGGGCGATGGCTAGCACGGCCTGCGCGCAGCGCACGCCTTCCGCGACGTGGCCGAGGGTGCCGAGAATCGCGTCGAGCGGACGACCCGCCGCAAGCTGCATACCGACTGTCCGGTTGCGCGAGAGATCGCCGGTAGCGGTGAGAATCAGATCGCCGAGCCCGGTCAGACCGGTGAACGTTTCCGTGCGGCCGCCGAGCGTCGCGCCGAGACGCGACATTTCCGCAAGACCGCGCGTGATCAGCGCCGCGCGCGCGTTGAGCCCGAGGCCCAGACCGTCGGCAATGCCGGTGGCAATCGCCAGCACGTTCTTGACCGCGCCACCCACCTCGACGCCGACGACGTCGTCACCGGTATAGATGCGCATCGCGCCGTGATGAAACGCGGCGACGGTGCGCTCGCGACACTGCGCCGACGTACTCGCCACCGTCAATGCAACGGGCAAGCCCTGCGCCACTTCGCGCGCGAAGCTCGGACCCGACAGCACGCCGTTACTCGGATGACCGGCAAGCTCTTCTGCCACGACCTGATGCGGCAAACGCTGCGTGTCCGCATCGAAACCCTTACACAGCCACACGATATGCGCCGGTACCGCCGCCGCATCGCGCATCGCGCGCAGCAGTCCGCGCAGCCCTGCAACCGGCGTCGCGACGACACACAGCGCGTCGTCTGCGGCGCCGTGCGCGAGCGCGGCGGCAAGCTGCGTTTCATAGCGCAGCGCGCGCGGCAAGGCAACGCCCGCTAGATAGTGGGCGTTTTCATGTGCTGTGGAGAGTTCGGCGACGAGCGCGCTGTCGCGCGCCCAGAGCACCGCATCGTGCCGCGCGGCCAGATGGCCGGCAAGTGCGGTGCCCCATGCACCGGCGCCGAGGACGGCAACCTTCATACCCGGCACCGTGCGCGAGCGTCAGTGTTTCGCGGTGCTTTGCGCCGCGCTTTCCTGCGACGCAATCTGCGCGAGACGCTGCTCGTAGAGCGCCTGGAAGTTGATTTCGGCGAGATGGATGGGCGGGAAACCTGCGCGGGTGATCGCGTCGGCGATGTTCGAGCGCAGATACGGGAACAGGATGGTCGGGCAAGCGATGCCGACGAGCGGATCGACCTGTTCTGCCGGAATGTTGCGGATGTCGAAAATGCCGGCCTGCTTCGCTTCGATCAGGAACGCGACCTTGTCCGAAACCTTGGCGGTCACGGTGCCGGTAACGAGGATTTCAAACACGCTTTCTGCGAGGCGTTCGGCCTTCACGTCGACTTCGACCTCGACCGACGGCATTTCCTGTTCGAGGAAGATGGCCGGCGAGTTCGGTTGCTCGAGCGACATGTCCTTCAAGTAGACACGCTGGATGTTGAAGAACGGCTGGTTATTCTCGTCGGACATGATTAAGTGATTCCCTGAATGTAGTTGCGGCGGGCCATGTTTCCATGGTCCGCCAGTTCGGTGTACTGCTACGCCGCCCCGTTACGGGGCCCGACAGGACCGGCTCTCGCGCCGCGCCGCCGGGTCGTCTGGCACCGCGTCGACCGGACGGCTTAAGCGGCAACTTCCAGCAGCGGCGTCAGACCGCCCTTGCGGTCGAGCGCGGAGAGATCATCGTAACCGCCCACATGTGTGTCGCCGATGAATACCTGCGGCACCGTACGCCGGCCGGTACGCGTCATCATTTCTTCGCGCCGGGTCGGATCCTTGTCGATGAGCACTTTTTCAACATGCTCGACGCCGCGCGACTTTAAAAGACGTTCGGCCATCTGGCAATACGGACACACCTGCGTGCTGTACATGATCACTTTGTTCACTTTGCAGCTCCTTGCTTCACGACCGGCATGCCGGCCTGCTGCCAGGCGTTGAGACCGCCCTGCAGAACATGGACTTCGGCGTAACCCGCATCCTGCACGACGCGCACCGCCTTGTTCGACTGCTGGCCAGTCTGACACACCAGCAGCACCGGATTGTTCTTGTTCTTCACAAGCTGGCCAACCTTTGCCTGCAATTCGGCAAATTCGACGTGGCGTGCCGACGGCAGATGGCCGGTCGCGAAATCCGCCGCCGAACGCAGATCGACGACCACGGCGTTGCGCCGGTTGATCAGTTGCGTGGCTTCGCCGGCGGTAACACCGCCGCGGCCACGGCGGCTGAGCGCCGGCCACAGGAGCAACCCACCAGAAATGAGGACGATCGCGATGAGTACAAGGTTTGTGTAATCGGTGAAAAACTTCACGGAAAATCCGCCGAAAAAGAGAGAAATCGAAAAGGAGAATCCAGCCATTATAAAATAACCGCCTGTCGCCGATACGACCGTCCGCTTTCGGCACCTCGGCCCGACGCTTTACCGCTTCCTTACTACCGACCGGCACCATGTACAAACTCGTTCTCATCCGCCACGGCGAATCGACGTGGAACAAGGAAAACCGCTTCACCGGCTGGGTCGACGTCGACCTGACCGAGCAGGGTAACCGCGAGGCGCAGCAAGCCGGCGTCCTGCTGAAGGAATCGGGCTACACGTTCGATATCGCCTACACATCCGTGCTGAAGCGCGCGATCCGTACGCTCTGGCACGTGCAGGATCAGATGGATTTGATGTATCTGCCGGTCGTGCACTCGTGGCGTCTGAACGAGCGCCACTACGGCGCGCTGTCGGGGTTGAACAAGGCCGAAACCGCGGCGAAGTACGGCGACGAGCAGGTGTTGGTCTGGCGCCGCAGCTACGACACGCCGCCGCCCGCACTCGACCCGTCCGACGAGCGCACCGCCTACGCCGACCCGCGCTACACGAAGGTGCCGCGCGCCGATCTGCCGCTCACCGAGTGTCTGAAGGACACGGTCGCGCGCGTACTGCCGATCTGGAACGAATCGATCGCGCCGGCCGTCAAGTCGGGTCGCAAGGTGCTGATCGCGGCGCACGGCAACTCGCTGCGCGCGCTGATCAAGTACCTCGACGGTATTTCGGACAACGATATCGTCGGCCTGAATATTCCGAACGGGATCCCGCTCGTCTATGAACTCGATGAGAACCTGAAGCCGCTCACGCACTACTACCTCGGCGACCAGGAAGCGATCGCGCAGGCGCAGGCCGCGGTCGCGAAGCAGGGCAAGGCGGGTTGATCGCGAGGCGCGGCGGCTCGCCGTACACCGCCGCGCCACCCGCCCGACCGTTACCGCACATTTCTTTGGCACAACCGCGCCCGAAGCCCGAACCACCCTCGACAGCGACTGTCGAACCGCGATTGCGTCACCGCTCACAGCCTGGGCAGGTGTGCAGTTATACTTGTCCGTCGCTTTCTACCTGACGCTGCCACGCGCTCCCGACTGCCCCACTCTATGCGAAAGAATCTGAAAAACATCGGCCTGATCGCTGCGGGCCTTGCCACCGGCGTGTTTGCCACGCTGCAACTGTCCGCCTCCGCCCAGCAAGCCGCCTCTGCCCCGCTGCCGCTCGACCAGCTCCGTCTCTTCGCCGAAGTATTCGGACAGATCAAGCATGAGTACGTCGAACCGGTCGACGACAAGAAGCTGCTTACCGCGGCGATCAAGGGGATGGTCGCGAGTCTCGACCCGCACTCGTCGTATCTCGACAAGACCGATTACCAGGAACTGCAGGAGCAGACCAAGGGCCGCTTCGCGGGTCTCGGCATCGAAATTTCGTCGGAAGACGGGCTGATCAAGGTGATCTCGCCGATCGAGGACACGCCCGCGTTCCGCGCCGGCATCCGTCCGGGCGATCTCATCACACGCATCAACGACAAGCCGGTTCGCGGCATGACGCTCGACCAGGCGGTCAAGCAGATGCGCGGCGACCCGGGCACCAAGGTCACGCTGACCATCTTCCGCAAGACCGACGACCGCACGTTCCCGCTCACGGTGACACGCGCGATCATCAACGTGCAAAGCGTGAAGATGAAGGTCCCCGCGCCAGGCTACGGCTATATCCGCATCACGAGCTTCCAGGAACGCACGACGCCTGATCTCGCCGCCAAGCTCAGGGACCTCGCGCGCCAGCAGCCGAACCTGAAGGGCCTGATTCTCGATCTGCGCAATAACGGCGGCGGTCTGCTGCAAAGCGCGGTCGGCGTGGCCGGTGCGTTCCTGCCGCCGGATTCGGTCGTCGTCTCGACGAACGGCCAGATCCCGGATTCGAAGCAGGTGTATCGCGACAATTACGATAACTACCGCCTGCCTTCGTTCGACAGCGATCCGCTGAAGGATCTGCCGCCAATCTTCAAGACCGTACCGATGATCGTGCTGACCAACGCCTACTCGGCGTCGGCCTCCGAAATCGTCGCGGGTGCGCTGCAGGATCAACACCGTGCGCTGATCGTCGGCAAGACGACCTTCGGTAAGGGTTCGGTGCAGACGGTCCGCCCGATGACCGCCGACACCGCCCTGCGCCTCACCACGGCGTACTACTACACGCCGAGCGGCCGTTCGATCCAGAACAAGGGTATCCGCCCGGACATCGCGGTCGATCAATACGCTGAAGGCGATCCGGACGACGCACTCGTCACGCGCGAAGTCGACTACTCGAACCACCTTGCGAACACGCAGGATCCGAACGAGAAGAAGGAAGAGGACCAGCGCGAACAGGAACGCATGGACCAGCTGCGTCTACTTGAAGAGCAGAACGACAAGAAGACGCCGGAGCAACGCCAGAAGGACCGCGATCGCAAGCCGATCGAGTTCGGTTCCGCCGACGACTTCATGCTGCAACAGGCGCTGAACAAGCTGGAAGGCAAGCCGGTGCAGGAATCGAAGTCGGCCATGGAACGCCGGCTCGCGCAGAACAAGCCGGCCCAGTCGGCTTCTGCGCCAGTCGCCGTGAAGCCTGCTCTGCCGGTTACGCCGGGAGCAGCGACGCCCGCGTCGGCACCGGTGCCGGCCTCGCAAGGCAAGTAACGCTTCAGCCTGCCGTGTCTTCGCAGCGCACGCTGCGAAGACACTTCTCCCGCGCGACTAGAATAACGATAACGACGACGCGCCCCGCCATGAACGACGATCAACTCCTCCGCTATTCCCGCCACATCCTTGTCGACGAACTCGGCATCGAGGCGCAGCAGCGTTTTCTCGATGCGCACGCGATCGTCGTCGGCGCAGGCGGACTCGGATCGCCGGCAGCGATGTATCTGGCCGCAGCGGGTGTTGGACAGATCACGCTCGTCGACGCCGATACCGTCGATCTGACCAACCTGCAACGCCAGATCCTGCACGTCACGGCGTCGGTGGGACGCAGCAAGGTCGAGTCCGGACGCGACGCGATCGGCCTGTTGAATCCCGATGTCGTCGTGAACGCGGTAACAGCGCGCGCAGACGATGCCTGGCTCGACACAGCCGTGCCGCACGCCACCGTCGTGCTCGACTGCACGGACAACTTTGCAACCCGCCACGCGATCAACCGCGCGTGCGTCGCGCATCGCGTGCCGCTCGTGTCGGGCGCGGCGTTGCGTTTCGATGGCCAGATCAGTACGTTCGATTTCCGCGACGACGCATCGCCGTGCTACGCGTGCATCTTCCCGGAAGATCAACCGTTCGAGGAAGTCGCGTGTTCGACGATGGGGGTCTTTGCGCCGACGGTCGGCATCATCGGTGCGATGCAGGCCGCCGAGGCCCTGCGCGTGATCGCCGGTGTCGGCACGACGCTCACCGGCCGGCTGATGATGCTCGACTCACTGCGGATGGAATGGAACACGATGCGCATCGCGCGGCAACCGGATTGCCCGGTGTGCGGCGGACGGCATCGTATCGCCTGAGGGTTGCGCGCGAGAGGTTTTGCGCGAAGAGTTTTACGCGAGACGCGTACTCAGATTTCCGCGACCCGCTTCAGCGCCGCCTGCACTTCTTCCGGTTCGAACGAGGCCAGCACATCGGCCACCGGCTTCTCGAGCGTCTTCAGGTGGGAGCGCAGCACTTCCTGCTTGACGACCAGCAACTGGCTCGGATGCATCGAGAACTCGGTCAGCCCCATGCCGAGCAGCAGACGCGTCAGCGCCGGATCGCCGGCCATTTCCCCGCACACCGACACCGGTACGCCGGCGCGCTTCGCTTCGCGCAGCGTGAACGCGATCAGATGCAGCACCGCCGGATGCAGCGGATCGTACAGATGCGCGACCGCGTTGTCCGCACGATCGATGGCGAGCGTGTACTGGATCAGATCGTTGGTACCGATCGACAGGAAATCGAGCCGCTTCAGGAACAGCGGCAAGGCGATCGCCGCAGCCGGAATCTCGATCATCGCGCCGACCTGCACGTTCGGATTGTAGGCAAGACCCGCGTCATCGAGCTGGCGCTTGGCTTCGCGGATCAGATCGAGCGTCTGGTCGATTTCCTGCGCGTGCGCAAGCATCGGAATCAGAATCTTCACCGAACCGAATGCCGACGCCCGCAGGATCGCGCGCAACTGCGTGAGGAACATCTGCGGCTCGGACAGACTCCAGCGGATAGCGCGCAGACCCAGGGCCGGGTTCGCCGCGGTCTCATACCCGTCGCCACCGCTGATCGATTCGAGCGGTTTATCCGCGCCGACATCGATCGTACGGATTGTCACCGGCAGGCCGTTCATCAGCTCGACCGCACGGCGGTAGGCGGCGAACTGCTCTTCCTCTTCAGGCAGGCGGTCCTTCGTGTTCATGAAGAGGAATTCGGTGCGAAACAGCCCGACGCCCATCGCGCCGGCTTCGACGGCCGCGATTGCGTCGTCGGGCAGTTCGATGTTCGCGCACAGTTCGATGCGCGTGCCGCACAGCGTCTGCGTGGGCGAAAATTTCAGGCGCTGCAACTTGCGTTGCTCGAGCGCTTTCTCGCTCTGCCGATACGAATACTCTTCGAGCACGATCGGCGCCGGATCGACGATCACGATGCCATGATCGCCGTCGACGATAATCAGATCGTCCTGGCGAATCAGCGCACTCGCGTGCTGCACGCCGACCGCCGCCGGAATGCCGAGGCTGCGCGCGACGATCGCCGTATGCGATGTGCGGCCGCCGAGGTCCGTGACGAAGCCCTGAAACGTCTGCGTCTTGAACTGCATCATGTCGGCAGGCGCGATGTCGTGCGCTACGACGATCATCTCGTCGCAGCTGCCATGCACGCCGTCGAGCGGCGACGGCGATGCGCCCGCGAGCGCTTTCAGCAACCGCTCGACCACCTGCTCGATGTCGGCCTTGCGTTCGCGCAGGTACTCGTCTTCGATGTCGTCGAAGTGCCGCGACAGACGTTCGAGCTGCTCGGTCAGCGCCCATTCGACGTTATAGCGGCGCGTGCGGACGAGGTCGATGGTTTCCTGCACGAGCATCGCGTCGTTCAGGATCATTGAATGGACGTTGATGAACGCGCCCATTTCGCTGGGCGCGTCGGCGGCGAGATCCGCGCGCAGCGCGTCGAGTTCGACATGCACGCGTTGCTGGGCCGAGCGAAAACGCTCGATCTCGCCTTCCATCTGGGCGGGTTCGATCAGGTAGTGGTCGACGTCGAGTGCAGCCGGGGCGATCAGATAAGCCCGCCCGATGGCGATACCGCGTGACACGGGAATTCCATGCAGCGTGAAAGACACGCGCACCTCCTCTAGTTGTGTGATGCCGCGGCAAACCGCTGCAGAGCTAGCTCTCAGACCCCGGCGGCCATTATAAATTCCGCAGCCCGTTCATGCGTGCGTTGCCGATGTGCGGCGCAACATCGCAGGTTGCGCAAAAACCCGCGTAATAGCGCTAAAAAGACCATAAAAAAAGCCGCGGCAGGCCGCGGCTTTTCTTGCGTAGTACACGCATCGAGACCGGCGGATTACTGGCCCTCGCCGAACTTGTCGGCAATCAGCTTCAGTAGCGCGTCCATCGCATCTTTTTCGTCCGTGCCTTCGGTTTCGATCAGCACGGTACTACCGATGCCTGCTGCCAGCATCATCACGCCCATGATGCTCTTCGCGTTGATGCGCCGACCGTTGCGGCTCATCCATATTTCCGACTGATAGTTGCCTGCCAGTTGCGTCAGCTTGGCCGAGGCACGCGCATGCAACCCCAGCTTGTTCACGATGGTCGTTTCCTGTTGCAGCATGTAATCGTCCGAAGCGCAGGTTGTATTGTTAAAAACGAAACGGTGACGGTACTACGGGGTGGTGCTTTTCTGTGCGATCGCGGCCTCGGGCTGCGCAGTCGCTACACAGTCGCACGGGCTGCCCATCGAAGCCGCGGCCGGTGTGCCCGGCGTGATCGCATGAATGCCCTTGGTCGCACCGGCGAGCGCCTTGTCGACGAGCGTGTCGAGCGGCGTGGCGCGATAACAGACCGCACGCACCAGCATCGCCAGGTTCACGCCGGCCAGCACACGCACGTCGGGTAGCGACGCGAGATTGCCGGCGATGTTCGACGGTGTCGCACCGAACATGTCGGTCAGCACGAGCGCACCGTTCTCTTCCTTGAGCCGGTCGATCTCCGCATGCGCGAACGCGACGACGTTGGTCGGATCGCAGTTGGGCATCACATCGATCACGCCGATGCGTGCGGGTAGTCCGCCGTAAATATGAGCGACACACTCGCGTAACGCGGAAGCGAGCGGAGCGTGCGCAATGATCAGAATGCCTGCCATATCGGTTTTGCAGCTAAAACGGCCTGATTCGCGGTCCAGGCGCGTTGCCCGGCAGCGCGCCTGTTTGCCTTTGTTCGCCCTTCCGACCGGCCGATGATCGAATGGGCCCGAACGCGTCGCGCCACGGGCTGGGCCCATGGGCAACGGCACGGCAACCATGCCCGATATCCTGTGCCGGGTGCGTCGTCAGCGTTTTGTCAGATGACGCAGGTTCCGGAGAGCGGGCATTGTACCAGTCCATTTTCGCGCTTCTTCAGCGTTCGTGCCCGGCACGCGTTCGGTTTCGTGCAACGGGCGCGTCTCCTGCAGCGATACTCAACCGACCGCGCGCTCCAGCGCGTCAACCAGCATCGCCGCCACATCGAAGCCGGTCTGATCCATGATTTCGCGAAAACACGTCGGGCTTGTGACGTTCACTTCGGTCAGCCAGTCGCCGATTGCATCGAGCCCGACGAGCAGCAGGCCGCGCGCGGCCAGCACCGGGCCGAGCGCCGCGGCAATTTCGCGGTCGTGCGCGGTGAGCGGCTGGGCGACGCCGAGTCCACCCGCTGCCAGATTGCCGCGCACCTCGTTACCTTGCGGAATGCGTGCGAGCGAATACGGCACCGGCTCGCCGCCGATCAGCAGGATGCGCTTGTCGCCGTCCTTGATGTCGGGGATGAACTTCTGCGCCATCACCGAGCGCGCGCCATCCTCGCTGAGCATTTCGATGATCGAGCCGAGATTCATGCCATCGGCCTTCACGCGAAACACGCCCATGCCGCCCATGCCGTCGAGCGGTTTCAGGATCACATCGCCGTGTTGCTCGTGGAAGGCACGCAGACGCGCCGCATCGCGCGTAACGAGCGTCGGTGCGACGAACTGCGGAAACTCGCCGATCGCGAGCTTTTCCGAATGATCGCGAATCGCCTGCGGCTTGTTGAAGATGCGCGCGCCGCCACGTTCAGCGAGTTCGAGCAACCACGTCGACGTCACGTACTCCATGTCGAACGGCGGGTCCTTGCGCATCAGTACGGCGCCGAAGCGCTTCAGCGAGCGCACCTCGGACCGCTCCGCCGCATACCACGGCGAGCGGTGCCCATCGGTCTGGTCGCCGACGATCGCAAAGCGCCGCACGTTCGCCTCGACGTCACCGCCGGTCCACGCCAGATCTTCCGGCTCGCATGCATACAGCGTGTGGCCGCGCTTCGCGGCCTCGGCCATCATCGCGTAGGTCGAATCCTTGTAGATCTTGAAGCGGTCCAGCGGATCCGCGATAAAGAGAATGTCCATGAAGTCCCTGTTGCGGCCTCGCGGGCCTCGGCGTTGAATATCGACTGCACTGCAGATTGCGCGGCGGAATGGACTACCAACCGCAGCGCAGATTGCAGCGCGACCTTTACACCTGAATCGCTTCCGGGTCGGTTCGTTCCAGTTCCACCGATGCCGCCAGCAACCCGAGCCGTGCTACCACGCCGTACATATAGAAGCGGTTAGGCGGCGCGGCGCCGGGTTTCGCGTGCGCATCGGGCAACGCGGTATGTTCGAAGCCGAGCGGCACGAAGTGCATGCCGGGCGCGTTCAGATTCTGATCGCGCTCGCGGCTGCCGTGCACGCGATAAAAACCGCCGACCACATAGCGGTCGATCATGTACACCACCGGTTCGGCCACTTCCTCGCCGATCCGCTCGAACGTATAGACCCCTTCCTGCACGATCACGTCGTGCACATCGAGCCCATCTTTCGCGCTCGACATCTTCGTGCGTTCGCGGCTCGTCAGCGCAGCGACTTCCGATGCATCGTGCACGGTCATCACACCCTTGCCGTCGGTACCGGCATCGGACTTGACGACGACATACGGCTTTTCGGAAATGCCGTACTCGCGGTATTTCTTCGCGATCTTCTTCAGCACGCCGTCGATAGCGTCGGCGAGCGCGGCTTCACCGGTACGCGCCTCGAAATCGACGTCTTCGACATGCGCGAAATACGGATTGATCATCCACGGGTCGATTTCGACCATCTTCGCGAACTTCTTCGCGACTTCGTCGTAGCACGAGAAGTGCGTCGACTTGCGGCGCACGGCCCATGCCGCATGCAACGGCGGCAGCAGATACTGCTCGTGCAGATTTTCGAGCACCGGCGGAATGCCACCGGACAGATCGTTGTTCAGCAGAATCGAACACGGATCGAAATTCTTCAGACCGAGCCGGCGAGCGGAACGCTCAAGCGGCTCGAGCACGATTTTCTGACCATCGGACAACGCGATCGTGACCGGTCCGACGATGGTTTCATCGAGCGTTCCGAAACGGACGTGCAGGCCCGCCTGGCGCATGATGGTCGCAAGTCGTGCGACATTCTCCAGATAAAATGCGTTACGCGTGTGACGCTCGGGAATGACCAGCAGATTCTTCGCGTCCGGGCAGATTTTTTCGATCGACGCCATCGCGGCCTGCACGGCGAGCGGCAGCACTTCCTGCGGCAGATTGTTGAATGCCCCGGGAAACAGGTTGGTATCGACCGGCGCGAGCTTGAAGCCCGCGTTGCGCAGATCCACCGAACAGTAGAACGGCGGCGTATGTTCCTGCCATTCGAGCCGGAACCAGCGTTCGATGGCAGGCGTAGCGTCGAGAATCCGCCGCTCGAGATCGAGCAGTGGACCGTTCAACGCGGTGACTAGGTGCGGAACCATTGAGCACTCACGGGCTAAAGGAGCGATTGTAGAGGGAAGCGGGGGTATTTGCCCCTTGCATGTTGGGATGATCGCGCAAGACGCAAGCCCGGGGCCACCCTCCTGCAAACAAGGTTTTATATCGGCCCGATAGCGGCGCGTTATCGGTTGGGAATCCGGCCGGGAATCACCGGGACGGGATTATCCGGCCAGTCGTACAGCCGGCCGGGGCGCCATAGCGAACCGTACCCACGCGGCGGTCTATTCGATTGTAGGTGCTGCGGCATCGCCGGGACGGCCTTCTTTTGCGGCTGGCAGCGCTGCGCGACAGGCGAAAAAAAGCCCGCCAGGTGGCGGGCCAGGTCGCTGCCTGAATCGTCCGGCAGGGTCTCGCATGCCGGACGACTGCTGTTGCTCTTACGAAAACTTATTCGACATGCTCGCCATGCAGCACGATGTCGAGACCTTCGCGTTCCTCTTCTTCCGTCACGCGCAGACCGATCACCATGTCGATCACCTTCAGCAGGATGTAGCTCACTACGCCGCTGTAGATCAATGTAGTCAGCACGCCCTTGGCCTGCAGGATCACGCTGCCATCCGCGCCGCCGATGTCCTTCACCGCGAACACACCGGTCAGCAGCGCACCGACAATCCCGCCGATGCAGTGCACGCCGAACGCGTCGAGCGAATCGTCGTAGCCGAGCTTGTGCTTGAGCCACGAGGCCGACCAGAAGCAGATCACACCAGCAACCAGACCGATCACGAGCGCACCGATCACACCGACGAAGCCCGATGCCGGCGTAATCGCCACGAGGCCAGCCACTGCACCCGACACGATGCCGAGCACCGACGGCTTACCCTTCGCGATCCATTCGGCAAACATCCAGCCCAGTGCAGCCATGGCGGTCGCAATCTGCGTCGTCAGCATGGCGAAGCCGGCACGGCCGTCAGCTGCAACAGCCGAACCCGCGTTGAAGCCGAACCAGCCAACCCACAGCATCGAGGCACCGACCAGCGTCAGCACGAGGTTATGCGGCGCCATCACGTCCTTACCATAGCCGACACGCTTGCCGAGCACCAGGCAGCACACGAGGCCAGCCACACCGGCGTTGATGTGCACCACCGTGCCGCCTGCGAAGTCGAGGATGCCTGCGCTAGCCAGCCAGCCGGTCGGTTCCCACACCATGTGCGCGATCGGCGAGTAGACGATGATCGACCACAGGCTCATGAACACCAGCATCGCGGAGAACTTCATGCGGTCAGCGAACGCACCGGTAATCAGCGCCGGCGTGATGATCGCGAACGTCATCTGATAGACGAAGTAGACCGACTCCGGAATCGTCGTGGCCAGATGGCTGACGGTCAGCGTCGTGGCCTTGTCGCCCTTGATGTAGTTCATGCCCGACAGGAACACCCGCGAGAAACCACCGAGGAACGAACCGCCCGGCGTGAACGCAAGGCTGTAGCCGATCACGGTCCAGATGATGGTCACGACGCAGGTGATCGCGAAGCTTTGCATCAGCGTCGCCAGCACGTTCTTCTTGCGCACCATGCCCGCGTAGAACAGCGCGAGGCCAGGGATCGTCATGAACAGCACGAGCGCGGTGGAGGTCAGCATCCAGGCGGTGTCGCCCGAGTTGATCTTCGACGAATCGACCGAGAACGGCGCGGTCGGCGCAGCGGGTGCGGCTGCAGCGGCAGCCGAAGCAGCCGATGCGTCAGGCGCGGCGGCAGCGCTTGCCGCTGGAGCAGCGGAAGCGTCGGCGGCAGGCGCCGAAGCGGCGGCGGCTGCCGACGCGTCCGGTGCCGGCGCGCTCGCCGTCGTGTCGGAAGCGGCCGCCGAGGCGGCAACCGGCGCCGAAGCGTCGTCCGCCACCGCGGCCCCGATACCGCCCGCGACCAGCGAACCGGCCATCAGCAAGGACATCAATAATTTGCGCATCTCTGTTTCCTCTTCTCTTGTCGCTGTTTTTTTACAGGGCGTCCGCGCCGGTCTCCCCGGTGCGGATCCGAATCACTTGTTCGATCGGGGTGACAAAGATCTTCCCGTCGCCGATTTTCCCGGTGCGTGCCGCACGTTCGAGTGCCTCGATCGCCTGGTCGACGAGGTCGTCCGAGACCGCGGCCTCGATCTTCACCTTCGGCAGGAAATCGACGACGTACTCCGCGCCCCGATACAGTTCGGTATGCCCTTTCTGACGCCCGAAGCCTTTGACTTCCGTGACCGTGATCCCGGAGACGCCGATGGCCGACAAGGCTTCGCGCGCCTCATCGAGCTTGAACGGCTTGATGATTGCGGTAATGAGTTTCATGACATCCTCGCTTTTAGTTGCGTAACCCTTGCTAACCCGTAACCCTTGCCTGACCTGCTGGTAACCCGTATGCGTGGTGCGTCGACAGGGCAATTGCTTTCGAACTGCCTCCATTGCGCCGCCGGGCGACCCGGCAGTGCGCGCGGGGCAGTAACAGCAACTCGCATGCCATGTGTGTGGCAGACTGTCGCGCTGCGTGCGCTGCAGGGCTGCTTCGCGGGCTCGGCCGGATGGCTAACGTAGTCGGGGCGCGGTGGCATGCCGCGTGGATCGTTGCTAGAGTGTTTGCAAGCCCGAAGCGTGATCGAGGTGTGATGGCACGCACCAAACGCGTTCATCGGACGGACGCAGAGCACGATCGATGCACCACATTCGCTCACGCGCCATCGCGGAGCACAGCGGTAACGAAACATGCACAGTCTTTGTGCAATCAAGGGAAACACGATGAAACAACCCAACGATGTCTTCAACGATCTGCAGGCGCGCTTTAGCGATCTGCTCAAGAACTCGCCGGCGAAGGATGTCGAGCGCAACGTCAAGGCCGTGCTGTCGCAGGGCTTCTCGAAGCTCGACCTGGTGACGCGCGAGGAATTCGACACGCAGACCCAGGTGCTGGTACGCACGCGGGCCCGGCTCGAAGAACTCGAGCGCCGCGTCGCCGAGCTCGAACAGAAGCTGCCCGTCACGCAGTCTTCCTGAGCCCGGTCTGACCTACGCATCATCGGCAGGCGCGCCGTGACGTCGTCAGCGTATTGAGGAAGGGGCGCTACGCTACATAGCGCGCCTTCGACGGGAGAAAACATGTCGCTTGCCGTGGTGCGCAGCCGCGCGCCGGCCGCTGGCCGCGCGCCCGAAGTTACCGTCGAGGTTCATCTCGCCAACGGGCTGCCTTCTTTTTCGATCGTCGGCCTGCCGGACCTCGAGGTCCGCGAAAGCCGCGAGCGTGTGCGAGCCGCGCTGCAAAACTGCGGGCTCGACTTTCCGGTGCGCCGGATCACAGTCAACCTCGCGCCCGCCGATCTTCCTAAAGAATCCGGCCGTTTCGATCTGCCGATCGCGCTCGGCATCCTCGCGGCCAGCGGACAAATCCCCGCTGAATCGCTGCTCAATCGTGAATTCGCCGGCGAGCTGTCGTTGACCGGCGCCTTGCGCCCGATGCGCGGCGCCTTCGCGATGGCGTGCGGCACGGCGCGCGATCTGGGCGATCAGCACGCAGACAGCGCGGACACAGCGCCAAGGCGCACGCCCGAACTCTATCTGCCCGCCGCGAGCGCGGCTGAAGCAGCGCTGGTGCCCGGTGTAGCCGTCTACGGCGCGCCCGATCTGCCGTCGCTGTGCGCACACCTTGCGGGTGTCGAAGACGGACGGCTCTCGCCTGTCGAACCGCCCCCTCCTGTCGAAGCGACGTCGTCCGCCACCCTGCCTGACATGCTCGACGTCATCGGTCAGCGGGCCGCACGCCGCGCGCTCGAAGTCGCCGCGGCAGGCGGACATCACGTGCTGATGGTCGGGCCGCCCGGCGCGGGCAAGTCGATGCTCGCGGCCCGCCTGCCCAGCCTGCTGCCACCGATGACCGACGACGAGGCGCTCACCTCCGCCGCATTGCTGTCCGCTAGCGCCGCCGGCTTCTCTCCGACGCACTGGCGCCGTCGTCCGTTTCGTGCGCCGCATCATTCGTCGAGTGCCGGGGCGCTGGTCGGCGGGCGCAATCCGCCGCAGCCTGGCGAGATCACGCTCGCGCATCTCGGCGTGCTGTTTCTCGACGAATTCCAGATTAGGTGTATTGCCGTTGAGTCTGTCTGTCGACTATATCTCCTGGAATAGAGGGGGAGCGGGGGAGGTTCAACCTTTCGCCTGTGTACAACTCAAGACTTTGATTGCCGGTTCTTCAACCAAGATCTGTTCCACGGCCTTGGCAGGATAATCTTCCGGCCCCCGTGCCAGTGACTCCACCGCTTCCCGCATCTGCCCATGCATCTTTATCCGCATCCCCTCTCGTCGCACTCGGCCCCCGCGCTCCCGCCCCATTGATTGCTAAAGCGATTGCGCATCCGAAGGCCAGTTCGGTGCTCGCCTTGTAAGCGCAACCGAATTCTGGTATCACTAATGCAGTTCTTCTGTGCCTCGTGCTGAGTGGTCCGGCCTCCGGAACCGCAAATTCGCACGGAGCGCCCGGCGTGCAGCAATGTCTCGCCGGACGGGTCAGCCATAGCATCGGCGCGCCCGCAGGAAACAGCCCAAGCCTCGCAGTCAGCCGCTACACCGTAGCTTCAGCCGTTTTGAGGTCGCATTGGACGGTCGGTAGACTTTATTTTCAGGCTTGGGCGGCCTTGACGCTTCGCGGCGCTTGCCAGCTCGGGCAAAAACCCTAGAATTGGAGGCGAATGTGACGTTTCAGGCGGAAAGCAAAAACGTGCCAGCGGTTGGCGCGTCAGCGGCGGCGCGTCCGCTTGCGCTTTGTTCTTGTGCCTCGTGCTGAGTGGTCCGGCCTCCGGAACCGCAAATTCGCACGGAGCGCCCGGCGTGCAGCAATGTCTCGCCGGACGGGTCAGCCATAGCATCGGCGCGCCCGCAGGAAAGTGACTCTTCGGGCTTGGGGCAAGCTTACCAATGCGGCCCCGTACCCAACATAAAAAGCAAAAAGAATGGGTATCCTCTACAGGAAGGTTTGCCGTAAACCGAACCTACGCAAGGCAGCGCGTTCAGTGCTGGCCAACGCTCTGATTTCCACCTCTGAAAGCACGCGGGACGAAGCAAAGCAATTCCAGTTGCGGCTTGAGCAGAACATCAGCGACCTTCGCACACAACTGGCAGCCGAGACCTTTAAGTTTCCGCCGGCTCGCGGCGTTGCCGCCAGAAAACTCGGCAAGACAGCCAGGCGGCCCATTGTGATTGCGCCGATTGCGTCGCGTGTCGTACAACGAGCGATCCTTGATGTGCTGACTGGTTTGCCTTTCGTTCAAAGCATTCAGAAAAAGGCATGGAATCACGGTGGTGTAAAAGAGGGCGGAGTCGCGAAAGCTATCGCGCAAACCTACGCGGGCACCATTCGATACCAGTACTACGTACGGACCGATATCAGAGATTTTTTTACGCAGGTTCCAAAAACAGACCTCCTGGCGATCGTCACGAAGCATACGGCCGACCCGGAGTTCGACGCGCTGCTGACACGGGCAGTCAATGTTGAACTCGACAACCTTGCAGAGCTTCGCGAGCACAAAGACATTTTTCCGCTGGCGTCTCGTGGCGTCGCGCAAGGTTCTTGCCTGTCACCGCTCCTGTGCAATCTTCTTCTCCATGAGATAGACGAGCAACTAAATACGGGCGGCACAATGTCCGTACGCTATATCGATGATTTGATAATTTTTGCTCCAAATCGGAGTCGTGCCTTGAAAGGCTTGAAACAGCTTAAGCATGAGCTCAAGCGATTTGGGCTCGATGCTTACGACCCGCCAACAAAGGGTACTCCCGCAGCCTCGGCGAAGGCAGCGGCGGGGGAAACCAAGAAGGGATTCTCGTTTCTTGGCTGTGACGTATCTCCAGAGGCCATCTCGCCGGGAAAACGAGCACGTGCCTCCTTGCTAGCCAAGGTGGATGCGCTCTGCGACAAAGCGCTCACAAGTCAACGACATCTGAAGACTGGCACGTCGGAGCCTATGACGTTAGGCTCCGATCCAACTCTGCTCAGCACGCTCTGGCGCGTCTCGAATACGGTCCGCGCATGGGGCTCTGCATTCTCCTTCTGTACGGACCATCGCATCTTCCGGCAGCTAGATGCGGATGTTGCGGAGAGAGTGGTCGGCTTCCGGCGTCTATGGCAAGCAAAGACGAGTTCACTCAGCGCGGCTGACCGTTGTTGATTTCCACCGAGTCTTAACCCACCGATTTCATCTAAATCTGACCCACCCC